>JALOBC010000005.1 GCA_023228465.1 Dokdonella sp. | reverse complement strand
GTCTCGCATACCCATCCGAACCGGGCCAGCGCGGCCGATACGCTGCAGCGCATCGGTGAGGCCAAAGCCTGGATGCTGCTGCGCCACGTCCAGGTCGATCCGCTGTACCGTGGCCTGGTCGATGAACTGCTGGATGGGATCAAGCCCCAGGTCGACCGCCGGGATCCGGGCATGTGCTATCGGGCCGGCTGGATCTTCGTGACTTCGCCACATGCGGTCACACCCTTCCACATCGACCGCAACCACGTGCTGCTGCTGCAGTTGCAGGGCAGCAAGACGGTACACGTGTGGGAGGCAGACGACGTGGAAGTGGTCAGCGACCGTGCGCGGGCACGTTTCCTCGACAGCCACCAGCTCGATCTGGTGCAATGGCGCGAGGAGTACCGCGCGCGCGCGCAGGTCTTCGAGCTCGGCCCGGGCCAGGGCCTGTACATGCCGTTGACGAGTCCGCACATGATGGAGATCGGCGCCACGCCCTCGGTGGCGATGAGCGTGAGCTACAACACCGACGCGACGCGTCGGCGGGCGCTGCTGCACATCCTGCGCGAGCGCATGCACGGCCTGCACGTCGAGATGCCGGCCATCGGCCGCCACCCGGTACTGGACGAAGTCGCCTGCACCGGCGCGCGCGCTGCCATCACCCTGCATCAGCTCGAACGACGCCTGACCGGGCGCAGCTCGATGTCCGATGGGGTGCCCTACGCCATTGCCGAGTGAGCCCGTGACGCCCGCCCCGACTGCCAGCCGCAGGTGCCCGGACAACAGCCCGGGCTCCGCATGCCATGCACCGGCTGCCAGGTGCCCCCCACGCCGGGCGGCGCAACAGGCGAGCAGGCAATGACCCCGGCGCCCCGGGCGTGCTGGCTGGCTGCACATGGGCGACGCCTGTTCTCGGTGCTGCACCTGCCCGCGGCAGCGTCCGGCGGCGGTGTGCTGGTCTGCCCGCCCCTGTTCCATGAGCATGCCCGCAGCTACCGGCTGTTTGCCCTGCTGGCCGATGCGCTGGCCGACTGTGGCCTGACCGTGCTGCGCTTCGACTACTACGGCACCGGCGATTCCGCCGGTGAGGACGCGGAATTCACCCTCGCGGGCGCCCACGCAGACGCCGCCTGTGCGCTGGCCGCCTTGCGCGAAAGGGTGGGCAAGGCGCCCGTAGCCGTGCTGGGCATTCGTGGCGGGGCCATCCCGGCTGCGCACTGCGCCGTGCATGCAGGCAGCGATGCACTTTGGTTGTGGCAGCCACCGGCCAGCGGGGCGGAATGCCTGGCTGACCTGCAGCGGCGCGATGCGCACCTGCGCGCGTTGCACGGCTACGCCGCCGGCGTCGCAGGCGACCGGGCGCTACTGGGATTCGCCTGCAACCCGAGCTTGCCCGATGAGTTGCGGGCCGCGCGCATGCCCGCCGCACTCGACGCCGGCGACCTGCCCATGCTCGTGCTCGACGCCGCCGGCCACCCGGGCCCGTTCGCCCGCACGCAGCGCATCGACCTCGCCGCGCCGCTGCACGCGTGGATCGACCAGATCGCCATGCGCCGCGTGCCGCGCGCACCATTGCAGCAGCTGGGCGTCCAACTCGCCGCCCAGCTGCACGCCGGCAGCGCCGCCACCAGCCGACGCCTGGCGTCGGCCGAGCCGGCGCCTGGCTGGGGCAGCGTCAGTCATGGATGAGATCCTCGACCTGGGCAGCGGCACGTTCGGGCTGCTCAGCTGCCCACAGGGGCGTCCCCGCTCGACGGCCGTGGCCGTGCTCAACGCCGGGCTGATCCACCGCAGTGGCCCGTTCCGGCTCGGCACGCGGCTGACCCGTGCGCTGGCACAGGCGGGCTACCCGGCCCTGCGCTTCGACCTGCCCGGCATCGGCGATGCCCTGGCCGATGCGGATCGGCCAGCCGCCGAGGTGCTCGCCGGGGTGCTCGACCGGGTGCAGGCACGCACCGGCTGCGCGCGCATCGTGCTGGGCGGGATCTGTGCCGCCGCCGACGCGAGCTGGCAGGGCGCCCTGGCCGATGAGCGCGTGGCCGGCCTGTTCCTGCTCGATGGCCTGGCGCGCAAGGGAATCTGGTTCCGCCTGGCGCGCTGGCAGCGACTGCTGCGCAAGCCACCAGGCGCCTGGTGGGCCGCGCTGCGCCATCAGCTGGCACCCGCCGACGTGATCGAAAGCGAAATCCTGCGCGACTGGCCGGCGCCCGGCAGCGAGCGAGGGCAGTTCCAACAGCTGCTCGCGCGCGACGTGCAATGCCTGTTCCTGTTCACCGGTGGGGCCACCTATTTCCTGCATCCACGCCAGCTGCGCGCGACCTATGGGCGCGGCGTGCGCAACCCGGCCGTCGCCTTCGAGCATTGGCCGGAATGCGACCACACCTACTACGACACGCGCCAGCGCCAACGCCTGATCGAGCTCGTGGGTGACTGGCTTGGCAGGCGGTTTCCGCAGTGATCGGCGCGAGGCACCGGCACATCGGCATCCGGGGAGGGTGCCTGGATTCCATCCATGCGACGTGGGGACGGCATGACGACGAACACGGACTTCCTCGCCCTCTATCAGCAGTTGCAGCTGGAAGCTGACTGTTCGATAGCCGAGCTCAAGCACGCCTATCGCCGGCGCGTGGCCGAGTTGCACCCGGACCGGCAGGTGCGCGGGTCGAACGCGCATGTCGCCACTGAATTGCAGGAACTGACCGCCACCTACGCGGCAGCCATGGCCTTCGCGCGCCGCCATGGGCGACTCCCCGGAGCCGCGCAACACGCGGCCGTGCGCACCATGCCGGCACCGCTGCGGGGCGAGCGGCGCGCCGACCCGGCCACGCCCGCCGGGGTGGTGCGTCCGCGCCGTGCCCTGCTGGGACTGGCCATCCTCACCGCGCTGGCCTGGGCACTCCTGCCAGGCAGCGAACAGCTTGACAGCCACGCCGATCCACCAGTGCAGGACGCCTGGGTTGATGGCGACCGCGGCGCGAGGCAGCTCGACCTGGGCATGAGCAAGCAGCAGGTGCGCGCGCGCGAGGGCCCCCCCAGCGCGTCGAACGAATGGCGCTGGGAGTACGGTACTTCCTGGGTCGAGTTCGAGAATGGCCGGGTCAGCGACTGGTACAGCTCCCCGCTGCGACCGCTGCACGTGGCGACGCGCCGTGCGGCGGACCGAGCGGGCGAGCGGCGCTGAAGGCAGGGCGGCTGCGCACTGCGCCGCGGCCTGCCAACCGCGACCGGCCACGCCCCCCATCCGGCGCGGGGTCAATGCGCGGGCGCGGCGGACTGGAATGCCAGCAGCCACAGCACCGCGCCCTGGTTGGGCGACTGCGTCCAGGTGACATGATAGGTGCCGGCCTCGCTCACGTTGCGGTAGGCGACCGCGCACTGCACGGCGCTTTCCGGGGGCAGGTGCAGGAGGCCGTCGATGACGGTGAAGCCGTTGCCCGGCACGGCCGTCATGTCCAGCACATAGGCATCGCCGAACCACAGCGCGATCAGCGTGGCCGGGCCGGTCGTGGTCACGCTGGCGCTGGTCTGCTGAACGTGGAAGGGATCGCCGAGGTGGCGCGTGCCGTGTTCGCGCCCACCGGCGGCGGGCGCTTCGCCGAACGGCCACAGGGCATGGCCCAGGGTCTGCAGCAGGGACGGGGCGAAGGTCGGATAGTTCTGTGCCACGTCCTGCAGCACGCCGGCATTGCGGATCTCGATGAAGGGCAGGGAAATTTCGCCGTCCGCCGGGCCGGTCTTGTCCAGCGTCACCGTGTGGTCGGCGCCACCGCGGCCATCCAGGGCCACCCAGGCCTTGACGTCGAAGCGGCCAGCATAACCATCAAATACCACCGGCTGGCCCACGCGCGTCCAGGTATTGGCCTTGCTGTCCACGGGGGGCCGGGTGTTGCTGCGATAGCCGGCCTCGAACACCAGGAACGAACTGCCTTGCGCGTCCGTCGTGAGCGGCGCGGTCACGGCGGGATTCACGCCGTTCCCCTCGGGCTGCCACAGCAGGGTGTGTGCGCCCAGCGTCGGCACGCCGGCCATGTGCGGCGCTGCTGCCGGCGCCGCGCCGGCCAGGCCGGCGAGCAGCCCCGCAGCCAGCCACCTCCGGCCCCGACGCGGCGGCGGAGCGTGATCGGCAATTGCCACGCGCGGCAGGTTCACGCAGACCTTCATCGGCTCCCTCGGCTTGGCCTTACTGTAATGGCCACGTCACCCTCCGGCACACCGGCCGCGCCGGGGCATTCAGCGCGCCTTTGGTCACGAACTGCCGGGCCATCCGCGCTAGACTGCAAGACGCGTCCGCGGCGACGCGCCCTTCAACGCAGGAGCAACGCATGCGCGTACTGGTCACCGGCGCGGCCGGATTCATTGGCGCCGCCCTGAGCCAGCGCCTGATCGCCCGCGGCGACGAGGTGCTCGGCTACGACAACGTCAACGACTACTACGATCCGGCACTCAAGGAAGCGCGCCTGGCGCGGCTGCTGGACAAGCCCGGCTTCGGCTGCGTGCGCGCGGCACTGGAGGATCGCCCGGCGCTGGAGCGCGCATTCGCCGAGTTCCGTCCCGAGCGGGTCGTGAACCTGGCCGCACAGGCCGGCGTGCGCTACTCGATCGAAAATCCACATGCCTATGTGGAGAGCAACCTGGTCGGCTTCATCAATGTGCTCGAAGCCTGTCGCCACGGCGGCGTGCGGCACCTGGTTTACGCCTCGTCCAGCTCCGTGTACGGCGCCAATCGCAAGCTGCCCTTCTCGGTGCAGGACGCAGTGGATCACCCGGTCAGCCTGTACGCGGCGACCAAGAAGGCCAACGAGCTGATGGCACATACCTACAGCCATCTCTATGGCCTGCCAACGACGGGCCTGCGCTTCTTTACCGTCTATGGCCCATGGGGCCGCCCGGACATGGCGCTGTTCCTGTTCACCCGCAAGATCCTCGCCGGGGAGCCGATCGAGGTGTTCAACCACGGTCACCACACGCGCGACTTCACCTACATCGACGACATCGTCGAGGGCGTGGTACACACCCTCGACCGCGTGGCCACACCCGACCCGGCGTTCGATCCGCTGCACCCCAACCCGGCCGTCTCCTCGGCGCCCTACCGGGTGTACAACATCGGCAACAGCCAGCCGGTGGAATTGGCGCGCTACATCGAGGTGATCGAACACTGCCTGGGGCGCAAGGCCGAGAAGATCCTGCTGCCCCTGCAGCCGGGCGACGTACCCGACACCTGCGCCGACGTGGCCGAACTGGCGCACGACACCGGCTATGCACCCGCCACGCCGGTGGAGGAAGGTGTGCGTCGCTTCGTCGACTGGTATCTTGCCTGGCAGGCCCGCGGCGCAGGCGGCGCGACCAGCTGACCGGCGGCGTCACGCCCACGCGGCACGGCTGCGCGCAGCGCGCGTGCGCGTCGCCGGGCTCGGCCGGCGTACACTGCCGGCGCCGGGATGACACTGCGTATCGCCACCGCGCGCCGGCCAGCGCGGCCACTCGAACCAGAGTGCGCACGGTGGCCGCCCGCGCAACCCAACGAGGATCGCCTTGACGTCCGACATGCAGGAACCCGCCGTGCCCCCCCGCCCAGCGCCGCAATCCACGCCGGCAACGGCGGGATCGTTCCTGCTGGCCTTCGGCCCCGGCGCGCGTGCCTGCGTGTCAAGCGCACGCGGGCACGAGGTGAGCGTGGAGGGCGACCTCGCCATCGCTGCGCAAGGTGCCGTGCAGCAGGGGCGTACGCCCGATGGCACGCGCTGGATCGCGCTTGCCGACCTGATCGAAGGCGAGCTCGCCGCCGGCGCCGGCGCGCTGGATGCCCAGGTGCCCCCCCAGCGCCACTGGCGCGGGCGCTTCGCCCAGGTGTTGTGGCGCCCGGGCGAACGGCGCATCGCTGCCTGTACCGACCATTTTTCAACCCTGTCGCTGTACGTGTGCCAGCGCGGCGACACCCTGCTGCTGGCGACGGACCTGCGCCTCATCGCCGCGAGTGGCCTGTGCGCACGGCGCACCGATCCGACCGCGATCTACCATTACCTCAACTTCTCCTGCATTCCCGCGCCCTACACCATCTACGACGACGTCCGCCGCCTGTCGCCAGGCACCCGCCTGCGCTGGGATGCTGCCCTGCAGGCGCGCCAGGATCGTTACTTCATTGCCGAATACCCCGAAGACCTGGACGGCAGCGACGCCGAGTTGGCCGCTACGCTACGCGAACGGATGGTCGCCAGCGTCGAGGCCTGGCGGCCACCCGGAGCGACGGACTGGGGCTGCTTTCTTTCCGGTGGTACCGACAGTTCCAGCATCGTCTCCATCCTCGCGCGCCAGCAACCGGACACGCAGGTGCGCACCTTCTCCATCGGCTTCGCCGAGGAAGGCTACGACGAACTCGGCTTTGCCCGGACGGTGGCCGAAGCCTGCCGCACCGAGGCGTATTCCGCCCGCGTGGACAGCGGTCAGGCTGTCGCCCTGGTGGGCAAGGTGGTCGATGCCTACGACCAGCCCTTCGGCAACTCCTCGGCCATCCCGTCGATGGCCTGCGCCGAACTCGCCGCCGAACACGGCATCAGGGTGCTGGTGGCCGGGGATGGTGGCGACGAGATCTTCGGCGGCAACGAGCGCTACGCCAAGGACCGCGTGATGGAAGCGTTCTACCGCCTGCCCAGACCGCTGCGCGGCCTGGGGCGGGCGCTGGGCGGTCTGGCCGGTCGCAGCCCGCTGCACCTGCTGCAACGCATGCACAACTTCACCGAACGCGCCTCGCTGCCCAATCCCGACCGCTTCTACAGCGACCACGGTTTCGGCTCGGAATACTACGCCCGGCTCCTGCAGCCGGAATTGCGCGCGCGCGTCGAACGCGACGCTTCGCTGGCCTTCATGCGCGAGGTGTACGCGCTCGGCAGCCCGGCCAGCACGCTGCACCGCATCATGCGCCTGGACCTGTACATGGCGATCGCGCAGAACGACCTGGTCAAGGTCGAAGGCGCCTGCCGGGCGCAAGCCATCACGACCCGCTTTCCCTACCTGGATCCGGACCTGGTCGATTTCACCGGCCGCCTGGCCACCCGCTGCAAGGTCCGGGGCCTCAACAAGCGCCACCTGTTCAAACTGGCCACGGCCAGTCTCCTGCCGCAGGAGATACTGAACAAGAAGAAGCACGGCTTCGGCTTGCCGATTGCCGTGTGGCTGCGTCGCGACGCCGACTTCCAGCAGATGGTGCGCGACATCCTGTTCGACGCGCGTAGCGCAGAACGCGGCGTGTTCCAGACCGCCTTCCTGGAGACGCTGCTGGCCGAACACATGCGCGGCAGTTGGGACCATGCCGAGGAAATCTGGCAGCTGCTGGTGCTGGAGCTGTGGCTGCGCAAGCACGAGGATCGCGCCTGAGAGCCACGGCTCCTCATCCGGCGTGACGCGCCGGCGACGGCTCGCGCCTGCAGCGCACCGCACCCGTCAACCGGACGAGCGGAAACGAGCGGGCGCCCGCATGGGGCGCCCGTGGCAGTTCACGATTGCCGGTGCAACCTGCCGCGACCGCGAGGCGCCTCAGCGGCGCGCGCGCGGCACGTAGTCGCGCTGGACGGGACCGCAATAGACCTGGCGCGGACGCCCGATGCGCGTATCCGGATCCACGTGCTGTTCCAGCCAGTGCGCGACCCAACCGGCGGTACGGGCGATGGCGAACATGACGGTGAACAGCTCGGTCGGGATCTTGAGTGCCTTGTAGATGATGCCCGAGTAGAAATCGACGTTCGGATACAGCTTGCGCTCGACGAAGTAGTCGTCCTTGAGCGCCGCCTGTTCCAGTTCCATCGCCACGTCCAGCAACGGATCGCTGACATGCAGGTCATCGAGCACCTTGTGGCACATGTCACGGATGATGGTCGCGCGCGGGTCGAAGTTCTTGTACACGCGGTGACCAAAGCCCATCAGGCGGAAGCCGGAGTCCTTGTCCTTGGCCCGTTCGACCGCCTTGCCCACGTGCTTCGCATCACCGATCTCGCCCAGCATCCTGAGCACGGCCTCGTTGGCGCCGCCATGCGCGGGACCCCACAGGGCGGCAATGCCCGCGGCCACGCAGGCGTAGGGATTGGCCCCGGTCGAGCCGACCAGGCGCACGGTCGAGGTGGAGGCGTTCTGTTCGTGGTCGGCGTGCAGGATGAAGAGCAGATCCAGCGCCTTGGCCACCACCGGATTGAGATCGAGCGGCTCGCTCGGCACTTCGAACATCATGTGCAGGAAGCGGGTGACGTATTCCAGGTTGTTGCGCGGGTAGCGCACCGGCCAGCCGATCGAATAGCGATAGGCCGCCGCCGCGATGGTCGGCATCTTGGCGATCAGGCGAATCGCCGCCAGGTGGCGCTGCTCGGGATCGGAAAGATCCAGCGTGTCGTGGTAGAAGGCCGACAGCGAGGCGATCGAGGCGCACAGCATGGCCATCGGGTGCGCATCGTGATGGAAGCCGTGCAGGAAGTTCTTGAGCGACTCATGCATCATCGTGTGATGCGTGATCTTGTGTTCGAAGGCCGAGAACTCGGCCGCGCTGGGGAGTTCGCCGTTGATGAGCAGGTAGGCGACCTCGAGGAAACTCGACTGCCGGGCCAGCTGCTCGATCGGATAGCCGCGGTAGAGCAGCACGCCCTTGTCGCCATCGATGAAGGTCACGGAACTGCGCGTGGCCGCAGTCGCAGCGAAGCCGGGATCGAACGTGTAGGTGCCGGTCTGGGCATGCAGGTGGGCAATGTCGATGGCCGGATCGCCCAAGGTTCCGGTGATGACCGGCAGGGTGGCGCTCTTGTTCGAGGCGGAATCGATGATCTGGACGGACTTTTCGGACACGAGGGACTCCTTGCTGCGGGCCGCGGCATCGCGAACGGCTGGGAGGGGTTCGGCGGAGGTGCACGCCAGCGGCGATCAATGACCAATTATTGCACAGCAACATGCTGCCGCGTATGGCCTTGACAAGACCTTGCAATGGTGAACGCGAACGCAAACGCCGGCCCGTGGCCGGCGTTTGCGCATGGCAGCAATTATCGAGTGGCCCGGCTGGGGCCGGTGCGCCGCCTGCGACGGGCGCCGGCCGGCCTCACTTCGCGTAGCGACGGCGGAACTTGTCGACGCGGCCGGCGGTGTCCACGATCTTCTGCTTGCCGGTGAAGAAGGGGTGCGAATGGCTGGAGATTTCCACCTTGATCAGCGGATATTCCTCGCCGTCTTCCCACTTGATCGTTTCCTTGCTGGACATCGTCGAGCGGGTCAGGAAGGCAAAGTCGCTGGAAAGGTCCTGGAACACGACCGGATGGTAGTTGGGATGGATGTCGGCTTTCATGGCGGGCGGCCCGGCTTGCGGCGATAAAAGAGCGGCATTGTAGCCACGCCCCTGCCGGCAGGCAAGGCCAGGCCCAGGCGGCGCCAGTCAGGCTTCCGCGTAGCGCACCGCCGTGCCGATCCAGCGCGCCATCAACTGGCGGGCCTCGCCCGGATGCGCGCGCAGCATGTGCGTGGCCACCTCTTGCACGGCCGGCAACAGGGCGGCATCGCGGGTCAGGTCGGCCACGCGGAACGCGAGCTGGCCGGTCTGGCGCGTACCAAGCACCTCGCCAGGACCACGCAACTCCAGGTCCTTCTGGGCGATGCGAAAGCCGTCGCTGGTTTCGCGCATCACCGCCAGGCGCGCGCGCGCCGTGGCCGCCAGCGGCGGGCGGTAGAGCAACACGCAGCTCGATGCTGCGCTGCCACGTCCGACGCGCCCGCGCAGCTGGTGGAGCTGGGCCAGGCCCAGGCGTTCGGCATTCTCGATCACCATCAGGCTGGCGTTGGGCACGTCCACGCCGACTTCGATCACCGTGGTCGCCACCAGCAGGCGGATGCTGCCCGCCTTGAAGGCATCCATCGCGGCCTGCTTGTCGCGTGGCTTCAGACGCCCATGCACCAGGCCGATGCCCAGCTCCGGGAGTGCTGCGCGGAGTTCGGCGAAGGCCGCCTCGGCGGCCTGCGCCTCCAACTGCTCGGATTCCTCGATGAGGGTGCAGACCCAGTAGGCCTGGCGCCCCTCGGCGCAGGCCAGGCGAATGCGCTCGATCACCTCGCCGCGGCGTGCATCGGAGATGGCGACCGTCTGCACCGGCGTACGCCCGGGTGGCAACTCGTCGATCACCGAGACATCCAGATCGGCATAGGCGGTCATCGCCAGGGTGCGCGGAATCGGCGTGGCGGTCAGCACCAGCTGGTGTGGCACGTTGCCGGCAAGACGGCCCTTTTCGCTCAGCGCCAGGCGCTGGTGCACGCCGAAGCGATGCTGCTCGTCGATGATGACCAGGCCCAGGCGCGCGAAATCCACGCCTTCCTGGATCAGCGCGTGGGTGCCGATGGTGATGGGCGCGCCCGCGGCGACGGCAGCCAGCGCGGCGTTGCGGCTCGCACCCTTGACCTTGCCCGACAGCCAGACCGGGTCGATACCCAAGGGCTGCAGCCAGGCCTGGAAGTTGTGCCAGTGCTGCTCGGCAAGCAGCTCGGTCGGCGCCACCACGGCCACCTGCCAACCCGATTCGATCGCCGCCAGGGCGGCCAGCGCGGCCACCACCGTCTTGCCGGAACCGACATCACCCTGCACCAGGCGCAGCATCGGCCTGGCCTGGGCGAGATCGTGCGCGAGTTCGGCCGCAACCCGCTGCTGGGCGCCGGTAAGGGCGAAGGACAGGCGCGCCAGCAGGGCAGCGCGCAGGTGGCCATCCCCACGCAGGGGCGGGGCGGGCTGGCGGCGCACCCGCTGGCGCAGGCTGCGCAGGCCCAGGTGATGGGCCAGCAGCTCCTCGAAGGCGAGCCGGTGCTGGGCCGGATGGGTGCCCAGGCCCAGCCTGGCGAGGTCGGCACCCGGCGGGGGACGGTGTACGGCAAGCAGGGCCTCGCGCAGCGAAGACAGGCGCAGCGGGGCGCGCAGCGCGGCGGGCACCAGCTCCAGCGTCGCATCGTCCGGCAGCAGCGCCAGCGCCTGGCCGACGATGCCGGCCAGACGCTTCTGGCCGAGG
This sequence comes from Dokdonella sp., assembly GCA_023228465.1. Taxonomy (GTDB): domain Bacteria; phylum Pseudomonadota; class Gammaproteobacteria; order Xanthomonadales; family Rhodanobacteraceae; genus Dokdonella_A. Next base: position 108,064 of record JALOBC010000005.1, on the reverse strand, counting down.
CCCTGGGTGGTGGGATAGACCGGGGTCAGGGTCCCTTCGAGCGCCACCTCGGCATCCGCTGCCAGGCGCTGGTATTGCGGGTGGACGATCTCCGGTCCGGCATATCCCTGGCGCACTTCGCCGAAGCAGCGCAGTCGCGTGCCGGCCACGAACTGCTGCACCTGGGCGCGGTTGAAATGGAAGAAGCGCAGAACCAGCGTGCCGCCCGAGCCATCGGTCAGCGCCACGCGCAGTTGCTGGCGTCCGCGAAAGCTGCGTTCGACAGCCTGCACCACGCCTTCCACCTGGGCGGTCTGGCCGCCGCGCAGCGACGTGATGGGCGTGAGGCGCGTGCGATCCTCGTAACGCAGCGGCAGGTGGAACCACAGATCCTGCACGGTCACCAGGCCCAGCCGCTCGAGCGCTGTCGCCAGCGCGGGGCCCACGCCGGGCAGCGTGGCCAGCGGCGTCGCACCGGTCCCACTGCCAGCCACGCTGCGATCGCCGGGGCGGTCCACCCTGGCCCGCCGCGGCGCGGACGGCGCCGGATCCTGCCCCCGGCTGCCCATGGAACGCCGATCAGGCGCCGGGTACGGCGATCAGGTCGATCTCCACCTGCGCGCCGAGGGGGAGCGCGGCGACGCCAATGGTCGAGCGCGCGGGATAGGGTTCCTGGCAGAACTCCTTCATCACCTCGTTGACGGCGGCGAAGTTGGCGAGATCGGTCAGGTAGATGCCCACGCGTACCACGTCCCGGAACGACGCACCGGCGGCCTCCAGCACGGCGGACAGGTTGGCAAATGCCTGGCGCGCCTGGGCGCCGACATCGCCTTCGACGAGCTTGCCGGTAGCCGGATCGAGCGGCGTCTGGCCGGACAGGTACAGCGTCTCGCCGGCACGCACCGCCTGCGAGTAGGGGCCGATCGCACGGGGTGCACGATCCGAATGGATGACGTTGCGGCTCATGGCGTATCTCCGGTGCAGGGTGCCGGCACTCTCGGAGCTCGCCGGGGGAATGTCAATGCAGGACGCGACGCGCGAAACGGACCGGCAAGCGGCGCCAGCGCGCCCGATGGCCACGGCCCCGCTCTGCCTAGACGGGATAGCGCCGCACCGCGGTCACCACCTGCAGCCGGCGCACGCCGCGCATCACATCGGCCAGGTGCTTGCGATCGCGGACTTCGATGGTGAACAGGATGGTCGCGGTCATCACGTCGCGCTCCTTGTATTCCACATTCTCGATGTTGGAGCCGACATCGGCCACGGCGGCCGCCACCTGGGCCAGCACGCCGGGCTTGTTGGCCACCTCGATGCGCAGTTCCACGCGGTAGTCGCCCTGCACTTCCGGCGCCCAGGCGATCTCCACGCAGCGCTCCGGCAGCTTGCGCAGCTCCGGCACGTTGGGGCACTCGACGCGGTGCACGACGATGCCCTTGCCGGCGGAAAGGTAGCCCATGATCTCGTCGCCCGGCAGCGGATGACAACAGTTGCCGAAGCTGAGTACGCCGCGCTCGGTGCCACTGATCAGGATCTTCTCGTGGCTGCGCACGCGCGTCGCATGCGGATGCTCGCCGCGCGCGAAGAGCAGGGCGCGGGCCACGTTGTCGGCGACGCGATTGCCGAGGGCGATGTCGGCCAGGAGTTCCTCCAGGCGCTTGAACTTCTGGTCGGCCAGGTAGCGCGCGAGCACGCCCGCCGGGATGGCCTCGAGCGAGGAGCCGGCTTCGTCGAGTGCGCGATCGAGCATGCGGTGGCCGAAATCCACCGCATCCTCGTGCTGCAGGCGTTTGAGATGGTGGCGGATGGCGGTGCGCGCACGGCTGGAAACCACCCAGTCCAGCCACTGCGGGCTCGGCGCTGCCGAAGGCGCGGTGATGATCTCGATGGTCTGGCCGCTGGTCAGCGGCGTACGCAGCGCAATCAGCTTCTTGTCGGCACGCGCGGCGACCGCGTGGCCGCCGATATCGGTATGCACGGCGTAGGCAAAATCGAGCGCGGTGGCATTGCGTGGCAGGGCAAGGATCTCACCCTGGGGCGTGAACAGGTACACCTCGTCGGGGAACAGGTCGACCTTGACGTTCTCGATGAACTCCAGCGACGAAGGCGTGCCGGTCTCGCGATCCACCAGGCCGGATACCCACTCGCGGGCACGCGACTGCGCACTGTTGGCGGGTGCGGCATCGGTCTTGTACACCCAGTGCGCGGCCACACCGCGCTCGGCCACGCCGTCCATGTCCTCGGTGCGGATCTGGATCTCGATCGGAGCCCCGAAGGGGCCGAACAGCACCGTGTGCAGGGACTGGTAGCCGTTCGCCTTGGGAATGGCGATGAAGTCGCGGAAGCGCCCGTCCACGGGCTTGTAGAGTGCATGCACGGCGCCCAGCGCGTGATAGCAGTCGCGCACGTCGTTGACCACGACGCGGAAGCCATAGACATCCATGACCTGGGCGAAGGACTTGTTGTCCGTGCGCATCTTGGTATAGATGCTGTAGGGCGACTTGATGCGGCTGGCCAGCCGGTGTTGGATCTGTTCGGCATCCAGCTTGGCATTCAGTGCCTCCTCGATGCGCTGCATCGCCTCGCGCCGGTTGCCGAGCACGGTGCGGATGCGCTCGGCGATGATGCGGTGCCGATCGGGGTAGCGCATGCGGAAACCGAGGTCTTCCAGCTCCAGGCGGAAGCTGTTCATGCCCAGGCGCTGGGCGATCGGCGCGTAGATGTCCAGCGTCTCGCGCGCGATGCGCCGGCGTGCCTCAGGCTCCATCGAAGCCAGGGTGCGCATGTTGTGCAGGCGGTCGGCCAGCTTGATCAGGATGACGCGCAGATCGCGCGCCATCGCCAGCAGCATCTTGCGGAAGCTCTCGGCGGCGGCCTCCTGGCGGCTGCGGAAGCGCACCTTGTCGAGCTTGGTGACTCCATCGACCAGTTCCACCACGGTGCTGCCGAACTGTGCGCCGATCTCATCGGCGCTGAGCTCGGTGTCCTCCAGCGTGTCGTGCAGGATCGCCGCGATGATGGTCTCGGCGTCCATGCCAAGCTCGGCCAGGATGCGCGCGACGGCCACCGGATGGGTGATGTAGGGCTCGCCGCTCCTGCGGGTCTGGCCGGCGTGCGCATGCGCACCGGCGAGGTAGGCCTTGCGCACGCGCGCGACCTGGCGTGCCGAAAGATAGGTGGAAAGCTGCTGTTCCAGCGCGCGCACGTCAGCCGGTACGCGCCGGTTCGCCGGCTGGCGTGCCGACCGCGATGACACGGACGGAGACACCGCGCGGGGCGACCCTTCAGGCCGCTCCGTGATGGCCGCGCCGACAGGGTTGGCGTGACCGGCACGGCATCATTCGTCGCCACCCTTGCCGAGATCGTCGTCCACTTCGGCGGCTGCCCATTCCAGGGCCTCGCGCTCGGCACGCTCGCGTTCCTGGCGGTCGATCTCGTCGATCATGGCCTGGTCGATCTTGCGCGCGGCGATCTCGCGCAAGGCCAGCACGGTGGGCTTGTCGTTCTCGTCATCGACCACCGGCGTCGCGCCCTTGGCGATCTGTCGTGCACGCTTGGTGCCCATCAGCACCAGTTCGAAGCGGTTGTCGACCACGCGCAGGCAGTCTTCCACGGTGATACGCGCCATCGGACTCTCCGTATTAGCAAAACCACAGGCCGATCACGGCCTTGGCGGCCGATCATTGTAATGCGGCGGTTTTGTGCAATGCAATGTGCGATGCTGCGGCGCCTTGTGCACCCGACGTGCGCAGCCACGCGACTTTCGCGTAGGCTTGCAACTTTCGCGTTCGTCCCGCGCCCCAAGGGCGTGGCCCGCACTTCAAGGAAACGTGCATGCGTCCGGCACCCGCCCATCCGATCCGCGCAGCCTGCATCGCGCTTTGCCTCATCGTGCTCGCAGGTTGCACGATCGCCCAACCGCGCACCGATGACCCCTGGGAAGGCTTCAACCGCAAGATGTACGTCTTCAACGATGCCGCGGACAAGGCGGTCATCCGGCCGCTGGCGGTCACCTATCGCAAGGTCACCACGCCCAACATGCGTCGCGTGGTGGACAACTTCTTCGCCAACATCAAGCTGCCGATTTCGATCATCAACGACGTGCTGCAGGGCCGGCCGGCCGCCGCCGCGCACAACACGGCACGCTTCGTGGTCAACTCCACGGCCGGCTTAGTCGGCCTGTTCGACCCGGCCAGCAAGATGAACCTGCCGGGCGAAGTGACCGACTTCGGCGTGACGCTGGCGCGCTGGGGCGTTCCGGAAGGCCCCTACCTGGTGCTGCCGCTGGTCGGCCCGACCACCGCGCGCGACGTCTGGCGCCTGCCGGTCGACAACTACTTCGATCCACTGGGCTGGTACCAGCGCGAGCACGACCTCGCCTTCAAGGCCGAGTATCTGCCGAACTTCATCTACCTGATCACGCTGCGCTCGCGTGGCATCGACGCCGAGAGCCTGATGCAGGGCGTGTACGATCCCTACATCTTCTATCGCGATGCCTACCGGCAGCGGCGCCTGTACGAGATCTACAACGGCAACCCGCCGGTCGAGCTGATCGAACAGCTGCAGCTGCAGGGCAACGATATCGAGGACATCGACCAGTTGCTGGAAGAGCAGCGCGCCTACGAACGCGGCAAGCACGACCAGCCACCCAAGCCGTGAGGGCGCGCCGGGCGGCAACGCCCTTCAGGCCAGGCCCAGCAGGGGCCCGGCGTCGCACAGCTGTGCCAATGCCCTGAGCCCGTCGGGCGCCTGCGCGAGGCGCAGCCGGGTGCCTGCCTGGGCCGCCTCGGCGGCCCAGGCCAGGAGCAGCGCCAGGGTCGCGCTGTCGATGCCCTGCAACCCCGCCACGTCCAGTTCAAGCCCGTCCGTGCCACGTCCCGCGATCAGCTCGGCGCCGCGTGGCAGCACCGCGGCCACCTCACCGAAACCCAGCCGGCCACGCAGGCGCGCCCGGCCGTCGGCCAATCGCTCGATGGCGAGCGCGGCGGTCACTTGCCGCCCTGCTCCAGCGAGTCCAGCGCGTCCTGGCCATTGTTCTCCAGGCGCGTGATGAGTGCATCGAGGCTGGTCTTGCGAATCTCCTCGCCGACCTGGTTGCGGAAGTTGGTGATGTAGGAAATGCCCTCGATGATGACGTCGTAGGCCTTCCATTCGCCGCTGCGTTCCTTGCGGAAGGCGTAATCGACGGCGATGGTCTTGCCGTCGTCGAGCACCACCTGGGTGCGGACGATGGTGCGCTTGTCGTTGAGGTCACCCTGCATGGGCAGCACGCGCACGCTGCCACGGGTGTAGTTGAGCAGGCCCTCGGCGTAGCGGTTCACCAGCGAATCGTAGAACGCCCGCGCGAAGCGCACGCGCTGGGCGGGTGTTGAAGTGCGGGCGTACTGGCCGAGCACCAGGATCGACGCGTAATCGATGTCGAAATGCGGCAGGAAGATGTCATCGATGACCTGGATCAGCTTCTTGCGATCCTGCTTGAGCTCGGCCTTGTGGCCGTCGACGGCTTCGCCAAGGTCGTTGGCGATGCCCTGCACGATCTGCTCTGGACTGGCGGGGGCGGCGTGCGTGGCGAACGGCGCGAGCGCGCCGCACAACAAACCGAACGCCAGGACAAGGATGCGCTGCATGGATGAACCTCAGTGTTTTTCTTCGGCGGCCGGCGGCGCTGCGTCGGCGGGTTTGGGGGGCGAGCCACTGACCAGGAACTTGCCGATCAGGTCTTCCAGTTGCATCGACGACTGGGTCAGCACGAACTGGTCGCCGTCCTTGAACATGTCGGGTGAACCGCCCGGCTGGATGCCAACGTACTGGTCACCCAGTAAACCACTGGTGAATATCGAAGCCGACGAATCGTCCGGGATCTCGTCATAGCGCTGGTCGATGGCCAGGCGCACCACGGCATCGAGGTGGCTCGGATCGAGACTGATGGACTCGACCGAGCCGATGCGCACGCCCGCCAGCTTCACCGGTGCGCGCAGCTTGAGCTGCCCGATGTTGGTAAAGCTGGCCTCGAGCGTGTAGCTCGGCCCCTGGCTGAAGTTGGCCACCGAGGTCGTCTGCGTGGCCAGGTAGCCGAGGGCGGCGAAGCCGAGCACGATGAACAGGCCGGTGCCGATCTGGTAGGAACGTCGTTGCTGGGTCATGGAATCGATACCGAAAAAGCCACAAGAACCAATGCCATCGCTGTCCTGGCCTGGTGGGCGCTCACGTCACATCAGGAACGCCGTCATCACGAAGTCCAGCGCCAGCACCACGATGGACGAGGAAACCACCGTGCGCGTGGTGGCGTAGGCCACCCCTTCGCTGGTCGGCGGCGCGGTGTAGCCCTGGAACACGGCGATCAGCGCGACCACGCCGCCGAAGGCGACGCTCTTCCACACGCCGTTGATCACGTCCTTCCAGACATCCACGCTGGCGGTCATGTTGGACCAGAACATGCCGTTGTCCAGGCCAAGCCAGGACACCCCGACCAGGTGCGCACCGAAGATGCCGAGTGCGTTGAAGACGCAGGTCAGCAGCGGCAGTGCGACCAGGCCGGCGAGGAAGCGCGGCGCGACCACGTAGGCCAGCGGATCGACCGCCATCATTTCCATTGCCGAGAGCTGGTCGGTCGCCCGCATCAGGCCGATCTCGGCCGTCATCGAGGTACCGGCGCGCCCGGCGAACAGCAAGGCCGTCACTACCGGGCCGAGTTCGCGGTACAGCGACAGCGACACCACCGTACCCAGCGCCGCGGTGCCGCCGAAGATCGACAGCACGTAGTAGAGCTGCAGGCCGAGCACCATGCCGACGAACAGCCCGCAGGTCATGATGATGACCAGGCTCATGGCGCCGACGAACCAGACCTGGCGCACCGTCTCGCGGAAATGGCGCAGGCTGCCCGGCACTGCGGCGAGGATCTGCAGCAGGAACAGCCCGCAGGCGCCGATCTGCGCCAGGGCATCGCCGGCCACGGAGGATCTGCGTGCGCCGCTCATGGGCGCCCCGCCACGGGAAAGCCCAGATCGGCGGCGTAATCGCGCGCCGGGTAGTGGAACGGCACCGGCCCATCGGCCTCGCCACCGAAGAATTGTCGCGTCCAGGGCGAATCGCCGCGCGCCAGTTCCGCCGGGGTGCCATGCGCCACGATCTTGCCGCCGGCGAGCAGGTACACGTGGTCGGCCACCCGCGACACGGCGGAAAACTCATGTGCGACCAGGATGCTGGTCAGGCCCAGGGTGTTCTTCAGGGTGCGGATGAGCTTGACGATCTGGTTGAGCGCGACCGGATCGAGGCCGACGAAGGGTTCGTCGTAAAGGATCAGCGCCGGATCACGGATGATCGCACGCGCCAGCGCCACGCGCCGCGCCATGCCGCCGGAGAGTTCATCGGGCATCAGCGCCGCCGCGCCGCGCAACCCCACCGCCTGCAGCTTGGTGAGCACGATGTTGCGCACCAGTGCTTCCGGCAGCCGCAGGTGCTGGCGCAAGGGGAAGGCCACGTTCTCGAACACGCTGAAATCGGTGAGCAGGGCCGAGTTCTGGAACAGGTAGCCGATCTTCTCGCGCAGCTCGAACAGGGCCTGGCGTGACAGGCGCGGCACCTCGTGGCCGTCCACGCGGATGCTGCCGGCATCCGGTCGGCGCTGGCCCGTCAGGTGGCGCAGCAGGGTGGTCTTGCCACAGCCGCTGGGACCCATGATGGCGGTCACCTGTCCACGCGGGATGTCGATGTCCACGCCATCAAAGATGGTCTTGCCACCCAGCACGGTGGCCAGGCCGCGCACCTCGACATGGTGGTCGATGGCCGCGGCGGGTGGGGTGGCAAGCAGTTCGGGCACGCGCTGATTCCGTGCGGGCGCCGGCCGGCACCGCGGGACGGCTAACCTTAGCTGATCGCGTGGGCGCACCGCCAGCCGATCAGGTGCCGGCCAGCAGGTCTTCGAGCAGGGCGGCATGGCGCACCAGTTGCGCCGTGCTGCGCAGGCGCCGGCAACTCACGATGGCCAGCAGGTCGGCCAGCGCATCGGCGAACTGGTCGTTGACGATCAGGTAGTCGAATTCATGCGCATGGACCACTTCACTGCGTGATTCGGCGAGGCGCCGCGTGATTGCCGCGGCATTGTCGGATGCACGCGTGCGCAGGCGCCGCTCCAGTTCCGCGCGCGAGGGGGGCAGGATGAAGATGCCGACCGCTTCCGGCAGCGCCTGGCGCACCTGGCGCGCACCTTGCCAGTCGATCTCCAGCAGCACGTCGCGCCCAGCGGCGAGCAGTGGCTCCACGGCGCTGCGCGAGGTGCCATAGCGGTTGCCGAACACCTCGGCGTGCTCGAGGAACAGGCCCTCGGCGGCCATGCGCTCGAACACCCCGCGATTGACGAAGTGGTAGTCCTGCCCATCGTGCTCGTGCGGGCGCGGCAGGCGGGTGGTGTGCGAAATCGACAGGGTGATCTGCGGCTCGCGTTCCAGCAGGGCGTTGACCAGGCTGGTCTTGCCGGCACCCGAGGGCGCCGAAACGATGTAGAGGGTTCCGCTCACGCCGGTTCGCCACGCTAGGGGAGAAAGGATGAAAGCAGCCGACCGGCGCGACGTCAACCAGCCGGCCGGGCGCGCTACTCGAGGTTCTGCACCTGTTCGCGCATCTGCTCGATCAGAACCTTGAGTTCCACCGCGGCCCCGGTGCTGCGCGCATCGGCGGCCTTGGAACCCAGCGTGTTCGCTTCGCGGTTGAACTCCTGCATGAGGAAGTCCAGGCGCCGCCCGACCGGCTCGTCGAGCTCGAGCACGCGCCGCGCCTCGCCCACGTGGGCGACCAGGCGATCCAGTTCCTCATCCACATCCAGGCGCTGCAACTGCAGCACGACTTCCTGTTCCAGCCGCCCCGGCTCCAGCGGCTGCTTGAGTTCGGCCAGCCGCCCCTCGAAGCGCGCTTGCAGGGCCGCACGCACCTCCGGAAGGTGGGCGCGCATCTCGTTGACGATGGCTTCGATGCCGGCGATGCGCTCGCGCAGGAAGCCACCGAGCCGCTCGCCTTCCCGCCCGCGACTGGCGATCAGCTCGTCCAGCCCCGCGTCGAGCAGGTCCAGTGCCGCGCGGCGCAGCGCGGCGGGGTCGGCGTCGGTCTGCTGCAACACGCCGGGCCAGGCAAGCAGGTTGGTGAATTCGACCCGGAACTGGGGAAACTTCGGCGCCAGTGCCTGGGCCGCCTCGGCCAGGCGCGCCACCAGGCCCTCGTCCACCGTGATCGCACCTGCGCCGGCGGACGGCCGCCAGCGCAGGCCGACGTCGACCTTGCCCCGCCCGAGTCGCGCCGCTACCCGCTCGCGCACCGCCGCCTCCAGCACGCGCAGCTCGTCAGGCAGGCGCAACCCCAGTTCCAGCCAGCGATGGTTGACCGAGCGCAGTTCGATGGACAGGGTGCCGTGGCCGGTATCGGCCTCCACGCTGGCGAAGGCGGTCATGCTGCGCAACATGGCGAATCCGGATCGGAACGGGCCGGCGAGTATGCCATGCGGCCGATGCGCTAGACTGGCCGACCCGTTCCGCCCCGCCCGCCCATGTCCACTTTTGCCCGTCCCAGCGGCCGCGCGCCCGATCAGTTGCGCCCGGTCACCCTGCAGCGCAACTACACGCGCCACGCCGAAGGCTCGGTGCTGGTGGCCTTCGGTGATACCCAGGTGCTGTGCACGGCCAGCGTCGAGGAAAAGGTGCCGCCGTTCCTGCGCGGCAAGGGCGAGGGCTGGATCACCGCCGAATACGGCATGCTGCCCCGCGCCACCGGCCAGCGCAGCCCGCGCGAGGCGGCGCGTGGCGGCCAGGGGGGACGCACGCTGGAGATCCAGCGCCTGATCGGGCGTTCGCTGCGCGCCTGCGTGGATCGCACCGCGCTGGGCGAGCGCACCATCACGCTCGACTGCGACGTGCTGCAGGCCGACGGCGGCACGCGAACGGCCGCGATCACCGGCGCCTACGTGGCGTTGGTCGACGCCGTGGACTGGCTCAGGCGCCGCAAGCTGATCAAGCGCGACCCGGTGTTCGGCGCGGTGGCGGCGGTGTCGGTAGGCATGTACAAGGGCGTGCCGGTGCTCGACCTCGACTATGCCGAGGACGCGAACTGCGACACCGACATGAACGTGGTGATGAACGACGGCGGCGGCTTCATCGAACTGCAGGGTACGGCCGAGGGGCACGCCTTCCGGCGCGACGAGATGGACGCCATGCTGGCGCTGGCCGGTGCCGGCATCGACACCCTGGTGGCGGCGCAGCGCGCCGCGCTGGGTGCCGGATGACGCGGCGCCTGGCAGGCTGAGCCGGGACGCCGCGTGATGCAGCGCTGCGTGCTCGCCAGCGGCAACCGCGGCAAGCTGGCGGAGCTTTCCGAACTGCTGGCCGGGCACGCGATCGAAGTGGTTGCCCAGAGCAGCCTTGGCATCGGGGATGCCGAGGAAACCGGCCTCAGCTTCGTGGAGAACGCGATCCTGAAGGCGCGCCACGCCGCGCGTGCCTCGGCACTCCCCGCGCTGGCCGACGATTCGGGGCTGTGCGTGCAGGCCCTGCACGGCGCGCCCGGCCTGCACTCGGCGCGCTACGCCGGCAGCCACGGCGACAGCGCGGCCAACAACGCACGCCTGCTGCGCGAACTTGCCGGCGTGCCGGCCGGCCGGCGCGACGCCTTCTTCATCTGCGTGCTGGTGCTGCTGCGCCACGCCGAGGATCCGGCCCCGCTGATCGCCGAAGGCCGCTGGCCGGGCCGCATCCTGCACGCGCCGCGTGGCAGCGGCGGCTTCGGCTACGATCCGCTGTTCATGCCCGACGGCCACGGCTGCAGCGTCGCCGAACTCGACCCTGCCAGCAAGAACCGCCAGAGCCACCGGGGGCGGGCGCTGACGCGGCTGCTGGCCCTGCTGGAGGATGCCTGGCCGGGCCCGTAGGCGCCCATCTGCAAGTCCAATCCAGCGATCGGGACATGGGTTCGAGCCGGCGCTGCGCCCTACAATGGGCCATGCTCATCGCCCCGCCGCTTGCGCTCTACATCCATATCCCCTGGTGCGTCAGGAAGTGCCCGTATTGCGACTTCAACTCGCACGCGCAAAGGGGCGCGTTGCCGGTCGATGACTACATCGCGGCCCTGCTTGCCGACCTCGAGCGCGACCTGGCCGGGCACGCGGCAGCCGTGCGGGGACGTTCGGTCGGCAGCATCTTCTTCGGTGGCGGCACGCCCAGCCTGTTCGCGGCGGATGCGATCGCGCGCATCCTCGCCGGCGTGGCGGCGCGCGTCGACGTGGCGGCTGGCGCCGAGATCACCCTGGAAACCAACCCCGGCACGGTGGAGCACGGGCGCTTCGAGGGCTACCTCGCCGCCGGGGTGAACCGCCTCAGCATCGGCGTGCAGAGCTTCGACGACGACAAGCTCGCGCGCCTGGGCCGCATCCACTCGGCCGCGGAAGCCGAGCGGGCCGTGAAGTCGGCCCAGGATGCCGGCTATGCGAACATCAACCTCGACCTCATGTATGGGTTGCCGGGCCAGACCCTGGCCGGCGCGCTGGCCGACGTCGATCAGGCCCTGGCGCTCGCCCCAGCACACCTGTCCCATTACCAGCTCACGCTCGAACCCAACACCGTGTTTGCCGCGCGGCCTCCCGTGCTGCCGGACGAGGACAACACCTGGGACATGCAGGAGGCCTGCCAGGCGCGCCTGGCCGCCGCCGGCTTCGTCCAGTACGAGGTTTCGGCCTATGCGCGTGACGGGCAGCGTTGTCGCCACAACCTCAACTACTGGACGTTTGGCGACTATCTGGGGATCGGCGCCGGCGCCCACGGCAAGCTGAGCGACGCGCAAGGCGGGACGATCACCCGCACCGCCAAGGTCAAGGTGCCGCACAGTTACCTCGCGCGCGCGGCGCCGGGCGGGCAGTTCGGCACCCGGCAGACGATCGATGGCGCGGAACTGCCCTTCGAGTTCATGCTGAACGCCTTGCGCCTGGTCGAGGGCGTGCCGCTGGCACTGTTTGCCGACCGCACCGGGGTGGGCACCGATGCGATCGCGGCGCGGCTTGCCGACCAGCGCACGCGCGGCTGGCTGGAGCCCGATGCGGACCGCATCCAGCCCAGCGCGCTCGGACGACGCTTCCTCAACGACGTGATGGCGGCCTGGCTGCCAGCAAGAGCCAACCGGAGCACCGCACCATGATCGAACCGGTCACGCTGAACTGCCCGTATTGCGGCGAACGCTTCGAATCGGCAGTGGATCTCTCGGCCGGCTCGCAAAGCTACGTGGAGGACTGCGTGGTGTGCTGCCGGCCGATCACGGTGCTGGTGGAGACCGACGCCAGCGGGGCGCTCAGCCGCCTCGCCACCCGCCGCGACGACGACTGAGGCGCGCCAGCGCCGGGCGGTACCCCGCCTGCCCTGCGAAGCATCTCAAAGCAGGAACATCGCCCGCGCCAGGAACACGATACCGACCATCAGCGCCAGCACGATGCGATGGGTGTGGCGAAAGCGGCAGGGATCCATCTTCCCGCGCAGCGCCGCCCACATCGTGCTGAGGAACACGCCGAGCACGCCAAGCGCGAGCAGCACCTTGATGTTCAGCATCACGCCGAAGTGCGAGTCCAGGCAGGCCAGGCCCGGACAGCGCACCGAGTACATGGCAAAGCCGCTCAGGAACAGCAGCGCGACCACCAGCGGCATGACGCGCCGCGCGCGCTGCACGATCAGGCCTTCCAGCCGCTGCATCTCGTCCATGGCCAGATGCCGATGCAGGCTTTCCAGGATCAGCACCTCGAAGGCGACTGCGCCGACAAAGACGATCGCGCAAGCCAGGTGCACGAGCTGGATCCAGCCATACCACGCCGCCATCGAGATGCCCTCCGCCGCGCCTGCAAACGCGGCAGCACGACCGCGCGTGACAATGCGAACAACAATGATGCGCATTCCCGTCATGCGCCTTGATCCAGGTCAAGAACGCGCCCGGGTGCCGGGCGCGGCTTGCGGCATCGCGGCGAGCGGGTAAACTGCAAGCGTCGCAGGTGTCCTGCGTGCCGTTCGGCACGCGGGGTGAAACGGGAAGCTGGTGCGAGGAGCCGGGCAGTTCGCCGCGCCCCCTCCATTCCAGCGCTGCCCCCGCAACGGTAAGCGAATCCATGACGATCCAGCAGCCACTGCCGCGCGAGCGGCGGGAAGGCGGATCGCCGGATGCGCCGGCGGATTCATCGAATCGGCCCGCATCGTTCGCAAGCCCGGAGACCGGCCTGTGACAGGCGCGTTCGCGCCAAGGCTCCAGCGTTGCGGCGGGCAACGGACGGGCATGGGCGGAGTCCGCCTGCGCACGTTCCCTCGTTGCAACCTGGTTTTTTCGCGGGTGAGCGATACGAGGATTCCCATGCGTCACAGTCTGCTTTCCATGGCCCTGGCGGGCCTGCTGTTCCCGGCCTTCGTGCATGCCGACCAGGGCGACCTGCAACCGACCGTCCAGGTCACCGCCTCGCGCGTGGCCGAGACGGTCGATGCGACCCTGGCCGATGTCAGCGTCATCACGCGTGCGCAGATCGACGCCAGCGTCGCGCGCGATGCGCTGGACCTGCTGCGCCTCCAGGCCGGCATCGATCTCTACCGCACCGGTGGCCCGGGCGCACAGACCTCGCTGTTCTTGCGTGGCACCAACACCAACCAGGTGCTGGTACTGATCGACGGCGTGCGCGCCGCTTCTGCCACGACCGGCGCCTTCGCGTTGGAACACCTGCCGCTGGATGCGGTGGAGCGCATCGAGATCGTGCGCGGCCCGCGCGCCAGCTACTGGGGCTCGGACGCCATCGGCGGGGTGATCCAGATCTTCACGCGCCGCCTCGACGCCCCGCGCATGACGCTGGGCTACGGCAGCTACCAGGATGCCGGCGGCAGCGCCGGCATCGGCCACTGGAACGGCGGCGACGGCTTCAGCATCCAGGTCGGCGCGCGCAACGTCGGCGGCTATTCTTCGACCAATCCGGGCATCTGCAACGGCCCGGAAGATCCCTACTGCATCTACGACCCCGACAAGGATGGGTATCGCAACAGGAACCTCGTCGTGCACGGCGCCAAGGCGCTCGGCAGCCAACGCCTGTCGGGCGCGCTCTACCGCAGCGAAGGCCGCGCCGAGTTCGACCAGGGCTTCTCCGAAGTGACCGGGCAAACCGCCGGCCTCAACCTCGAAGGCGAGCTCACCGACCACTGGAGCCATCGCCTGGGCCTGGGCAACACGCGCGAGGACATCCAGACACCCGCATTCGGCAGCAAGTACCGCACGCGTCGCAACAGCCTGCTGTGGCAGAACGAGTTCCATCTCGCCGAACAGCAGCGCCTGGTGGCCGGCGTCGAACTGGTGCGCGACGAGGGCGAGGCCCTGGATACCTTCGCCGGCACGCCGCGCTACCGGCAGAATCGCGACAATCGGGCCGTGTTCGGCGGCTGGCGCGGCACGCTGGGCGCCTTCGACGGCGAGGTGTCGGCGCGCCACGACGACAACAGCGTGTTCGGCAGCGCCACCACCGGCTCGCTGGCGCTGGGCTGGCGGGCGAACGATGCGCTGCGCTTCTACGCCAGCATCGGCCAGGGCTTTCGCAGCCCGACCATGAATGAACTCTACGACCCGGGTTATGGCGGCTGGTTTGCCGGCAATCCCGCGCTGCAGCCGGAACGCTCGATCAGCAGCGAACTGGCCATGGAATGGCGCCTGGCCGCCGGGCAGGACCTGAAGGCAAACCTGTATTCCACGCGCGTCCATGACCTGATCAGCTTTACCGGCCCGCAAAACCAGGCCGAGAACATCGCCCACTCGCGCATCGACGGCGCCGAACTTGCCTGGCGCGGTGAACTTGGGGCGTGGACGAGCGAGGTCCGCTACACCTGGGAAGATGCACGCGACACCGACACCGGCATGGCCCTGCTGCGGCGTGCCCGCAACAAGGCGTCGGCCCAGGTCGAGCGCCGCTTCGGCGAACGCTCCAGTGCCGGTGCCGAGCTGGTCTACGCCAGCCGCCGGCCGGATGTCGGCGGGATCGAGCTGGGCGCCTACACGCTGCTCAACCTGCGCGCGCAGCACGCCCTGAATGCCCACTGGCGCCTGGGTGTGCGGCTCGAGAACCTGACCGATCGCGACTACGCGCTGGTCAACGGCTACAACACGCCGGGGCGCTCGGCCTGGCTGCAGGTGACCTGGCAACCGTCAATGTAGCAAAGTGTTACATTAGCGACCGGGAGCGCGCCGATAGGTCAGAATGCGGCCGTGCCCGCGCCAGCGCGGGACGGCCAGGTACACCGGCGTTGCATGCCGGTGCGCGACGCGCACGTGAAGGGAGGCGCATCAGGCAATGGACAACGGCACCATGGCCCCCAGTTGGCCGCAAGAGAGTTCCAGCCCTGCCACACTGGCGCAGCGCAGCGACCTTCCGCCGCGCGTGCGCTCCCTGCTCACGGGCCTGCTGGCGGTCGTGCGGCGACATTTCGAGCGCGTGTTGCCGAAGATGCTCGACGAGTTCGGCGACTCGCTGTTCGCGAGCGCGGAACGTGCACCCGACAGCGCCCGGCAGCAACACTATTTCGAAGCCCTGCGCGAATTCAAGCGCGGTCGCGCCGTCATTTCGCCGCGTTTCTTCAGCCATCTCGAGGCATCCCTCGCGCGCTTGAGAGGCCCGAGCGCGACCCCGGCCCGGGCAGCCACGTTGCTTGATGAACCGGCCCCACTGCAACTGGTGGACAGCGCCGTTCTGGACGTGAAGCTGGCCTTGCGCGACATCGCCGGGCGGGCCGAGATCCGCCACAGCGAAGCCCTCTACCTGCTGGCCCATCGGATCGCCGTGCTGGGCGCGATGCCGGTGCCGCCGGGCGAGGAACTGCCACTCGGCCCGGCCGCCATCATGGAAGCCTGGCACGATGCCATCGAGCCGCTGGATTTCGACGCGCCGATGCGTGTCCTGGCCATGCGCCACTTCGAACAGAAGGCCCTGCCTGCGTTGGCCCAGTGCTACGCGGCGGCCAATGCCTGGCTGGAAGAACAAGGCATCCTGCGGCACCTGCGCTTCCAGGCCAACCTGCGGCGTGGCCCGGCGGCCCATGGCCAGGCTGGCGAGGCGGCGGGCGCAGCCGGGATGGACGCCGCGGGCAGCGATGCCCCGCAGCCGGCTGCGGAGGCCCCGGAGCCTGGTGCCGGTGGCTCGCCGCCAGTACCTGGGCAACATCCGCGCATGCAGGTGCCGGCCGGCCCGCCCTCTCACGCGGCGCCGCGCGCGTCCGGTTTCGATGCGGCGGCGACCTTCGACACCCTGCGCCACCTGCTGGAAGATCGGCGCCGCCTCTACGAGGGCGAGCCCGAGGCCAGCGACGACAGTGCGCCGGTGAGCAGCAACGCGCTGCAGGAAGCCCTCGAAGGCCTGCAGCGCAAGCCGACGGCGGCCGGTTCGGTAGTGCGCCAGGACAGCGAGCACCTCAAGAACCTGCTGCTGGTCAGGCTGCGGCGCGCGAGCACCGGCGGACGGCCCTTGCGCCTGGGAAACGACGATGCGGACACCATCGACCTGGTCGGCATGCTGTTCGACCACATCGCCCATGGCCTGCAGGAAGGCAACCACGCGCGCAGCCTGTTGTCCCGCCTGCAGGTGCCGGTACTGCGCGTCGCGCTGGAAGACAAGGAATTCTTCACCCGGCGCGACCATCCGGCGCGCGAGCTGCTCAATGCGATCGCCGAGACCTCCGCGCGCTGGGTCGATGACGATGCCGACCCTGCCCTGATCAGCAAGCTGCAGGGTGTGGTCGAGCGGGTGACGTCCGATTTCGATGGCGACCTGAACGTCTTCGCCGACCTGCTGGGCGATCTCAACCGCTACCTGCAGACGCTCACCCAACGCGCCGAACTGGCCGAACGCCGGCACGTCGAGGCCGCGCGTGGCCGCGACAAGCTCGAGCTGGCCTGCGGCTCGGCACGCGAGGCGATCCGGCGCGTCATCGAGGCGGCCCCACCGGATCCGGTCGTGCGCGTGCTGCTGGAACGCGCCTGGACGGACGTGCTGGCCCTGAGCGCGCTGCGCCACGGCGCCGGCAGCGACGAGTTCAGGCAACGCACCGACATGGCAAGCCGACTGGCAGCCGATCGCACGGCCTGCGCCGAGGATCCCTCGCTGCGCGAAGTGCTGGAGACCGGCCTGCGCGAGGTCGGCTTGCACAACGAGGACGTCGGCGGCGTGCTGCGCGGGCTCGGCGTGTCGGCGGCCGAGGCCGAGGAAGTTTCCGGCCAGCTCGGCGAGAAGCTGGAAGCCCGCCAGCGACTCGGCGGCGCCAATGCCACGCCGGAACCCGCTGCAGCCGATGACCCGCCACTCAACGAAGACGAGGCCTTCCAGCTGGCCCAACTGCGCCGCATCGCCTTCGGTACCTGGTTCGAGTTCGTCGTCAACCAGCAGGGCGAGCGCGTGCGGCGCAAGCTGGCCTGGCACTCGCCGGTGAGCGGGCGCTGCCTGTTCGTGAACCAGCGCGGTGCCCAGGATGGTGCGGTACGCTCGCTGGAACAGCTGGCACGCGAAATGGTGCGCGGTCAGGTACGCATCGCGCCACGCGAGGCCGGGTCGCTGATCGACCGGGCATGGAACGCAATCGCCAACGCGCTGCGCCTGCCAAATCGCCCGACCGCCACCCTGGCCAGCGGAGCCACCACATGAGCAGCGAGCAACGACGCAGTCCGCGCAAGCGGCCGCCTTCGCCCATGCAGGTCACCGATGCGTTGACCGGCGCGATGGTGGGGCGCATCGGCGACCTGTCGCTCGACGGCCTGCTGCTGATCGCCCAATCGCCGATCCAGAGCGATGCGCTCTACCAGCTGGTCTTCCACCTGCCCGATCCGTCGGGGCGGTCACAGGCCATCGAAGTGGGCGTACACGAGGCCTGGAGCGAGTCCACCAGTACCCAAGGGCATCCGTGGGTCGGCTTCCGCATCATCGACATCGCCCCCGAAGCCCGCCAGCGCCTGGCCCAATGGCTGGCTGGTGCCGAGGCTGGCGCACGCCGCTGACCGACCACCGGGCAGCCTGGCGCGTCTGCCCTAGGCCGGCGGGGCGTCGCGCGCGTAGGCGCGCAGGAACATGTCCACCGAGGCACGGACCTGGGCGTCGATGTCACGCTGATCCAATGGCTGGCTGCAGCCGCACAGCTGCCGCGCGTGCCACTCGCCCTTGAGCAGGGCGAAGAACTGCTGCGCTGCGCGTGCGACATCGCCGATCTCGAACCGGCCCGCCGCGATGTGCCGGCTCAGGTACTGTTCGAAGCCGCTGCGCACGCGCTCCGGCCCGGCTTCGAGGAACAGATCGACGAGCTTCTGCGGCATCCCGGTGCCGGAAACGAGCAGCCGATGCAGGGACAGCGCCTCGGGTGTCGAAACGAGCGCAATGAAGGCGTGCCCGATCGCCGCCAACTGGTCACGCAGCGGCAGCTGGCGATCGACATCGAACAGCGTTTCCGGCATCTGTTCCTCGCAGCGCGCACGGATGGCGCAGAAGAACAGGGTTTCCTTGTCGGTGAAATGGCTGTACACGGTCAGCTTGGACACGCCGGCCTCGCTGGCGATTGCATCCATGCTGGTGCCCTCGAAGCCCCACTGCGGAAACAGGCGCTTGGCCGCATCGAGGATGGCGGCGCGCTTCTCGGGGTCCTTGGGACGACCCGGACCGCAGGTCTTGACGGGGGCTGGCGACATGTTGGCGAACTGCTGGACTCACTGGAACGTTGCGATTACTATACCACGCGGTACATAAATTTGCCGTGGTCCGATTGCGTGCGGCGTGCCATCCCGGAGGCTTGCGGCAGGACGCACACCCGCACGCGTGGCGCGCGCTCCAGCGAACGGTGGCGCCCGCCGGCGCGCACCGCGCGTGCCGGCGTCGCGACACACATGACTTGGCCCACCTCTTGCTTGAACCACGCCCATGCCCTCCCGCATTCCACAAGCCAAGCCGGCCCCCCTTCCCGCCCCGGCCATGCCGCCAGGCGCGCCCGATCTCCCGTTGCGCCTGGCCCAGCGCGCGCTGGCCGCCGCCCTGGAGACCCGTCGCGACCTCGGCATCGACGCGCGCCGGCGTGCGGCTGCACAGCAGCGACTGGCCCGGCGGACGCTGTCCGCGCTGTCCGCGGACGATCGCTTCCGCCTCGAACGCTGGCTGGCCCTGCAACTGGCCACCGCGCCGGCACTGGCAGCCCTGGCCCGCATCGACGCCCGCCTGGCCGCCCGCATCGAACCCTTGTACCGGATGGCGGCCGCCGAACTGGCGCGGCGAAATGTCGCACGCGGTTGCGAGGCGGTGACTTCCGGCACTTCGTCGCGCACATTCGCTTCGCCAATGCTCGGTTTGCGGGCGGTTGGCTGAGTGCCTAGACTTCGATCCCTTTTCCGCCGGCAGGAGCCGCGAAGATGCCGATAGACATTGAGCAAGCCCGCGTCAACATGGTCGAAAACCAGATCCGCCCGTGGGAAGTTCTCGATCCGCGCGTGCTCGAGGTGCTCGGTTCCGTGCGCCGCGAGGACTTCGTGCCGGCGCGCCATCGTGCGCTCGCCTTCGCCGACATGATGCTGCCGATCGGGCACGGCGAAACCATGCTCAAGCCGGTCGTCGAGGGGCGCCTGCTGCAGGCCCTGAACCTGGCCGGGCACGAGCATGTACTGGAGATCGGCACCGGCACGGGCTTTCTCACCGCCTGCCTCGCCTGCCTTGCCGCTGACGTCACCAGCCTGGAGATCCACGCGGATCTTGCGGAGACCGCCCGCGCGCGGATCGCCGGCGCAGGCTTTCGCAACGTGCAGGTCAAGGTGGCCGATGCGCTTGCCGGCTACCGCAGCGCCGTTCCTGCCGACGTGGTCGTGGTGGGCGGCGCCATGCACGCCCTGACCGATGCCGTGCGTGATCTGGTCGCACCGGGTGGCCGCATGTTCGCCTTCATCGGCGAGTCGCCGGCGATCGAGGCACGCCTGCTGACACGCAGCGGTCCGGCGCACTGGCAGGAAGAGAGCCTGTTCGATACCGACATCGGCTATCTCAGGAATGCCGAGCCGCCACGCCGCTTCACCCTGTAGGCGCAGGCCTGTGCCCGGGCGCGCGAAGCTGCGCGGCAACCGGGCGGAGGGGACCATCAACCGCCGGGCGCTGGAGCGCACAGCACCCGGCAGCCGTTACCATTCCGAGGAAGTACGATGATCCACATTCGCAGTCTTTCGCTGGCCCTGCTGCTGGCCACGGGCATCCCCGCGGCCCAGGCCGATGACCTCATGGACATCTACAAGGAAGCGCGGGCTGCCGACCCCACCCTCGCCGCCGCGCAGTCCACCAAGCTCGCCACGGACGAGAACGTGAGCCAGGCGCGCGCCGTGCTGCTGCCGCAGCTTTCCGGCGGGATGAGCTATACGCGCACCTACAACGGGCTCAACGACACCACCCTGGTGAACGACCCGACCGATCCCGGCAACCGGATGGAGGTCGATGGCTATTCGCAGACCCTGTACACGCGCAACGTCGGCGTGCAACTGGACCAGAGCCTGCTCGACATCAGCAAGTGGACCGCGCTCAAGGCCAGCCGCTATGCCGCAGATGCCGGTGCGGCCAACTGGGACGCGGCCCAGCAGGATCTGCTGATACGCGTGGCGACCACCTACTTCGGCGTGCTTTCGGCGCTCGATGCACTCAAGTTTGCCGATGCCAACGAGAAGGCGCTGGCGCGCCAGCTCGAACAGGCGCGCCAGCGCTTCGAGGTGGGTCTGGCCGCCATCACCGACGTCAACGATGCCAAGGCGCAGCACGACCAGGCGGTGGCCAGCGTCATTTCCAACCAGAATGCCGTGGACCAGGCACGCGAGGCCGTGCGCCAGCTCACCAACCAGGAGCCGGGTGAGTTCAAGCGCCTGCGCGAGGACCTGCCGCTCGACCACCCGACGCCGGATGATCCGCAGGCGTGGGTGGAAGTCGCGCTCAAGCAGAACCCGATCCTCAGCGCAGCCGCCTACCAGGTGGATGCGGCCGATGCCAACATCGGTACCGCGCGCGCCGGCCACCTGCCGACCCTGAGCGCGCAGGTAGGCTATTCCCGCGCGCCCACCTGGGGCACGCAGCGCTTCGGTGGCGTCGGCGAGTTCCCGCAATACTCGGGCGACCCGAAATGGGGCAGCTCGATCGGCGTGACCCTGCGCGTGCCGATCTTCAGCGGCGGATTCACCCAATCGCGGGTGCGCCAGGCCATCTACAACCGTGATTTCGCCCAGGACCAGTACGAGTACAACCGGCGCCTGGTGGAAGCGACCACGCGCAACAACTACCGTTCGGTCATTGCCGGGGCGAGCGAGGTCGAAGCGAACAGGGCAGCCGTGGTCTCGGCACAGAGCTCGGTCGAGGCGACCCAGGCCGGCTACGAGGTCGGCACGCGCACCATCGTCGATGTGCTGATCAGCCAGCAGACCCTGCTGGCTGCGCAAAGCGGCTATTCGGCCGCCCGTCATGGCTTCGTGCTGGACAGCCTGCTGCTCAAGCAGGCCGCCGGCGTGATCGAGGTGAAGGACCTCGAAGCGATCAACGCCCTGCTGGAGTGAGACGGGGATTCGGGATTCGGCGGCCCGGCCTTGCGGCTTGCGCGAAGCTCCAGTTCCTAATCCCTGATCTCCAATTCCGGCTTCTGCAGCAACCGCTCCACGATCTCCATGGTGCGCGCGACCGCGCCACGCTCGCGCTGCATCAATGCAAACGCTGCGTCGCCCATGCGCCGGCGTTCAGCTTCGTTGTTCAACAGGCGCACGATGCCGGGACCGAGCGCGTCGGCACCGTCGATGCGCCAGACGGCCCCGGCGGCGATCAGATCCTCGGTCACCTCGGCAAAGTTGAAGGTGTGCGGCCCGACGATCACCGGCAGTGCCAGGGCCGCGGCTTCCAGCACGTTGTGGCCACCTACCGGGACGAGGCTGCCGCCCACGAACGCAGCGTCGGCGGCCGCGTAGAACTCGATCAGCTCACCCATGGAATCGACCACGAAACACTGGCAGTTGGTGGCACTCTCGAGCGCGCCTTCACTGCGCATTGCGGTACGGAATCCGTAGCCCCGGCAGGCCGAGGCCACTGGCTTGAAGCGTTCCGGATGACGCGGGGCGATCAACAGCAGCGCATCGGGGAAGCGCCGCAGCACCGCGGCGTGCGCCTTGAGCACGGCCATTTCCTCCGCCTCGTGTGTGCTCGCGGCAATCCACACCGGCCGTACGGGCGCAACCGCCTGGCGAAACGCGAGGCCGCGTTCACGCATGTCGGCCGGCACGTCGAGGTCGAACTTGAGATTGCCGACCACCGCCAGGCGCGATTCGGGCGCACCCAGTTCGCGCAGGCGCTCGCCATCGGGCACCGACTGCGCGGCAACGAAACTCGCGCAGCGGATGGCCCGGCGCACCAGCGGCTGGATCGGCCAGTAGCCACGCAATGAGCGCTCCGACAGGCGCGCATTGGCGACCAGGATGGCGATGCCGCGCTCGTCGCAGGCCATGAACAGATTCGGCCAGATCTCGGTTTCCATGATCACGGCAATGCGTGGACGAATGCGGTCGAGGAAGCGCCGTACCGCCGGGATCAGGTCGTAGGGCAGGTAGACATGGAACACGCGGTCTTCAAACAACTGCAATACGCGTTCCGATCCGGTTGGGGTCACGGTGGTCACCACCAGGCGCATGTCGCGGTGGCGCTCCATCAGCGCCTCGATAAGCGGCGCCGCGGCGTTGACCTCGCCGAGCGACACCGCGTGCACCCAGATGCTGCCTTGCAGTTTCGGATCCGGAAAGAAGCCGAAGCGTTCGCGCCAGCGCGCAAAGTATCCGTGGTACTTGAGGCCGCGCGCGGTGAGCCGGTACAGCACGTACGGCGTGAGCAGATAAAGGGCCAGTGTGTAGATGAAGCGCTGCAGCACGGTCGCGGTTGACAACGGGGTGGGGCAGTATAGCTTTGCGCGCCGCGCGCCGAGGGCTGGCGCCCCGGCCGGACCACGCGCGCGCCCGACCCTTGCCGCATAATTTCCCGATGCCGCGTTCGTTGCCGCCCTTTCGCGCCGCCCTGCTCGCCCCACGCCACTGGCCCGCGTGGCTCGGCCTGGCCTGCATCGCGCTGGCGGCGCGCCTGCCGCGCCGCCTGCTGCTTGCGTCCGGTCGCGGCCTTGGCTGGCTTGCCGCACGCCTGATGGGTGAGCGCCGACGCGTCGCGGCAACCAACCTGGCGCTGTGCTTTCCCGACATGGACGAGGGCGCGCGCGCCATCCTGCTCGAAGCCAACCTGCGCGACAGCGGCCTGATGCTGGCCGAGTTCGCGCTGGCGTGGATGGGTTCGGCCCGCGCGATCGCGCGGATCGCGGTCACGCTGGAGGGCCTCGAACATCTGGAGCAGGCCCGCGCGGCCGGGCATGGCGTGCTGCTCGTGGGCGCGCACTTTTCCCACCTGGAACTGTGCGCGCGGCTGGTCTCCCAGCGCCTGCGCATTGCCGGCATGTACCGCGAACACGATGGCGCCGCGTTCGAATGGGCAATCAGGCGCGCCCGCCTGCGCTATGCCGAGCACATGTTCACCAAGAACGAGATCCGCCAGAGCGTGCGCTATCTCAAGGGTGGCGGCATCCTCTGGTATGCACCGGACCAGGACATGCGCGGCAAGGACGCGGTGTTCGTGCCGTTTTTCGGCGTACCCGCAGCGACCATCACCGCCACCCACCACCTGGCCCGCCTGTCCGGCGCACGGGTCATCCCCTTCTTCCACCGCCGCCTGCAGGACGGCGGCTACGCCATCCGCCTGGAGGCACCCCTGGAAGCCTTCCCGGGGCCGGACCCGGCCACCGATACGGCGCGCGTCAACGGCGTGATCGAACGCATGGTGCGCGAGGCGCCCAGCCAATATCTTTGGATGCACAAGCGCTTCAAGTCGCGTCCGCCGGGCATGGCCGATGTGTATCGCCCATAGCGCCCGCACGGGAACGCCGGCGTTCCCGGACGTGGTGGCAGGCGCGGGCGCCGCGGCCGTGCCGATCCGGACCCGGCGGGCACGCTGCCCGGCGCGCACCCCTCACGGCGAGCGCAGGATGCGCCCTGGCGTCGGCGGCAACCCGGCGCGCGCACCCAGCGCAGCGCAGTAGAGCGCCAGCAGCCACCAGAACAGCAGGCCCCACCAGGCCGAGTAGAAGGCCAGGTGGGTATTCAATGGAAAGCACATGGCGAGCAGCGCCAGGGCCGGCGCGCGGGCGCGGGCGCGGGCCGGCGCATCGGCACGGCGCCAGGCGCGCCAGGCGATCACGGTGCCGGCGATCCAACCCAGCAATCCGACCAGGCCGGTCTCGCTGGCCACCTCCAGCACGATCTGGTGGGCGTGGGAGGCGCCGGTGCCACGGGCGGCATCGACGAAGGAATCGCCCGGCGCCGCATGGTCGGGATAGGCATAGCGGAAGCCACGCACGCCCACGCCGGTCAGCGGATGCGCGGCGAACATCGAAAGCGCGGCGTCCCAGATACGCAAACGCCCGGCCGCGGCGGCGTCGAGCGCGTCTGGCGTGCCCTGCAAGGCCAGCAGGCTGCGATCGAGGCGCGCGTTGAAGCGCGTCGAATCGTGCAGGGCGAAGGACGCCAGCGCCCCGGCGGCGAGCACGAACAGCGCAAGTGCCGCGGCAAAGCGGCGCGGGCTGCCGGCTGCGCGCCAACCGACCAGCAGGCAGACCAAGCCATAGGACAGCCAGGCGGCACGCGACCCCGCCAGCAGCAAGGGTCCGCCGACGAGCAGCATGGCCAGCAGCAGACCAGCGCGCCCCCCGCGTTCAGCTGCCGCAAGCAGCACGAACGGCGAGAGCACTGCCAGCACCGGACCAAGCTTGAGGTTGTCCGCACCGAAGATGCCCGAGATGCGCTCGGCCTCGGCCGCCCCACCCAGGCTGTAGCCGGTCGCCATCTGCACCCAGGCATCGATCACCCACAAGGCGACCACCGTGGCGATGCCGGCGCGCAAGGCAGGCCACAGCGCCGCCTCGCGCAGGGCCCATGCCGCGAAGCCGGCGAACGGCAGGAAGCGCAGGATGGCTGCCGCGGTCGACCAGCTCTTCTGCGGCGCGACGGACAACGGGGCAGACAGCAGCGCCGGCAGCCAGTAGCAGGCGAACAGGGCCAGCGCGAGGCGCAGGGCCGGATCGGCCGGAGCGAGTCGCCCGCGCGCCAGCAGCACGATGCCCGCGACCAGACCCACCAGCAGCGGCAATTCCGCCGTCCGTCCAACCGGCAGCAGCACCAGCACGGCCAGCACCACGAGGGCGGGCCAGGGAAAGCGGGAGAGCGGCGGACTGGACACGTTTGGCAAAATCGCAGGCAAGGGCCGGACTATGGGTCTGCGCGGGCGCGACGGGTGACCATGCAAGGCCTGGAGCGCTGGATGACGCTGCCCACGCCGCGCAGTGCAGGCTCAGCCTGCCCACCCCGCCTCCGATCGGCAAGCGCAGCGAGGCGCGTCATTCCGCCGCCCGGCAAGCGCCAGGCTTCGCGCCCCCTGCGTGCAGCGCCGCAAGGGTCTTCATGTCCGGCGCCACCAGCCGTCGCGGGGCCGCTGCGTACGCCCGGCCAGCCCCGCCCAGGCCGGGCGGATGTGCATTTCACCGACTCCCCGCCCGCGATCGCACCACCTCTTCATACAGATTCAGCGTGGCCTCCTGCATGTCGGCCAGGCGATAGCGCGTCAGCGGGGCAATCGGCGGCGCGGCACGCAGGAGCTCGGCGGCGCGTTCGGCGAGGCGTTGGCGGTCGCCGGCCGGCACGCGGCCGGCGCGATAGAGCTCCCCCAGCAGTTCGCCCACCCCGCCATGGTCGTAGCCCAGCACGGGGCGACACAGGGCCAGCGCCTCGACCACGGTGCGGCCAAAGGATTCGGGCTTGTTGGAAAGCTGCAACACCAGCGCCGACTGGGCATAGACATCGCGCGCATCGTCGCGCTGCGGGCTGATGGCCACCCAATCGGCGACGCCCAGCGCATGGGCAAGCTGCTCCAGTTCGGCGACGTAGGCCTCGCGGCCCTCCTGGCGTGCGCCGAGCAGCAGCAACCGCGTGGATATCCCGCGGGCCTTGAGATCGGCGACCAGTTCGATGGCATCGGCGTGACCCTTGAGGCGCGTGCCGCGCCCGGGCAGGGTCATCAGCGGGGCGCCCGCCAGTTGCGGGAACTCGGCGAAGAACCATTCACGCCATGAATCATCCGGCAGGTAACCATAGGGAAAATACGCCGGGTCGATGCCGCGCGGGATGACCACCAACCTGGCCGGATCCACGCGCGGGTAGTGGCGCAGCAGGAAATCGCGCACCGCGTTGGACACGCAGATGACCCGGTCGCCGCGCGTCATGATCGCGCTGTACTTGCCAGGACTGTTCAGGCCGTGCGCAGTTGTGACAAAGCCGGGGCGATCGCGCAGGCCGCGCAGCGCCAGCCAGGCCAGCCAGGCCGGCACGCGCGAGCGCGCGTGCAGGATGTCGGGCTGTTCACGCCGGATCAGTGCGCGCAATGCCGGCACGCGCGCGAAGCTGACCAGCGACTTGCCACCGATCGGCAACTGGACATGCTCGCTGCCCTCGTCACGCAGCCGCTCGACCAGGCGCCCGCCGGCGGAAACGACGATGGAGCGATGCCCGGCCGCCACCAGCGCACGCCCGATCTCCAGCGCCGAGCGCTCGGCACCACCGGCTTCCAGGGCCGGCAGCAACTGCATGACGGTCATGCCGTTCGGCTGCACGAGGCGGCCGCCGTCAGTCGATCAGCTCATATTCCGCGCCGCAATAGAAGCAGCTGGCGTGGCCGCCCTGCTGGTCGATCGCCAGATAGACCTTCGGGTGCGAGTCCCACAACGACATTGCCGGCGTCGGGCAACTCAAGGGAAGGTCGGCGCGGCGCACCTGGTAGCGGCGCTGGGCATTGGGGACGATGCGGTTCTCGGCCGCTGGATTGGGGCGCGACATGGGAAGCTCCATCGGTGAATCGGGAAGTTTACAGCACGAGGCATGCCAACCCGTACGCACTTCGCCTGTGACGGCCTGCGCAGCGCGTACAGGAACTGGCCACGCGCGGGACGCGCCAGTTATGCCTAGAATGGGCAGCTTGCAATCCCATCCAGCCCGGAGGCACATGTGGACACGAATCGACTGATCGCCCGCGTGAAAGCAATCTTGATGACCCCGAAGACCGAATGGCCGGTCATCGACGCCGAGCCGACCACCGTTGCCGACCTCTACAAGAACTACATCCTGATCCTGGCCGCCATCCCGGCCGTGTTCGGCTTCATCAAGAGCTCGCTGATCGGCTACGGCGCCTTCGGCATCCATGTCCGCGTGCCGATCGGCTCGGGCATCGCCAGCGCCATCATCGCCTATGCCCTCACCCTCGTGCTGGTTTACGTGCTGGCGCTGATCATCGACGCACTGGCGCCCAGTTTCGGTGGACAGAAGAACCAGATACAGGCGCTCAAGGTCACGACCTACGCCTACACGGCAAGCTGGATCGCGGGTATCGGCCTGATCGTTCCGGCGCTCGGCTGGCTGATCGCCCTGGCCGGCGGCATCTACGGCATCTATCTGCTGTACCTCGGCCTGCCGGTGTTGATGAAGGCCCCGCAGGAGAAGGCCGGCGCCTACACCGCGGTCAGCGTGATCATCGCGGTCGTGCTTGGCTGGATCATCGGCATGGTCGCGGCCGGCGTGGCGGGCACCGGCGCGATGATGAGCGGCGCCGCACTCGGCAACCTGCACTCCAGCAGCAGCGTCACCATCGACAAGGACGGACCGCTGGGCAAGATCCAGGCCTGGGGCGAGCACATGGAGGCGGCCGGCAAGAAGCTCGAAGCGGCACAGAAATCCGGCGACACGGACGCGCAGAGCCAGGCGCTCGGTGCCGTGCTCGGCGCGGCCATGGGCGGCGGCCAGGTCGAGGCGCTGTCACCGGATGCGCTCAAGCCCTTCGTGCCGGAGACGCTGGCCGGCCTCACGCGCACCCGCTTCTCGGCCGAACGCAAGGGCGCCATGGGCATGCAGGTGTCCGAGGCCACCGCCACCTATTCCGATGGCGGCGATCACAGCCTGCACCTGGAGATTTCCGACCTCGGCAGCGCCAAGGGCTTCCTCGCGCTGGCCGGCTTCGCTGCCATCGGCAACGAGAAACAGACCGACCATGGGTACGAGAAGACCTACAAGCAGAATGGTCGGCTGATCAACGAGAAGTGGGACAGTAGTGACAACAGCGGCGAATACGGCATCGTGCTGGGCGACCGTTTCATGGTGAAGGTTTCCGGCAACGCGGCCAGCATCGACCAGCTCAAGGCGGCCGTGGCGAGCATCGACCTCGCCCGCCTTGAAGCGCTCAGGAACCAGGGCGTCAAGCAGGGCTGATGCGGCGCGGCGTGCCGGCGCCCGGCCCGTGCAGGGCCTCAGGTGCCGGCGACCCGTTCATGCCGCGACCCGGCGCATCAGCCTTCCTTGCGCGTCGCCGGCCTGGCGACTGCCTCGGTGGTGATGCGCACGTCGATGTCGTCGCTGATCATCGGCACGTACTGCTGGATGCCGAAGTCGGAGCGCTTGATGACGGTGGTGGCATCGAAGCCGGCGACCTGGGCGTCTCTGCTCGGGCGCTTGCCGATCTTGTTGATGGTGACGTCGAGCACGAGTGGTCGGGTCACGCCATGCAGGCTGAGATCGCCGGTGACTTTGAGCCTGTCCTTCGCGGCACCCTGTTCCACCCGGGTGCTCTTGAACGTGGCGACCGGAAACCTGGCGACATCGAAGAAGTCGGCCTTCTGCAGGTGCGCATCCAGTTCCGGCACATTGGTGTTGATGCTGGCGATCGGAATGGTCACGCTGAGCGTGGCCTCGGTGGGGGCTTCGGGATCGAACTGCAGCGTGCCGTTGACGGTACCGAACTGACCGCTTGGATGGGAGAAGCCGAAATGGCTCCAGCGGAACACGACCTGGGTATGCCCCGGGTCGAGCTCATAGGTGAGCGGCGCCGCGATTGCGCAGACGGAGGCCGTGGCGAGTGCCAGGGCACCGGCAATGGCGAGACGACGAAGCATGGCGGTACTCCTTGAAATGCGAAAACAGGCAACCCGATCCGTGGCCGGCGCCGCCGCAGACACGGCGACCCCGACGCTGCACGGTGCGGATCGGGAACAGACCTGCAAGTTCGCACGAATGCGGCGGGCGCGGCAAGACGCCTTGGGGTGACACAGTGTTTCCGCAACCACACGCCGAGCTGCACTTCCCGCGCGCGGGCTGTTGCCCGGACATGGCCCCATGATCGATCCGGCGCCACCGACCTGCTGGGCAATCAGCGACGGCGCCGCCGGCAACGCACGCCAGGTCGATGCGCTGGCCCGCGCGCTCGGACTGGAAGCCCGCGCCGTGCGAATCGAACTGCGCCAGCCCTGGGCCCTGCTGGCGCCGCGCCTCACCTGGCGTGCCGAAGCCGCCATCCGCGACCAGCACGGCGAACCACCCGCGCCCCCCTGGCCGGATATTGCGATCGGCTGCGGCCGGCGCGCGGCCCTGTTGACGCGCCTGCTGCGCCGCTGGAGCGGCGCACGCACGTTTACCGTGCAGATCCTCGACCCGCGCATCGATCCGGCCGCATTCGACCTGGTCATCGCCCCGCAACACGACCAGCTCCGCGGTGCCAACGTCATCGGCAGCATCGGGGCGCTCAATGAGGTCGGCCCGGCCTGGCTGGCCGCCGGCCGGGCAAGGTTCGCACAGCTGGCGGCGCTGCCCGCCCCGCGCACGGCGCTGCTGATCGGTGGCTCGACCCGCGCCCAGCGCCTGGATGCCCGCTACTTCGATGCCCTGCTCGAGCGGCTGGCCGCCTGGCAGGAGACCGATGGCGGCAGCTTTCTCACCAGCGTCTCGCGGCGCACGCCCTCGCCCCTCACCGCGCGGCTGCGCAGCAGGCTGGCCCGCTTCCCCGGCACATTCTGGGACGGCAGCGGCACCAATCCCTACGCCGGCTTCCTCGGCTGGGCCGAACGCATCGTGGTGACGCCCGATTCGGTCAACATGCTGAGCGAGGCCTGTGCCACCGGCAAGCCGGTCTATACCTTCGCCCCGCGCCCCATCGCCGGCAAGCTGGCGCGCTTGCATGCCGCGCTGCTGGCCAGCGGCCACGTGCGCCGGCTGGATGACCCGAGCCCGCCACCGCTGCCGCCGCCACTGGCCGAAACGGCGGCCATCGCCGAGCTGGTGCGCGGACGCTGGAGGCAGTCGATGGCGGGCCATGCCTCCGCGCACCCCGCGTAGCTGCGTTTGGCGAGACCCTGCAGGCCGGTGCGCGGATCGCAGGCCCGCCGGCTCCGCATCGAATCCCCACTGGATCGGCGCCGGGCTGCGCGCCGGCGATCTCCGCTGCGGCCCCGCTGGCCGGGACTTTCGGCCCGTTGCCGCCCCGCCGCAATCGCCTAATCTTGCATATCTTTTTGCCTTCGCGGAGCGCTCCATGCCCTCGATCCGTCTGGCCATCCTGGTCGCCTGCGCGGCGCTGGCATGGGCGCCACTCCATACAAGCGGCAAGGAAGCCCCAAAGTGGAACGTCAATGCACTGGATGGACCTCGATGTCAGCCCGGACGGGCGCCAGATCGCGTTCTCGATGCTGGGCGACCTGTATCTCCTGCCGATCGAGGGCGGGACGGCCAAACGCATCAGTTCGGGTCCGGCCTGGGAAGTGCAGCCACGCTTCTCGCCGGACGGGCGCGAGATCGCCTTCACTTCCGACCGCGGCGGCGGCAACAACCTCTGGCGCATGCCGGTCGAGGGGGGCAGGCCCGTGCAGGTGACCGAGGAGGACTTCCGCCTGCTCAACAACCCGGCCTGGAGCCCGGACGGACACTACCTGGTCGCGCGCAAGCATTTCACCGGCGAGCGCTCGCTCGGTGCCGGTGAGCTGTGGATGTACCACGTCTCCGGCGGCACGGGCCTGCAGCTCACCAGGCAGAAGAACGACCAGCAGGATCTTGGTGAACCGGCCTTCAGCCCGGACGGGCGCTGGGTGTATTACTCAGAGGACGTGAGCGCCGGCCCGTACTTCCGGTACAACAAGAACCCGCACGATGTCATCTACGCCATCAAGCGGCTGGATCGCGAGAGCGGCGAGACCGAAACCGTGGTCGCCAGCCCCGGCGGCGCGGTGCGCCCGCAGCCCTCGCCCGACGGCACGCGCCTTGCGTTCGTCAAGCGCGTGCGCGAGAAGAGCGTGCTGCACGTGGCGGACCTCGACAGCGGCCGGGTGCGGCCGCTCTGGGACGGGCTCTCGCACGACATGCAGGAAGCCTGGGCGATCTTCGGGCCCTACGCCAACTTCGCCTGGACGCCGGATTCGAAGCACCTGGTGATCTGGGCGCAGGGCAGGCTCTGGCGCGTGGATGCGGAGAGCGGCGCGCCCACCGGCATCCCCTTCCGCGCCGAGGTCGAGCAGACGCTGGCGGCGCCGCTCCGCTTCGATCACAAGCTCGAGCGCGGCACGTTCGAGCCGAAGATGATCCGCGACGTGGCGACCAGCCCGGACGGCCGCACGCTGGTGTTCCACGCCGTCGGGCACCTGTGGACGCGCGCGCTGCCAGACGGCACGCCGCAGCGCCTGGCCCGCGACGATGGCCACTTCGAGTACCAGCCCGCCTTCAGCCCGGACGGGCAGAGGCTCCTCTACACGACCTGGTCCGACGCGGCGCAGGCGGCGATCGTGGAGCGCGACCTGGCCAGCGGCAAGACACGCGTCCTCACGAACGCGCCCGGCTTCTACTATGGCCCGCGCTATGCGCCGGACGGGCGCAGCATCGTCTATGCGAAGACCGCGGGCGGCTCGATCACCGGAAATCTCAACTCGGGCGAAACCGGCATCTACCTCATGCCCGCCACCGGCGGCGCGGCACGGCGCATTGCCCGCTCCGGCGGCGACCCGCAGTTTTCCGCCGACGGCACGCGGGTCACCTATCTCACCGGCGGCGGCCTCAAGAAGAAGCTGATGAGCGTCGGCCTGCACGGCGAGCAGCCGCGCGAGGTGTTCGACCTCAAGTACGTGGACTTCATCCAGCCCAGCCCGGACGGCAAGTGGGTGGCCTTTACCGAGCTGTTCAATGCCTATGTCGCGCCGATGCCGCAGACCGGCGCCAGCGTCGAGCTCTCGAAGGACACCAAGGCGATCCCGGTCAGCCAGGTGAGCCGCGAGGTCGGTTCCTACCTGCACTGGTCGGCGGATTCGAAGTCCCTGCACTGGATGGTCGGCCGCGAGTACCACACCCGCGACCTCAAGGACGCCTTCGCCTTCGTACCCGGCGCGCCGAAGAACCTGCCCAAGCCCGGCAGTGGCAAGGGCATCGACGTCGGCCTCACGGTGCCGATGGATGCACCGGCCGAGCGCTTCGCCATCACCCGTGCGCGCATCATCACCATGAAGGGCGCGGCCGAGGGGCAGCAGGAGGTCATCGAGAACGGCACCCTGCTGGTCGAAGGCGACCGCGTCGCAGCCGTCGGCACGGACCTCGCCATTCCCGCCGGCACGCGCGTGATCGATGCCGCCGGCAAGACCATCGCGCCCGGCTATGTCGATGCGCACGCCCACGCCAACCATTTCTTCTCGGGCGTGGTGCCGCAGGAGAACTGGGCCTACTACACCAACCTCGCCTTCGGCATCACCACCATGCACGATCCGTCCGCGACCACGGAAACCGTGTTCTCGCAGGCCGAGCTGGTCAAGGCCGGCGCGATGGTGGGCCCGCGCGTGTTTTCGACCGGTTCGATCCTCTACGGCGCCGATGGCGATTTCAAGGTCGTCGTCGATTCGCTGGAGGACGCGCGCCTGCACCTCTCGCGCATGCAGGCGAGTGGCGCGTTCTCGGTCAAGAGTTACAACCAGCCGCGCCGCGAGCAGCACCAGATGATCAACCAGGCCGCACGCGAGCTCGGCATGCTGGTGGTCGAGGAAGGCGGTTCCACGCTCAACCACAACCTGCCGATGATCCTGGATGGCGTGACCAGCATCGAGCACAACCTGCCGGTCGCGCCGCTCTACAAGGACGTGGTGAACCTGTGGAAGGCAACCGACGTGCGCAACACGCCGACCCTGGTGGTCAACTACGGCGGGCTTTCCGGCGAGTACTACTGGTACGCGCGCGACAATGTCTGGGAAGACAGGAAGCTCAACCGCTTCTTCCCGCGCGAGACGCTCGATGCGCGCGCCATCCGCCGCGAAACCGCGCCGGAATGGGACTACTACTACAAGGAAGTCGGCGCCGCGGCCAAGACGCTGCGCGATGCCGGCGTCAGGATCCAGGTCGGCGGCCACGGCCAGCTGCAGGGGCTGTCAGCCAACTGGGAAATCTGGATGCTGGCGCAGTCCGGTTTCACGAACTGGGAGGCGCTGCGTGCGGCCACCTTCGATGGCGCCGACATGCTGGGGCTATCCGGCGCTATCGGATCGCTCGAACCCGGCAAGCGCGCCGACTTCGTGGTGCTCAACGCCAATCCGCTGGAGGACATCCGCGCCACCGCCGACACCCGCTACGTGGCGGTGAACGGGCGCGTGTTCGACGTCGAAGCCGACATGGCCGAGGTGGGCGGCAAGGGCCGCCCCGCGCCGACGTTCTATTGGCAGCGCCACGGCGAAGGTCGCAGCTTCGGCGCCGAGTTCGGGCCGACCGCCGTCTGCCACTGCCCGAAATCGGCCGGCGCGCATCGGCATTGAGCCGCTGCACCCGTCGCCATGCCGCCACCACGATTGGCCTTGGCGACGGCATCGGCTCCATCGTCTCCGGGGAAACAGGCCGCTTTCATCATTCTCGATCGTGACGTCCTGGCCGTGGACGTCGAATCGCTCCGGCAAACGCGCGTCCTGCAGACCTGGTTCGACGGCCGTCGGGTGGCAGCTCCGCACCCGCAACCCACGCCTGCGCTCGGCGGCGGCTGAGTCCTGCGCCTTCTGGTCCTACGCGCCGGATGCCGCACCGCTCGCGCAAGGTTTCGCTGGGACATGCCGTTCGTCACTCCCGGTGCGCGCCCCGAACTGCAACGCTGCGGGTTCCAGACCTGAGAGGGGCGAAGGCGTGAAGGGCCAATTGCTGGCACGCCGCTGTCCGCGGCCCGATGGGCGAGGACAGGACACACGAGCACAGCGAATTGCGGCTGCCGGGAATCTGATGGCGCGAAAATCTCTGCAGCGCCGCATCAGCCCGCACACGAAGCGGTCGGCCACTTCGGCGACGCTCCGGCGACCAGGATGAAAAAAGCGGCCCGCCACCCCGCCGCAGGGCGGAACGGCGGGCCCAGGCGGGCATCAGGGATCGGTCAATCGTAATCCCACAGCACGCGCACCTTCTGCAGCCTGACATCCGCACCGCCAGCGCAGGAACTCCAGGTGGCACGCACCATGTAACTGCAGGTGGCATTGCGCACCCAGCGATTGGGACCGGAATGCTTGTTGAGAAATTGCGGACCCGGCGTCGCTGCGGCGCCCGTGTCGACGACGGCAAGCTGGGTTGCGGTGCGCGTGGCGGCATCAGAGAAGTTCTGGCAGACCTCGTACAGCGCCACCTCCAGCCCGGCGCTGCTGCTGCCGTCCACTGCCCACACGTCCATCCAGGTCACCCGATGGTCGTTGGGGAAACGGATGGCCGCGTCCGCATGCCGCACGCTCGAGGAGGGATCACAGTACAGTTCCATCGCTGTCGAATTCGCGTAAACGGCGGTTGCGCCGCGGAAACGGAAGTCGTTGGATTGCACCGCGGTCCAGATCGGGTCGACCAGCGGATTGGGGGCCATGGGCTCCGCGTCCGCCTGCAGCTCCGCGGCGCGATCGAACCGGCGCTGCAACAATTCCCGGTCATCAAACTCGGGGGCACGCCACACTTCGTCTGTGGCGGGATCGAATCCGAGGAGGATCAGTTCCGCCGGATCCATGATGCGCACGTCTCCTGGTTGCGGATCGGCGTGGGCCGCGCTGCAGGCAAACGCCAGCACGGCGGACAGCAACGCAAAGCGAATGGTCATGACAAACTCCGGGTTCATGGCGCGTCCATGGTGACGTTGGTGTGGAACGAGCCACGGAAAATGCGATCGGGAACCGTGCTCCACACGGTGATTTTCTGGATCAGCGAATCTCCGCTGGTGCATTTCACCGTGCTGGTGTCGAAAAGGGCGGCAACGCGGTATTTGCAGTCGTAGTTGTTCGGAGCCAGCGAACCCAGGTACAGGTGCGCGGTGAAGAAACCGGCACTGTTGGGGTCCGGCACCATCTCACCGCGGACGGTTGTGGTGGGTAGAACCGCCTGCCAGCCCATGCACGATTCAATCACCTGGAGCTTGAGCGGCGGTGCCACGCTGGTGCGCTTGCCGGTCACCGTGACAAAGTTCAGGCGTTGTGCATCCGGGACGACGAACGGAAACGTGACGACCGTCGTCCCTGCGCCGGTGGATCTGCATACATAGGCACCGGTGTTGTGGGTGTAATCCTGGGACGTCGCGTAGGCGCGGCCACCTGCACCAAGCAGGCTCTGCAGTTCGTAATTGGCCGAGATCAGGTTGTCGTTGGCCTGGGCAGCGCCGGCGCAGGCAAACAGTGCGAAGCAGGACACGATGAGGCGTGATGGGAAGTTCATGTTCATTTCGTGTGCTCCACATGGATCTTGCGTACCTGCACACTGGCATTGTCGCAATCGGGGGTGTACTGGACCGTTGCCCAATAGGTGCACAAATGTGCGTCCACGACCGGTGCGGGGTTCAGTGCAGTGACCGCCGTGAAGTTGCCGGGCGCGCCGGTGCTGGACACGCTGGCCAGCACAGCCATGGAAGGGATGGGTGCCGACGCGATGTCGGGCAGGCAGTTCTCCCAGAGCATGGCCGTCAGGCCGTTGGTTGCCGAGTTGTCCAGGCCCCACAGGCGGAAATATCGGATCTTGCGACCATGCGGAATATCCAGTCGCACCGAGACAAAGGTGTTCGTGGATCCGGACAGGCAGATCAGCCCGTCATCGAGCCACATGCCGCCCTTGAATCCGGACGCGTAACCGATGAAGTCATAGCCCAGCACGTTGACCCAATCCGGACTTGGACTTGCGTTGGGTGATGGCTCCGCGGTGGGCATCACTCCGGACCCGTCATGGGCCGGACCGGCCAGCGGAGCGGTTTGGACCGGCCCCCGGTCGGAGAACTGCGCTTGCGCCAGCAGCGGGCAGAAGCCGAGCGCCAGGACAAGGACGAGAAGATTGGGATTCATTTTTCCTCCATCGAGAGTTCGCATCGCACTTGCAGCGCCGCCGACACGGGAGCACGCGCTCGGATCCGCCCGGTACCGCACCGCATCGTGTCTGTGCGCGGATGGCCTGGATCGGCATCCACATGAGGAAGAAGCGCAAGCGGGCGCAGAAACCAGACATGGCGCATGAACGGGGCGCGCCCGGGCACCGCAGGGCCGCCCGGGCCAGCGCACAGGCGCTTCTGTCAGACGGCTGTCACCGGTCGCACCGGTTGCGGTTCGCGCGGCACGCCGGGTAGGGCGCCCATGCAGCGCGCGGAGCGCCTGGCGGCAGCGAACGAGGCACCGCTCCGCGCCAGGGGCCGAGCGGGCCAGGCGGGCGGGAACCGCGACGCTCGGCGCACGATAACATCCTGTTCACCGGCGTTGTCGTACAATCCCCCACTTTCGCCTGCTGCCTGTTCCGTGCAACGCGTCATGCCGGTGAACGCGCAGCATTTCCCCGCCCGTCGAACCTGAGAGGATCGAACAGCCCCCGAGGAGAATCCATGTCCAGCCAGCCTTCGCAGACCACCGCTCGCAGCTCCACTTCACGTCTCTTCGCCCCCGCCCGGGGCAAGAAGCCCGCCACCGTGCTTACCAGCGCGCGCATCGCCGCGGATATCGCGGCCTTCAAGAAGCGTGGCGGAAAGATCGAAAAGCTCGGCGTCACGCCGTACCGACCCTACGCATCCAGCGCCTTCCGGTCGCGCGCAAGCGCGCAGCGACAGGCGGCCGGGGCGACCGCCGCGAAGAAGACCGCTTCTTCCTGAGCCCATGCGGCGCCGCGGCGGGCACACGCCCGCGCCGGCGCCGGCCAACCCGCGCCAAGAGCATTTGCCGGATCTGCCGATCCGCATAACCGCTCCCGATCCGAGGAGCGGATCCAGCCGGCGGATCAGGCACACGCGCGCCAGCGTGCCATGCCCGGCCAGGGCGGCAGGCGTATGATCGCTGGTCTCCGTGGTGACTCGAGGCGCGTGCAATGACATCCGTTCAATCCGCGGGACAAGACCACGAGCCGGCCACGGCAGCCGTGACCCAGGCCGCGCGCCTGCGCGCGGCGATCGCGCGGGTCGTCGCGGTCGGGCCGGACTTCCTGCGCGGCGAGTTCGACGCCGCGCGCATGGCCCAACTCATGGTGCGGGCAGCGCGCGATTGCGCCGCGGCAGAACAGGCCGCCGGCGGCAATGGCGCGACCGATGATGCCGAAGCGCGCGAACTGCAGGCCGTCCTGGCCGAACTGATGGGCTGCGGGTCGGGCTATCTCGCCGGGCGCTGCGATGGCGCCTGCGTTGCCCGCACGATGACGCAGATGGTGCACGCGTTCCGCCCGCACTGAGGCGCGCCGGCCGGGTCTGACCCGAACCAGGGGCCCGCGGAACCGACCCGGGGCTTCATCGCCGGTCGTGAGCGTGCTAGCGTAGCCCACAGCTTCACCGCTTCACGGCGCGATCTCGGCGCATGGAGGCTCATCCATCAGCGCGTCCTCGCAAGGACATGGGCGAGGCGCGGCAAGCCCCTGCCCGGGCGGACGGCACCACGGGCAGTCATCTTCGGCTGCAGGCAAGATGCAAAGTGCACGAGGTGCTGCCATGACCCGCCAGGCCCGCAACGCCACCTGCCGCCGGCCAGCCCGCCGCTGCACAAGCCATGCATGCGTCCCCGGACAGATGACGCTGTGCATGGCCCGATCCTGCCGACACCGGCCGATCGGGCGTAGACTGCCCACATGACAGGGGCCGATCCGCCGCGGCTGACGTGGGCGCCCGAGGTACCCAAGGTACCCTGGGAAGAACGTGACGCGCCTGCCCGCATCGCCACGCTCACCACCCTGCTGGCACTGGTGACCAGCGAGGCCCTGCAGGGCGAAACCGTGGAATCGGTGTTGCAGCGCATCGTGGACTGCATCGTGTCCAACCTGCCGGTCGCCATCGCCAGCATCATCCTGCTGAACGAGCAACGCACACACTTCGTGGAAGAAGTCTTCGCCGGCAAACTCGATCTGGAGTTGCCCGCCGACCTGCCCTGGCCGGTGGCGATCGGCGCCGCCGGGCGCTGCGCGCGCAGCGGCGAGGCACAGCTGCTGGTCGATCCCGAGTCCGACCCGGACTACGTGCCTGGCAACCGCGCCGTGGCAGCGGAGTATCTGGTGCCGATCCGCCACGGCGCACGCCTGCATGGCGTGCTGAACCTGGAAAGCACCGAGCGCGGCTTCTTCACCGCCGAGGTGCGCACGGTATTCGATGCCATCGCCGTGCAGATCGCCGGCGCGATCCACCTCGCCCGCGTGGTGCGCGAACTCGAACTGGCCAACCGGCGCCTGGAACGCCTGTCCATGCTCGACGGGCTGACCGGCATCGCCAACCGGCGCTGCTTCGACGATCAGCTCGCCCGGCAGTGGGAACAACATGCCCGCAGCGGCCAATGGCTGGCCCTGGTGCTCGCCGACGTCGACCTTTTCAAGGCACTGAACGACCGCTGTGGGCACGTGCATGGCGATGACTGCCTGCGCCACCTGGCCCAGGTGCTGCGCGAGCTGGCCAACGAATCCCAGGGACTGGCGGCCCGCTACGGTGGCGAGGAGTTCGTCCTGTTGCTCCCGGGCCGCGACCTCGCCCAGGCGCGGCGCACGGCCGATGTGCTGCGCCGACGCGTGAACGACTGCGGCATGTCCCATCCGGCCTCCAGCATAAGCGCACACGTGACCGTCAGCGCCGGCGTGAGCGCGATCCAGCCGACCCTGGAAGATGCCCCCGCCATGCTGATCCTGGCCGCCGACCACGCGCTCTACCGCGCAAAGCAGCGCGGCCGCAACCGCATCAGCGCCCATCCCTGCCGCGCCGCCTGAGTCACCCCCGGCGCGCCGCGCTTGCGCTGCCATCGCCAGGCGCACTGCCGCCAGCGTGTCCCGGGGCAGCCGGTCCGCGCTCAGCGCTGGCCCACCGCCTGCCGGCGGTGGCGCAAACCACACGGGTGGGCCGCTTCCTCCGATCTGGACCGGACGCGTCCGTGCATCAGGGTCCGGTCGCCCCCGAGGGACTGCACTCGAGCGCCAGGCCGAGTCCGCGCGCCACGTCCAGCACCGCACGTGCGGCGTCTTCCACCACCTCGC
Organism: Dokdonella sp.; assembly: GCA_023228465.1. Lineage (GTDB taxonomy): Bacteria > Pseudomonadota > Gammaproteobacteria > Xanthomonadales > Rhodanobacteraceae > Dokdonella_A. The sequence goes on along the minus strand of JALOBC010000005.1, from coordinate 68,698 downwards.
TGCGCGCCACCAGGCGCGGGCGACCATCGAGGGTGCAGCGAATGGCACGGCCAAGCAGCGCCGCATGGGCAGCGGCCAGCGCACGCGCTGCCTCCGGCGGCAGCACGCCGGCTTCGGTCGCGGCAACGATCAGATCGGCGCTGTTGCCGGTGGCCAGCAGACGGGCGTGGTCGCTGGCGCGCGTCAGCACCAGCGCCTGCAGCAGGAACTCGATGTCGACCAGCCCCCCGGCGCCCTGCTTGAGGTCGAAGCGGCCGGCGTCGGAGCGGTCGCGCTCGGCCCGCCAGCGCGCGCGCATGCTGGCCACCTCGGCGAACACGTCCCCGGGCGAGCGCGCCCGGGCCAGCAGTTCATAGCGCAGCTGGCCGAAGCGCCGCGCCAGCCGGGCGTCGCCGGCTACCGCGCGCGCGCGCACCAGCGCCTGCAGCTCCCAGGTCCAGGCGCGTTCGCGCTGGTAGGCCTCCCAGGCCGCCAGGCTCAGCACCAACATGCCCTTGCTGCCATCCGGGCGCAAGCGCACATCCACCTCGTAGAGGCGCCCGGCGCGCGTCGGCACATCCAGCAGGTGGACGACGCGCTGGGCCAGGCGCGCGTAATAGCGCTGCCCTTCGAGCGGGCGCCTGCCGTCCGATTCACCCTGGGCGCGCCGGCCATCGTAGAGAAAGACCAGATCGAGGTCGGAATTGAAGCCCAGCTCGGCGCCGCCCAGACTGCCATAGGCAATGATGGTCATGCCCGCCGATGTGGCGTCGTCCTGGCTCCAGGCACCCAGCGCCTGTGGTTGCTCGGCACCGAACGGGGTAGCGCGCGCGTGGGGTGCGGCGAGCACGGCTTCGGCGGCGACCACCCCTGGTGCCAGGCCAGGATCGGTCGGCGGCGCGGACCAGTGGTGCAGCGAAGGCTGCGACCCGGCAGCCTCGGCACCGAAGCGGCCATGCACGGCAATGACCTCGCGTTCGGCAATGCGCAACACGGCTGCCAGCACGCCCTGGGCGATCTCGGCCAGGGCGCGCGCGGCCGCCGGGGCGTCGAGGCGGCCGCCGAGAAAGGCCAGCCCGACCCGGAACAGCGCGGACTGGCGCAGCTCCTGGATGAGCTCGATCTCGGCTTCCGGGTCGCCCTCCCCAAGTGCGGCCAGACGTCGCCCCAGTTCGTCGGTGAACTCGCGCTGATGCGGCACCTCGGTGTCGATGCGATCGTCAAACAGCTCATCGAGCAGCAGCGGATGCGCGATGACCCGCTCGGCCAGGAAGGCACTGGCGGAAAAGACCTGGCTGAGACGGCGCAACGCGGCCGGCTGTTCGTCGAGCAGGGCAAGATAGACCGAGCGACGCGCCACAGCGTGCACCAGGCGCAACATGCGCAGCAGGCATTCGAGCGGCGCCGGCTCGGCGGCGGCGGCGGCGAACAGGGCCGGCATGACCCGATCCAGACGCTCGCGCGAACGTGCCGACATGGTGCGCAGGGCATTGCTGGCAAGCAGGGATTCGAGCTCGCCGGCGACCCGTTCGACGGGTTCGAAGCCGGCCTGGGCCAACCCGTCCACGTCGATCGGCCCACCCGCCGCCAGGTTGCGCCAGAAGGCGGGCCACTGCGCCTGTGCGGCGCGCGCACGCCCGCGCGCATCCACCGCCATCAGGGCGGCGAACTCCTCGGCCACCGCGTCGCGCTGGCGTTCCAGTTCGGCGGCCAGTGGTGCCCACTCGGCATACCCAAGGCCAAGCGCCAGGCGCAACCGGATCGCCTCCTCCGGCGGGATGTCGTGGGTCTGCTGGTCGCCCAGCATCTGCAGGCGATTCTCCAGCCGGCGCAGGAAGCGGTAGGCCTCGCGCAGGCGCCGCGCGCGACCGGCCGGCATGTATCCCAGCTGCTCACAGGCGGCCAGCGCCGGCAACAGGCCACGCACGCGCAGGGCCGGTTCGCGCCCGCCGCGAATGAGCTGGACCAGCTGCACGATGAACTCGATCTCGCGGATGCCGCCACGGCCAAGCTTGAGATGATCGGCCAGGTCCTTGCGCGCCACCTCGCCATCGATCAGCGCCTTCATCTCGCGCAGGCCGGCGAAGGCGCTGTAGTCGAGATAGCGGCGGAACACGAACGGCCGCAGCGTCTCGAGCAGACGCCCACCGGCGTTGCGATCGCCGGCCACGGGCCGCGCCTTGATCCAGGCATAGCGTTCCCAGTCACGCCCCTCGCGCTGGAAATACTGCTCCATCGCGGTAAATGACAGCGCCAGACGCCCGGCGTTGCCGAACGGGCGCAGGCGCAGGTCCACCCGGTACACGTAGCCGTCCGCGTCGCGGTCGGCCAGCAGCGACACCAGCAACTGGCCCACGCGGGCGAAGTAGTTGCCGGCATCGAGCGGACGCACGCGCGCGCCGGCCGCGCCCCGGCTCTCGCCCTGTTCGGAGAAGGCGAAGACGAGGTCGATGTCGGAGGAAAAATTGAGTTCGCCGCCACCCAGCTTGCCGAGCGCGAATACCACCAGGCGCTGGACATGACCGCGGCCATCGTGGAGGTGCCCGTGGCGACTGCTCACTTCGCGTTCGGCGCCGCGCAGTGCCGCTTCGATGCTGGTTTCAGCCAGCACCGAGGCGCCGGCGAGGGTGGTTTCCAGCGCATCGGCCCCGTTCACGTCGCGCCAGATCAGCCGCAACGCCTCGCGCAGGCGGAAGCGGCGCAGCTCGCGCCGAAGCTCATCCGTGTCGCGAGGTTCCATGAGCGCACCCGCGCGCGCGTCGGCCAGGCGCGGGTCGATCATGAGGTTGAGGAAATCCGCGCCGAGCAACTGCGGATCGGCAAGGAAGGCCGCATAGGCGAAATCGCTTGCCAGCAGTACGCGTTGCAGCTGCTCGTCCACGCCGGCATCGTCATGGAAGGGCACGCCGGCTTCGCGACAGGCAGCCGCGAGGCGATACAGGCGCTCGTTGAGGAAGTCGACCGTTGCGCGCGGCCAGTTGATTGGTGGGGCGGACATGCACGGATTGTGGCAGCAGGCGGCGGGCGCCAGCCAGCAGGCCGACCCGGCAGTGGACCTGAGCGTCCGTTCATGCAGCGTCGCCTCTTCCATGGCATTGTCTGGCGCCGACCATGCCCGACCCTGCCCTGCCAATGACTACCCCCGCCGCTGCGCGACGCCGCTGGCGCGATGGCCTCGTGCTGGGCGCCAGCGTGGCGATCCTCATCCTCGCGGTCGTGCTGCTGGATCCGGGCGTGGGCGGCAGTCAGGCGACGCCGCTCGGCCTGCTCCGCACCTGGTCCCTGAACATCCTGCCGGCCCTGGGCCTGTTTGCCGTGCTGCTGGCGTTGAGCCGCCGCGCGCTGCTGTCGGCGTGGCTGGTGCTGCTGGTGCTGGCCGGCCTGCACGGTGCCAATCAGGCCAAGCTCGGCACGCTGCAAACGCCCCTGCTGCCGGCCGATTTCCGCCTGTTTGCCGAACCGGGCCCGGCCATCGCCCTGTTGTCCCAATACGTGCACATGGGCGCGTTGCGCTGGCTGCTGGCACTGCTGGCCATTGGCTTCACCGTGTTGCTTGTGCTGCGCGAACGCAGGCTTGCGCTGCTGGCCGGATGGCGGGCACCGGTGCTGGGTGCATTCGCACTCGTGCTGATCGGCACGCTGACCGCCGGCGCAACGCCCTGGCAGCGCGTCTATGACCAGTATGCGCTGGGCTTCCAGCCCTGGGCGCTGACCAAGAGCAGCGCGCGCACGGGCCTCATCGGCAACCTGCTGCTGTACAAGTGGCAGGTCGGCGGGGGGGATATCCCGGCCGGCGACCATGCTGCCGCAGCGCGCTTCCTGCAACACCATCCGCCGGCGCTGCAGGCGGCGCTGGCGGCGCGCGAGGGCGGCGCTGCCCTGCCCGATATCGTGGTGGTGCAGAGCGAATCGCTGTTCGACCCGGCCCGCCTGCGCGACGTTCCCGAAGGGCGCTGGCTACCCGAGTACCACCGTCTCAGCCGCCGCGCGACCGCCGGCAACCTGCGCGTGCCGACCTTCGTCGGCGGCACCATCCGCACCGAGTTCGAGATGCTCACCGGCACGCCGCTGGCCAGCCTGGGCCCCATCCAGTACCCGTGGCTGGAACTGGCCGACGCGGACTATCCGAACCTGGTGCGCCTGCTTGGCACGCACGGCTATACGCGCACCGCCATCCACCCGAATGCGGCCGCGTTCTGGAACCGCGACCGCACCTATCCGGCGCTCGGCTTCGATCGCTTCATCGACAGCAGCGAATTCGACCAGGAGCGCATCGTCGGCCTGTTCCTGTCCGATGCGGCCATGACCGACCGCATCCTTGCCCAGCTCGACGGGGCCGATGCGCCGCAGTTCGTATTCGCCATTTCCATGGAAAACCACGGTCCCTTCGACTGGCGCCCCAACCTCGATGCCGAGCGCCTGGCGGCATTGCCGATGCCCGATCGCCTGGATGCCGGCGGGAAGCTCTGGTTCGGCAACTACCTGTACCTGCTGGACGATGCCGATCACGAGCTCGGCCGCCTTGCCGATGCGCTCAGGCAGCGCCAGCGTCGTACCCTGTTGCTGTTCTACGGTGATCACCTGCCGGGCCTGGCGCCGGTCTATTTCCAGCTCGGCTTCAAGGACGGCCGCGACGCGAAGGAGCAACCGGTGCCCTGGCTGCTGCTGGACACCGCCAATCCACGCCCGCTGACGCTGGACACCCACAGCTGGATGCTGCCCGGCCTGCTGCTGGAAGCGGCCGGCATCCAGGATGGTGCCTGGTTCGACCTGGTGGCCGCGCTGGCGCGTGATCCGGGCTTCGATCCCGGTGACGAGGCCACGGTCGCAGGGTTGCTGGCGTTGGCCCGGCTGCAGCTGCACGGCGAGCTGGAACCCTTGCTGCAACAGATGGCCGGAAGTGCTGCCGCAATGCCGGAACCCCTGGCCCAGGCGCACCACGCCGCACGCTAGGTCGCATCGCCCTCTGCGGTGCCGGCCGCAGGGGCGAGCTCACGCGCAATCCGCGGGGCGCGGGTCGGCCAGCGCCAGGGATCTTGCCAGGGCATGGAAGCGCGGCCGGCCACGCAGGTCGCGCCAGGCCGTATCGCGGCGCAAGAAGGTCAGGCGCACATCGCGCACCTCACGTGCGCGCTCGAGCGCGTCGAGCGCGGCCTCCGCTTCGCCCAGGCCGGCGAGGATCATGGCCAGCGCACTGGGCGGCACGAACTGCCGGTCCGTACCGGCTTGGAGCACGGCCAGCAGCGCACGCGCTTCGTCCACGCGACCCAGCCGGGCCAGCGTATAGCCCAGCGGCCCCAGCACCTGGATGCTGCCCCGCGAGCGCTCGCGTGCCAGTTCCAGGTCGTCCAGGGCGCGTTGGTGCGCGCCGTCGGCGAGCGAAAGTTCCGCGCGGTGCAGCAGTGCCACCCAAAACGTCGGCAGGGTGTGGATCACTTCATCCAGCGTCGCGCGCGCGACCTCGATCTGGCCGGCGGCGCCGAGAAAGCTGGCGGTGATGGTCGTGATGATGGGTGAAAAGGGATCCAGCCGCGCTGCGACCGCCGCCGCCGGCAGGGCAGCCTCGAAGCGGCCGAGGTTGGTCAGCAGGTGGGCCAGGCCCAGGTGCGCTTCGGCCATCTCGGGTGCGAGTGCGATGGCGTGGCGAAAATGCCCCTCGGCGGCGTCCCACTCCCACGCGTGCCAGAACGCGATCCAGCCCAGCGTGGCGTGGGCCAGCGCCAGGTCGGGTTCGATCGTCAGCGCCCGGTGCGCTGCCGCGCGCGCCAGCGGAAAGGCCTGCAGTGGCGGCGCATCCGCCGCCAGCGGCAGGCGCCGGTAGGCTTCGCCCAGCGCCGCCCAGGCCAGCGCAAACACCGGGTCGAGCTCGATCGCCTGGCGAAAGTGCGAGATGGCGAGGTCGAATTCGTCCGTGCGCGCGTTGTCCATGTGATGACGCCCGGCAAGGTACAGGCGATGGGCCGCAAGGCTCGATGTGCCGGTTGGCGTGGTGGCCGAAGGCGCCATGTCGAGCTCGCGTTCGGCGGCGGCCACGAAGCAGTAGCCGCGCCCGGCCACGGTGAGGATATGCCGATGCTCATGGCCGTCGCTGCCCAGCGCATGGCGCAGGGCGCAGATGGCCTGGTTGAGGTTGTTCTCCTCCACCACCCGGCCCGGCCACAGCGCGGCCAGCATCTGGTCCTTGTCGAGCACTTCGCCCTGGTGTTCGAGGAGCAGCACCAGTGCGTCGAATGCGCGGGGTCGCAAGGCAAGCTCGCGCCCTTCCCGATCCAGTACGCGACGCGCCAACCGTTGGACCCGGAACCCGTCGAAGCGCCAGGCAACCGGATGTCCAAGGTTGGCGACGTCGGCTTTCACACGCTTTCAGAACTTGCCAAAGCGTTGGCTGGGGCGGGCGGCCTACTGCGCGCAGGGCAAGGCGCACCAAGTCGATGCCGAGGATCCGGCCGTCGTGCTCTCCAGCCGGGATGATTCGGCTGCCGGCGAGAATTGCCTCGGCCTCATTCCCGACGGTGCCGGCCACCTGCTCGGCACGCGCTGGGGCGGCGCGGGTGGCGCCCTGGTGCTGGTGGACCATTCGGCCACCGGCCTGCTCGGCGATCCCGCCACGCGCATTGCCACGGCGCCCTTGCCTGCCGGCCTGTCCGGCAGCCTCGCCATCGACGACCCGGTGATCTTCGCCGATGGCTTCGATGGACCTCCCTGACGACGCACGGCTGCGCGCGCTACTCGCCGTACAGGCGCATCTGCAAGCCGCCCCTGCGGTTGACCTCGGTGGCGAGAACGGTGGCGGGCGCTGCGTCGCTGGCCCGGATCTCCAGTGACCGCCGCGCTGTCAAGGTGCCGGTTGACGTGGCCAGCGACCCCGTTGGCCGGCGGCGGGCGCGCCACTGTCGGCCCGATGATGAGCACGGCCAGCAGAGGCCCCGGTCACCACCGTCGCAACACCCTCGCCATCACCCCCTCTCGCAGTGTTCGGCGTGCGGCGCCGGCACCAGCCGTTCGCCACGCTCGCACAGCCACGCCTGCACAAGTTCGGCGCCAAGGAAGAACACGATGCCCGAGTAGTACACCCACACCAGCAGCACCGCCAGCGAGCCCGCCGCGCCGTAGGCGCCGCCGACATTCCCGTGCGCGAGGTAGATGCCGATCAGCGCCTTGCCGGCGGCGAACAGGAGTCCGGTGATGAAGCCGCCGAACACGGCATGGCGCCAGGGCATGTGCACGTCCGGCAGGTAGCGGAACAGCAGGGTAAAAAGGCCGATGAAGACGCAGGCCGTGATCGCCTGGTTGAGCGCGTCCCACACCAGGCCACTGCTTGCGAGGACCAGGCCCAGTGCCGAGCTCACCAACAGGGACACCAGCAGCACGAACACCACGGCGGGGATCACGCCCATCGAGAGCACCCGTCGCCTGAGCCAGCCCCACAGGGCATTGGTCGGTCGCGCCTTGACGCCCCAGATCCGGTTGAGCGCCGCCTGGAGCTGCGCAAACACGGTCGTTGCGCCGACCAGCGCGGTGCCGATCGCGACCAGCCCGGCAATGCTGCCGAGCTCCGGCCGGCTTTTCGCGCTCTCGACCACGGTCTGCGCGGCGTCGCGTGCCTCGTTGCCGGCCAGGCGCGCGATCTCGCCGAGCATCAGCTCCTGCGTTCCGGGCGCAATGCTGGAAGACGCCCACACCAGCAGCACCAGGAGTGGTGCGAAGGAGAGCAGGGTATAGAACGCCAGCGAGGCCGCCAGCGTCATGATCTCGTCTTCGGCGAACTCCTTGCCGAGGCGCAGCGCGACGCGCACCGGGAAGCTCTCCCGCAGGCGCACGACCTGCTGCCTACCCCACGCGCTCGCCGCCACGATCTGGCTCAGCTGCGACGCTGAGTGAGCAGCACGCCAAGGGCCAGTCCCAGGCCCGCGGCGGCGAGGATTGCTGCCAGTGGATGCTGGCGTACGTCGTGGTGCAACTGGGCGCTGCCCGCGCGCAGCCGGCGCCGCGCCGTCGCACCGGTCTTGGCAAGGTGGTCGCGCGCCCGATCGGCGGCATGCGACAGCTTGCGCCTGGCGAGGCCGGCGTTGTCGCGTGCCTTGCGACCCCACTTGCGCGGGGCGTCCGCGGCCTCTTCGCGGGCCTGCTCGGCCTTGCCCGCGAACGCGCGCAGGCGCTCCCTCGCTTCATCCACCGCCCCGGAGGCGGACTTTTCGTGATCGGTATTCATCGTCGGCTCCACTTCAAGTGCCGGGTCTTGAGTCTCACCCAGTGCGACTTAAGGGACGATGACAAGTTGATCCAGGCGAACGAACCGCCCGCACGCGCGCGGGCGCTCACGTTACGCGCCACAGCGGACGGTCCGGCGTCGCCACCTTGCAGATGGACCGCCGCGCCGATGCGCTGGCGCGGCCGAACCCGTCAGTGACCACCCGCCTTCAGGCGTGGCTGCAAGCCGCCGCTGCGGTTGACCTCGGTCGCCAGAGCGGCGGCGAGCGCTGCGTCGCTGGCCCAGATCTCCAGTGACCGCCGGGCGCGCGAGGCGCCGGTGTAGATGAGCTGGCGCGAAAGGATGCGGTTGCCGGCATCGGGCGGCAGCAGGATGGCGGCGTGGTCGTACTCGGAACCCTGGCTCTTGTGGATGGTGAGGGCAAAGGCGCCCTCGTGCGCGGGCAGCAGATGCGGGGTAAAGCTGCGCACCGCGCCCGCATCCTCACCGCTGGCTTCGAACCACACGCGCATTGATCCGTCGGCATCGGCCAGGCAGATGCCGATATCGCCATTGAAGAGTCCGGCGGCATAGTCGTTGCGGGTGATGATGACCGCGCGGCCCGGGTACCACTCGGTGCCCGGGGCGATGCCCCAGGCGCGGCGCAGCGCGGCTTCGAGTGCGGCATTGATGGCCAGCGCGCCAAACGGCCCTTCACGCAGGGCGCACAGCAACTGACGCCCGGCGAGTGCGGCAAGTGCGGCGCGCGCGCGCGGTTCCTGCGGCGCGTCCCCGGCGACCGGCAAGGGTCGCAGGCCGGCATTGCCGGCCAGATCCTGCGCCCATCGACGCACACGCACGCCGAGCGCGCGTTCCTCGCCGACGGCGTGGCGCGTCGCCTGCTTGCCCGCGCCCGCCATGGCCGCCTCCAGCGCCGGCCCGTCGCCGGCGCGGATCGCTTCGTTGATCGCCACCAGTTCGCGCTCGGCGCGGAAGCTGTGTGCGAGGCGCACCAGGTCGTCCCGCGGCGCGGCCTCCAGCGCACTGACCAGATCGAGCAGCACCGAGCCGGTGGCCACCGAGGTGAGCTGGTCGGCATCGCCGACGAGAACGAGGCTGGCCTCCGCACGCAGCGCACCCAGCAGGCAGCGCAGCATGGCCAGGTCCACCATCGAAGCCTCGTCCACCACCACGACGTCGGCGGCGACCGGATCCCGCGCCGAGCGACGGAAGGCATTGCGCCGCGGGTCGTAGCCGAGCAGGCGATGCACGGTGAGGGCGTCGCGATCGGGAACGGCATCCAGCAATGGCCGCCAGTCGGGCGGCAGCGGGCGCGTCGCGTGACCGGTGAGGTTCGCCTTGCCCTGGCGCAACGATTGCACCAGGCGCTGCGCGGCCTTGCCGGTCGGTGCGGCGATGCGGATGGCCAGCGGCCCGCCGGCCTGGCGCTGCAGCATCAGCAGCATGCGCAGCACGGTCGTCGTCTTGCCGGTGCCCGGGCCGCCGGTGAGCACGAACAGGCGCTTGCCGTGAACCTGGCGCACCGCCGCCCGCTGCGGTTGCACCGCGCTGCCCCGCTGGCCATGGAACAGCTCATCGAGCAGCCGCTCCGCGTCCGCCGCATCGCCTGCCGGCGTGGCGGCCGAAGCGCCGCGCCGCTGCAGGATCGCGCTGGCGGCGGCGCGTTCGTCGGCATGATTGCGCCACAGATAGAAACGCCCCGCGCCATCCAGCGCGAAGGGGCGCACGCCGTGCTCCGGAGCACTGGCGACCAGGGCCTGGCTGCGCAGGCGTGCGATGTCGGCGGCGCCCAGCGGCGCCATGCCGTGGCGGCCTTGCGCGAGCGGCAGGGCGGCGTCGCCATGACCCTCGGCCAGGCTCGCCCAGGCCGCCGTTGCCGCCAGCAGCGGGGTGCCGCCATGGCGCATGACCCAGCGGTAGACCAGCCGGTCAAGGGGACGCCAGGCCTCGACGGCGAGTTCACCTTCGCTGCGCTGGAAGGCTGACGGGTTCATGCGACCTCCTGGCTGCCGGTGCCGCCGGCGAAGATGCGATCGGCGGCCTCCAGCAGGGCATCGTCGAACCGGTGTGCCCAGATACCGGCGCGCGGCGCCCGGACGGGCTCGATGCCGCTGGCGCGCACGAATAGATAAAGCGTCTCGCCCAGGTGCCGCTCGCGGCGATAGCCCGGCAGGCGCTGACGCAGGTAGCGATCCACGGCGAGGTTGTAGATCAGCGCCTGGAATCGATAGTGGTGCGCATCCATCGCCTGCTCCAGCCGCGCTGGCGCATACGCACCCAGATGCCGACCATCGCCGAGGCGGTTGGTCTTGTAGTCGAGCACGTGGAAGCGACCGGCGTGCTCGAACACGAGGTCGATCTTGCCGTTCATGAAGCCGCGCAGGGTCTGCACCGCACCGTCCGGCACGAAGTCGCAGCTGCGGCGCAAGGCAGCCATCGATACCTCATCCAGCACGAAGCTGAAGCCCATCTCGGCCATCTGGGCATGGCCGGGCAGTGCGCCCAGTCGCAGCGCATCATCACTTTCGAGCAGGGGCGTGGCGAGCGTCGCCTCGAGGCGCCCGGCGAGTCGCTGGCAGACCGTGTCCGGGTCGAGCTCGCCCAGGTGCACGCCTTCCTGCCCAAGGCAGTCGCGAATCAAGTCGAGTTGCTCGCTCATGGGTCGATCCAGCGCACGCCGTTCGAACATGGCGTGCACGGCGTGACCGAACTCGATGCCGGCCAGCGGTGCCAGCGCGGCGAGCCCCGCATGGACGGCGCCGTCCGCGTCCATTTCCTCCTCAGTCAATGCGTGGACCAGGCTGCCTTGCGCGTCGGGCGGGTCGCCCTCGTCGCTGGCCGCGCGCTCCTCGACCGCGGCCAGGCGCGGGCCCCTGGCCAGCGCCGAGAAGCTGTAGTGCCCGATGAAGGGCGCTGCCGGGGGCTCTTCACGGACCCGGCGCTCGGCCGGTCGCATCGCGGACGGCACCCGCCAGACGCCTGGCGGCCAGGACCAGGCCCCCTCGATCCAGTCGATCCCGGCAAGCCCGGCGGTGCCACCGGCTGCCGCAAGCTTCTCCAGCATGACATCCAGCGGGGCGCGCGCCGCGCCGCCCAGCGGCTTGCTGGACCGGCCATTCTGGCCGCGCCCCGGCGGCAAGGCATATACGTGACAGGCATGGCGGGCGCGGGTCAGCGCGACGTAGAGCAGACGGAAGCGCTCGTCCTGGCCATCCTGCGCATGGATCGCCCTGGCCTGCGGGCCGAAGGCGAGCGTGCGCTGGCCGTTCGCGTGGATGATGGCGAGATGGTCATTGACGGAGGCGGCGTTTGCCCACATCAGCGGCAGCAGCACCACGTCGAACTCCAGACCCTTGCTGGCATGCAGCGTCGTCAGGGTGACGCGCGCCGCGTCCGATTCGATGCGCAGCTGCTGCTGGTCGGCAGCCTCGCCACCCGCTCCACTGCCTGCGCGCTGCTGATCGAGCCAGGCGAGCAGTTGCTCGCGGCCCGGCAAGGCGTCGCTTTCGGCCTGCAGCAACTCGCCAAGATGGCGCAGGTCGGTCAGCGCCCGTTCGCTGTCCGGGCGCGCGAACAGGCGCGCGCTGGCGCGCTCGATCAGACGCTGCACCAGGGCCAGCACGCCGCGCTCGCGCCACAACCCGTCGAGCTCCGCGAACAGCCGTGCGTGCGCCGGCCAGCCCGCCGGATCGGCGGCAAGCGCACGCAGTTCGGCATAACCCAGCCCGCCCAGCGTGGTGGCGAGCGCGGCGCGCACGGCGCCTTCGTCGCGATGGTTGAGCACGGCGTACAGCATCAATTGCAGTTCGCGCGCCCACAGCGAATCGAACACGCCGGCCTTGCTCGAGGACACGCAAGGCACCTTGCGCGCCTGCAGCTCGGCGCGCAGCCGGGCGATATCGCGGTGGGCCGGCACCAGCACGGCGATGTTGCCCGGCGCCAGGGGCTGGCCGCCGATGGCGTGCCCGGCGCAGAGCAGCGCGACGATGTGGCTGGCACAGGCGACCAGTGCGGCGTCGCGACGCGCATCGGCCGCCGCGGGCGGGTCGGGCCAGTAGTGGATGGCCAGCGGATTGGCGCAGGGCTTGCCGTCCAGCGTGTAGGGCGCCTCGTCGCGGCCACGTGCGACGACCGGCACATGGCGGATCTGGTCGCTGGCGGTCGAAAGCGCGTCGCCTGCCCTGGCGTACAGGCCGTTGAGCGCGTCCACCAGGGCGCGCGCGGAGCGATGGTTGACGCCGAGGGTCAGGCGCTCGGTGGCATCCTCGCGCGCCGCAAGGTAGGCATGGATGTCGCCGCCGCGGAAGCGGTAGATGGCCTGCTTGGGGTCGCCGATCATCACCAGGTGGCCACGCAGCGCGCCATCGCCTGCGCGATAGATGCGATCGAGGATGCCGTACTGGAGTGCGTCGGTATCCTGGAACTCGTCCACCAGCGCCACTGGCCAGGCGGCGAACAAGCGGTCCGCAAGCCGGCCGTCGGCCGGCGCAATGGCCGCGTGCACGCGGCCGATCAGTTCATCGAAGGTGAGCTGGCCGGCGACGGCGAGGCGCTCCCGCATGCGGGCCTGCAGCGCCCCCTGGTGCCGGGCCAGCGCGCGACTCAAGGGGCCGAATGCCGCCTGTGACAGGATGCGCGCCGCGTCCGCAGCGAAGGCGAGGATCGCTGCATTGTCTGCGTTCCCGAGCGAGGCGGCCTTGAGGTGCTTGTCCAGCGGATCGGCCAGCACCTCACCCAGCTCCCGGGCCAGCCCTGGCACCTCGGGCACCGCCGGATCGCCAGCCTCGATGAGCTCGGCAAGCGCCTGCAGGCGGGTCAGCAGCTTCGAATTCGCACGCGTGAAGACGGTGTTGTCGATCCACTTGCGCAGGCGCCGGGCCTGCTGCCCGTCCATCACGCCATCGGCCAGGTCCGCGGCCAGCGACTGCACCGCCAGACCGGGCGCGAGCAGCTTGTCGAAATAGGTCCCCAGCATCCCGCGGCCGAGGATCCACAGCGCCTCGTCCTCGGCGCACAGGTCCGCCTCGCCCTGGCCGAGCTGGCGCCACAGGTCGTCGACCAGGCCCTGCCGCACCGCCCTGGCATCCACCAGTTCGCTGGCGGCGAAGCCCATGCCACAGTCGAACGGAAAGTCCGTCAGGATGCGCCGGCACAGGCTGTGCAGCGTGCCGATCGGCGCCAGGTCGAGTTCGGCCAAGGCCAGGCGCAGGCGCGTGGCGTCGGCCAGCGCGGCGCCGCGCTGGCCGCTTGCGGGCGCCGTCCAGCGCGCCGCCAGCCACGCCTGGTCGAGGTCGCCGTCCGGCGGCGGGGTCAGTGCGCCCGCGCTCGCGGACGCGGCGGCGTCCGCCCGCGACAGCGCCCAGGTGATGCGCGCGCGGATGCGCTCGCGCAGCTCGGCAGCGGCGGCATCCGTGAAGGTGGTGACGATGATCTGCCGCGGACCCAACTGCTGCTCCAGCAACAGGCGCAGGTAGAGCACCGAGATGGTCCAGGTCTTGCCGGTACCGGCACTCGCCTCGATCAGGCTGCGCCCGCCCGCGCCGAGCGCAAGCTCGGCCCAGGACGCGGCCGTGGGAAGGCCGGGTCGGGTCGCAGTCATGGGCCATCCTCCCCGGTCGGCAGCTCGATGCGGATCAGGTCGGCGAGCGCGCTCGCCCGCGACAGCAGCAACGCGCAGTCCGCCGGATCGCTGAAGTCGCGTTCGCCAGCCAGCAGGGCGGCGTATCCGGAACCGTAGTCGCGCTCGCCGGTACTGTGCTCGCTGCCGCACCACACGCCCACCACCTTGGCCGGATCCTGCAGCGCCGCCCATGAGCTGCGCGGAAAGTACCAGGCGGGTTGCTCGGCGGCACTCAGGAAATGGCGCAGCAAGCCGCCCACGCGGCGCTCCAGATCGGCCCGCATGCGGGACTGCTCGCGCGCGGCGGCGGCGCGGAAGCGCGCATCCCAAGCGGCCAGCGCACGGCTCCAGGGATCGTCTTCCGGCTTGCGCGCATCCACCGGCACCACCAGCGCCGGCTGCACTGCGCTGTGCGTGGCGCTGTCCAGGCGCAGCAGCGCCCAGGTCAGGAACAGGGGAATGCGCTCCCTGAAGCCGAGTGCGCTTTCGCGCTTGCGTGCCAGGTCGCCGGGGTGCACCGCCAGCACCCAGCGCGTCGTGTCGGTAGCAAACACTTCGCGCAGTTCGCCCTGCAGGCGCTGGCCGTCGATCCGGCAATCGATCGGTACCGGCCGACTCTCCGGCAGGGCTGCACGAAACAGTGCGTGCGCGGGATGGGACGGCTCGGCGACAGCGGCGAGCAGCACTTGCGCCTTGGCGCGCTCGGCTTGCCAGGCCTGCTCGCCGGCCCGCCCCGGCGGCAGCAGGCCGGTCAGGCGCAGCCAATCGGGCGGCTGCTCCGGCAACAACGGCGGATGCACGGCCACCGCCTGCAGGAACAGCCGCCGGGCGACCGTATCCAGGGCCTCGAAGGCGGGTTCGAGCGGCTCGGATTCGCGCAGCCGCGCCTCGCCCAGGGCATCCAGGCGCAGCTTCAATCCGTCTTCGAGCAGCTGGCGGGCCGGATCGCGGTAATAGGCCAGCACTTGCGCGAGGGCGAGCGGTTCGCCGGCATCCGTCGCCACCGGCTGGCGCTGCGCCTTGGCCGGCGGTGCGACGAACGCGCTCGGCGCGGCGGCCTGCGCATCCTCGTGCATGCCGGAAAACGCCCGTCGGAAGGAAAACAGCGCCGGATCGCGACCATCGAAATAGCGCGCATCGAAGGGCTGCAGGGCATGGCGCAGCCACCACGGGCGGCGGCGCAGCCAGGCGGCCTGCTCGCCTTCGTCCGCGGCGGCCGGTGGTGCCGGCGCGGCATCCAGTGCAGCGATCAACTCGGCAAGCGGCGCCGCGGGATTGCGCGCCTTGCCATCCTGCACGCCCTGGCCGATGTAGCTGAGGTGGAGACGATCGCGGGCCGCCATCACGGTCTCGAGGAACAGATAACGATCATCGCTGCGCACGTTGCGGTCACCCAGGCGCGGGTGACGCTCCATCAGGTCGAGCCCGCCGTCGCTGCCCGCGCGCGGGAACTCGCCGTCGTTGAGGCCGAGCGCGGCGACCATGCGGAACGGGATGGCCCGCTGCGGGACCATGCCGCAGAAGGTGACCCCGCCCAGCAGGAAGTGCTGCTGCTCGGCGACGCTGTCGAGCATGCCGCGCAGGATCTCGCGCACCACGCTGAAATCCAGTACCGGATCAAGACCAATGGTCGCCGGTTCGCTGGCCAGGGCGCGCACGAAAGCACGCAGGGCGGCCAGGGCGTCGCGTGCGACCGGATCGCCTGGATCGATGCGGAACATGACATCGATGCGCTGCTCCAGCCGTTCGGCCCAGGCGCTGGCGGGGCGAGCCTGGTCGGCATCGGCGGCAGCCTCGGCCAGTTCGATGAGCAGGCTGTCGAGCGCACCGAGCAGGGCCGCCTGCGGCCCGTGCGCACCGCTCAGCGGCGCGACGCTGCGGCCATCCGGCAGCGCCAGCGCAGCGGCGCCGATGTCGCCGGAGTCACCCACGAGGTAGCCGGCCAGCAGACGTTCCATGCCCCAATCGAACGTGTGTGCATCGATCGCCGGCACACCGAAACGCGTCCGCGCCGCGGCATCCAGCGCCCAGGCCACGCGGCCCTCCTCGAGCCAGCGCTTGATCACCTCCGCGCCGCCTTCGCCCAGCCCCAGCCGGGCCGCCACCGGCTCGATGGCCAGCAGGTCGGCCACTTCCGGCGCGGTGAGGCGCGCGAGTGGCAGGTCGAGCAGGCGGCGGAAGGCTTCGAACAGCGGATGCGCGCGGGCGTTGACGACGTCCGCGGCATGCCAGGGCAACGGTCCCTCATGACGACCGGCGGCCCCGAACACGGCCGGCAGCAACGGCAGGTAGGCGTGGATGTCCGGCATCATCACCACGATGTCGGAGGGCTGCAGCGTCGGATCGGCTGCGCGCGCATCGAGCAGCGCGTCGCGCAGCACCTCCAGCTCGCGCAGGCGCGTGTGGCAGGCATGCACGCGCAGGCTCGCATCCTCGCGCGGCAGGGCCGCCCACTCGCGGATCAGGGCCGGCTCGCCGCGACGGATGCTTTCCTGCACGCCCTCCAGGCGCGTGGCCGGCTCGCCCGTGGCGGCATCCTCCCAGGCGCGCTCATCCGCGTAGGCGCCGATCTCGTCGAGGCCCAGCACGAAGTGCTGCCCCATGCGCCCCCAGGCGCCGATCAGCGGATGTCCTTCCTGCAGGAACAGGCTTTCGCTGCCGGCGCTGCCCGGATCGGCGCTGACCGCATCGCGCAAGCGGGCGCGGTCGCTGCGGATGCCGCCCCAGTACTCGCGGCATGGATCGGGCACATACAGCACGACCATGCGCGAAGCGGCGACTTCGCGCAGCACCGCAAGGTCGGCGGGCGCCAGGTGGGCGATGCCAAACACGTGCAGCGGTTCGCGCAGCGCTGCCGCGCCGCGCCGGGCCTGCAAGGCCGCGACCAGCGCACGCAGGCGCTCGCCGCGGTGCGGCTGGCCGATGGCCGCGCGCATCCGCTGCCACAACACCGCGAGGAAGCCACCGTCTGGCCGGGTTTCGCGGCCATCTCGCCAGGCTTCGAGCCAGTCGGGTCGATAGACCAGATACTGGCTGTAGATGCGCGCCAGGCGCTCGGCGAGCTGGAAGCGCCGCCGTGCGCGGGTCGCCGGCGCGCCCTGCAGGTAGTCCTTCACCCGCGCATCCTCGATCGCGCCCAGTTCCTCATGGATGCGCCAGCGCAGGATCTCGCGCCGGTACGGCGCGGTCGCCACGGCTTCGGCGCCGAGCACTTCGCCGGCCAGGCGGTCGAGCCAGGCGCTGGGCAGTTCCACGCGCACGTTGGCGGCGATGCCCGCCGGGCCTGCGCTGCGGGCGAGCTCGCGCAGCAGCCAGCGGCGCATGCCCGGATGCGCGGCGATCAGTTCGTGCGGTGCCAGCGCATGCTCCGGCGGCGCCGCGCGCATCAGTTCGCGCAGCGGCATCAGCAGGGCTTCCAGCCGGCTGGCGCGATAGATGCGGATGCCGGTGGCAGAATCGGTGTGCGGCATGCGTCCCCCGTGGTTGACCGCGCCGGCCCATGCGCGGGCCGCAGCGGCGGCGAGTGCCAAGCATAGGAAATTCCGGTCTCACAAGCTGAGACTGCCGCGCAAGCGCTGCCGGCGCCCGGACAAGAGGATCCAGCCCTGGCCAGTCTCGCGCACGTAGCGGCTATCATCCTGAGCCTCCACACCAGTGCGGAAGGCCCACGACGCAACGCGGTACGACGGTTCGGGAGGCGCCCCGACTGGTAATCCGGCAAGGAGGACCCGGCGCATGCCCGATCACTTCACCCGGCCCGCAGCGGGCGAGCGCATCCGCCAGCTGGCCTTCCTGCTGAAGAACACGGCAGCCATCGTCGGTCGTGACAGGTCAATCATCGGGCCGTGGGCGCACAGCGCGGTCTATGCCGCCGTCATGGTGTCGCTGTTCTATTCCGGCATTCTGGCCATTGCGCTCGGCGCCGGCAGCACGGCCACCCTGCTGCTGCTCGCCGCCACGCTGATGTTCTTCTACAAATTCTTCTACTACGTCCGCCAGGACATGGCGCAGGTCTGGCTGGTGACGCAGGTTGCGCGCGGCGGCAAGGCGCAGATCCGCGAAGCACGTGCGCGCGTGGCGGGCATGCGCCGCCAGGCCTGGATGCTCGGCGGATTCTCCCTGCTTGCAGCCTATGCCGGCGCACGCGCCCGCGATGAGCGCAAGGGTTTGCTGGGCTGGCTGATCAAGCTGGGTCTGCTGGCACTCGGCGAGGTGTGGGATCTCGCGCGGCACTTCCTGGTGCCGGCCGTCACGATCGACCGGCTCAGCCTCGGCGAGGGCGCGACACGGATGAAGGCACTGCGCCACGGCGTACCCGAAACCCTGGTCGGCGTGTTCGGCATCGACATCGCCGCCGGTGCCGCCGGCACGTTGATGGCGCCGCTCTGGTGTGTGCTGGTGTTGCTGGCTGCGGGCGCCGGCCTGCTGGTCGGTGACGGCCTGCCCGCCTTCCACTCGGGCCAGCTCTCCGAGCTTTTCGGGGACGATGCACCTGCCTGGCTCGCCGGTCGCGGCTTCAACTGGTTCCCGCTGCTGATCGCAGTCTGGTTGGGCAAGGTCGCAGGCTCGCTGCTGAAGCGTGCCGTCGACTCCTTCAAGAACATCTACTTCACCCTGTTCTACCTGCGCCTCACCCACGCTACGGAGATCGCCCCCGAGCGACGCGAGGAACTGGAAGGCTTCCTGCGCATCGAGGAGCCCACGGCCACAGTGGATTGACGCCCGCGACCGCCCGCGACACGGGAACACCCAAGGTCTTGCGGTTGCTGCCCTCCCTGGCCATCCTGTCGGCCCACGCGCCGGCGACGCGCGCGTGGGTGTGCTGCCGATGATGCGGTGCCACTCGACATACTGGCCCTGGAACCACGCGTCCAAGCCCATCGCGATAGCGGACAACTTCGTCAAGCTGGGACGCCGTTTGCCTCTGCCGCCCCGGCACGCACCAGGCCAATCCTGCTCCGACCGCCTGTGCTTCGCATCAGGTTTCAACCGCGCAATCATGCCGCCGTTCCTTACGCGGCATCCCCCGGCTCACCGAACAATTCGATATGCGCCTGATAGCGGAACAGCCGATTGCGTCGGTAACCGGTGGCTTCCATCAGTACGCCCAACTCCACCAATCGCGAGACCAGGTTGTTGGCCGCGGTGCAAGTGGTTCCGGTGAGTTCCTGCACATGGGCGACGGAGACGATCGGCCGCTGGTAAAGATGTTCCAGCACCCTGTGGCCATCGCCGGCGGCGCGGCCCAAGCCGGCCGTCACCCTGGCCCGATGGTCCTCACGCAGGGCGAGTATGCGCCGCGCCGTTTCGGTTGCTTCGCGACTGACGCTCGCAACGCCGCGCAGGAAGAACGCCAGCCAGGCTTCCCAGGCACCGTCGTCGCGCACGGCCTGCAGCCGCTCGTCGTACTCGCCGCGGTGCCGCTTGAAAAAGTGCGACAGGTACAACACGGGCTTGAGCAGGATCTCGCGCTGGCACGGCAGAAAGGTGATCAGCAGGCGACCCACGTCCAGGAAGGGGTGGATGGTTTCGAACTGCGCATGCGCCAGACCGACCTGGATGAGTGGTGGCAGCTTGCGGTCGGCATGCAGGAAGTTTTCCAGCTCACCGAGCGCGTTCGGCACTGCGTGCGGCGGCGGTACGAAGACCGGGATCAGTACATCAGAATCTTTTCTTGAAGACTTCATTCTCGAGCCGATCTGCTGCCGTGCGGTATTGAAGTAGCTCCGATTGCAGAGTTCACTTTGGCACCGCCCGTAGTGCTGCAAGGGAAAGGCCCGCTTGCGCGGGCCTTTCCGGGTTTGCAACGCAGCAAATGGCGCTTAGAAATCCATGCCGCCCATGCCGCCCATGCCGCCGCCGCCACCGCCGTGGTTGTGCGGCTCTTCCTTCTTCGGCGCTTCGGCGACCATCGCCTCGGTGGTGATCATCAGACCCGCGATCGAGGCCGCGTTCTGCAGCGCGTAGCGGGTCACCTTGGTCGGATCGAGGATGCCGAGCTGGACCATGTCGCCGTACTCGCCGGTCGCGGCGTTGTAGCCGTAGTTGCCCTTGCCGTCGGCGACCTTGTTGAGCACCACGCTGGCTTCATCACCGGCGTTGGTCACGATCTCGCGCAGCGGCGCTTCCATCGCGCGGCGCGCGATGACGATGCCGTGGTCCTGGTCCTCGTTGTCACCCTTGAGGTCCTTGATGCCGGCCAGCGCACGGATCAGGGCGACACCGCCGCCTGGCACCACGCCTTCCTCGACCGCCGCACGCGTGGCGTGCAGGGCGTCTTCGACGCGCGCCTTCTTTTCCTTCATTTCCATTTCGGTCGCGGCACCAACCTTGATCACCGCCACGCCGCCGGCCAGCTTGGCCACGCGCTCCTGCAGCTTCTCGCGGTCGTAGTCCGAGGAAGTCTCCTCGATCTGCGCCTTGATCTGCTTGATGCGCGACTGGATGTTGGCGGCCTCGCCGGCGCCGTCGATGATGGTGGTGTTCTCCTTGGAGATCACCACGCGCTTGGCGCGGCCCAGATCCTTGAGGCTGGTCTTTTCGAGCTGCAGGCCGACTTCCTCGGAAATGACCTGGCCGCCGGTCAGGATGGCCATGTCTTCCAGCATCGCCTTGCGGCGGTCGCCGAAGCCCGGCGCCTTGACGGCGGCGACCTTGACGATGCCGCGGATGGTGTTGACCACCAGCGTGGCCAGCGCCTCGCCTTCCACTTCCTCGGCGACGATCAGCAGCGGCTTGCCGGCCTTGGCGACGCCTTCCAGCACCGGCAGGAGGTCACGCACGTTGGAGATCTTCTTGTCGTGCAGGAGGATGTAGGGCTCCTCGAGCTCGGCCTGCATGGACTGCTGGTTGTTGATGAAGTAGGGGGAGAGGTAGCCGCGGTCGAACTGCATGCCCTCGACCACGTCGAGTTCGTTGTCCAGCGACTGGCCTTCCTCGACCGTGATCACGCCTTCCTTGCCGACCTTGTCCATCGCCTGGGCGATCAGCTGGCCGATCAGCTCGTCGCCGTTGGCCGAGACGGTGCCGACCTGGGCGATCGACTTGGAATCGGACGTGGGCTTGGAGAGCTTCTTGAGCTCGTCGACCGCACCGGTGACGGCCTTGTCGATGCCGCGCTTGAGGTCCATCGGGTTCATGCCGGCGGCGACCGCCTTCAGGCCCTCGCGGATCAGCGCCTGCGCCAGCACGGTGGCGGTGGTGGTGCCGTCACCGGCCACGTCGGAGGTCTTGGAGGCGACTTCCTTCACCATCTGCGCGCCCATGTTCTCGAACTTGTCGGCCAGCTCGATCTCCTTGGCGACGGACACGCCGTCCTTGGTGATCGTCGGCGCGCCGAAGCTCTTGTCGAGCACGACGTTGCGACCCTTCGGGCCGAGGGTGGCCTTGACGGCGTTGGCGAGGACGTTGACGCCCTTGAGCATGCGCGCACGCGCATCTTCAGCAAAACGGATTTCTTTGGCTGCCATGGGAATGACTCCGGGAATGGGGGTTGGGGAATGGGGAATCGTCTGGAGCAGGTCGCGCGGGATCGGGTACGGACGCGGGAACGGAGCGAGACGCTCTTACGCTTCCCGGTTTTCCATTCCCGATTCCCGGCGAAGCTGCTACTCGATCACCGCGATCAGGTCTTCTTCGCGCATGACCAGGAGCTCCTGGCCATCGACCTTGACCTCGGTGCCGGAATACTTGCCGAACAGCACCTTGTCGCCGACCTTGACCGCCATCGGGCGGACCTTGCCGTCTTCCTGGATCTTGCCGGTGCCGGCGGCGACGACCTCGCCCTTGATCGGCTTCTCGGCCGCGGCGTCGGGGATGACGATGCCGCCGGCGGAGGTGGTCTCGGCTTCGAGGCGCTTGATGATGACGCGATCGTGCAACGGACGAAGTGCCATGTTGCTTGCTCCTTGGTTTCAGGATGGGTTGAGTGCGGTTGTTAGCACTCGGATGAGGTGAGTGCCAAGTTTAGCGGCGCAGAAGCCCTTCGGGAAGGGTCGAGCGCCGTCGTGATGAGCAGGTGGGGATGGTCTATCGCGGTTCAAGGGCCGCGCCCTGGGCGGGCACCACGATCCGCCGGCGCGGCAGGCCGGCCGCGCTACGCATGCCCCGGCGAACCGGGCGCCATGCGCACCGCAGGCGGGTCGGCGGGAGCGCGAGGGCTTGCCAAGCCAGCACGCTTATGATTCGCTGGCGCCGCCCGCGAGTGCGCGCGTTCAAGAAATCCTGGGGGTTCCGTGAAATTCATCGTCATTCCACTCGCTGCGGCTGCGGCACTCATGCTTGCGCCCGCATTCGCCGAGGATGCACAGGACGCCGAGGGCTGCAAGGACCATGCGGCCTTCACGCGCATGCCCGGCCACCACATCTACAGTTGCGAAAGCAGCCAGTTCGACATGCGCGCGTTCCCGGTGGGCGCGCCCAAGCCGGCGGTCGACGATGACCGGCCGGGGCAGACGGAAGTGGAAGGCCCGACCTGGACCATCACCTACGTGCTCGACGAGGGCGCCACGCCGGCCAGCGGCCTGCAGATCATGCGCAATTTCCAGAACGCCGCGCGCGCCGCGGGCGGCGAGGTGCTGGGCGAATATCCGGGCTGGTGCAAGGCCGGCTACGACAGCGAAACCATGCCCATCGGCAACGGCTGCATGAATTACTCCTCCACGTTGAAGCTCGCGCGTGGCGGCAAGGAAGTGTGGGCCTTCGTGCAGGCCACCGACGATGGCTATGCGATGGTCGTCTCCGAGCGCCAGGCGATGCAGCAGGACGTGTCGGTGAACGAACTGTCCGAGCAGCTCGCGAAGGATGGCTTCGTCACCCTCAAGGTCAGCTTCGACACCGCATCGACCACGCTCAGCCCGGACTCCGCGGCGGCGCTGGACGCCGCGGCAGCGGCGCTCGAGGCCGCGCCGGACCTGCGCGTGGAAATCGCCGGACACACCGACAACGTGGGCGAGGCAGCGGCCAATCAGGCGCTTTCGGAAGGTCGCGCGAAATCGGTCGCAGCCGCGCTCGTCGCGCGGGGTATCGACGGCGCGCGCATGCGCGCGGTGGGTTACGGCGATCAGCGCCCGGTCGGCGACAACCGCACCGAAGCCGGACGCGCCAGCAACCGCCGCGTGGAGATGACGCGCCTGTAGGGCGCGAACGCCAAGGTCCGGGCAGCGCAGCCCGGGCCGAGGACGCATGTCGGCAATCTTGCCCATTCATGCAGGCCTGGCGCGCGCTGGCGCCAGGTCACGGGGATCGTGATGAATTTCAACACGCTTGGTGCACGCGTCCTGCTGTCACTCTGCCTGGCGGCGACCGCACCGCTGGCGCTGGCGCAGTTCGTGCCGCTCACCGGCGGCGGCGCCGCGACTGAAAACTTCGACACGCTGGCGGCCGCCGGCACCGGCAGCACGCTGCCCGATGGCTGGTATCTCAGCGAATCCGGCAGCAACGCCAACACCAGCTACGCCGCCGATGACGGCAGCGCCAACTCCGGCAATACCTACAGCTACGGCGCGACCGGCAGCGCCGAGCGCGCCCTGGGCATGCTCCGTTCGGGCAGCCTCGCACCGCTGATCGGCGCGCGCCTGCGCAATGATTCGGGGGCCGTCGTGACGACGCTCACGGTGGCCTACACCGGCGAGCAGTGGCGGCTGGGCGCCAGCGGGCGCGCCGACAGCCTGCGCTTCCAGTACAGCCTGGATGCGACGGCGCTGGGCGATGACGGCGCGACCTGGATTCCGGTGCCGGCGCTCGATTTCGCCTCGCCAACCACCGGCGGCAGCGTCGGCAAGCGCGATGGCAACGCCGCCGCCAACCGGCGCGCGGTCAGCGGCGCGATCGCGGACCTGGCCCTCGCGGCCGGCGCGAGCCTGTGGGTGCGCTGGCAGGACACCGACATCAGTGGTGCCGAAGACGGCCTGGCCATCGACGAGGTCGCGTTCTCGATCGAGACCGGCCCGCCGCCGCAGACCGCGCCCGTCGTCACCTCGACCCAACCCGCCGACGGCGCGGTGAACGTCGCCGTGGCCAGCGACGTGCGGGTCAGCTTCAGCCAGGCGGTGGTGACCAGCGATGCGTTCGACCTCGACTGCGACGGCGCGCCGATCGCGCTCGAGGAGGGCGGCAGCGGCAGCCAGCGCGTGCTGACCCCGCACACCCTGCTGCCGGCAGGTGGCAGCTGCGTCTTCACGGTGCGCGCAAGCGGCGTGGAGAACAGCGCCGGCATCGCGCTCGAAACCGATTACACGGCGACGTTCGGCATCGCCGACGGCCAGGCGGGCGGCTATTACGACAGCGTCAATACCAGCAGTCCCGGACAGCTGCGCTGCACGCTGCATCGGATCATCCGCGGCCACACCGCCTATCCCTACAGCGGCACCGGCACCAGCACCTGGACCATCCTCGAGCTGGCCCAGGCGGCGCCCGGCGAGCCGGACCGGATCCTCGACGTCTATCGCAACCGGCTGTACGTGCGTGGCAGCGATCGGGCCGGCGGCGGCGGTGGCCTCAAGTACAACCGCGAGCACACCTGGCCCAATTCGCTCGGCTTCCCCGGCGCGACCGGCAACCTTGGCCTGCCGAGCGCGCCCTACACCGACACCCACATGCTGTGGCTGTCCGACGCGCAGTGGAACGCCGACCGCGGCAACAAGCCCTACGCCTTCTGTGCCAGCAACTGCGGCGAGCGCATCACCGAGGCCAATGGTGGCGTGGGTGGCGGCAGCGGCAGCTATCCGGGCAATTCCAACTGGGTCAACGCCAGTTCGTTCGAGGTGTGGAACCACCGCAAGGGCGAGATGGCGCGCGCCGTCATGTACATGGCGATCCGCTACGAAGGTGGCACCGACCCGGTCAGCGGCCAGGCCGAGCCGGACCTGGAGCTGACCGATGACCGCAGCAAGATCGTCACCACCAGCGACTACTCGCGCCCGGCCTACATGGGCCTGCTGGAAGACCTCATCGACTGGCACCAGGCCGATCCGCCGGATGCCGAGGAACTGGCACGCATGGAGGTCGTCTACAGCTTCCAGGGCAACCGCAACCCCTTCATCGATCATCCGGAATGGGCCAGCCGCGCGCTTTTCGAGTCGGTGAATCCAGCGGTGTGCGAGCCCGTCGCGGGGCCTGACGACCGCATCTACGCGGACGGCTTCGACGGCTGACGCCTGCGCGCGCGGGCGCGGCTGTGCGATGATGTGGGGTCGCCAGGCTTCGCGACGCGCCATGTCCGCCCTCATCGTCCATTGCAGCTGCCCCGATGCCGCCAGTGCCGAGCGCATTGCCCGGGTGCTGGTGGAAGAGCGCCTGGCCGCCTGCGTGCAGGCCCTGTCGCGCATCCGCTCGACCTACCGCTGGCAAGGCGAGGTGTGTTCGGGCGAGGAATTCCTGCTGCTGATCAAGACCACGCGCGTGCGCCTGGAAGCGGTCAAGTCGCGCCTGGCGGACTTGCATCCCTACGAAGTGCCCGAACTATTGGTGCTGGATGTGGTCGATGGATCGGCTGCGTACCTCGACTGGCTCGCCGAGGCGACGGCACCGTCGTGAACGCGGCCAGCACCCCCGGTCACCCCAGCCCGCGCGCCTGCCGCGCGGCACGCAACGCGGAGTCGTCCCCGATGTACAAGCTGTTTGCCGGCCTGGCCGCCCTGTTCCTGCTGGCCGGCGCCACGAGCGCCCGCGCGCAGGCGCCCGCGGACGAACTCCTGCCGGTCGAGCAGGCGTTCGCCCTCCGCGCTGCCATCAGCACGCCTGGCCGCATCGACCTGCACTGGGACATCGCGCCGGACTATTACCTCTACCGCGGACGCATCAAGGCGACGACCGCGCAACCCGGCGCCAGTCTCGGCGCACTCGAGCTTCCGCCCGGCGAGCCGCGCCACGACGAGTTCTTCGGCGACGTGGAGATCTACCACCACAGCGTCGCGGCCAGCCTGCCCTACACCCTGGACGATGCCGCCGCGCGCACGCTGACGGTCAAGGTGACGGTGCAGGGTTGCCATGAAGTCGCACCGGAGATCTGCTACCCACCGCATCCGAGCACCCTCACGCTCGACCTTCCCCTCGTCGCAGCCGACGCGAGCAGGCCGGACACGGGCCTGCTCGCCGGCGGCGCATCGGGCAACCTGTTCGAGAGCGCGAACAGCGGGGGTGCCGCGCTGCTTGGCCTGGGCAGCAGCGCCGGCGCCGCGGGCACGCCGCTGCCCGAGGACGAGGCCTTCCAGTTCGACATCATCGTCGGCAAGCCGGGCGAACTGCTCGCCCGCTGGACCATGCCCAAGGGCTACTACCTGTACCGCGACAAGAGCGGCGTGGCGCTGGCCCAGGGCGAGGGCATAAGGCTCGGCAAGGCCGACTGGCCCAGCGGCGTGGAGCACGCCGACGAGCACTTCGGCACGGTCGAGGTCTATTTCGACCAGGTGGAAGTGCCGATCCACTTCGCGCGCGAGAGCGGCGCGGCGCAGACGCTCACGGTGCAGGCCGAATACCAGGGTTGCCAGGACGATGGCATCTGCTATCCGGTGATGACGCGCACGGCCAACCTCTCCCTGCCGGCAGTCGATGTGGCGCAGCTGGCGGCAGCCAACGCCGGCTTCGTCCCCGCGGCGGCCGAGCCGGGCGCGGCCGGCGCATTCGCACCGGCGGACACCAGCAGCCGGCCATCCCTCATCGCCATCCTCGGCGCGCTCCTGCTTGCGCTGGGTGGCGGGCTGATCCTCAACCTGATGCCCTGCGTGCTGCCGGTGCTTTCGCTCAAGGTACTGGGCCTGGTCGAAAGTGGCGAAAGTCGCAGCAAGGCGCGCCATCATGCGCTGTTCTACACCGCCGGCGTGCTGGTCGCGTTCGCCACCGTCGGCCTGGTCGTGATCGGCCTGCGCGCGGCCGGACACGCGCTGGGCTGGGGCTTCCAGTTGCAGCAGCCGCTGTTCGTCGCGGCGCTGGTGTACATCCTCTTCGCGGTCGGCCTGTCGCTGTCGGGGGTCTTCAACCTGGGCGCGGGGCTGGCCAGCGTCGGCCAGGGCCTGGGCCGGCGCAGCGGCCCGGCCGGCGACTTCTTCACCGGCGTGCTGGCCGTCGTGGTGGCCAGTCCGTGCACGGCGCCATTCATGGGCACGGCGCTGGCCTTTGCCTTCGCCGCGTCGGCCTGGGTGGCGCTGCTGGTGTTCATCGGCCTGGGTCTGGGCCTGGCGCTGCCCTTCCTGGCGGTTGCCTACATCCCGGCGCTGGCCTCGCGCCTGCCGCGGCCGGGAGCGTGGATGGATACGCTCAAGCAGTTCCTCGCCTTCCCGATGTACCTCACCGCCGTATGGCTGGTCTGGGTGCTCGGCAACCAGCGCGGCATCGACGCGGTGGCCTGGGTGCTGATCGGCGCGATCGTGCTGGCGCTTGGCCTGTGGTGGTGGGAACACAACCGCTACCGGGGCGGCTGGCTGGCGCGCACGGTCGCGGCCGCAGTGCTGCTGGCGGCGCTGGTGCCGCTGGTGCAGGTTGCGCGCCTGGCCACGCCCATGGCGACGGCCACCGCCGGCACGCAGGATTTCGTGCCCTACTCGGCCGAGCGCCTGGCCGAACTGCGCGCGCAGGGGCGCGGCGTGTTCGTCGACATGGGCGCGGACTGGTGCGTGACCTGCAAGGTGAACGAGAAGGCGGTGCTGGAAACGGATGCCTTCCGCGAACTCATCAGGCGCCACAACACGGTGTTGATGAAGGGCGACTGGACCAATGTCGATCCGGCCATCACCGCCTTCCTGACCGAGTACAAGGCCGTGGGCGTGCCACTTTACGTGGTCTTCCGGCCGGGTGAATCCGGCCCCGGCCAGCCACTGCCGACCGTCATCACCCACGCCATGATCGCCCAGGCGCTGGCGCCCTGACATGGCGGGACTGGATCGCAACATCGTCCTCGTCGTCGTGCTCGCGGCGGCCGGCGCCGGTGCCGGCATGCTGGCCGGCGGTCTGCTGCGTCCGGAGGCACCCCTGCCGCCGGTACGCGCCGGGCTGCCCACGCTGGAGGTCGGCACGCCGGCACCGGCACTGGAACTGCCCGACCTGGACGGCAGCACCCGGCGGCTCGCCGACTGGCAGGGCAAGCTCGTGCTGGTCAACTTCTGGGCGAGCTGGTGCGCGCCCTGCCGACGCGAGATGCCCATCCTCGACCGTGCCCGCACGCAGCACGCCGCGCAGGGCCTGGAGGTGATCGGGGTGGCCGCCGACGAGCCGGGCCCCACGCGCGACTTCCTCGCCGAGTTTCCGGTCGGCTACCCGGTCCTCATCGACGATCCCGCGCGCGGCGAGGATGCCTCGATCCGCTTCGGCAACAACCGCAACGTGCTGCCCTACACCGTGCTGATCGGCCGCGACGGGCGCGTGCTGGCCAGCCACTTCGGCGACTTCAGCGAGAGCGCGCTGGCCGAATGGCTGGCACCCCATCTGGACTGAGCCAAGGCGCCGGGCCGTCCAGAGCCGGCAAACATCGGCAAACGTCGCCGAACTGGACACTTAAGCGCGCTTGGCAGACACTAGGCGCTTCCGTCGGGCGCGCCTGACGGCCGGCATTGGAAGGCGCTCCGTGGCTCTCATCCTGGTCCTCAACGGCCCCAACCTCAACCTGCTGGGCAGTCGCGAACCGGCCGTCTACGGCCAGGCGACGCTGGCCGAAATCGATGCCGAACTGGTGCGCCGGGCCACGGCGGGCGGGCATCGGCTGGCCAGCTTCCAGTCCAACGCCGAGCACCTGCTGATCGAGCGCGTCCACGCAGCCGCGCAGGACGGCACCGACTTCATCGTGCTCAACCCGGCCGCCCTCACCCACACCAGTGTGGCCCTGCGCGATGCGCTGGCCGCGGTGGCGATCCCCTTCATCGAAGTGCACCTGTCCAACGTGCATGCGCGCGAAGCGTTTCGCCATCACTCCTTCTTCTCCGACCTCGCCGTCGGCGTCATCGCCGGCTTCGGGGCCATGAGCTACCGGCTCGCGCTCGACGCAGCGCTTGACCGGCTGGCCGGCTGAACCTCCAACCCGGGAATCATCCATGGACTTGCGCAAGATCAAGAAGCTGATCGACCTGCTCGAGGAATCCAACCTCGCCGAACTCGAGATCAAGGAAGGCGAGGAGATCGTGCGCCTGTCGCGCATGCCGACCGGCATGGTGGTCGCGGCGCCGGCCCCGGCGCGCGTCGCCGCGCCGCCGCCCGCCGCGGTGACACCGGCGCCTGCCGAGGCTACGCAGGCGGGCGCGCCTTCGCTGCCCGAGGGCCACGTCGTCAAGGCGCCGATGGTCGGCGCGTTCTACGCTGCCGCCGCGCCGGACGCCGAACCGTTCGTCAAGGTCGGCCAGGCGGTCAAGGCCGGCGACGTGCTCGGCGTGATCGAGGCCATGAAGATGTTCAACCAGATCGAGGCGGACGTCAGTGGTACGGTGGTGGCGATCCTGGTCGAGAACGGCCAGCCGGTCGAGTTCGACGAGCCGATGTTCGTGATTGCCTGACCGCCGGGGATCGGCAATGGGGACTCGGGAATCGTTCAAGCGGGTGCACGAACGCCTGGACGTCTGGCAGGATTCGACGCACCTGGTCGCAGCGCTCCATGGGGCCTCGTCCCGCTGCCCGTCCGGGGAGCGCTTCGGGCTGACCGGCCCGACGCACCGATCTGCCGTGAGCACTCCGGCCGGCATTGCCGAGGGTGCGGCGCGCCGGTCGTCTGCCGAGTACCTTCGCCTGCCCTCCATGGCCGGCGAATCCCTGGCCGAACCCGCGACCCACATCGATATCGCCCGCCGGCGCGACGTTTTCCCGTACAACGATGACGTGGACGAACTCCCGCAGCGAAGCCTTGCCCGCCTGCACGCCTCGATCCGATCCTTGGAGAGCCGCGCCGAGCGCGCGCGCTGCTCCGCTTCCCCATTCCCGAATCCCTGACCGCCGCCCTCCCATGCTAAGCAAAGTCGTCATCGCCAACCGCGGCGAAATCGCCCTGCGTGTGCTGCGTGCCTGCCATACCCTGGGCATCCGCACGGTCGCGGTGCATTCCACCGCGGACCGCAACCTCAAGCACGTCGGCATGGCCGACGAAGCCATCTGCATCGGCCCCGCGCCGGCAGCGGAGAGCTATCTCAACATTCCGCGCATCATCGCCGCGGCGGAGGTGACCGACGCCCAGGCCATCCACCCGGGCTACGGCTTCCTCGCCGAGCGTGCGGACTTCGCCGAGCAGGTGGAGAAGTCCGGCTTCATCTTCATCGGGCCGACCGCGGACGTGATCCGGCTGATGGGGGACAAGGTCGAAGCGATCAAGGCCATGAAGGCGGCCGGCGTGCCCTGCGTGCCCGGATCCGGCGGCCCGCTGGGCGATGACATCGTCGCCAACACGCGCATCGCGCGCGAGATCGGCTATCCGGTCATCATCAAGGCCGCCGGCGGTGGCGGCGGGCGCGGCATGCGCGTGGTGCAGACCGAGGGGCACCTCTCCAGCGCGATCGCGATGACCCGCCAGGAAGCCCGGGCCGCCTTCGGCAACGACCAGGTGTACATGGAGAAATTCCTCGAGAACCCGCGCCACGTCGAGATCCAGGTACTGGCCGACGGCCAGGGCCACGCGATCCATCTGGGCGAGCGCGACTGCTCCATGCAGCGCCGCCACCAGAAGGTCGTCGAGGAAGCCCCGGCACCGGGCATCACGCCCGAGCAGCGGGCGCAGATCGGCCAGGTCTGCGTGGATGCCTGCCTGCGCATCGGGTACCGTGGCGCCGGCACGTTCGAGTTCCTCTACGAGGACGGGCGCTTCTACTTCATCGAGATGAACACGCGCATCCAGGTCGAGCATCCGGTCACCGAGATGGTCACCGGCGTGGACCTGGTGCGCGAACAGTTGCTGATTGCCGCCGGGCAACCGCTCTCGCTTCGCCAGGCGGATGTCCACTTCACCGGCCATGCCATCGAATGCCGCATCAATGCCGAGGATCCGGATACCTTCATGCCCAGTCCCGGCACCATCCGCCGCTTCGAGTCGCCCGGCGGCCCGGGCGTGCGGGTGGACACGCACATCTATGACGGCTACAAGATTCCGCCCAACTACGACTCGATGATCGGCAAGCTCATCGTGCATGGGCGCGACCGCGCCACGGCCCTCGCGCGCATGCGCATTGCCCTCTCGGAGCTGGTTGTCGAAGGCATCAAGACCAACGTCCCGCTGCAGCAGCGCATCCTGGCCGATGGCGGCTTCCAGCTTGGCGGACAGAACATCCATTACCTGGAGAAGCGGATGGCCGAGAGCCGCGAATCGGGAATCGGGATTCGGGAATCGTAGCCGCGTTCCCGTTCGCCGCTGCCGTTGCCATTCTCCACTCGCCATTCCCGGACCATGCCCCTTCTCGAACTTGTCCTCAGCCTGCGCGCCGACGAGCGTGAGCCGGTCGAGCTGGCGCTGGAGGATGCCGGCGCGCTCAGCATCACCCTGCAGGATGCCGATGCCGACACCCCCGACGAGCAGGCGATCTTCGAGCCGGGCGTGGGCGAGATGCCGCTGTGGGGCGACATCGCGCTGACCGCCCTGTTCGATGCGGCCACCGATCGCGCCGGCCTGGTGGCGGTGCTGACCGAACTGGTGCCGGCCATCGCCCCCGAGCAGGTGCGCTTTCGCGAGGTCGCCGACCAGGACTGGACGCGCGCGTGGATGGACCGCTTCAAGCCGATGCAGTTCGGGCGGCGCCTGTGGATCTACCCGTGGAACATCGAGCCTGCGCCGGATGCGCGCGCGCAGGTGGTGGTGCGGCTCGATCCGGGCCTCGCCTTCGGCACCGGGACGCATCCGACCACCGCGCTGTGCCTGGAGTGGCTGGACGCTCAGGCGCTCGCCGGGCGCACGCTCATCGATTACGGCTGCGGCTCGGGCGTGCTCGCCATTGCCGCGCTGAAGCTCGGCGCGGCCCACGTCACCGGCATCGACAACGATCCACAGGCCCTGACCGCCAGCGCGGACAATGCGGCCCGCAACGGCGTCGCGGCACGGCTGCGCCTGGACCTGCCGGAAGACTTCAGTGGCACGCCGGCCGATGCGCTGGTCGCCAACATCCTGGCCGGCCCGCTGGCCAGCCTCGCACCGCGCTTTGCCGAGTGCCTGAAGCCCGGCGCGCCGTTCGCACTGTCGGGCATCCTGGCCGGGCAGGAGGCCGAGCTCCTGGCCATCTACGAACGGGACTTCAGCGATCTGGCCGTCAGCATCCGCGACGGTTGGGTGCGTCTCAGCGGTCATCGCCGCCGAGACGTGCCGCGCGCCAGCGGCGCAGACTGCTAGACTTGCTCCGTCCCATCGTCCGGAGTCGGGTGCATGTCGCTGCTGCACGGCATCGGTCACTGGCTGGCACGGCGCCTGTCCGAACCGCGGCCCACTTCGCACGTCACCACCAGCCATCCCCAGCACCTGCGCGCCACCCTGCGCCGCGGCGACGTGCTGCTGGTCGAAGGCACCAGCCGCTTCGCCACCGCCATCCGCTACATCACCCAGTCCACCTGGTCGCACTCGGCGCTGTGCATCAGCGACGTACGCGATGCCGCCGACGGCAGGCCCATGCTGATCGAGGCCGACGTCACGAGCGGCGTGCGCCTGGTGCCGCTGGAGCTCTATGCACGTCATCACACCCGCATCTGCCGGCCGGTCGGCCTGCACGCCGACGAGATCGACGCCCTGGTGGACTACGTCCAGGCGCGGATCGGCCAGCAGTATGACGTGCGCAACGTGCTCGACCTGGGCCGCTACCTGCTGTCCGCGCCGCCGGTGCCGGACCGCTACCGGCGGCGCCTGCTGGCGCTGGGCAGCGGCGAGCCGACGCGGGCCATCTGCTCGTCGCTGATCGCCGATGCCTTCGAGGCCATCCATTACCCGATCCTGCCCGAAGTCGAGGTGACGCGCTGCGACGGGCCGAGCGATTCGGCACCGGTGCGCGAGATCCTGCACATCCGCAATTCACGCCTGTTTGCGCCGCGCGACTTCGATGTCTCGCCGTATTTCCGCATCGTCAAGCCGGCGCTGGAATCGGGCTTCGATCCGCATGCGCTGATCTGGGGCCGCGTGCGCGAAGAGTTGGTCCAGGCCGGGCACGAGCGGACCTGAGCGCGGCAGGGCGCAAGGCGATTACACTGTCCAGCCACCTACCCGCGCATCGAATCACCGCATGTACACCCAGTGCCCGGAGTGCCTGACCGTCTTCAGGGTCCAAGGCCACGAGCTCGCCGCCGCCCACGGCAGCGTGCGCTGCAGCCATTGCGCCGCGGTGTTCGATGCCCTGCGCAGCCTGGCCACGGAGCTGCCGCCCGAGCCCTTCGAGCGCCTGCCGCTGCTTGCCGCCGAGGGCCAGCCACCGCAACTGGAACTGCCGGTGTATCGCCCCAATCCGGCCCAGGCCCTGCTGTTCGCGCCGCCCGAGCGCGAATCGCGCCCGCGCGCGCCGGCGTTCGCGGCAAGCCGGCGCCGCGCCCGGAGAGCGCGCAACGGCGTGTGGGTCGCCGGCTGCCTGCTGCTGCTGGTGACGCTGGCGGCCCAGGTCGGCTGGTCCGAGCGCGCCCTCTGGCTCGATTCGGCACGCGTGCGCGCCTGGCTGGAACCGGTCTGCGCGCAGCTTGGCTGCCACCTGCCGCTGCGCCATGATCCGGCCCGTCTGGCCCTGCTGTCGCGCGACATCCGCCCGCACCCGTCGGTGGCCGGTGCGCTGATCATTTCCGCAACCCTGCGCAACGGGGCACCCTTCGCGCAGCCCTACCCGACGCTGAAGGTCACCCTGTCCAACCTGGACGAGCGGCGCATCGCCATGCGCCGCTTTGCACCGCGCGAATATGTCGGTGACGCTGCCGCGCTGGCGGCCGGCCTGGGCCCGGGTGCCAGCAGCACGGTCGCCTTCGAAGTGGTGGATCCAGGCCAGGACGCGATCGCCTTCGAGTTCGATTTCGAGTGACGCAGCGCACGCCTGCCCTTACGCGGCGCGATGGACGGCGTTAGAATCCTGTTCCGGTATGCGAACAGGGGCTGCACGCCGGTTTTCAGGGAAGCGATTTGCCAAGGGGGATCAACCGTCGTGAACGCCGCCATTTCCATGTACAGCCCGAGTTCCGGTTCCGAGGCCCCGTGGCCACCCGCCCTGCATGCCTGCGTCACCCAGGCCGTGCGTCGCTACCTGGCCGATGTCGAATCGGAACCCAGCGAGGGCCTGCATGCCCTGTTCCTGCGCGAAGTGGAGGCCCCGCTGCTGCGCGAGGTGATGGCCTGGTACGGCGGCAACCAGAGCCGGGCATCGGCAGCGCTGGGCATCACCCGCTCGACCTTGCGCAAGAAGCTGCAGTTCTACGGCCTGAACGACTGACGGCGCGCCGTCTGCGCCGGCCCGGCTATAATTCCGCTTTCGTCCGGCGGGGTCCGCAGTTCATGTTCGATACCACCCTCGTGCCTGCGCGGCGCGCCTTGCTCAGCGTCTCGGACAAGACCGGGCTGGTCGATCTGGCGCGCGGCCTGGACGCGCTCGGCATTGGCCTGGTTTCAACCGGCGGGACGGCGCGCAGCCTGCGCGAGGCGGGCCTGGCAGTGACCGACGTCAGTGCCTTGACCGGCTTTCCCGAGATCATGGACGGGCGCGTCAAGACCCTGCACCCGGCCGTGCACGGCGGCCTGCTCGGGCGCCGCGGCATCGACGAGGACGTGATGGCCGAGCACCACATTGCCGCCATCGACCTGCTGGTGGTGAATCTCTACCCCTTCGAGCACACCACGGCCGACCCGGAATGCAGTTTCGAGGCCGCCATCGAGAACATCGACATCGGTGGCCCGGCGATGCTGCGTGCGGCGGCCAAGAACCACGCCCATGTCGCCGCGGTCAGCGACCCGGCCGACTATGCCCAAGTGCTCGAGGCGCTCGCCCACGGCGGCACCTCGCTGGACCTGCGCCGGCAGCTGGCGGCCAAGGCATTCGCGCACACCGCACGTTATGACGGCCTGATCGCCAACTGGCTCGGCGCACGCCTGAATCCGGCCCACCCGGAAGCGTTCCCGCCCTCGCTGCGACTGGCCTTCGAGCGCCGCCAGGTCCTGCGCTACGGCGAAAATCCCCACCAGGGCGCCGCGCTCTACGTGGAGCAGCCGGCGCCGCGCGGCACCGTGGCCGGCGCCAGCGTGCTGGCCGGCAAGGAGCTGTCCAGCAACAACCTGGCCGATGCGGACGCCGCGCTCGAATGCGTCAAGGCCTTCCAGAAGACCTCGGCCTGCGTCATCGTCAAGCATGCCAACCCCTGCGGCGTGGCGCTGGGGCCGACCCAGCTCGAAGCCTACGAGCGCGCCTTCGCCTGCGACCCGGTGTCCGCGTTCGGCGGCATCATCGCCTTCAACCACCCGGTCGATGGCGCGACCGTGCGCGCCATCCTGGCCCGCCAGTTCGTCGAGGTCATCGTGGCGCCCTCGTTCGACGACGATGCCCTGGCGGCGGTCGCGGCCAAGCCCAACGTGCGCGTGCTGGCCACCGGCAACTGGGACGCCTCGCCCGCGCATTCGTTCGACTACAAGCGCATTGCCGGCGGCCTGCTGGTGCAGGATGCCGACCGCGACACGCTGCTGCTGTCCGACCTCAAGGTCGTCTCGCGGCGCGTACCCGATGCCACCGAACTGCACGACCTGCTGTTCGCCTGGCACGTGGCGATGTTCGTGAAATCCAATGCCATCGTCTATGCACGCGAGGGCCGCACCATCGGCATCGGCGCGGGCCAGATGAGCCGCGTGATCAGTGCCCGCATCGCCGCGATGAAGGCGGCCGAAGCCGGACTCGAAGTGGCCGGCAGCGTGATGGCCTCGGATGCCTTCTTCCCGTTCCGCGACGGCATCGACACGGCCGCCGAGGCCGGCATCCGCGCCGTGATCCAGCCCGGCGGTTCGATGCGCGACAAGGAAACCATCGCCGCCGCCGACGAACACGACATGGCCATGGTGTTCACCGGCGTGCGGCATTTCAGGCATTGACGCTGCGCGTCGATGCCTGAAATGCTCTTCCTGCCCTCCCTGGCGGCTGGGTCCCGGGCATTCCCTGCCCGGGATGACGAAGCATTCGTACCAATCCAGAATCCCCCATCACGAATCCCGACCCCTCAATGAAACTCCTCGTCATCGGCTCCGGCGGCCGCGAACACGCGCTGGCCTGGAAGCTCAAGCAGTCCCCGCGCGTGAGCGAGGTCATCGTTGCGCCGGGCAATGCCGGGACGGCGCGCGAGCGCGGCATGCGCAACGTCGCCCTCGCCGCGACCGACGTCGAGGGGCTGCTGGCGCTGGCGCGGGTGGAAGGCATCGCATTCGCCGTGGTCGGCCCGGAGGCGGCGCTGGCCGCCGGCGTGGTGGACCGCTTCCGCGCCGCCGGACTGCGCTGCTTCGGCGCCAGCCGCGTGGCCGCGCAACTGGAAAGCTCCAAGGGTTTCGCCAAGGACTTCCTTGCCCGGCACAACATCCCCACGGCGCGCTACGCCGTATTCGACGACCTCACGCGCGCGCTTGCCCATGTGCGCAAGCAGGGCGCGCCCATCGTCATCAAGGCCGACGGCCTGGCCGCCGGCAAGGGCGTGGTGGTGGCGCTCACGCTCGCCGACGCCGAGCAGGCGCTGCACGACATGCTCGGTGCGCGCAGCTTCGGTGCGGCTTCCGCGCGCGTGGTGATCGAGGAGTGCCTGACCGGCGAGGAAGCCAGCTACATCGTCATGAGCGACGGCCGCAACGTGCTGCCGCTGGCCACCAGCCAGGACCACAAGCGCCGCGACGAAGGCGATCTTGGCCCCAACACCGGCGGCATGGGCGCCTACTCGCCGGCACCGGTGGTCACGCCCACGGTGGAGCAACGCATTCTCGCGGAGATCGTGCAGCCGACCGTCGCCGGCATGGCCGCCGAGGGCGCACCGTTCATCGGCTTCCTCTACGTCGGCCTGATGATCGACGCCAGCGGCGCGCCGAAGGTGATCGAGTTCAACGCGCGCCTGGGCGATCCGGAAACCCAGCCGATCCTGCTGCGCCTGAAGTCCGACCTGGTGGAGATGGTCGAGGATGCACTGGACGGCCGTCTGGAAGGCCGCAGCGTCCAGTGGGATCCGCGCCCGGCGCTGGGCGTGATCGTCGCCGCGGCGGGCTATCCAGGCAAGGTGCGCAGCGGCGACATCATCGAAGGCATCGAACGCGCCGAGGCGACCGGCGCCAAGGTGTTCCACGCCGGCACCGCGCTGGATTCAGCCGGCCGCACCGTCACCGCGGGTGGCCGCGTGCTGGCCGTGTGCGCGCTGGGCGCGGACCTCGCCGACGCGCGCGAGCAGGCCTATCGCGCGGTGCGCGAAATCCGCTTCGACGGTGCCTTCCACCGCCGCGACATCGGCCACCGCGCGCTGGCGCGCTAACGCCCGCCCGCGCAGGCCGGCGCGACTTACGGCTTTTGCGGCGGGACGTCCGGCGTGGGCCGCCTGGGGTGATAGACGCTGTCGCTGGCCGCCCATGGGCGCGTCGGCAGCTTGTGCGCCTGGAACTGTTCCAGGATTTCACGGTAGGGCACGAGCGCCGCCGAACCGTCGCTGCGCAGCACGCTGAACATCGCGCCCTGTTGCGTGGCCACCGCATCGTCCCAGCGGCCATTGGCGGCCAGCGCGAGCGCATAGGCCTCGGCCACCGCCGGCATCGAGCCGCCCGCGGCATACAGCTTGCCGGCATAGTCCAGCGCCATGCGCTGCTCGGCCTTGCTGGTGCCCGGACAGGTACTCGCCAGGCGCACGAACAGCTGCATCAGGTGCGGATGGTCCGGCGCCGCACTCATCGCCGCGTTGATTTCCTTGAGCGCCTTCGCACAGCGTCCGGCGGCCGATTCGAGGGCCACCAGTTGCGTCCAGGCGGCGGGATTGGCGGCGTCGATCTTCAGGATGGCGCGGAACTGCGCCTCCGCAGCAT
Source organism: Dokdonella sp. (assembly GCA_023228465.1). Taxonomy (GTDB): domain Bacteria; phylum Pseudomonadota; class Gammaproteobacteria; order Xanthomonadales; family Rhodanobacteraceae; genus Dokdonella_A. Next base: position 30,958 of record JALOBC010000005.1, on the reverse strand, counting down.
CGCTACGCCCAAGGCGCTGCAGCAGGACGCCCAGCGCGAAGCGCGGGTTCACGGCGGCCGGGTCGAGGCGGATCGCATCGCCATAGGCGCGCTCGGCTGCGGCGTCATTGCCGCGCATTTCGGCAACCGAGCCCAGCGCGAGTTGCGCCAGGATATTGCTCGGGTCGGCGCGCACGGCGGCATCGGCGCGCACCTGGGCGGCTTCCAGGCGGCCTGCCGTCGATTCCACGCGCGCATACACGGCGAGCAGCGTGGCATCCTTGGGATCGCTGCGCAGGGCCTCATCCAGCGCCTTGCGCGCCGCGAGGTAGTCACCCGCCGAGGTGGCCAGCATGGCCGTGCCGATGGCCTGTTGACTCGGGTTGGCCGGCGTACCCCCGGCACTCGCCTTGCCGGTCTCGGGCAGCAGTCGGCTGGCCACCGGATCGGGCAGCACGGGCGCACGGGTGCCGACCTTGGCCTTGGCCGCGGCGGCGGCCTTGGCGTCGCCATTGGCGGCATAGGCGGTGGAAAGGTCCGCGTACAGGCGATCGGCCTCGGGCTGCAGCTTCAGCGCCTGGTCGAAGTAGCGGATGGCATCGGTGTAGCGCTTCTGCTTGAGCGCGATATCACCCAGCATCGCGTACGGCACGGCCTGGCCATGATCGCGGGCAACGTATTCCTCGAGCAGGCGGCGCGCGCCGTCCAGATCACCCGTGCCCATCTTCTGATTGGCCAGCGCGGTGCGCAGCGGCAGGTAGGCCTTGCTGATGGCCCAGGCACGCTCGAACAGTCGCGTCGCCTCGGCATCCTGTCCGGCAGCCAGCGCCAGCACGCCACGCGCGTACATCCAGCGGGTATCGCGCGGCGCGAGCGTGATGGCATCGTCCAGCGCCACCGCGGCCACGTCGGTGAAGCCCGCCCGCGCGTAGCTGCCGGCGAGGATGCCGTAGTTCTCCGCGAGCGCTTCGCCGGTGACGATCTCGCGGGCCCTGTCGAAGTCGGCACGCGCCTTGCGCAGCTGCGTGGCGGTGGCGGCCGGAACGCCGGACAGGTCCGGTGTGGGCAGCGGCTTGAGGCCGGACTGCGCCAGGACCGGCGCGGCGACAAGGACAAGGGCAAGTAGCAATGGGGTGCGAAAGGACATCGGGACGGAGGGTCCTGCGGAAAGTGCGCAGTTTAGCTGCTTGAACGCCGCCGGGCGGGCAGCGGCGGCTTCACTGGCGGTACGGCGCCGGTTGCGGGCAAGATGCGCGGGGTTTCCAGCGAACGGCACCGATGTCCGAATCCAACCAGTTCGACCTGCTGCGCACGCGGCGCTTCGGACCGTTCTTCGCCACCCAGGCGCTGGGCGCCTTCAACGACAATGCCTTCCGCCAGGCGCTGATCGTGCTGGTGGCCTTTCACCTGGGCTTCGGCGACGCGCAGGTGGGCTTTTATTCCAACCTCGCCCCGGCGCTGTTCATCCTGCCCTTCTTCCTGTTTTCCGCCAGCGCGGGGCAACTGGCGGAGAAGTTCGAGAAGGCGCGGCTGATCCGCTACGTCAAGCTGTTCGAGATCGGCGCCATGCTGCTCGCGACCTGGGGTTTCTACACCGGCAACGTCGGCCTGCTGCTCGGCGTGCTGTTCCTGATGGGCCTGCACTCGACCCTGTTCGGGCCGATCAAGTACGCGATCCTGCCGCAGATGCTGGCCACGGAGGAGCTGGTCGGCGGCAATGCGCTGGTGGAAACCGGTACCTCGCTGGCCATCCTCACCGGCATGATGGCGGGCGGGTTCCTGATGGCCGTGGCGGGCGCCGGGCCGGCGCTGGCCTCGGGGCTGGTCATCCTCATCGCGATCAGCGGCTACCTGGTCAGCCGCGCGATTCCGCCCGCGCCGGCCACCGCGCCGGACCTGCGCTTCGAATGGAACATGTGGCGCGAAACGCTGCGCGTGCTGGGCTACGTGCGGCGCGACCGTACGGTGTTCAACGCCGTGCTCGGCATTTCCTGGTTCTGGTTCTTCGGCGGCGTGTTCACGGCCCAGCTGCCGAACTACACGCGGCTCTACCTGGGCGGCGCGGACACGGTCGCCATCCTGATCCTGGCGCTCTTTTCGATCGGCGTCGGCGTGGGCTCGCTGCTGTGCGAGCGCATGTCCGGGCGCAAGGTGGAGATCGGCCTGGTGCCGTTCGGCTCGATCGGCCTCAGCCTGTTCGGCATCGACCTGTACTTCGCCCAGCCGGAGCTGGCCAGCGTGCATGGCCTCGGCGCGCTGGCCTTCCTCACCGCGCCCGGGCATTGGCGCATCGCACTCGACCTGACCCTGCTCGGCGTGTTCGCCGGCTTCTACATCGTGCCGCTGTTCGCCCTGGTGCAGAGCCGCGCGCCACGCGAGCAGCTCTCGCGCGTGATTGCCGGCAACAACATCCTCAACGCGGTGTTCATGGTCGCCGCCGCCGCGCTGGGCATCGGCCTCACCACCCTGGGCCTGTCGATTCCGCAGATCTTCCTGGTGGTGGCGCTGCTCAACATCGCCGTGGCCGCCTACATCTACACCCTGGTGCCGGAGTTCCTGATGCGTTTCCTGAGCTGGCTGCTGGTCAGCCTGCTCTACCGCATCCGCAGCGAACACCTCGACCGCGTGCCCGAACGGGGTCCAGCGCTGCTGGTGTGCAACCACGTGAGCTTCATGGACGCGCTGCTGCTGGCCGGCGTGGTGCGCCGGCCGCTGCGCTTCGTGATGTACTACCGGATCTTCCGCATCCCGCTGCTGAGCTTCATCTTCCGCACCGCCAAGGCGATTCCGATCGCCGGACGCAACGAGGACCCGGCGCTGCTCGAGCGCGCCTTCGACGCGATCGATGCGGCGCTCGCCGAAGGCCACCTGGTGTGCATCTTCCCGGAAGGCGGCATCACCCGCGACGGCGCCATCGCGCCGTTTCGCGGCGGCGTGGAACGCATCCTCGAGCGACGGCCGGTGCCGGTGGTGCCGGTCGCGCTGCGCGGACTGTGGGGCTCGGTGTTCAGTCGCCATGACACGGCACTCGGACGCATGCGCCTGCCACGCCGCTTCCGCGCGCGCATCAGCATCATCTTCGGTGCGCCGCTCGCCGCCCATGAAGCCAGCGCGCCGGTGCTGGAACAGCAGGTGCGCGAGCTGCGCGGCGCGATCGCCTGAAGGCGGCGCAGGGCCACGCGAGCGCGGCGACGGCTCATTCGCGCCGATGCACCGGCGCGCGCGCGAAGTGACTGCGCTCCGCCCCGCGCGCGCGGCCCAGGCGCGTCAGTGCGCCAGGCCGCTGACCGCCACCAGCGCGATCAGGGCCAGCCACACGGCCAGGATGCGACGCAGCACCGTGCGCGCATCCGCCAGTTCCAGCAGCGGGTTGCTGACATCGGCAGCGTAGCCGTCACCGGCCACCACGTCGGCGTCGATGCCGGCGCGCGCCAGCGCACCGAGGAAACCCAGATCCAGGGTGAAGTAACCCTTGCCGTGCGCCGCATGCCAGCCGCGCCAGGTGCGCATCACCGCGTCGAACTCGGACACCAGGGCCAGGGTCAGCGCCATCAGGTGGGCCGGGGCCCAGTCGAGGATGCGCGCGGTGCGTTCCAGCGGCCCGCGCTGCGCCGGATCGAGATTGGCGCCCAGCGCCGCGTGGCGTGCCAGCAGCTGCACCACCCGGTAGCCGAGTGCGCCAGCCGCGCCCAGGAAGAGGAACCAGAACAGCACGCCGAACCAGCGCGAGAGTGCCGAGGCGAAGGCCGCCTCGACCAGCGGCGCGGCCTCCAGCGGCAGGTGTTCGCGCGCCGGATCGGCACGCAGCGACTGCGCGGCGGCATCGCGGCGCTCGCCATCCGGGGCCTTCAGGACCGTCTCGATGTCGCCGTCCAGATCGCGCGGGCCCCAGGCGTAGAACAGCACGATCACCGCAAAGGCAAAGGCCGGCAGGCCGAACAGCACGCCGTCCAGGGCCTGCTGCAGCAGCAGGCAGGCGAGTACCACCAGCAGCGGCAGCAGGGCCAGCGGCCAGGCACCGGGCGCGGCGCCGTCGTGCGCACCCGGCCATCGCTCGGCCCAGGCGCGCAACCAGGAAAAATCGCGCAGGCGCCGCATGTCCGGCAGGGCATGGGCGGCGGCGATGACGAGCAGGATGGCAAGCAGGGTCAGGGCCATGATGCAGCGGGCAGGCGACGGCGACCGCTGCATTCTAGCGTGGACGCCAGACTCTCTGGCGGCAGCCCGCCCACGGCGCGCATGCGCAGCGCGCGGCGTCCGGGCGGAGCGATGCGTTTGCGGGGCGGCGAACGTCAGCCCGGCGTCAGGCCGGCGAGCTCCAGGCCCGACTGGCCGCGCAGCCATTCGGCAATCAGCTCGTGCGAGACCGACAGCGGCGGCGGCAGGATGAGGCGCCCGCCACGCACGCCGCTCACCAGTTCATCCACGCTGAACCAGCGCGCGTCGGCAAGTTCCGGACCCAGGCGGATGGTCGGGTCTTGCGCCTTGGCCGTGAAGCCGAGCATCAGCGATGAGGGAAACGGCCAGGGCTGCGAGGAATGGTAGGTACAGGTGCCCACGCGCACGCCTGCTTCCTCCATGACCTCGCGGCGCACGGCGTCCTCCAGCGATTCGCCCGGCTCGACGAAGCCGGCCAGGGTCGAGTAGCGGTTCTCCGCCCAATTCGCGTTGTGCCCGAGCAGGCAGCGATCCTGCCAGGCGACGATGACGATCATGGCCGGATCGACGCGCGGGAAATGCTCCAGCGCGCAGTCCGGATTGCTGCACCGGCCGCGGTGGCCGAAGGCGACCAGCTCGATCGGCGCGCCGCAGGCGCTGCAAAAGCGCGTGCGCGCCTGCCAATGGGCCAGCGCGCGGGCATAGGCAAAGACTCCGGCCTCGAACGATCCGAGGTGCATGCCGGCGCTGCGCAGGTCGATGTAGCGCGCACCAAGTCGGCTGGCGACCTGCGCCGCCTGCGCGGCATCGGCGCACAGCGCGAACAGCGGTCCGCGTCCATCGTCGCCGAGATAGGTGGCGGCAAGTTCCAGCCGCAGGTCGCGGCATTCACCATGGTCGAGCCAGCGCAGGGCCGGCGCATCCGCGCGCACCAGCGCCTGGCGCCCGCCGGGGCCATCGGCACCCAGCACCAGGAACCGCGCGCGGGCGTCGGCACGCTTGGCGGCGCCGAAGGCCGGGTCCTCGCGCAGTTCTGCATTGCGTTCCAGTGCCAGGCCGGCAAAGGTGTTGACGCGGTCGATCATCCGCCCGGCCCCACCGCCGCGTGCCTCAGACCGTGAAGGACGAGCCGCAGCCGCAGGTGGTGCGCGCATTCGGGTTGCGAATGACGAACTGCGCGCCGGTCAGCGATTCGGTGTAGTCCACTTCGGCGCCGGCCAGGTACTGCAGGCTGAGCGGATCGACCAGCAAGGTGACGTCGCCATTGTCGATGGCGAAATCATCCTCGGCGCGTTCCTCGTCGAAGCTGAAACCGTACTGGAAGCCCGAACAGCCGCCGCCACTGATGTACACGCGCAGCTTGAGCGCGGGGTTGCCTTCCTCGGCGATCAACTGGCGCACCTTGTCGGCGGCCGCGTTGCTGAGATGCAGCGGCGCGCTGTCGGCGTCCTGATAGCTGGGCGTGGGAGAGTCGTTCATGCGTTGAGGATCGGTGCCAGGGAGCGGGAATTCAAGCCTCGGCCAGCGTCGCGGTGAGCTTTTCCGGGGCGGCCAGGCGCTGCATGGGCTCGGACTGGTGCAGCATGCGTCCGTTCACCTGCGCACCGGCGGCCATCTCCAGTACCTTGTAGTGCACATTGCCCTCGATGCGCGCGTGCGCGGCGAGTTCCAGCCGCTCGGTGACGAAGATGTCGCCATGCACATGCCCGTTGATGACCGCATTGGAAACGTGGACCTCGCCATCGATGCGGCCCTTCTCGCTCAAGGTCAGCACCGCATCCGCGCCGTCCGCGGCCAGCGAGCCCTCGACGACGCCATCCAGGTGCAAGCCACCGCTGAAGTGCACGTCACCCCGGATCGTGGTGCCCTCGGCGATCAGGGTGCAGATCGCGGCAACCGCGCCGCCGGCCTTGCGTTTGTCACTACGGAACATTCCCGCCCTCCTCGAACTTGACCGCGTCGGCCCAGGTGAACGCCTGCTCGGCGCGGCCACCATCGCCTTCCGCGCGCACGATCACGCGGTTGGGTGCGAACCCGGCTGGAAGCATGATGGTACCGCTGACGCGTTGGAAATACTTGAAGGCATAGCCGATTCCGGCATGTTCGTGCTCGGAGGCGAGCGCCGGCCACTCGAGCGTGGCCAGCTTGCCGTTGGCGACGCCCGCGACGCTGAGGCTCAGGCGCCCGCGCACTTCATCGCCGCGGCGAAAGTTCTGGGTCAGGATGGCGGTGAAGTTCCAGGCGTGGGAATCCCTGATCGGGCTGAGCTTGAGCCCCTGCACGGCCAGCCCCTCGCGCTGGCTGCTGCCGACCAGGCGCGCATAGAAGCCCAGATCCGCGCGCAGGCCCTCCAGTTCCTCGTCACGGTCGCGCAGCATCTGCTGCACGTCGGCCAGCGCCGCGCGGGCGACCTGTTCGGAACGCTCCAGGGTCGCCACGCGGCGCTTGAGGGTTTCGTTCTCGGCACGCGTGGCGATCAGGCCGGGCGATTCGGCCGTTCCCTCGCCCCCGCTGCGCGAAAGCCCCACGGCGAGCGCGGCCACCAGCAGGACGGACACCAGCCAGGCCAGCGCGATCAGCCATCGATAGCGACGCTGGCGCGCCGGATCGTGCCGGCTGATGACGAGGCGGGAGCGGTTGGGCATGCACGGGCGGGGCGTTTCGGCAGTGCCCGCTTATAGAGGGCGCTTCCCCGCGGGTCAAGCGGCGGCGCATTGCCTGCCCGTGCGGTCTATACTTCCGACCCAGCAGGGACAGGGGCGCGTGATGCTCTGGTTGAAGGCGTTCCACATCATCTTCGTGGTGACCTGGTTCGCGGGCTTGTTCTATCTGCCGCGGCTGTTCATCTACCACGCCGAAGCCGGTGAACCGGTGCTGCGCGAACGCCTCAAGGTGATGGAGCGGCGCCTGCTGGTGATGACCCACATCGGCGGCGCCCTGGCGATCCTGTTCGGCCTGCTGACCCTGTGGGTGCTGGCGCGTGCCAATGCCGCCTACCTGCAGCAGGCCTGGCTGCACGCCAAGCTGGCGCTGGTGGTGCTGCTGATCGCCTACCACCTGATGCTGGTGCAGATGACCGCGCGCTTCGCGCGCGACGCGAACCGGCACAGCAGCCGCTGGCTGCGGGTGTTCAACGAGGTGCCCGGCCTGCTGCTGGTGGGCATCGTCCTGCTGGTGGTGCTCAAGCCATGGACATGACCCAAGCGGCCATCGGGTCGCCCGGGACGGCGCAAGGCTGGCGTGCGCAGCTGCCTTTACGCCTGTCCCGGGTGGTGCGCCGGGGCGAGCGCCTGCAACAGGCCGGCTGGGACATCAACGTGGTGCGCCGCCAGGTGGACGACACCTGGCTGCTGGCCGGCGCCTGTGCTGCCCTGGGCGCGCGCGAGCTGGCCAGCGCGCTGGAGACCCTGCACGCCTCGCTGGCCACGCTGCTCTCGCCACCGCATCTGCCGCAGATGACCATGGCCACGCACCTGGCCAACCTGCATGCCCGCCTGGCCGCGACCCCGGTGCCGCCGGCGCTGCTGGCGCAAGCCGCGGCGACCGTGGCGGTGGTCGATGAGCCCAGTCACGAAAACGGCTACCCGCTGCGGATCGTACCGCCGGCGCGTTACTGGGAGCATGCCGCCGCGAGCGCGAGGCCCGTGCCCGCCGCAGGCGCAGCGCCGAGCCGTCCCGCGCCGAGCCTTGCCGAGCAGTTTCGCCGGGCGCTGGCCGAGAACCGGCTGATCCTGGTGTTCCAGCCCATGCTCTCCCTGCGCGACGACGAGGACGGCCAGTTCCAGGCCTTGCTGCGCATGCCGGGCGCAGACGGACGCAAGTACACCGCGGCGGAACTGTTGCCGGTTGCGGCCGAGGCCGGCCTGCTGGCCGAACTCGACCGCTGGGTGCTGGGGCACTGCGTCGGCCTGCTGGCGCGCAGCCAGGCCGAGCACGGCGCACGCCGCCTGTTCGTCAGCCAGACGCGCGAAGGCATGAGCGACCCCGAGGCGCCGACCCGGCTTGCCGGCTGGCTTGCGCACTGGCAGGTGGCGGGCGACGCCATCGCCCTGGAACTGCGTGCCAGGGACGCCGCACACGCGCCCGAGGTCAGCGCGCGCTATGCCACCGCGATGCGCGCGCTGGGCGCCAGGCTCGCGCTGTCCGGTTTTGACCCGGCCGATCCGCAAGCCGCTTCGATGGCCGGTCTGCCGGTCGATTTCGTCAAGCTGGCACCGCCCACCGGCACCCCGGCCGCCACGCTGCGCGAACACATCGAGGCGCTGCATGAACGCGGCATCCAGGTGATCGTGCCGCGCATCGAGAACGCCCAGGAAGCCGCCCAGTGGCACGCCGCGGGCGCTGATTTCATCCAGGGCGACTTCGTGCAGGCGGCCGGGCGCGCGCTGGTGTTCGATGTCACTGCAACGACCCTGTAGACGCACTGCGGGCCCGCAGTGACACCTGCCGGGCCGGCGCGCCCGGGCCGGCGCGCCCGTGCATGTCCGCCAGCCTCAGCCGGCGACCTTGGTCTGCAGGTAGGGGACTTCGCCCAGCTTGTCGATCAGGTCGAGCTGGGTTTCCAGCCAATCGATGTGTTCTTCCTCGGAAGCGAGGATGTCGGCGAACAGGTCGCGGCTGACATAGTCGCCAAGCTGCTCGCAATCGGCGATCGCCGCCTTGAGATCCGACACGGCCTGGATCTCCAGGCGCAGGTCGCAGTCCAGCGCCTCGCGCGGCGTCTCGCCGATCAGCAGCTTGCCCAACGCCTGCAGGTTCGGCAGGCCCTCGAGGAACAGGATGCGCTCGATCAGGCGATCGGCGTGCTTCATCTCGTCGATGGATTCCTGGTACTCGTGCTCGGCCAGCTCCTTGTAGCCCCAGTTCTTGTACATGCGCGCATGCAGGAAATACTGGTTGATCGCCGTGAGCTCGTTGTACAGCGCCTTGTTCAGGTGCTCGATGACCTTTGCGTTGCCCTTCATCGCCCGCAACTCCTCGTGGCGCAGCCGCGCCTCAGCCGTAATCCAGACTCGGGACTATAGCGCCCGATGTCGGAACGCAGGGAAACGGGAATCGCACGCATTCGCATGCGGCGAGGCGCTGCGGCGCAAGCGCCGGAGCGCCTGGCCACGAAGCCGCAGCGCGGCTCAGGCCGCGATCGGCATCACGGTCAGATCCAGCACCCCGGCGCCGCGCGCCTCCTCGAAGATCTCATGCGCGAGCTCCGTGCAATTGCCGCAACAATCGCTGCAGCCGGTGGCCCGGCTCAGTTCGGCAAAGCTCTGGCCGCTGGCCGCGGCCTGGCGGATGGTGCGGTCGGTGACCGCGTTGCAGATGCAGACGTACATGCGAAGAACCACCAATGGACGCGGCGCATTGCAACGCAAATGCGAATGATTGTCAACACCACTCGCAATCAGTTCACGGCAAGGTCGAGCGTCCACTGCTGGGTGCGCAGCGATACCTGGCAGTGATCTTCGGCCAGGCAGACCAGGTGGCGCAGCGCCTGTTCATAGACACGCCGCTTGAAGCTGACCACATGCATGGCCGGGTACCAGAAATCCACCCAGCGCCACAGGTCGAACTCGGGCTTGTCGTTCGCATCCAGCCGGAAGGCGGCCTCGTCGCCGACCAGGCGCAGCAGGAACCACACCTGCTTCTGGCCGATGCACAGCGGCCGCGAGTGGCGGCGGATCAGGCGCGAAGGCAGCCGGTAGCGCAACCAGCCAGGCGTCGCCCCCAGCACTTCCACGTGCTCGGGCAGCAGACCGGTTTCCTCTTCCAGCTCGCGGTACATGGCTTCCAGTGGCGTCTCGTCGCTGCGCATGCCGCCCTGCGGAAACTGCCAGCCATCGCGGCCGATGCGACGCGCCCAGAAGACGCGTGCATCGTCGTTCATGACAATGATGCCGACGTTGGGTCGGTAGCCATCCGGATCGATCATGGCGGGGCCCGTAACGTTCGTAGTTGCGCCGATTCTTCCACAGCGTCGCGGCAGGCGGCAAGGCGAACCGGCGCGAATGGCGCAATTTTCCTTGACACGCGGGCGATCGGCACTAGAATCGTGCGCCCCTCCGGCGCGTCCGCGCGCCCGCCGAACCCGCCGGCCAGGTCGCAGCAGACCATGCCGGCGCGGGAGACGCACGGTTCTGGCTATGTAGCTCAGCCGGTTAGAGCACAGCACTCATAAGGTCAGGGTCATAGGGGCAGGATTCAAAGATTTGGCTATGTAGCTCAGACGGTTAGAGCGCGAGACTCATAATCCCGAGGTCGGTGGTTCGATCCCACCCATAGCCACCACAATTCAAGCACTTGGCTTCATCAAGCCCGCCTTCAAGCGGGCTTTTTTGTGACAGATCCTCCCTCCGCAGAGAGTCCGAGGGTGGTTGGGGCAGGATCGTTTCGCCCCTTGCGCATCGGCTCCGCAGCCCCCTGTGACAGTTTCTGTGACACCTTGAAGTGTCACAGGCGCGGGCGAGTGACGTAGAACGACCCCCGCACTCAATCGGCGACCTGGCGAAGAGGTCCTTGCGACGCCCGCACGGCGCGGTTCTCCCGGCGCAAGGCTTGAAGGGAGGCCACCTTGAACCGCCACTCGATCAGCCGAGACTCCCGCATGGGCGGTGATCTGCGGCACGGTCGACGCTTACGATCTGATCGCCGTCCAGGAAGACGAGACGTGGTCCCGGGTCCGCTACAAGTTGCGGTTCTCTCGAGCCGCGTCTCAACGAGGAGCGCCAATCGCGAGTGCCTCGGCCAACGGGGCCAGACCGCGCGGCGACCGCCGAACTCGGCCGGCTCCAGTCAGGGGATCTCGCGGGGCCAACCGCAGATCCGAGAGGGTCAGACCGTCCCGGCCTCTTCGTCGATGTACGTCAGCAATTCGCCCGGCTGGCACCCAAAGTACCTGCAGAGCTTGTCGACGACATCCGTACCGATGTTCGCGCCCGGTTGATTCGCGATCTTCGACAGCGTCGCGCGGTGGATTCCCGTGGACTCAGCCACCTCCGTCAGCGGGACGACGCGGCGCTCCTTGAACGCCTTGTCCGCGATCAGCTCAGTCAGCCGGAATCTAATCATGAACGCTACATGAATGATGTCGCCAAGAGGCGACGTTAGTCGTTGACAACCGCCACTAGTCGCCTATGATCGTCAACAGGTGTCGCTCGTAAACGACAGCTGTTGACCAGAATCGACTGGAGGCTCAGATGGAAACTTACATCACCACCGATGAACTAGCTACCCGGATCCACTATGACGTCCGGACCATCCGGACACGTCTGAAGGACGCGGTGCTGCTGGAAGGCGTGCACTACATTCGACCGTTCGGGGGTCGAAAGCTTCTCTTCGTCTGGGAGGCGATCCAGCGCGACATCGGCAAGTTCTCGGCCGGTCGTGCTCCGGTTGTGCATCGGGACATCGGCATTCCCATGGCCAATGGCGCGGTGAGCCATGGCTAAGGTTCGTGCCCGTCCTGAGACGGGGATGCTCTACCTGGACTTCTTCTACAGAAGCGTCCGTTGCCGAGAGCAGACGGCCCTGCCTGACACCGCGGAGAACCGTCGCCGGGTACAGGCCTTGATGAACCGGGTATCGAAGGAGATCAAGCAGGGCTTGTTCGATTATGCGGCGACGTTCCCGGGGAGTCCAAGGGCAGCCCAGTTCCGCGGACCAGGTGTAGGCGCCGACGGGATCCTTCCGGCCGGCGCTCCTCAAGCCGCAGGTCCAATCGCTTCCGATACGCCCACCTTCGCCGACTTTTCCGTGACGTGGCGGAAGGAGATGGCGCCCCAGTGGCGGCGCCAGCACCGGGACAGCGTGGATGCGACGTTCGACGCGCACCTGCTCACGGAGTTCGGTGACCGGCCGGTCGGCTCCATCGCCAAGGCCGATGTGATGGCGTTCAGAGCAAAGCTGGCGGAACTGCCCGGCCGTTCCAGCCCGAAGCTGTCCCCGACCACGATCAACAAGACGATGGGCCTCCTGCGCCAGTGCCTGACCGAGGCCAGCGAGCGCTTCGGGACGCCGGATGCCTTCAAGGGCGTGAGGCGGCTCAAGGGACGACGCCCCGACGTCAAACCATTCTCGCTGGAAGAGGTCGAGAGGATCCGGGCCACCATCCGTCCGGACTACCGGAACTACGTCACCTGCCGCTTCTTCACCGGCATGCGCACCGGCGAGATCAACGGGCTGAAGTGGAAGTACGTCGACTTCGACCATGAAGTCATTCGGGTTCGGGAGACGTTCTCGGCCGGCGAGGCGGAAGAGAACGCCAAGACCGAGAGCTCGATCCGTGACATCCCGATGCTCCCGATGGTCAGGGAGGCCCTGGAGCAGCAGTGGAACGCGCGGGGCCCGAACGACGAGTACGTGTTTCAGACCCGCGCAGGCCATCCGATCGATGCCCACAACTTCGCCAACCGCATCTGGTACCCCCTGCTGCGCTACCTCGAGCTTGAGAAGCGCAGGCCCTACCAGACCCGGCACACCGCCGCGACGCTTATGCTGGCCTCGGGCGAGAACCCGGAATGGATCGCCCGGCTCATGGGGCACACCAACACCCAGATGCTCTTCACCGTCTACTCGCGCTTCGTGCCGAACCTGACCCGACAGGACGGCCTCGCCTTCGCAGGCCTGCTGAGCCGGCAAGGCAGCAAGCCGCAGCCGGCTTCGAGCCCGCCCGAGGTCAACGACCTGGAATCGATGGGAGCTGAGGAACTCCGGAACGCTCTGAGGGCGATGCTGGCCGGCGAGCGCCGCGGCGGTCCGCGGTCCCGCAAGAAGGCGAGGGCAGCACCACCGCTCCCGCCCACAACCTGAGGAAAAGCCATGCAGCTCATCTCAACAGGAAGCTTCCTCGGCTACACGCTGGAGGCCTACCTGCCGGACAACGGTCCGCTCGACCGTCTGACTTTGTGGGTGATCAGCGCGGGTCGAGTGGTCGCCGAGCACGAGTGCCAGCAACCGCACGCATGCAGCGCCGACAGCCTCGCATGGGTCCTCCCCACGCTCCGGAAAATGGCCCGGCAAGCCGCGAAGCACCTGGCCAGTGTCCCGGATATGGGACAGGTCGCGCCGCGGCAACCGGCCGTGAGAAGGCGCCCACCACACTGCCGACAAGAGCGTCCGGTCGCTCGGCGGATGACCGCCCCAGGCCGTGCCGGCCAATCAAGCGCGCACACCCGGGTGCCCGCGACCACGTCCATTACAAAGGGAAGCCCACGATGACTGCATCAACGGATTGTCCCGTCCATGTCACGACCGGCGTCATCGATCGCTGGGGATACACGCTCGACGACGGCCTCGCGCCCATCCGGTTCAAGTTGTATGTACACGACGGTGCCTACGCTATCGCCACCTGGTGCCCGCCGTTCGTGCTCGCCGACGATCTCCACGTCGATCCCGCGCGGGTAACGCTGGTCCCTTGCCGCATCGATGCCGACACGTTGTGGGTCGCCACGGCGATAGAGTTCGAGCCGGAAGCTCCCGTCCTCGATCTCATCCCGGAGGACTTCGGGGCGGACGAAGAGATCGTTTCAAGACTGCGGCACGTCGTGGACCGCATCCGGCACGAGGCGCTGGTCCGGCTGATCAACGACATCTGGAAGTTGCGCCGGGTGTTCCACAACTTCTGGACCTGTCCCGCCTCGCAAGCCCACCATCACGCATATCGTGGCGGGCTTGCCGCCCATACCCTGGAGATCGCCGAACGTGTTGCAGAGACGCCTTCGCTGCCAGGCAGCGACCGCGATCTCGGCATCGCGTACGCACTGCTGCACGATCTCGGCAAGCTCTGGTGCTACGGCGAAGGCGGCTTTGAGCCGGAAGCCCAACTTGGCCACGACCTGGTCACGCTGACGCGACTGAACCCGGAGCTGGATGGCCTGCACCGCGACTGGCCTGAGGGCGCGGTCGCCCTGCGCTCGCTTATTTCCGGGCTGTGGAAGACAAAGGGACGGAAGCCGATCATGGCGGTCGGGAAGCTGGTGCAGGCGTACGACCAGATGAGCGCCGAAGAGGATCTCAGGAGGCGAAGCGCACATATTCACCGTGCCTGGGCGGTCCAGCCGTATCGGGATAACGTGCGTGAGTTCCCCGTGAAGAGGTGAACCGCTCTGCGCCTCCACGTTCACAGCCCGTTGATGGTTTCTGCGAACGCGTTGTCGGAGGAGTCGCCCACGCTGCCCACGGATGTTTCGATGCCGACCTTGACCAGTCGCTCGCTGTAGCGGATCGAGACGTACTGGCTGCCTCGATCAGAATGGTGGATCAGGGGACCGATTGGTCACTCCACGACGGGCGTGCAGCGCCTGTTCCAGCGCGTCCAAGACGAAGTCCGTGTGCGCGGTGGCAGAGGCCTTCCAGCCTACGATGCGCGGGGCGAACACGTGGATGACGAAGGCGACGTAGGCAAAGCCCCGCCAGGTCGAGAATCACGTGAAATCCGACACCCACGACACGTCCGGTCGGTCGGCGCGAAACTGCCGGCTCTCCCGGTCCAGCGGGCACGAGCACGCCGCATCGGCGGCCGTCGTGCGTACCGGCTCGCCGCGGAGCGGGCGACCTCCACGCCCTGGCGCAGCAGTTGCCGCCAGAACTTGCGAACAGCATGCACCCCGAAGTTCTCCTCCCACACCCGCCGGATCTGCTCGCACAGCTAGCTGTGATCTCGCAGTTGGTTGTTCATCCGGGGCGATCCCGGAACACGGAAGGTGCGACCCAAACAACACCCAAGGAGCCCCGGATGAATGGCTCCATCCTCTCAAAGGCTGAAGCCTCCGGAGCACCCGGGGCAGTTCAGTTGCCGGGGTCGTTCACAGTCCTCACCTCGTCTGTGACGGTTGATCGCCTTTGGCACTCCTTTCACCGATCTCGATGGTGGCGGACGTGTCGTCCAGCCAAGCAGCGAGCAAACTACAAGTCGCAGACACATGGTCCAGATTGCGTAGCGCACACTCCCAGATCGTAGCAACGCGCCACCCCTCTGCGATCAGTGCATGGCGGTTTGCGTTGTCGCGCCTCACATTGCCGGCGAATTTCTCAGCCCAGAACTGGCTGTTGGTAGCAGGCGTGGATGCGTAGCGGCAACCTTCGTGACGATGCCAGAAGCAGCCATGAACGAAGATGACGGCGTGATGTTTCGCAAGAATCAGATCCGGCCGCCCAGGGAGCTTCCTGTCGTGCAGCCGGTACCGTAGGCCGCGCGCATGGAGTGCGTGCCGAAGCACCATCTCCGGCTTGGTGTCCTTGCCGCGGATCCCGGACATCATCCGGGAGCGCGTCTCCTTGTCGACGATATCCGTCATGGACCCCTGGCCTTTGCGCCCTGACATGGTATACAGGTCGACTCCCTTCAGAGGCTTCCGTTTTGCCTGCTACTTTCGGCATCGTTGACTTGTTCGCCGGACCGGGCGGGCTGGGCGAGGGTTTCGCGTCGCTCGACGTCGACGGTCGTACGCCGTTCCGGATCGGAATCTCGGTCGAGAAGGAAGCTTCGGCACATCGAACGCTCACTTTGCGGGCGTTCCAGAGAGCGTACAGGAACCGCCATTCGGCGTTGCCGCGGGCTCTCATCGACTTCCATGCCGGGCTGACCCCGGAACCCGCCTGGAGCGAGGTCGATGCGGCGGCTTGGCGGCTGGCAACGGCGGAGGCTCGATGTCTCGAACTTGGAAGCGAACAGGCTGCTGCCGCCATCGATCGCGCCATCGGCATACTGCGTCGTGATTACGACGACACCATCCTGATAGGAGGCCCGCCCTGCCAAGCCTATTCGCTTGCAGGACGGGCGCGGGCGAAGGGAAAAATCGGTTATGTGCCGGAGGAGGACCAGCGGCATTACCTCTTCCGTGAATACATCCGGGTGCTCGACCGGTTGCGTCCTGCGGCCTTCGTCATGGAAAACGTGAAGGGGATGCTGTCCTCGACAGTCGAAAGCCGCTTCGTGTTCGAGATGCTGATGGACGATCTCGCTTCGCTCGGCACCGGCCGGTTGCATCACTACGAGATCCGCGCGATCCGGGTGGCCGACGGCAGGATCAGTCTGCAAGAAGCGGCGCAGTCTTCGGACTTCATCGTGCGTGCCGAGGAGTTCGGGGTTCCGCAACGCCGTCATCGCGTGATCATTGTCGGCATCCGATCCGATCTGGCCCATCGAACCACCGGAACGGGCATACGAGTCGACGCGATGACGCGAACCGTGGATGATGCAATCGGCATGATGCCTGCTCTGCGCAGTGGCCTCAGCCGGGGGCGCGACGATCCCGAGAATTGGCGGAGCGACGTCGTCGACGCAGCCCGATCACTGGCGGGACTCCACCGGCACAAGGAAGGTAGGCCGCTGCGCGACGCCTTCTCGGCTGTCGCAGCGGATCTGGAGAATGGAGTGCTGCCACCCCGTCGGTCGCAGCGCCTTCCCGAAAGCTACGGATCGTCGAGCGATGCGCTTGCTGCCTGGCTGGAGCGCCCTGCGCTGGCCGGCTTCGCCCAGCACGAGACCCGCGGTCACATGGCTTCGGATCTCCGGCGATATCTCTTCGCTGCCGTCTTCGGCAAAGTCCGCGGTTACAGTCCCAAGGCGGCGGATTTCCCGGTGGAACTCAGCCCGAATCATCGCAACTGGCGTAGCGGTGTCTTCGACGACCGTTTCCGGGTCCAGTTGCACCGTGAACCATCCACGACGGTCACTAGCCACATCTCCAAGGACGGACACTACTTCATCCATCCGGACCCGTTTCAATGCCGGAGCCTTACCGTGCGTGAGGCGGCTCGCCTGCAGACCTTCCCGGATGACTACCTGTTTCTCGGCAACCGGACCCAGCAGTACGTGCAGGTCGGCAACGCCGTACCGCCGTTTCTGGCGCGCCAGATCGCCCGGGTTCTCCTGTGCGCCCTTACGGGATCAGAGCTCGGAGAACGGTCCGGTACCTCCCTCTTCACAGCACCGATTGCAATTCCTTGATGTCATCCGGCAGGACGCCTGCGCCCGAGAGCCTGTCGAGCAGATAATCGAGTGCGTTCCGTTCGCTCCGGTCCAGGGCAACCCGACCATCCTTCAGGGCGTCCAGCGCCGATTGCGATTTGGGAGAAAGCCATCCGCGCATTTTGGACTCCATCTTCACTCTGAGGATCGCCGCCGTGGCGGAAGCTCGGGAAACGGAAAGTTCAGCCTCATCCCGCACTCTCGTGTCGGCCGCAGGTTGCCGGTTGCTGGTGGCGTGGTGCGTGGCAGGATTACCGGGCTGCTCGACATGAAGTGATGCAGGCTTCGGCACGCAGCCGAACACCTCGTCAAGGAAACTTGCCAAATCCCCCGGGGGAAGGTCCGCGAGCGATCGAATCTCGTTGCGCACACGGATCTTCAGAATCGCGCGTCGCATGATTGCTTCCATGCTCGGCCTTCCATGGTGTCGTGCGGCCCGAAGCCACGCCTCTGCGACCGCAAGCGCCAGAACGCCGTCTCCGCCTATGCTCGGTCGCTCGATGATCTGGACGAGAGCATCCTCGTTCAGCTCCTCGAGCAGCTGCCACCGCGCCGGATGACCGATTCCGCGATCAAGGGCTCGTCCGCGCATCCAGAGCCTCTGGAACGTATTTCGCACGCCTCCAGCGTAACGCTCCATCGCGGCGCCGAATCGCCAATGCACGATGTCGGGCGCCAGGATAGCTGCGATAAATGCCCAAACGTCGTCCCTGAGCGCCTCGCCGGTCGAGAAAAGCTCCGACTCCGCTAACCAACCGGCGATCTCGGCATCGACGTCTGCAAGAGACAATCGGACAGCGGTGCGGCCAAAGCCATGGCGCTCGGCCAAAGTCACCAGATTCTGCCTCAGATCCGCAAGTTGCGCAGAAGTGACTGGGGTGCCGCCCGTCGCGGCGAAACGCACCTGTTCGGGAAGATTGTCCGGATGAAATCCGTCCCACCTGGAGGGGTCTTCCGCAAGAAACATGCGAACGCTCACCTCGCAGGCCGGACCGGGAAGCCTCGGAAGCAGGAACATCATTGGCGATCTCCCGGTTCGGCGAGGGCAAGCATCGTGGCGCGGAAGGAACCCGGACGACTTTCGAGAACGGAACGGATGAAGTCGGCATCCTTGCCGGGCCAAGCCTTGCGAAGCCAGATCGCGGCTTGGGCCCCCAGCGAACCTGGCTCGGCCAACTCCATCATCGACTCGGCTTCGGGGTCAGCGAGGAAACGCTCGCAGACCTGGCTCATGACATCGCTCAAAAGGATCTGGATTGTCGCAGGGTCTTCACCTTCGATCCTCTCGAGGATGTCACTCGATCTCTCGTTCAGATAGAGGCGGACAGCCCCGTGGAAGTCGCGCCCCCAATCCCGGGGTGACCAGTGCAGGTACCACGGCGCAGCGCCCGCCATGCCGTCGCCCAGCATCTGCGCGAGATTCACGCTTTCGATGGGGAATCGTGGCTCCTCACCTTCGAGCCTGATCCTCGTGTTTTCGGACCAGAGCCGGTCACCTGGATGCCGAGGCGAGAGTGGCGAAAATGTCGCGGGTGACCTGACGAGCAGCAGCTCGGTCCGGAGATCGAGAAAAATCGAGAGACTGCGGCCCTCGGTGACGTGCTCGAACTCCCACGACGGACTGTCCGCGTGCAATTCCCGGCGCACGCGGGACAGGACAAGCCGCGATAGCCGCCCCTGGCCCGTACCGATTCGCACCGAAGCGGCCAGAGCGAGTTGATCGACGGGAATGCCGAGATCGGATGCCGCCAGTTCGGCATTAACGTGCAACGTCCTTCGCAGATGGATATCGCTGGCATTGTCCCAGTCCGCAAGAAACTCGCCCGGTTCGGACCACGCGACCCCGTCGAGGGAAACTTCCCAAGCCGATACTTTCACGGCAGCGTCGGAAAGCGTGAGGAACGGGTACGCGACCCGGCGGTTCATGTCATCACCTGCGGCAGGACCTCCGCATCGGCGGTCACCGCGCACTCATCCGGAACGCGCACGTGAATCTCGAACCGCCCTTCCCGGCCATCGAGGGGAAGTTTGGAGCCGTCGACGGAGGCGTCCCCCTTCAACCACCTGATGAACAAGACATCAGGCCTCTCCAAGGTTTCGTCGGCGGCTCCGAGAGCCGTTCCTTCGATGGCGATCGATGCTGCGGCAACCAGCACCGCTCCGCTCTTCCGCGCATCCTGCGACACCTCCGTCTCGAAGACCGCGACCCGACCGGTTTCGCCTTCCTCAAGTCGCTGGAACACGGGACGGCTCGCCCGCGCCCGTAATGGACGGCGGCCTCCGGAAGCTCCGGAACCGTGCCGACGGGCGGCGCCATCACCGCCGACATCCTCGAGCACCGCGCCAAGCCGCCCTGCGAGCCGCGCCAGTGCAGGGCCTGAGCCATCCCCGGTTCGACGTGAAATCTGCTCCATGCCCATTTCTGCGGCAATTTCATGCAAACGTTTGAGCGCTATGTTGACGTAGCGCTTCGCGTTTCCTCGCGGCAAGTTATCGGGGATCCAGTCGTCATGCGCGGGTGGCTCCGAATCCGCAAAGGCCTGCTCCACTTCGGGCTCGTCGCTCGCGACGAACACTCCGGCCCACTCCAGCCGAGCGTCGGGGTGCGGAGTGCCCTCAAGATACTTCACGACCAGTTCGACAGGTCGCATGAGCGCTATATGGTGCATGCGCTCAGGCACCAGCCGGACGTCTTCTTTAGTCAGGTGACGCCTCGACGATCCCAGGCCCTTTTCGACCGCGAGAGTACCCAAGAATTTCTTGGGCCTCATGGACGCGATCCGACGCAGATCATTGCCCTCGCGCGCCCTGACCGCCGTCATCGCCTTACATAGCAGATCGAACGGAGCGAGCTCCTCCGGCGCCGGAATGCGCAGTTCCCGATCCTCGACCTCTACGCGGCAACGGAAACGGTGCTTGGCGGGCGCATCGCCCATCATCCGCGGCCAGAAATTCCAAAGCAGCGTCTCAATGATCCGAATCCCGGTGTCGGCTGGATCGGCCTCGTCAGGCTCGAAACCGAGGATCATGATCGATGTTCCCGTCCGGTCGGAAGCACGCTCCGGCAAACCGAGTTGATTGGCCAGACTCGAGGCGGCAGCACCTGTCATCGGATCGGCAACTCCATCTGCCGGGTCCGGCACGCCCCACCAGTGCCGACCCGTGAATCGCCGCAGCATCCCGTTTTCAGGCCTCTCGAAAGATCGGCCCACATGGCACGCCATCAGTCGCCGGCCCTCGACCCCGGCTTCGTTCGGGAGGGTGTCCACGATGATGGTGCTGCAGGCACTCGCGCGATAAAGGGCGACCTTGCCGAACCCATAGGTGCCGCCGCCCTGGTCGGTGTCCCGCGCGGTGCCGATGTTGCGCAGGAAATCAATGAAGTTGGTTTGCCGAGTTCCCACGGGTATACGGTCCGCTCGCGTCGGTCCGCCAAGCCCCATGGTACCGAAGTCACATATTTCGAGGACCATCGGGACTTCGGCTTCCAGGAACGCCGCGATCATCCCGGATGAACTCCCCTCATCCGGGAGCTTCGCGAGGACGGCGTCGCGAAGAATGTCTCGCTGGGCGTCCGAAAGCTTCCGCAACCTGATGAGGATCTCCGGCCCCACACCCGGCCGCGATGCGTCAGCAATGTTCTGCACCGACTCCCTGATGACCGTCTGCAACGGATCAAGCGAGGGCGCACCGAGCAGACGGCGGAAGTTCTCGCCGATGTTCCCCGTCGAACCGTAAGGCTCGGAGTGAAGCGAAAGTGATGTCATGATCACAGGCACAACTCGTGGAGGAGGGAGTCAAATTCTGCTGGCGGGCACTCGGCATCAAAAGCAAGCCTCAGATCAATGATGTACGTCGCATCGACGAGTCCTGAAGGGATCCGGCCACCAACGAAGACCGATGGCGCGATCCGCGGGAAATCGCAGCCGACGCGGTACAGACGTTCGGCCTCGGCCCTGAATGCGAAACGGTTCCAGTCCCCGTCCCGCACATCGGCACACCCGACCGAAGCGAATAGCGCACGCAGTCCCGCCGGATCATCGGCGCGCTGCAATGCCCTCTCTCCAAGGCCTGCCACCGTCAGGAGACCGCCCTCGACCATTTCGAGGACGAGATGCGCGAGGTGCAATGATCCGCCAGCGGGTGGCTCCAACTGATCGATGCCATTGATGGTGACCTCGCTGGCCCCTGCATGAAGCGATGCCTTCACCTCGAGCGAGGTGTCACGAGCCCGGAAATCGTGCCGATCCCCGGCCGGACCTCTCCAGCTGCGCCAAGCCAATGGCGAAATGTCAAGAAGCCGGTTCAATACCACCAGCTCCGCAACCAGGCCGACGACGCGCGTCACGTCCACGTCCTTCTCCGAAGGTGGAACGAGCAGCGCACGGAAGTCGCTGATTGCACCTGCGACAGCATCGACACCGTCGCTGCGATCGGCCAGACGGCGGACAATGTCATCGACGACTTCGCCAAACACCGACTCGAGATCCGGTGACGTGCAGACCACATCCAGAAACGGGATTGCGCGCTGCTGATGCATCAGGGTCGTTACGCCGATCTGCAGGGACCCGCGTGTCTCGAAACCACCCGTCTTCTCGCCTGCGGCGAGCGGCACGAGCAATCGCGCCTCTCCACAAGATCCGATGGCCAGCCGGACAGCGCCTGCCCGCGTTCTGGCAGCGAGAGGAACTGAAGGAATTCCGAGCCCATCGCCATCGATGCGCCCAGAACGGAGGACGCTCCAGCGTCCGTGCGACTGATTCTCGTGGTCCGGTCTAGACACCTGCCGCCTCCGCCTGCGCGGACTCCTCCTCTTCGATCGCCGCCAGCTCCTCTGCGGAGGGCGGCTGAATATCGACCGACACGAAGTTCCCGCCCTCGGTGATCGATCCAGGAAAAACGATACCGATTCCGAGTACGTCACGCACGGCATCAAGCGGCTCCCTTGCCTTGCTCTCGCGTTCCGGACGCGACTCCCTTGCGATCGCGTAGAGCAGAAGAAGCGGAACGTTTCCGAGAGCATCGAGCCTTGCCGACTTAAGCTCCTCCCAGCTTCCGTTGCTGCCAACCTGCGCGTCACAGTCGAACACCACGTCGCTCCGGGACATCAGGGCCTTGACGTCGGCGACACCGTTCGCGCCCCTGAGCCTGGCGCGATTGACCGTCCTGACCGACCCGATCGTACCGAGAGGACTATCCGAATCACGCCCACGGCCGGATTCGACGATACCGACGTTCCACGTCGAAAGTCGCGGTCCCGCTCCGTCGATGAATGGCAGCAGCATCGACGGCTGAAGGTCGGCATGGGAGGGTTCGATCGAATAGGACACGAGAAACCTGCGGATTGACGACTTGGGAACATTTCGCCAGAGCTTCCGGCCCCCACCACCGCGATCACGCAGGCCGAGCGCCTCGACACGGCTCACGAGTTCGCCTCCTGCGCCCCAGTTTCTCTCCAGAAGGGTGCGATCGCGATGTGCGAACCGGAAGGTTTGGCGGTGGGTTCCCCAGTAACTGACGGCACAACGCCGTGCTGCGCGCATTTTGTTCGCTGCCGTGATCGCCATGCCTGGAATGGCCCTGATCCGGACCGCAAGATCCATGGGCGTCAAGTCACGCAGGCGATATTGCTCGATGTCCGCCCTGATTTCCTGTTCGACCGTAGCGAGCGCCCTGAATCGGAGCTTCAGGTCGCTTGGCATCCAGATTCTTGGCAGATCCTCGTAGCCCGGGCGATAGCCGAACCATCGGCCCATCTGCAGCAGGGTGTCATACTGGCTGGTCGTACGAAGAAAATAGCTGACCATGAGACCTTCAAGCGTCAGGCCGCGGGCAAGAATGGATCCCCCCACCACGATATATGTTCTTGCCCCCTCGAGATAATTGATCCTGTCGTCGCTGGCGCCGTTCTCGACCGGAAACTCGATGTTCTTCAGCACCTGCGGCAGGTAATGGAAAACCTCGTCGATTCCGACCGGTCGGGCATCGGTGAGATCCCCGGGCAATCTGCCCTGTTCCGACATCCAAACCTGCTCGAGCTGCGATCCGATGTGGGATTTCCGGGTGACAAGATCGTTCCGGTGAGTGTCCACCCATCCCGTGATGAGCGCTGCCATCCGCTCATGCGTGATGACCCAGGCTGACGTATGCACCAGCATTGTCATGTGCTGCTGGGCATGCCCGCGTGCGCGCCGTGCGGCACAGCATGCGAGGAAGTAGAGAATCGCGCCCTCCAGACTCGGCGTCATCGCAGGCTGGAAGGCATCGCGTTCACGCATGCTGCGTGGCTGCAGCTTCGCCTCCTCATCCGCGGGTACGTCACGGATCATGTCCAGCCCTTCCTCGTCAGGCTGGATGTCGTCCGGATCGGCAGGCGTTGCGCCGAAGAGCCGCTCGGTACCGAAGTATCGCTCCGGCGAGGGAAGCGCAGTGATGAAGTCTCGTGGATAGAGATCGTCGAGTGCCTGTCCATCCATCCTGTAAGGGTTGATCAGCACATTTGCAAAAGGTGTGGCCGTGTAGCCGACATAAGTTGCGGCAGGCAAGCGGAAAAGCAGCTCGCGGATGTGCTGGTTGATCGCGGTCAACTCGAGCTCTCCGCCGGCAGAGTTCACACTCGCCTGATCGCATTCGTCATCAATGACGAGGATCCGGAGTCGCCGCAGGACAGCCGGCAATGTTTCATTGATCGCCTTTCGCAATTCCCCAAGGGGCGAGACATTCTTCTTGACGACGGCAAGCTGAGCCTTGTCCGAATGGGAAAGGAACCCGCCCTGAGGGGGAGCCCGGAAGTCCCTGCTCTCGTCATTGGACGTGAGGATTTGCCAGTTCATCGGGTTACGCTGCACCAGATCGGAATACAGCCTAAGTTGTGTCTGATGGCGTAGCTTGTTGGTCAGACCCGCGAGAACTATGACCGTATCGTAACCGGCATCCAGCGCCTTCGCTATGACCGCTGTCATGTTTGCGGTCTTTCCTGATTGCACATGGCCGACGACCAATCCGCGGCACGAAAACTGAGTCTTCTCCGGGTCACGCGGATTCTCCAGCAGGGAAACGACCTCATTGGAAGCGTCATCTATGCCGCTCACGTCCGCCTCGTGCCACTCCTTTTCATTCAGAAGGAAGTCCTTCACCGCAGGCCAGTGCAGATCCGTCGGTCTGGGACCAAAATACCACTTCGCACGTCTTCCGAAAATTGAATGGCTATGAAGAATCTCGATTTGCTCGAACTCGAGCGCAACGATGGCGGTGGCTTCATCGATTTCTCGGGAAAGCTGTTCCGAGAGACCGGGAGACAGGAAATTGAGCTCGGCCCGAACGGCCTCCACTGCGTGATCCAGGCTGCCATGTCGCGGCAGCGCTTGCCGGATTCGATTGATCAATGCATCCACCTGTGGTCCCGGCATTCCGTCCTCCCGATCTTCTCGCGTACAATCATAAGCTGTTGAATGGTCGCGCGTCACCCGAGACCAGCGGTTACTGTCAGTTGATATGTCCGAACCGGTTCCTCACAGCAAGAGCCCGTGCCTTCTGCATTTGAGACTCGATATTCTGCGCCTGAACGGGATACGAGCGTTCGATAATGCAACTGGCCGCATAAGTGCATTACTGACCACATATTTTGCGTGGCCAGAGAACTTGGTTCTTGTTGCCGAACGAGGACATCGCTGAAAACCCTAGCTTCTTGATAAGCGGCCTATAGTCACTTGTAAGATCTTCCAGGCTCTTCATGGGCTTGCTGACGTGAGTTGGCTTATCCCGCCATTCAACGTAGACGGAGTGTATCAGGGCGAGATCGAGCAAAGTCGACTCCAGCCAACCTACTTCTTTTGTATAACCTGAAACAAACGTAGCGCCTGACGCCTCTTGCAAACTCACGAGCAACTTGCGACGAAGGCCGTCATCAGGTTGTAGTATGTGGCAACAACTAAAATGAAGAAATCCTATGCGTTGGGGGAAGGCGCTCTTGAGAATGTCAAGAAGGGCCGCCATAGTGATCCTGCTCTTCTTGTCTGATGGATCGAGAAGCCCTACTTCTCCGTGACAGGCTATGTAGACCAGAGCCCTTTGGCGCGCAGGAATTTTCGCTAGGTAATAGGCGAGGTCCTCACCATTGCGAAAGCTTCGGTGGTGAACGCGTGTTCCGGGGAATGTTTGTTCGTAGGCTTGCATAAATTTGAGCATCTGTGGCGGCTCTGTCGCCTTCTCCCAGGCGCCTTCAAACATGTAGATGTTAGCGATCACGGTCTCTCCTAAAGAGGGCTGTCTCAGGTTGTGATTGAGTCTCGCAGGTGCGCAGGCAGGAGACCCACAATGACGAGTCCGCGCATCTCGTCGTAATGGAGAAGCCGGAACTGCACTGTCTGGTCGTAGCTCCCACTGGAAGTTTTCGCCGTCGCCATACCTCGCCGGCGCTCTGTTCTTGCCGGTGCTTGGGTGACTCATCATCAGGATGACGGCGGCGTTCACGTACTCGTGCGTTAGGAGGTGAATCACTTGTTAGGCAAAAGCGGTCTCCCGGAGGCGGATTCCCGAGCGGACTTGATGGCCTGCGGCAGCAGTACGGGCCGCCATTCCCCAGTGGACCTCTGCCCAGCTTTCGAGCTCCTCGCAAGACTCTGGAAAGACGGGCGCTTGCGGCACGTGCTCGAACTCTTGGTCCCATGCGGCCCAAGCTGCGGCGAGCTGGCGTTGCCGTCATTCAGTAAAACTCGCTTCGTGGGTTGCTTCCTTCCGAATGGCCCGCCTGACGCGATCCAGCACGGCATCCCGGTCGCGCAGCCACTCGAGGCCGTCGACGTGGAACACCCGCCAGCCTCGATTCCTCAGGAGCGCCGCGCGTTGCGTGCGGCGATACGGCCCGTCCTCGTCGATGCCTTCGTCGCACAGGATCGCGATGCGGTAGGGCGTGCCGTCCGACTCACCCTCGATGGCGACGTCCACCTTGAAAGGTGAGGCTCCCACGTTCGAGGTGGCTTCATGACCGCTGGCCAGCAGCAGGTCGACCAGCTGCCCGGCGAGTGGGACATGGCCCGGGAGCGAGGAGGAAATCGCTTCTCGAGCGGAGCGCTGGGGTCCAGAGCGAACCAGGTCGAGGGTGCGGGCCGCCTGGCTCCGGGCTCCCGATGACAGGTGGAAAACGTACTCGAGGTAGGCCTTGAACAGGCGCGGCCCATCATTCTTGGCGCGTGCCACGCTCAATTGGTCAGGGTGGAACGAGGCCACGACGGCCACTTCCTGACGTGCCCTCGAGACCGCCACGTTGAGACGGCGCTCGCCGCCCCGCTGTCCCAGAGGTCCGAACCTGGCGGGCACATAGTGCTGCACGCCACGTGACTTGTGCACCCGCTCGACCGGGGCGTGGCCCAGGGAGAAGATGATCACGTCCCGCTCGTCGCCCTGAACACTCTCGATGTTCTTCACGAACGGCCGGTCGTCGAGCTGCTCGGCTGCATCGGCGGCGGTGAACAGGCGCGCGAACTGCTCATCGGATGCGCGCCGGCTGTCGATCGCGTCCAGTATGGCCAGGCGCTGGGAAAGGTTGAACGTGACGATTCCCGCGGTGGGCTTGTGGGGTCGGCCGAGGATCTCCTGCAGTACGTCGACGACCTTCTCGGCCTCGACCTCGTTCCTGCCGTCCTCGTAACGTCCGTCCGGAACGGCAACCCACCGCAGCGCGGGGGGAACCTGTGGCCTGGATGATACGGGCGCCGTCAGGAGCGTCCCTTCATACATGGAGTGGTTGGAGAACGCGATCAGGTCCTCATCGCGGCAGCGGTAATGCCAGTCGAGGCGTTTCGCCGGCACCCTCTGGCGGGCCAGCGTCAACAGCGATTCCGACTCCAGGACCCCGTCGACCGGATCCGCCTCGTCCGCTTCCATCTCGCCACGGCCGGCCTTGAAGAAGGCGGTCGGCGGCATCTGCCGGTCGTCTCCCGCGATGACCACACGCCGCGCGCGCAGCAACGCAGGAAACCCGTTGGCGACGGTGCATTGTGAGGCTTCATCGAAGATCACGACATCGAAGATCGGCTTGCGGGGGAACAGCACGGCGAGTGTTTCGGGTGAGACCAGCCACACCGGAATGGCGTCGAACACGCCGCGCTCCGCGTAGTTGCGGACGAAGGTGCGCAGCGGCAGGAGCCTGCGCTGCTTGGAAACCTCGCGCAGGAGATCCTCGCGCGTGGCCTGCTGCGGAGTCCGACGCGCGCGCTTCTCGGGCGGAGGCACCTGCAGGAGCGGCGCCGAATTGACCCGGTCCATGACCCGGACCCGGCTGGCTAGGGTGCGTGCGCCCAGTATTTCGCTCAGCTCGAGGGTGGCATGGTCGTCCACCGACCCCGTCCGGAGCTCGCGTGGCAGTGCATCCTCGGCGGAGTCCAGGCGGTGCAGCGCCCAAGCCTTGAGCAGCACATCCGACCAGTGTGGCACGGTGGCATCGTGGCAAATCGCGATTGCTTCCGCGCCCCGAGGGTCGACGGCATTCGCCTGGTCCAGCAACCGGTCAAGTTCCGCAACGCGTGCGGCATCCTTCGCAAAGCGGGCGTGCAGCAACCGCAGTTCCGCTGCAGGCGTGCGACCGTCAACATGCTGGAAGATAACCCTCACCCCTGCGATTGCAGCTTCATGCTTGCGCCAGGCCTGCGCAGACGCGAAGCGCTCGAGCACGGTCTTGTGCCATGCGCCTGAATCGTGCGGCAACCAGGCCTGCACGGATTCCAGCACTCTCCTGGATCGACGCAGGTCGCGGATGCCTTCCTGCGCTTCGTGGACCGCCTCGAGCGATCCCGCGATCTGCACGGCATCGCCGTTCAACAACGGGGCGAGCTTCGCCTCACGGGCGGCGGCCTGGTCGCGGCGTTCCCACAACGATGCCAGCCGCAAGCGCTGGTGGATGTCCTTCAGGCAGGCGACGTCGAGCCGGCGTCCAACCGCATCCGGCCAGAAGTTGGCCAGCTGGCGGGTGACCATCGCGCGCTGACGCCACCACTCCATGGACAAGAAACGAAGGGGCGAACCGCTTCGCCCAAGGAGGGCGACCACGGCGGCCCTGAACTCCGGGGTGGCGCTTCCGCGGACCGGCGCCGGGAATGCGCTCCAGGCCGCCGATTCACCCAGCCAATCCGCCCGCAGCGCCAGCAGCGGCTCGCACGGGTCATCGGCTGCCTCCAGCAATTCGGCGAGATGCGCAAAGTCGCTCTTCAACGAGCGCAGCGCCTTGTTGCTCGCCAGGAGTGCCTCGACCCCGGTTGCTGCTTGCGCGGGTTCCACCCCCTGCTGCTTTGCCACGGCCTCGACCGCATGGGCAGTTTCTGCAGCGGCGGCGAGCTGCGTAGCCATCTCCGCGCGTTCTTCCGGAGACGTGCCTGCCAGGGATCGCCGTGTTGCCGTGGCGCTCGGGCGCCACGGGCTCCCCTCCGCCAGGAGGTCGGTCCAGGTGCGCCCCACGGCAGCGAGCTTCCCCAGCTTCAGCGCGGAGGCGATCGGGAGGTGACCGAGGCGCGGCATGGCCGCAGGCACGGGCGCGGTCTGCCCCGCGGCGAAAACGGCCAGATGGCCAAGGCTGGGTTCACCCTCCTGGCGGTGGCGGAGATGCCTGATCCGTTTGCGCATGCGCTCGGCAAGCGCGTCGGGAGAAGCGTCCGGTGCGCCTGCGGGGCCAGGTTCGGTCAAGCCTTCCAACCGCGATCGGATCTTCCGGAAGAGTTCCTTGCGATCGTCCACCGGATCGTGGACGACGCCGAAGATCTCCTCGAAGCCGCTGCCGGCCAGGCGATTGGCCACGACGTCGAGCGCCGCGCGCTTCTCGGAAACCACCGCCACGCGCTCACCACGTGCCAGCGCGTCGGCAACCAGGTTGACGATCACCTGGCTCTTGCCGGTTCCGGGTGGCCCGTCCACCACCAGGGCCGGGACCTTGCTGGCCAGGCGAACGACTTCGACCTGCGAAGGATCGGCGCCAATCACGAGGGCCGGCGCGGCGCCGTCCATGGCCGTCGCGGGCTCTGCAGGTGCGGCAGGGCGCATCGACGCCGGGAGGATCTCGTTCGCGCAACCGAGCAACGCGGACGCGTCAGCGCCCCGCTGCGCGAGCTCGGAAAGCAGCTGTTCGTAATCGTGGAGGAGTTCGGACCGGGATTGGGGGAACAATCCCAGTACGACGCACCCCTCCTGCTCCAATCGGCGGCCCTTCCATGTGGGCACATCCTCGTCGAGTGCGTCGAGGGCACGGAGGTCCGTATCGAGGGCGAACACATCGATGCCGATCCGCTTCAGGTGATCGGTGATCGCTGAAAGCCCGACCGCAGGATCACCTGCGTTGGTATCCAATTCCAGGGCGAGTTCTTCCGAGAGCGGCATCCCTGCTTTCAGGTGGATGAGCCGGAGCAGGGCCTGGTTGGCGACGGCAGGCTCGTCGCGGACCTGCACCAAGGCCATTCCGCCGCCGCCGTCCAGCTCGAGTTCCACCGGCTGCAGCATGAGCGGTGCGCGGACCACGTAGCCATCGATCACCCCGCGCAGGAAGCCCGTGCCGAGGTAAAGGTCGCGCGCCCCTGATTCTTCCCGCCGCGCATGGTGTTCGCGCCTGAGTTCCACGAGTTGCCGAAGCAGCGACGCCGCGTCGCGCGATTGTCCGGTCTGCTCGCCATCGACGAGTACCACGCGCCGTCCTGCCTGGGCCAGGGCGAGGCAACGCTCCGCGTGGCCGACCGAAACGCGGGATAGGGCATACAAATCGAACGAGCGTCCCACGCGACACTCGCGCAGACGGATGGAAGGACTCCGCCCGTCGCCGCTGATCAGCTCATCACGCAGGCGCTGGATGGCCCGCTTCAATTCGTCTGGAGCCGGCGGCGCCTCCCTGGGTTTCTCCGGGCCTGCATGCTCAACGACCAGCGTGAATTCCTGGTCCAGGTCGATGCCCGGGAGCTCGGCGTCGCACTTCAAGCCGGCTTGCCGGAGCGCCGCCTCGATCTTTGCCAGAGCAGGCCCGGTGCGTCCGGTCTCGCCCAGAAGACGGAGCAGGTGGCGCAAGGTGGCCCCTGCGCTGCCCCGCCGGACGACCGAAGCCAGGTACGCATCCAGGGCTTCGACGGTGTCCTTCACTCGAACGGGCAACGGTTTGGCCTGCTGCTGCTCTCGCTCATCAATGGCGATCCGGCGCAAGGTGGGCCGCAGCATCGCCTTGAAGAGCTCCTCGCCATCGAGCAGCCGTCCGATCTCGACAATCCGCGCGAACTCCCGCGATTCGGCTACGCCGTCGGACGCCAGGACGTGCATCAGCAGGTTGAACAATGGCCGGAGGAAGCCGGGCCCCCAAGCGCGAGCAACGGGAGCGAGCTCCTCGAGGCGCTGCGCGGCGTGCTCGGGCGCCAGGAAACTTCGCCAGTCCGGTACGAGCGAGGCGAACGTGCGCTCGATGACCTCGGCCTCCTCGTCGCTGAGCACCTCGTCGGCTACCGCCACCAGCACCGCGCACGCGAGTGCAAGTTCGTGCAGCTCGACCGGCGGCTTCTCCAGATACTGGAACGATCCGTCCAAACCCGGCTTGCGAAGGACGCGCTCGATCAGCGCGTCGACCTCGTCGATCGGGCGGGTTCCGGGCCCGAGCCCGGTCAGCTCGTGGTACAGGTCCGATTCGCTGAAGAGCCAGGCAGCCCACGCCCTGACGCCATGCTCGGGATGAGTAACACCTTGTGCGGTATCACCGCCGGCCAGACAGCCTTCGACGAGTTCGCGGCATTGGGCGAGATAGCCTGCCGTGTCCCCTCCCAGGTCATCGGCCGGGAGGCCGGTCGTGGCGACCATCTCGAGGCGCAGGAGGGCATCAAGGTCCCGCGCCGCCAACAATCC
>JALOBC010000082.1 GCA_023228465.1 Dokdonella sp. | reverse complement strand
CTGCAGGTTATCGAAGACAAGCTCAACCAACGACCTCGAAAGCGGTTAGGCTTCCGCACCCCGGAGGAAGTCTTCGCAAAATCCTTCAACCGCGGTGCACTTCGAACTTGAATCCGCCCGGCAACCTGCGACTTCGCGAGTTGCCGGTAGTAGTTTGCCTCGGCTTCGGCGGGCGGGATATAGCCGATCGGTGCGAGCAGTCGCTGAGTGTTGAACCAGGACACCCATTCCAGCGTCGCCAGCTCCACTGCCGCCTTCGTCTTCCATGGACCACGACGGTGGATGACTTCGGCTTTGTAAAGCCCGTTGATGGTCTCGGCGAGCGCGTTGTCGTAGCTGTCGCCACGGCTTCCGACGGAGGGTTCGATGCCCGCTTCTGCGAGGCGTTCGCTATAGCGGATCGACACGTATTGGGAACCGCGATCGCTGTGGTGGATCAGGGTCCCGTCGCGCTCAGGCCGCCGCGCGTAGAGTGCTTGCTCGAGCGCATCGAGGACGAAGTCCGTACGCATCGAATCACTGACGCGCCAGCCGATGATGCGGCGAGCGAACACGTCGATGACGAAGGCTACGTACAACCAGCCTTGCCAGGTCGAAACGTAGGTGAAGTCGGACACCCACAGCTGGTTCGGCCGCTCGGCGCGGAACTGCCGATTGACCCTGTCCAGCGGACACGGCGCCGCGCTGTCGCTGACGGTGGTGCGCACCACCTTGCCACGCCGCACGCCTTGAATGCCCAGCTTGCGCATCAAGCGTTCGACCGTGCAACGCGCCACGTCGATGCCTTCGCGGTCAAGTTGTCGCCACACCTTGTCCGCGCCGTAGACCTGCAGGTTGGCACGCCATACCCGCTGGATCTCCGGCACGAGTCCCTCATCGCGCAGCGCCCGCGCAGGACGCCGCTCAGGCTCGCGCTGTCGCGCCGCGTGCCGCCGGTAGCCGGACGGAGCGATCTGCAAGGCGCTGCAGATCGGCTCGACCCCGAACGTGCTCCGGTGCGTATCAACGAAGGCCCTCAAGACTTCAGTCGGCGGTCGAGCTCCGCCTGGGCGAAAAACGCGCTGGCCAGCTTCAGGATCTCGTTGGCGTGTCACTGACCGCCCCAATGGAGCCATTCCGTGATCGGCATAAAGGAGCCACCGGATGATCGGCGCAATGGAGCCAGTCCGGGATCGGCGTAAACGATCCACTTGCCGATCGGCGTAAAGGAGCCAACCCGCCGGCTGGATTGCCATCTGAGCGTCGCTCATCCTCCCGGCGGAGCGTCGGGTCTCGAACTCCCGTCCACTTCGCTACCGTGCCCGTTTTTTGCCGGGAAGGAGCGATGAGCAAGAGGAGATTCGAGATGTACCAGTACCGACAGGTCCTGCTGCGCATGCGGCAGGGCGATTCCGATCGCGAGATCGCCCGCTCCGGGTTGATGGGGCGACCCAAGGCGGCCGCGGTGCGGGCCGTAGCACAGGGTCGGGGGTGGCTTGAGCCCGCCGTGCCGCTGCCCGACGACGCGGTGCTCGCGCAGGTGTTCACGGTGCCGCCGCGCCCGGCCTCGTGCATATCCACGCTGGAACCCTTCCGCCGCCAGCTCGAGCAGTGGCTGCGTGCAGGCATCCAGGGCACCACCATCCACCGTGCGCTGTGCCGTGACCACGGCTTCACCGGCAGCTATTCGGCGGTGCGTCGCTTCGTACAGGCGCATGCGGCCGCGCAACCGGTCGCCACCACGATGCGTCTGGATTTCGCGCCGGGCGACGCCGTGCAGGTGGACTTCGGCGCCGGGCCGGCGGTGCCGCACCCGCGTACCGGCGAGGTGCTCAAGAGCTGGTTCTTCGTGATGACGCTGTGCTGGTCGCGTCACCAGTATGCCGAGCTGGTGCTCGACCAGAGCGTGGCCACCTGGCTGGGCTGCCATCGCCGCGCCTTCGAGTGGTTCGGCGGGGTGCCGGCGCGGGTCATCATCGACAATCCCAAGTGCGCCATCACCCGCGCCTGTTACACCGATCCGACGGTGCAGCGCGCCTATGCCGAGTGCGCCGAAGGCTATGGCTTCAGGATCAGCCCCTGTCCGCCGCGCGACCCGCAGAAGAAGGGCATCGTCGAGGCCGGCGTCAAGTACATCAAGCGCGCGTTCGTGCCGCTGCGCACGTTCCGAGACCTGACCGACGCCAACCGGCAACTGGCCGAGTGGGTGCGGGGCGAGGCGGGCGTGCGCTGCCACGGCACCACGCGCGAGCAGCCGCTCAAGCGCTTCGTCGAGGTCGAGCAGGCCCTGCTGCAGCCGCTACCCGACGTCGCGCCGGAGCTGGCCGTGTGGGCGCAAGCGAGCGTCCATGGCGATGCCCACGTGCAGTTCGAGAAGGCGCTCTACTCGGTGCCCTTCCGCCTGATCGGCCAACGCGTATGGCTGAAGGCGACTGCCGGTCTGGTGCAGGTGTTCGACAGCCACGTGCTGGTCGCCACGCACCCGCGGGCGCAACGGCCGGGCCAGCGCTCGACACTGGCCGATCACCTGCCGCCCGAAGCACAGGCGTGGTCGCTGGCCGACCCGCAGCACTGCCTGGCTTGTGCCGAGGCAATCGGCCCCTGTTGCCGGCGCGTGGTCGAGAGCCTGTTTGCCGACCGTGTGCTGGACAAGCTGCGCGCCGCACAAGGCGTGCTGCGCCTGGCCAAGCGCCATGGCAATGCGCGCCTGGAGGCGGCTTGCGCGCGCGCGCTGGCCTTCGGTGATCCGCGCTATCGCACCATCAAGACCATTCTCGCCCGCGGCCTGGACCAGCACCCCGACGGCGCCGCCGAGCCGGCCGCCGACAATGCGCTCTACGCCCGCGGCGGGCGCTTCTGCCGTACCCCGTCCAGCCGCATCCATTGATCCAGGAGACCCGCATGAACCCGATCCCGGAACTCACCCCCGCCCTCAAGCAACTGCGCCTGTCGGGCATCCTCGACTCGCTGGAAGCGCGCAACCGCCAGGCCATCGACGGCAAGCTCGCCTATACCGAGTTCCTCGCCCTGCTGGTGCAAGATGAGGTGGCCCGGCGCGAGAATCGCAAGTTCGCTTCGCGCCTGCGCCGTGCGAGCTTCCGCGCAGCCAAGACCCTCGACGGCTTCGACTTCGACCGCCTACCCGGCGTCAACCGCAGCCAGATCGCTGATCTCGCCACTGGCCGCTATCTCGACGAGAAGGCGCCGGTGCTGATCGTTGGCCCCTGCGGCACCGGCAAGAGCCATCTTGCCCAGGCGCTCGGGCACTGCGCCGTGCGCCAGGGCGCGGAGGTGCTGTTCACCAGCCAGAGCCAGCTCGCCGCCAGCTTCAACGCCGCCCGTGCGATCGGCGGCCACCCACGCAAGCTGCAGCAACTGGCGCGCATCGACCTGCTCATCATTGATGACTTCGGGCTCACTCCGCTGCGCTCGCCGTTCGACGAGGACTTCCACGAACTCATCGCCGAACGCTACGAACGCACTACCACGCTCGTCACCAGCAACCTCGACTTGGACGAGTGGCCCGGTGCCTTCCCGGCCAATCGCATGCTCGGCGCCGCCACCGTCGACCGCCTGCGCCACGGCGCCTACCGTGTGGTGCTCGACGGCACCAGCTACCGTACTCCGCGCCCAGCCGCGGAAGGCACCAGCACGCGCCTTGCAAAGGCCTCGAAAAAGGCCTGAAACTTCACCCTGTTCGAGACCCAAAAAAGAGGTCTTCCGGGTGGCTCCATAACGCCGATCATGGGTGGCTTCAATGGGGCGGTCGGTGACACTCGTGGGCGTCCTTGAAGTCAGAAGCGGGTTCCGAGAGGTCCCTCTGCGAAGCAAGTGCCTTCGTAGGCCGGGCTACGTCCCCGACGTATGCACTCCCAGCGGCCGGCTGAGCTTCAACGCCAATCGGCGGGCAAGGCGTCAAAGGCAGATCGCTGCAGGAAACCACGATCCCCGAACCGGGCTTGTCCAACAACCGGTTCAGATCGCGGTTCGCTTCGCGCTCGCGATCCAACCTTTCTCGTCAGCTCCCACTCCAGGATAACTTAAGCTCTCTGTGCGAGGCGGCACAGTCTCGCAAATAGAGATTGATCAAGCTCTGGTAGGGAATGCCAACTTTATCCGAGATTGATTTGAAGTAGTCAATCGCATCCTCATCCAGGCGGATCGTGATCTGCTTTTTGAGTTGAGAAGCGTAAGGATTCTTCTTGGCTTTGGAAAAATCGTATTCTTGGCGCATGGGAGTACCCCTCAGTATTGCCGAGACTCTGTGGCTGTGGCTTTCCTGGCCGAGATGACCCGGATCGTATTGCTCTTGCTTCGGTAACAGTGGCAAACAACAAGCAACTTGAGCTTTGTGCTCAGACCGAGCAGGACGAATCGATCTTCGTCATCCGAGTGCGCCGGATCAGCAATGAGCTTGGCCCGTTCGTCGGCAAAAACTGACTTGGCCTCGACAAAGCCGACACCATGCTTCTTGAAGTTTGCAGCGGCCTTCGCCGGATCCCACTCAAAACGCAGTTCGGTCATGCGCGAAGCGTAACTACATTGTAGTTATTAGTCAAGCAGATGTCGCTGTGGGCGCTAACGGCTAAGGTAACCCGCGCAGCGGGTCTGCATCCGGCTGACTAATCTGCATCCGGCTGACTAAGATGTTGGACGAAGCCGCTCCGCGGCAGAAGAGCAGCCTCGCGAGATTCAAAAGTGTCGCCTCCTCCGTCGCTGTCGAGGGTTTTCTGCAACGAACGACGAGGCGACACGACCATGAACGCAGCAGCGGACTCCAACTTCAAGCGTCGGTACGAAGTCCACCTCAAGCACCTCGCACTCAATGGCCTGCAGCCCAAGACCATCGAAGCCTGCAGCCGCGCGATCCGGCGCATCGGCGCATCAGCGCCTATAGCGTGCCGCGCGCCCTCACCCGCTGGCTTCACATGACCGAAGTATCCAATGACTGCAAGGCGGTCGGCAGCGGCCCCAAGGCACTGGTGTATCTGGGGCGCTACCTCTACCGCGGCGCGATCCGCGAGCAGGACATCCTCGCCTGCAAGGACGGCCAGGTTACCTTCCGCTACCAGGACAGCCGAACCCGGCGCATGCAGACCCGCACCCTGCCGGGCGTGGAGTTCCTGCGCCTGCTGCTGCGCCACGTGCTGCCGCGGCGCCTGCGCCGGGCGCGCAACTACGGCTTCCTGCACCCCAACAGCAAGCGTCTGATCGCGCTGGTGCAGTTGCTGCTTAAGGTCGACATCGGCGCCGCGACCGCCTGGATCAAGCCGCGCCCGACGTTCGCCTGCGCCCACTGCGGCGGCGCCCTGAAGGTCATCCGCACCCGCCTGCCGCCAACGCCCTTGCGACGCGATCGCCCACCCGCTGGAGCCACCGGATGCACGGTGATGTGAATGCAACCGCCCACCCCGGCAGTACGGCCTTCGGCGCCTGCGAGCCGACGATGGCGCATAGGCGGGAATCAGCGAAAAGGCGCACAACGCGCCTTCGCATCGCGGCGAAATTCACATTGTGCGCCACGGGCAACCTCGGCGCGCCGTCCACTGGTCTCGTTCGGCCTCGTCGCCAGCTGACGCGCCAAAAGCTATCTCCATAGGACACCGCGATCCCCGAACCGGGCTTGTCCAACAACCGGTTCAGATCGCGGCTCGCTGCGCGATCGCGATCCAACCTTTCTCGTTTTACAGCCGCGGCCACACTTGCCTAAGACCAATGAAATGGACAGCGCCAAACATGAGACATATACCCGAGCTAATGAGCCAAAATAATGTGCTATTGCCTGGAAAGTAAGGCATTAGTGGCACGAAGGCCACGCCGCGCAGAAGGTAGATACCTGTGATTGCAGAGAGCACCAAGCGCACGAAAGGCAGCCTGCGAATGGCACCGGCGCTCGAAAGAGCATAAAGCGACCATGCCAGCAGAATGGTTGCAATGACCAACGTTGCAGCCGTGGGATACCAGTGCCCTGCGGCAGCCATTTTGGCCATATTCTCGCCAGCGCCAAGAAAGCGATACCAAGGAGCGCCGAATACGATGCAGCCTAGATGCAACAGCGCAGCGGCAGCGCTACATGCCGCACCAATGATCAGAAAGCGATTGCGAATACTTCCCATAGTGTCCTGTGCGGCCTAACGCCTAAGTTAAGCCGAGACGCGTAGTGGAAAGAACCACAGGGCAAGCTTTACCTGCCATGTGGTTTGCGTAACGAAGCGGCTTCGGCTTGAACGAGTAAAAAGAGACTTCCCCTTCCCGCAGCCCCGTGGGCGCATGATGGTGTTGCGACACAACCGTCACTCGAAAAGAGGAAGTCCGATGAGCACTATAACCTTTGGCGTGGACCTGGCGAAGAACCTGTTCTCGGTGTGC
>JALOBC010000081.1 GCA_023228465.1 Dokdonella sp. | reverse complement strand
CGGCGAACTTAACGCGTTAGCTTCGACACTGAGCACCTAAGTGTGCCCAACATCCAGTTCGCATAGTTTAGGGCGTGGACTACCAGGGTATCTAATCCTGTTTGCTCCCCACGCTTTCGTGCCTCAGCGTCAGTACTGGTCCAGATGGCCGCCTTCGCCACGGGTGTTCCTCCCGATCTCTACGCATTTCACCGCTACACCGGGAATTCCACCATCCTCTACCGTACTCTAGCCCGCCAGTATCCATCGCAATTCCCAGGTTGAGCCCAGGGCTTTCACGACAGACTTAACGAACCGCCTACGCACGCTTTACGCCCAGTAATTCCGAGTAACGCTTGCACCCTTCGTATTACCGCGGCTGCTGGCACGAAGTTAGCCGGTGCTTATTCTTTGGGTACCGTCATCCTTGCCGGGTATTGGCCGACAAGATTTCTTTCCCAACAAAAGTGCTTTACAACCCGAGGGCCTTCTTCACACACGCGGCATGGCTGGATCAGGCTTGCGCCCATTGTCCAATATTCCCCACTGCTGCCTCCCGTAGGAGTCTGGGCCGTGTCTCAGTCCCAGTGTGGCTGATCATCCTCTCAGACCAGCTACGGATCGTCGCCTTGGTAGGCCGTTACCCCACCAACTAGCTAATCCGACATCGGCTCATCTTGTCGCGTGAGGCCTTGCGGTCCCCCACTTTCACCTTTCGGTCTTATGCGGTATTAGCGTAAGTTTCCCTACGTTATCCCCCACAACAAGGCAGATTCCGATGTATTCCTCACCCGTCCGCCGCTCGCCGCCAGGGTTGCCCCCGCGCTGCCGCTCGACTTGCATGTGTTAGGCCTGCCGCCAGCGTTCACTCTGAGCCAGGATCAAACTCTTCAGTTGAAATTGCAGGCTTCCGGGCCGAGGCCCTTCTGCCAATTCCTAAGAGTGTGAACCAAGCGCTGGTTAAAGCTTATGCTTTGACGTTTGCTTGGACGCACTTTGTATCGATGGACTTGCATCCACCTCAAGGCGCCCACACAAGTTACCTGCGCACACTGTCAAGGAGCTTCGGCTTGCGGAACGTTCCGGTCCCGCACCCAGGGCGTTTCGCCCAAGGGAGCCGCACATCTTACTACGTTTTTTCGATCCGTCAACACCCCGTCGCGAAATTCCTGCTTCGGGCGATCCGGTTCCTGCCGGATCGTGCCTGGCGGGCGGGGCTCGTTTCGAGCCTGTCCGTCCAGGCGGGCCGTGCATCTTACAACCTTTCCTTCCACCGTCAAGCCCGATTCCTGGAAATTTTCAGGGCGCCGGGCCGGCGGGGGAAATCCCTCGCTGCGTGATCGGAGGGATCAAGGAGCGAAGGGGCGCGCATCATACATCGGCTTCCGGGACCGTCAAGCCCCAGGTCGCAGGTCGCAGGTCGCAGGTTTTTCCGGGGTGCGGCCGGCGGCTCAGGCGCAGCGCGTGCGCACGCGCACGAACGCGCGTTTGCCAATCTGCAGCAGGTGTTCGGCGCCCGGCGGGAAGCTCAGGGCGCGATCCTCGACCAGCACGCCATCGATGCGCACGGCGCGCTCGGCCAGTTTGCGCATGAACTCCGAATTGCTGGCGGCCAGCCCTGCGGCGACGAACAGCGGCGCGAGCCGCATGCCTTCGGGCGGCACCGGGATGTCGCGCACGGGCAGGTCCACGTCGGCACGCTGCTCGCGTACCAGCGCCGTCCATTGCGCGATCGCCTGGTCGGCCGCGGTGGCATCGTGGAAGCGGGCCGCCAGTTCGCGCGCGAGGCCGAGCTTGGCATCCCGCGGATGCAGCGTACCCGCGGCGACCTCGCCGCGCATGCGCGCCAGGTCGGCGCTGGAATGGCGCAGGCTCAGGAGCTCGTACCAGCGCCACATCAGGTCGTCGCCGACCTGCATGGTCTTGTTGACGATGTCGATGGCCGGCTCGGCGACACCGATGTAGTTGCCCAGCGACTTGGACATCTTCTGCACGCCATCCAGGCCCTCGAGCAGCGGCATGGTGAGGACGATCTGTGGCGGCTGTCCGTGCGCCTGCTGCAAGGCGCGTCCCATCAGCAGGTTGAACTTCTGGTCGGTGCCGCCCAGCTCGACGTCCGCCTGCAGCGCCACCGAGTCGTAACCCTGGATCAGCGGGTAGAGGAATTCGTGGATGGCAATCGGTTGCTGGGCGGCGTAGCGCTTGGCGAAATCGTCGCGTTCGAGCATGCGCGCCACCGTGTGCCGCGCCGCCAGGCGGATCAGGCCCGCCGCGTCCATGCGCCCGAACCACTCGGAGTTGAAGCGGATTTCCGTACGCTCGTGATCGAGGACCTTGAACACCTGGTCGGCGTAGGTCTGCGCGTTGGCCTCGACCTCTTCGCGCGTGAGGGGTTTGCGGGTGACGTTCTTGCCGCTCGGATCACCGATCATGCCGGTGAAGTCGCCGATCAGGAAGATGACCTGGTGACCGAAATCCTGGAAGCGGCGCATCTTGGTCAGCAGGACCGTATGGCCCAGGTGCAGATCCGGCGCGGTGGGATCGAAACCGGCCTTGATGCGCAGCGGCCGCCCGAGCCGCAGGCGCGCCTCGAGCTCGTCGGGCTTGAGGATCTCGTCGGCACCGCGGCCCAGTTCGTCGAGCTGCTCAGCAATGGAAGTCATGGCATTCCTGTCGGGTCGTTGCGCGCAGACGGCCGGCGGCACGCCAAAGCGTGCACTTCAGGTTAATAATCCGTTACGCAGGATGCGCGTGCAAGCCCTTGTCGGGATTGGCATTGACGGCGCCGCGCGAGGTCTTTATGTTACCGCGCTGTTGACCGGATCGCGACCCGTGAACGAAGACCCACACTCCCGCACCGCGCGCCGCCCGGCTCGCCGACTCGCACTGCGACGTCACACCCAGCGCCGGCACTTCCGGTTCTATTCGCACTGTTCCAGCTGGACCTTCCTGCAGAATGTCGCCAGCGCACCGGTGAGCTGGCGCGCCGAGCACTGGATTCTCGGTGGCGTGGCGCTGCTGCTGACCGCGCTGGCCGGCATCGTCGTCCCGGGCTGGGCCAACGCCATGCGTCAGGAGCCGCCGCCCTACACCACCATGGCGCTGGAGTTGCCCCCGCTGCCACCAGGCGCCGAGGCCGATGCCGCCATCGCGATCCAGTCGCTGGGCGCCGAAGCCGGACGCGATTGGCGGACCGTGATGGTACGTCCCGGCCAGTCGCTGTCGGACATCTTCCGTGAACAGGGTTTCGATCCGCGCGACCTGCAGCGCGCCCTCGACTCGCAGGATGATGCCTCGGCCCTGCGCCGCATCCGCCCAGGCCAGGAGTTCGCGTTTGCCAACGGGCCGGCCGGCACCCTGGCGGCAATGCGCTTCGAGCGCGACGACGCCACGCGCGTGGTCCTCGAGTTCACGCCGACCCAGGTGCACGAATCCACCGAGGAGCGCGCGCTGGAGCGGCGCGTGCGCGTGGCGCACGGCGTGGTCACCCGCTCGCTGTTCTATGCCGGCGAGGAAGCCGGCCTGTCGGACACCATGGTGCTCAAGCTGGCCAACGCCTTCGGCTACGACATCGATTTCGCGCAGGACCTGCGTGAGGGCGACCGCTTCAGCGTGATCTACGACGACGTGTACCGCGAAGGCGAGCACCTGCGCGACGGTGAGATCATCGCCGCCACCTTCATCAACCAGGGCAAGCGCTACACGGCCGTGCGCTACACCAATGCCAGCGGGGAAACGCTGTTCTACACGGAGGACGGGCGCCCGCTGCGCAAGTCCTTCCTGCGCACGCCGGTCGAGTTCACGCGCATTTCCTCGGTGTTCTCGACCGGGCGCAAGCATCCGATCCTCGGCTACATGCGCGCGCACAAGGGGGTGGATTACGCCGCGCCGACCGGCACGCCCATCCGCGCCGCGGGCGACGGCAAGATCGTGTTCCGCGGCTGGAAGTCCGGCTACGGCAACTTCATCATGATCCAGCACAACGCCAGGATCACCACCGCCTACGGCCACATGTCGCGCTTCGCCAAGGTGAAGGTCGGCCAGCACGTGCAGCAGGGCCAGACGATCGGCTACGTCGGCATGACCGGCCTGGCCACCGGCCCGCATCTGCACTATGAGTTCCGTGTCGGCGGCCAGCACCGCAATCCCTTGACGGTGACCCTGCCACCCGCACAGCCGCTGCCGGCTGCCGAACTGGCCCGCTTCAATGCCACCTCGACACCGCTGCTGGCACGCCTGAAGATGATCGACGGCGCACAGTTCGCCCGCGCCTCGCACTGATCCACCCATGACGGCCGACGGCGCCGTTTACCTCGGCCTCATTTCCGGCACCAGCGTCGATGGCATCGACGCGGCATTGGTGCGCTTCGAGCCGCGCTTCGTCACGCTGGCGGCGCAGACCTTCAGCTGGTCGGCCGACCTGCGCGCAGAGTTGCTCGCCCTTGGCCAGGGGCAGGCCTCGATCGATCTCGACGAGCTTGGCCATCTGGATGTACGCATTGCCGAGGCCTTCGCCAGCGCGGCGCTGGCACTGCTCGAACGGGCCGGCGTTGACGTGCGCGACGTGCGCGCCATCGGCTCGCACGGGCAAACGGTGCGCCACCGGCCACGGGGCCGCTTCCCGTTTTCCCTGCAACTTGGCGATGCCAGCGTGATCGCCGAGCGCACGGGTCTTGCCACGGTGGCCGACTTCCGTCGCCGTGACGTGGCCGCCGGCGGCCACGGCGCGCCCTTGATGCCGGCCTTCCATGCGGCACTGTGGCGCAGCGCCGCGGAGGACCGCGCGGTATTGAACCTGGGCGGCATCGCCAACCTCACGCTGCTGCCGCGCAGCGGGCCGGTGCGCGGCTTCGACAGCGGCCCGGCCAATGCCTTGCTGGATGCCTGGTGCGCCCGCCATACCGGGCAGGCATTCGATGCGGACGGCGCCTTCGCGGCCAGCGGGCGGGTGGACGCGGCCCTGTTGGCACGCCTGCTGGGCGAACCCTGGTTGGCCCAGCCGCCGCCCAAGAGTGGCGGGCGCGAGCAGTTCAACCTCGACTGGCTGGCGCAACGCGGCGGCGCCCTGCCCGGCGCGCCCGCCGACGTGCAGGCGACCTTGCTCGAGCTCACCGCGGCCAGCGTCGCCGACGCCCTGCTCGCCACCCAGCCCGGCACGCGCCGGCTGATCGTCTGCGGTGGCGGCGTGCACAACGCGCGCCTGCTGGAGCGCCTGCGAGACCGTCTGGGCGCGATCTGCGTGGAATCGAGCGCCGCGCACGGCGTCGATCCGGACTTCGTGGAGGCCGCCGGCTTCGCCTGGTTGGCCCGCGAAACCCTGGCCGGGCGCCCCGGCAACCTGCCCGAGGTGACCGGCGCGCGCGGCGCGCGCGTCCTCGGCGTGGTGCATCCGGCCTGACGACCGGCTCAGCCCGAGCCGGCTGCCGGCCGCGGCGGGCGCGTAACCAGCACCAGGCAGAGCAGCACCGCGGGAATGCCGATCAGGGCCGTGCCGGCAAAGAACAGGCCATAGGCCTCGAACAAGGAGCGCCCCGGTTCCAGGGCTTCCACGGCGACGCCGGAAAGCCCCTTCAGCAACTTGCCGGGCAGCGCGTAGAAGGAACTCAGCAACGCATACTGGGTCGCGGTGTAGCCGACCTGCGTGAGGCTGGACATGTACACCACCAGGGCGACGCCGGCGAAGCCGCTGCAGAAGTTGTCGATGACCATGGTCGCGGTGAACACGCCCACATCCGCGCCATGCCAGGCCAGCCAGGTGAAGGCCAGGTTGGACAGCGGCCCGAGTACGGCACCGGCAAGCAGGGTCGGCATGAAACCAAAGCGCACCGCGGCGAGGCCCGCCGCGGCCACGCCCATCAGGGTGGCCACCAGGCCAAAGGAACCGCGCACCATGCCGACCGTGTCCTTGGCCAGGCCAAGGTCGGCATAGAACGGGTTGGCCATCGGTCCGAGCACGAAGTCCGGCAGGCGATACAGGCTGATCGCCGCCAGCATCAGCAGGGCCCAGCGCCCGTGCGCGCGGAAGAAGGCGATGAACGGCCCGAGCAGCGCGTCGAACAGGCCGCGCGCGCTGACCGGGTCGCCCTCGCCGGCATCGGCACGTGCCTGCACGGCGGGTTCGCGGGCCAGGCCCGTGGCCAGGATGCCCACGGCCATCAGCGCCGCCATCAGGAGATAGGACAGCGACCATCCGGCATGCGCGGCGAAGATGAGAATCAGCGAATCGGTGACCAGCAGCGCGCCGCGGTAGCCGAGCGTGGCGGTAGACGTGAGCAGGCCCTGCTGCTCGTCGTCATCGGCGATCTCGATGCGCCAGGCATCCACGACGATATCCTGCGTGGCCGAGGCAAAGGCCACCACCAGCGCCAGCACGCCGAACACCAGCAGGTGGTCGAGCGTCAAGCCGGCCAGCAGC
>JALOBC010000031.1 GCA_023228465.1 Dokdonella sp. | reverse complement strand
GACGATCGAGCTCCGCGTCCGCTTCCAGTTCGCGCACGAAGGCCAGCGCATCGGCGAGATTCCGCGCCGCCAGCAGCATGCCGGCCACAACCAGTTCCTTGACCGCATTGGCATTTGCGCCGGGTGCGTTGAACACCGGCACGCCGCGCGCCGACAGCGCCGCCACCGGGATATTGTTGGTGCCGGCGCCAGCGCGTGCCACCGCCTTCACGCTGTCCGCCACCGGCCAGGCGTGCATGTCGGCCGAGCGCAGCAGCACGGCGTCGGGCGCGGCGACTTCACTGGCCACGCGGTAGAGGTTGGCCGGCAGGCGATCAAGGCCGCTGCGGGCAATGTGGTTCAGGGTCTGGATGGTGAACATGGGGATATCGGGAATCGGGAATCGGGAATCGGCCAAGCCAGGGCGCGCGCGGCGGCTGGTCAACCGTGGCGGCGCGCGAAGTC
Source organism: Dokdonella sp. (assembly GCA_023228465.1). Classification (GTDB taxonomy): domain Bacteria; phylum Pseudomonadota; class Gammaproteobacteria; order Xanthomonadales; family Rhodanobacteraceae; genus Dokdonella_A. The sequence continues at coordinate 35,563 of JALOBC010000031.1, read as the reverse complement.
GGCCATGAAATCGACCAGCGCCTGCACGCCGGCCAGGGGCATGGCGTTGTAGATCGAGGCGCGCATGCCGCCGACCGCGCGGTGGCCCTTGAGCGCCATCAGGCCGGCAGCGTCCGCTTCCTCGAGGAAGACCGCATCGAGCTCGGCGCGCGGCAGGGTGAACGGCACGTTCATCCAGGAACGCGCGGCCGGTTCGACCGGGTTGCGATACCAGCCGGAGCCGTCGATGTAGCCGTACAGGAGTTCCGCCTTGGCACGATTGCGCTCGCCCATTGCGGCCACCCCACCCTGACGCTTGAGCCACTTGAATACCTGCCCGGCGAGATACCAGCCCCAGGTGTTGGGCGTGTTCAGCATGGAACCCGCCGCGGCGTGTTCGGCGTAGTTGAAGATGCGTGGCAACGCCTTGGGACAGCGTTGCAACAGTTCCTCGCGCACGATCATCACCACCAGTCCCGATGGGCCGATGTTCTTCTGCGCACCGGCATACAGCAGCGCATACCTGGCCACTTCCAGCGGGCGCGACAGGATGGTCGAGGAGACATCGCCGATCAGCGGCACGTCTCCGACCTCGGGCACCGCGTGGAACTCGACCCCGCGGATCGTTTCATTCGGCGTCACATGCACATAGGCCGCGCCAGGATCCAGGTCCCAGGTCGCACGCGGCGGGACGCGATCGTAGTTCGTCGCGGCGGAACTGGCCGCGATGCGCACGCATGCCGAAGCCGCCGCCTCCTTCGCCGCCTTCTCGCTCCAGTCGCCGGTGAGCACATAATCGACGGCCTGATCGCGGCGCGCGAAGTTCATGGCGATCTGGGCGAAATGTTGCGTCGCGCCACCCTGCAGGAACAGCACCCGGTAGTCATCCGGCACGGCCAGCAATTCGCGCAGGTCCTGCTCGGCCTCGCCGGCCATGGCCGCGAAAGCCTTGCCACGATGGCTGACCTCCATCACGGAGGCACGAGCGCCACCCCATTCGAGCAGTTCCGCCTGGACTTCGCGCAGGACTTCCTCGGGCAGCGCGGCGGGGCCTGCGCTGAAGTTGTAATCGCGGCTCACCGGAACTCCTTCTGGGGCATGACCAGGGTTGGCACTGCATTATGCCGCAGCGCAGCAAGCAGGCAAGCACACGGCGGCAGGTCCCGACCCGGAAACGTCGCCCGCCCTGCCGGCCGGCCGCTTGCGCGAGTCGTGCCCGGGTTGCGCCGCCGGAAAGCGGGCGCGGGCACCCCGTCGAGAGGTCAGAGTCCGCGCTCGATCAGCAGGACCGAGATCAGCGCGATCAACGCGGCGACGCCGATCAGCCACCACAGGCCACGGTGACGGGCCGCCACGGGCGCCGCCGGCGGGGCCTCCAGCGCGCGCACTGCGTCGGTGATCGCATGGCCGGCAATCCGGCCCGCCTCGCCGCGCCGCGGCCAACCCGGCGCTTCGACCAGGAACTGGCTGCGGCCAATGGTGATCTGGTCGCCCGGATAGATCACCGCGTCCGCAACCGGAATGCCATTCACGCGCAGCGACCGGCCTTCGCCGCCACCGCGCAGGTAGATGGACTGGCCCGCCGCCTCGACCACGGCATGCTGGCGTGCCACCTGCGGCTCATCGATGCGCAGCGCGCAATCCCTGCCACGGCCCACCGTCAGGCGCGGGTTGATCGCCAGGGCGCGGCCGAAGTGGCTGCCGGCAACACCGCGCAGGGTGACGGCAGCCGGCGCCTGCGCCGGGCCGGCTTGCGTGACCGGCGGCGGCGCCTCGATCGAATCGTCCCGGTCGGCCTTCAGGGTGATGGCAATGCGACCGAGGCAGACGATATCGCCCAGATGCAGCAGGGCGCGTTCGCGGACCGGGCGCGCATTGACATGCGTGCGCGCGCCGGGCTCGAGCACTTCCAGCACGATGCCACGTGCACCCACGTTGAGGCGCACGTGGCGCGCGGCGACTTCGCGCGCCGGCAACACCAGCGCACTGCCTTCCGCGCTGCCGAGAATGATCGTGTCTTCGACGACGACGTCGGCATGCTCGCCATTCGCAAAGCTGAGTCGCATCGGGGTCCCTGTAGCGCGCGATCGGGAACTGTAGCATGCAGCCACGGGCACGGGCAGCCGTCGATCAACCGGCGTGCCATGCGACAATCGCGCCCCGTATCCAGCGCTCCGGGGTGCCGTGTCGGCCATCGAAATCCGCCGCCTGCATGCGCTGCAACCGCTGCAGGTGCGCGCCGCCGTGGATCAGCTGGCGGCCCATCTGGCGCAGCGTTACGGCGTGCATCACCACTGGCAGGGTGACGTGCTGCATGTGGCCCGCCCGGGCGTGTCGGGCACCGTGGATGTCGCCGGGCCCGAGCTGCGCATTCACCTGCGCCTGGGCCTGCTGGCCGCCGCGCTCAAGCCCCTCATCGAACAGGAAATCGAACGCCGGCTCGATGCCTGGATCGTCTGAAGCGCCTGCCCGTCGCGTCAGCTCGGCGACTTGATGGTGGTGCTGGTGCCATTGGCCTTGACCGAGGCGATGCCGGTGGCGCGCGTGGCCGCGGATGCGTACATCTGGCTGGTGCCGATCACCTGGTGATTGGCGGCCTTGAGGTTGAAATAGAACTTCCCGTTGGCTGCATCCCTTGTCTCGAAGCGGGCGTCGTCGCTGCAGTTCTTCTGCACCGATGCAATGCCGTTGCGGGCCGCAGCCTCGGTCCTGTAGGACTCGCTGACGAGGATCGTCTGTGCGTTGCCCGCCTTCAACACGAAGCGGAACTGGCCATTCTTGTCGGTGCCGAGCTCGAACCATCCCGCCATGATGCTGTTCTCCAATAGTCATGATGTGCCTGGATTGCAGTGCGCGGCACGTGGTTGCGAACCCGGTGCCACCCGCCATGCAGTTGCCACTGCCGCGTCCCGAATACCCCTGCGATGCGTTTCGGGAAGTCGCCCGCAGCATCGCGCCTGCGCTCCATGGTTGCAAGAATCAGCATGCAATAAATGGTCACAGGCGCGTCGCTGCAGCGTGCGTGCGAGGCTGTTGTAAGCTGTACGACGACGCATCGATGGCGATCGCACCCATTCCCATGTCCGACCTCCAGGCCCGCTTCGAACAGGCGGCAACCCGCGCGAAGAGCCTGCCCGGACCACCGGGCAACGACACGCTGCTGCGCCTGTACGCGCTCTACAAGCAGGGTTCGCAAGGCGATGCGCGCGGCCCCAGGCCGGGCTTCTTCGATTTCGTGGACACCGCAAAGCGCGAAGCCTGGGCCAAGCTCGCGGGCACCCCGCGCGAGGAAGCCATGCGCCGGTACATCGCGCTGGTCGCCGAACTGCTCGACTCGACTGACACCGCCTGATCGGACGCCGCGCCGCGAGGCGCCCGCGGCCGGGCCACGCGCCCAGGTGGCCGGAGCTTCAGTGGCCGGGACGGATGCGGTCGCGTTCCTGGCGCCGATCCCAGGCGCGCATCTCATCGCGCAGATGGGCGATGCGCTGGCGTCCGAGCACACTGCGATCTTCATCGAGCACGCGCGCATCGAGCAGTTCGGCCAGACGCTGGGCGGTCGGCAGCAGCATTTCCCAGGCATCCAGTGCAGGCAGCGGTCCCGGCAGGGTCATGAACAGGGTGACCCCGGGCGTGTGCAGGCTGTCCAGGCGGCTCATGTCGAAACTGCCCGGCTTGACCATGTCCGCCATGCTGAACACCGGCCCCTCGGCATGCCGGCCGACGGCGCGGCGGTGGAAGATGCCCAGGTCACCGAACTCCAGCCCGGCCTTCTCGGCGGCCACGACGACGTCGGCGCCGCGCAGGGTTTCGCCGGTCGGTGCGGCGACGAAGAGCGTGACGATGCGCTCGATGGGACGATCCGGACGCACGCCGACGCTGGCTGCGGCGCGTGGCGGAGGCGTCTCGGATTCGCTGTCGTCGGCACGCATGCTCGGCAGTTCGTCATCCGCACCGGCTTGCGGACCGGTTTCGCCCAGGGTCGGCTCGACGCGGCCGGCGCCCGCTTCGCGCCGCGCACGTCGCTCGCCCTGGCGTGGCTTCTGCGGGCGTCCGAAGACATAGATCAGGATCAGCACCACGGCGCCAAAGACGATCAGCGGGATGCCGACAGCGGCGTTCCACTCCATCATTAAATCCTTCCTGCAAGGGTCACCAGGCTCAAGCGGCACCCGCCAGCTTGGCGGCCTCGGCCAGATCCACCTGTACCAGGCGCGACACGCCCGGCTCGCGCATGGTAACGCCGCACAGCTGGCGTGCGGCCTCCATCGTCGATTTGTTGTGGCTGACGAAGATGAACTGCACCTGCTCGCTCATTTCCGACACCAGGGCAGAGAAGCGCCCGACATTCGCCTCGTCCAGCGGTGCATCGACCTCGTCCAGAAGGCAGAACGGCGCCGGGTTCAGTCGGAAGATCGCAAACACCAGCGCCACTGCGGTCATGGCCTTCTCGCCGCCAGAGAGCAGCGAGATCGAACTGACGCGCTTGCCCGGTGGCCTGGCCATGATGGTGACGCCGGTGGTCAGCAGATCGTCGCCGGTGAGTTCGAGGTGCGCATGCCCGCCCCCGAACAGGCGCGGGAACAGCTCCTGCACGCCGATATTGACCCGATCGAAGGTGTCCTTGAAGCGTGCGCGGGTTTCGCGGTCGATCTTGCGGATTGCGCCTTCGAGTGTTTCCAGCGCCGTGGTGAGGTCGGCCAGTTGGGCGTCCAGATAGCCCTTGCGCTCGGATTGTTCCTCGTATTCCTGGATGGCCGCCAGGTTGACCGGCTCGAGGCGCCGGATCTTCTGTTCGATCTCGCCGAGTTCGGCCTGCCAGACGCCCACATCGGCCTCGGCCGGCAAGGCGTCCAGCACCTCATCGAGCACGAAGCCGGCCGCGTTGATGGCAGCGGTCAGCGCCTCGGCGTGCAGGCGCTGTTCCTGTTCGCGCAGCCGCAGTCCGGAGAGCGCCTCGCGCTGCTCGGCCAGCCGCTGTTCGCTGGCATGGCGCTGCTGCTCGAGTCGGCGCAGTTCCGCGTCGCATTCCTGCAGTGCCTGGCGCACCTCGACCATGCGCCGATCCACCAGCACGCGCTGCGCCAGGTGTCGCTGGCGCTCGGCCTCCAGTTCGCTCAGCGGATCCCCGCCCGCGGCCAGCTGCGCCTCGATTTCACTGCGCCGCGCATCGAGCTGGGCCAGTTGCGCCTGCATGCGCTGCAGGGACTGCGCGAGCGAGGCCACCGCAGCGCGGCGTGATTCGTCGGAGAGTGCCGCCTGGTGGGCGGCATCGGCAGCCTCGCGGGCGTTCATGCGTGCCACTTCGCGGGCTTCCAGCAACTCGCGGCGCGCGGCATCCAGCGCCTGGCGCTGTTGCTCGAGCTCGCCCATGCGCTCGACCGCAACCTCCAGACGGGCACGCGCACTGCGCACCTCCTCGCGATCGACCGCCAGCCGTTCGGTGACTTCGGCCAGTTCGGTGCGCACCCGCCCGAGGCGCTCATGAACGCTGTCGATGCGTCCGCGCTGGCTCTGCAGCTGGCCGGCCATTTCCGCCAGGCGCCGATGCAGCCCGTACAGCTCGCGCTGGGCATCGTCACGCACGCGTTCGGCATCGATGCGCGCCTGCTTGCGCTGCTCCAACACGGCGGCCAGTTCGTCCGCTGCACGCGTGGTCACCGCGATGCGCTCGGCCAGTTCGCGCAGTTCGCGCTCGCGTGCGATCACGCCGACCTGGGCCCCGGCACCACGGCGGATGCGCGCGAAGCCCGGACCGAACCACTCGCCGGCGCGCGTGATGACCGAACCGTTGTCCTCCAGCGCAGCCAGCCGCGCCCGCGCGGCGGCGACATCATCCACGCAATGCACGTGCGCCAGCAGGCGAAGCGCCGCCGCCGGGCCGGTGACGCGCCCCGCCAGCGTGTCGGCAGCGACACGCGGCGACGCGCCACCACTGGCAAGCAGTCCAAGGTCGCAATCGGCGAGCGCGGCAAGTTCCTCGACCAGCGGATCGACGTCATCCACCAGCACTGCTTCCAGCCAGCCGTCCAGCACGGTTTCGACCGCGCGCTCCCAACCCGGCTCGACTTGCAGCGTCACGCCCAGGCGCCGGCTGCCATCCAGCCCGAGCCCCTGCAGCCAGTCCTGGGCCGCCCCGGCGGCTTCGCCCAGGGCCGCCTGCTGCAAGGTCTCCAGCGAGGCGAGCCGGCCGCGCAGGGACTCCAGGTTGCCACGCGTGGCGGTCAGCTCGACCTGGGTGGCCCGCTCGCCCTCGAGTGCCGATTCGGCCGCGACCCGCCGTTCGTCCAGCGCCTCGGTATGCATTTCCACGCGCTCGCGGAACAGGGCGTGCTCTTCTTCGAGCGTCGCCAGCGCGCGCGCCAGCGCGTCCACGTCGGCCCCGCTCAGCTCCGCTTCCAGCGCGGCACGGCGCTGATCGCCGGCCATGCACTGCTTGTCCAGGTGATTGAGATGGGTGCGTTCGACCTCGGCGGCCTGGGCCGCCTGCGATGCCGCCTGGGTGTGCTGCTGCCAGGCCCCCTGCCAGTCGGCAAGCCGGGCCTCGGCAGCCTGCAGCGCCTCGGCGGCGGCTTCGCGCGCTTCCTGCAGGGTCTCGCGCCGGGGCTCGGCCTCGGCCAGCAGGGCGCTGAGCTCATCGTGACGACGCTGGTCCGCGGCAACATGCTCGACCAGTTCGGCGCGCGCACGCCCACTTTCGTCCCAGGCGCGCTGCAGCTGCTCGGCCAGCTCGCGGTTGTGGCGGATCTGCTGCTCGACGCGGGCGATCTCGGCACCAATGGCATACACCTCGCCCTGCACCGCGTTGACCTGGTCGCCAGCGGCGGCATGCGCTTCGCGCCCGGCCTCCAGTTCGGCCTCGGCGCGGCGCTGGCCGGCCAGCTGCTGTTCAATGGCCAGCTCCGCCGCGCGCACCGCGCCGGAATGGGTGGCAAGGGCGGCACGCGCCTCGCGCAGGTTGAGCGCCTTGAGATCGGCCTCGCGGCGCTTGTGCTCCAGCTGCAGGGCCTGCCAGCGCTCGGCGGTACGCGCCTGGCGCTTGAGGTGTTCGAGCTGCTTGTCCACCTCGTCGCGCACGTCGCGCACGCGGTCGAGGTTTTCGCGCGTGGACCTGATGCGGCTTTCCGTTTCCTTGCGCCGTTCCTTGTACTTGGAGATGCCGGCCGCTTCCTCCAGGTGGTTGCGCAATTGCTCCGGATCGGCCTCGACGATCTCCGAGATCATGCCCTGCTCGATGATCGAATAGCTGCGCGGCCCCAGCCCGGTGCCGAGGAACAGATCGGTGATGTCGCGCCGGCGGCAGCGCACGCCATTGAGGAAATACTGCGACTGGCCATCGCGGCTGACCAGGCGCTTGACCGAAATCTCGCCATAGGCCGCGTACTCGCCGGCAATCAGGCCATCGGAATTGTCGAAACGCAGTTCGACCGTGGCACTGCCCACCGGCTTGCGCGTGGCGGAACCCGAAAAGATGACGTCGGTGAGCGCATCACCACGCAGGCGGCTGGCCGCGCTCTCGCCCATCACCCAGCGGATGGCGTCGATGATGTTGGATTTGCCGCAGCCGTTTGGCCCCACCACGCCGGTCATGTTGGTCGGCAGGTGCAGCGTGGTCGGATCGACGAAGGACTTGAAGCCGGCAAGCTTGATCGTGGTCAGACGCATGGAAAGCGGGTCTCGATGGCCCCTGGAAACCGGGCTGCAGGAACGGCGGACGAGCATGCTGCAACGGCAGCATTCTGCGCAATGAGCCGGGCGGCGTGCAATGCCGGGGTGGCCGCCAGCGCACGCGGGCGGCGCGTTCGCGGCGCGCTCAAGCCGCTTCCTCCGGGGTGCGCGCATCGATCGACAGGGCGTGGATGTCCGTCTGCATCATGTCCCCGAGCGCCGCATAGACGGCGCGGTGGCGCGCCAGCGGCAACTGGCCGCGAAAGCTGGCGCTGACGATGCGCACGTTGAAGTGTCCGCGCCCGTCGCGTGCACCCGGATGGCCCACATGGCGGTGGCCGTCGTCCTCCACCACCAGCTCGGCCGGGCTCAGGGCGGCTTCGAGGGCCGCACGGATGCGCTCGACCCGTCCGTTCATGGCAGCACGCGGCGAAACGGCCGCACCTCGACCGCCGAATACACGCCGGCCGCCACGTAGGGATCAGCCTCGGCCCAGGCCCGTGCGGCGGCAAGGTCATCGAACTCGGCCACGATCAGGCTGCCGCTGTAGCCGGCCGGCCCCGGCTCCTCGGCATCGATGGCCGGAAACGGCCCCGCCAGCAGCAGGCGACCCGCATCGCGCAGGCGTTCCAGGCGCGCCACGTGTGCCGGCCGCGCCGCCGCCCGCAGGGTCAGGGAATCGGGAACATCGGTGCCGGTGACGGCATACCACATGGCGTTCGCCCCTCCACAAAGGCCTCATGGTAGCCCAAGGCAGGCCCTGGGCCGCCGCCAGCGCCGCGCCTTGCCTTGCGCCTGGCTAGGAAACCGGTTCCACGCGCAGCCACACGCAGCCGTCGCGGCTGTTCTTCTCGATCGCCTGCAAGCGCGCGGCATGCCGCGCGACTTCCTCGTCCCGGGCACGCAGCACGCGCGGGCGGGCGCTGATCCTGATCTCGCCGGGCGCGGTGGCCACGGCCGCAGCCGCTTCCTCGCCGAAGCCCAGCTGACTCTGGCCGGCGGTGAGGATGAGATACACCTCGGCCAGCAGGTTCGCGTCCAGCATCGCACCATGCAGTTCGCGGTGGCTGTCGTCCACGCCCAGCCGCTTGCACAGGGCCGTGAGCGAATTGCGCTGGCCGGGAAACTTCTCGCGCGCGAGCACCAGGGTATCGAGCACGCTGACGCGGCTCGAGAGGGCACGCTCGCCATGCCCGGCGCGGGCAAATTCCGCATCCAGGAAGCCGATGTCGAAGGCGGCGTTATGAGCGACGATTTCGGCGCCGTCGATGAAGGCAAGGAACTCGTCGGCGATCTCGGCGAAGCGCGGCTTGTCCAGCAGGCTTTCGTCGGTGATGCCGGTGATCGCCCGCGCCCCGGCGTCGATCGCGCGTTCCGGATTCAGGTAGCGATGAAAATGCCTGCCCGTCAGCCGCCTGTGTACCAATTCGAGGCAACCGATTTCGACCACCCGGTGATCGCGCTGGACTTCAAGGCCGGTGGTTTCGGTGTCGAGGATGATCTGGCGCATTGGCGTACTGGAGAGGGGAAATGGAGTCGGGTCTTGCCTACAAGCTCGAGGTGCGCGTGGCACGAGGCGACAGGCAGCGCGCTTGCCGGGAATCTCGCACGGTCACTTGCCGTGCGTCCTTCATCGCACCCGGCCTCAACTTGCGGCCCCGGCCGCACGGCAAGCTTCCGCCGCCGCACGTGCCAGGGCATCCACGCGTTCGTTTTCGGCGTGCCCGGCATGTCCGCGTACCCAATGCCAGCGGACGCGGTGGGACGCAAGGGCCGCGGACAGGCGTTCCCAGAGATCGCGGTTCTTCACCGGCTGGCGGTCGCTGGTACGCCAGCCATTGGCCCGCCAGCGCGCCATCCATTCCTCCACGCCGCGCTTGACGTATTGCGAGTCGGTGGTGAGGACGACCTCGCATGGCCGCTTGAGCGCCTCGAGTCCGGCAATCGCGGCCATCAGCTCCATGCGGTTGTTGGTGGTATGCGGCTCGCCGCCGCTGAGTTCGCGTTCGCGACCGGCATGGCGCAGCAGCGCAGCCCAGCCACCTGGGCCGGGATTGCCGAGGCAGGCACCGTCGGTGAAGAGTTCCACTACCCCAGCGCCTGGCATCACGCACACGCCCTGCGGCTGGGTACGGCCAGCGGCGGCGCGATCACCACCTGTTCACGTCGCCGATCCCGGCGCAGCGCCAGCGGCGTCACCAGCTCGCGCGTCGCCGTGATCAGGTAGGCCGCCCGCAAGGGTCCGACCAGGGTATCAAGGTGCGCGCTGGCCACACGCAGGGGCCAGCTCGGACCCAACCAGTCGAGTGCCGCCGGGGCCAGGTGCTGGCGCAACAACTGCTGGCGCGCGCGATCGGCGTGCAACGGCTGCGGCGGCGTCACGCGGCCGCGTGTCTTCCAGCGCATGCGCGCCAACCACGGACTGAGCGGATTGAAGCCGAACCACAGGATCACCCCGCCCGGCGCCAGCACGCGCACCAGTTCCTCCACCAGCGGCTCCGAATCACCGAGCGCATCACCGACGTGCTGGGCCACGACGAGCTGGAACGCGGCGTCCTCCCAGGGCAGTGCCCGCGGATCGCAGTGGGCGGCTCCGGTCAGGCGCTGCGCCTGAAGATGCTGGCGTACCAGCACCAGGCGACCTGCATCCACCGCCGTTTGCCGGCAATCGGCACACGCCTGCACCAGCAGGGCGCGGCCACTCGGCCGGCGCATGGCCTCCAGCGAGACGCGTTCGAGTTCCTCGCGCAGGAGTGGCGCGAGCTCAGGCAGGGCACACAGGTTTGGAGCGACGGCAGGCACGTGTGAAGTGTACCTGCAGCCGCCGCGGCTAATGACTCCTTAACGAACCGCAGGGCCGGGCTGGCTATATTCGCCGCGCCATGCACGACCTCCGTCCAGTCCCATTGCCGGCGCTTGCCGACAACTACATCTGGCTGCTTGCCGATGCGGGCGGTGCGGCGCTGGTCGTCGATCCGGGCGAAGCGGCGCCGGTGCACGCGGCCCTGGCGCGCGAGCGGCTGCGGCTGCACGCCATCCTGCTGACCCACCACCATGTCGACCACACCGGCGGGGTCGCCGACCTGGTGGCCGCCACCGGGGCGGACGTGTACGCCCCGCACGACGATCGCATCGACCACGTCACCCACCGCGTCGACGATGGCGCGCACATCCGCCTGGTAGAGCCGCGCCTGTCATTCGAAGTCATCGCCGTACCCGGGCATACCACCAGCCACGTCAGCTACTACGGTCACGGCCTGCTGTTCAGCGGCGATACGCTGTTCAGTGTCGGCTGCGGACGCCTGTTCGAGGGCAGTCCGGCACAGATGCTGGCCTCGCTGGAGCGGCTTGCCGCGCTGCCCGACGCGACCCTGGTCTGCTGCGGCCATGAATACACGCGCGCCAACTGCGCATTTGCCTTGCAGCACGAGCCGGGCAATGCCGCGCTGGTCGCGCGCGCTGCCGAAGCGGAGGCGCTGCGCGCCAACGGCCGGCCCACCCTGCCGGTGTCGCTGGCACGCGAACGCGCCACCAACCCCTTCCTGCGCATCGATGCGCCGGAGCTCAAGGCGGCGCTCGGCATCGCCGACCGCGTGGCGCGCTTCGCCGAGCTGCGCCGGCGCAAGGACCACTTCCGGATGCCGGCACGTTGAGGCTGGCGCGGCGCCACGTGCTGCGCGGCCTGCCCGTGCTGGGCCTGCTGCTGCTGGCCGCCTGCGCGGCGCCGTCGAAGCGGCCGACGACGGCACCAGCGCCACCACCGTCACTGCCGGTCCCGCCGCTTGCCGCCGCGCCGCCGGCTGCGCCGCTGCCAGTGCCACCGGCCTCGCCCTGGGAGCGCCTGCGCACGCGCTTCGCGCTCGACCCCTGCAACTATCGTCCCGACGTGCGCCGCCTGGCGCGCAACTATGCGGACAGTCCGTTCCTGTTCGAGCGCAGCTGGAAGGCCGCCCTGCCCTTCCTGCTGCTGGTGATCGACGAGATCGAGACGCGCGACCTGCCCGGCGAACTGGCCCTGCTGCCCTACGTCGAAAGTGGCTATCGTCCCCTGCCCGGCAAGCGCAACCTGCCCGGCGGCATGTGGCAGCTGGCCGTCGGCACGGCCCGGGAAATGGGCCTGACGGTGTCGGACGAAGTCGACGAGCGCCTGGACGCGCGCGCCTCGACCCGCGCTGCGCTCGATCTGCTCGAGCGCTACGAGCGCGTGTTCAAGGACTGGCGTGCCGCCGACCTTGCCTACAACAGCGGCGAGTTCCGCATGCGCAAGCTGCTCGCCGGGCGCGAGGCGCGCGCGCTGTCCGCCGACGAGCTGGCCCGCCTGAACCCGCAGGCGCAACGGCACCTGGATCGCATGTTTGCGCTGGCCTGCATCGTGGAATCCCCGGCCACCTTCGGCCTGGAACTGCCCGCCCCGGAAGCGGCCGACCACCTGGCAACGGTCACGCTGGAAGCGGCCATGGACCTGCGTCTCGCCGCACACCTGGCCGGCGTGTCACGCAGCGACATGGCGCAGTGGAACGCCGGCTATCGGAACCACCGCATGCCATCGAACGCGCGCGAACTGCTGATGCCCGCGCCACGCGTGGCGTCCTTCCATGCCAACGCGGCGCGCGTCCCGCTGGCGCTGTGGGGCGACTGGCACGAGGAACGCGCCGGCTTCAGCGGGTCGATCGCGCGCTGGGCCGAGCTGCACGGCGTGGACACGCCGGCCCTCGCCGCCGCCAATGGGGTCGGCGAGGATGAGACGCTCCTGCGCAACACCCCACTCCTGTTGCCCGGAGCGGTCACCGCGCATCGCGCCCCGGCCGCCGCTTCTGGCCAGCGCAGCCACGAGCATGTCGTCAAGGCGGGCGACAGCCTGTGGACGATTGCGCGGCGCTACTCGCTCACGCTCGAACGCTTGCGCCGGCTGAACCCGGGCATCGACGCCGACCTGCAACCCGGCGACCGCATCCGCGTGGGGGTGGGCCAGTAGCGGCGTGCAGGCCTGCGCGCACTTCGTGCCGCCACCCGATTGCCTGCATGTGCGCGCCCGCAACCAACGCCAGTGCGGGTCGAGCGCCGTTCCTGCCGTGATGTGAATCCCGGTAGAATCTGCGCCTTCCGCATTCGCATCCGGAGTTGTCCATGGGTTTCCTGCACGGCAAGCGCGCCCTGATCACCGGCATCCTCAGCCAGCGTTCGATCGCCTGGGGCATTGCCAATGCCATGCACCGCGAGGGCGCGCAACTCGCCTTCACCTATGTCGATGAAAAGCTGAAGTCGCGCGTGGACGAGGCGGCCGCGGCCTTCGGATCCAACATCGTGCTGCCCTGCGACGTGACCCGCGACAGCGACATCACGGCACTGTTCGATGATCTCGGCCAGCATTGGGACGGCTTCGACATCCTCGTCCATTCGATCGGTTTCGCTCCGCGCGAGGCGCTGCAGGGCGAGTTCCTCGAGGGGCTGTCGCGCGAAGCCTTCACCGTCGCGCACGACATTTCCAGCTACAGCCTGGCGGCCCTGGCCAAGGCCGCCCGCCCGCTGATGAAGAATCGCGGCGGCGCCATCCTCACCTTGACCTATCTGGGCGCCCAGCGCGCCATGGAAAGCTACAACGTGATGGGCCTGGCCAAGGCCAGCCTGGAGGCCAACGTGCGCTACCTGGCCTACAACCTGGGTCCGGAGGGCACGCGCGTGAACGCCATTTCGGCCGGGCCGATCAAGACCCTGGCCGCCTCGGGCGTGGCGAATTTCCGCAAGATGCTCGAACACGTCGAGCAGTGCGCGCCGCTGCGCCGCAATGTCACCATCGACGAGGTCGGCAACACCGCCGCCTTCCTGTGCTCGGATCTCGCTTCGGGGATCACCGGCGAAGTGACCTATGTCGATGCCGGCTACAACACGCTGGGCATGACCGGCATCTGACGGCATTCCGCCGCGGGCGCGCCGGCGCGTGGCCGGCGCGTACTCAGCGCTGCAGCAGGCGCGCGAGCGTTGCGTCCTTGTCGTCCCACAGGGCATTCATCCACGCCTGGAAGCGCGCGCGGAAGGCGGCGTCGCCCCGGTAGTCGCCGCCGACGAACTCGCGCGGGATCGGCCGCTCACGCACCTCGATGCGCACTTCCGGCACGCGATTGGCGAACAGGTCGATGAAACTTGGCGCACCCGCCGGATAGACGATGGTGACGTCGAGGATGGCTGCAAGCGCCCCGCCCATCGCGTCGATGACGAAGGCGACCCCGCCCGCCTTGGGCCGCAACAGGTGCCGATAGGGCGATGCTTGCGCCGCATGCTTGGCTGCGGTGAAACGCGTGCCCTCGACGAAGTTCATCACCGACACCGGGATGTCGCGAAACCGCTCGCAGGCGCGCCGGGTCGCGGCGATGTCCTGGTCGGCCAGCTCCGGCCGGCGTGCGATTGCCTCGCGCGAGTGGCGATGCATGAAGGGAAAATCCAGCGCCCACCAAGCCAGGCCCAGCACCGGAACCCAGAACAGCTGCCGCTTGAGGAAGAAGCGCAGCAGCGGGATGCGCCGGTTGAAGACCTTCTGCAGCACCGGGATGTCACTCCAGCACTGGTGGTTGGCCAGCACCAGGTAATGCCCCCCGCGTGCCAGGTTGGCGTCCATGTGCAGCTGGAACCGGGTCGTGGTGAACAGCGCGATCAGGGCGCTGTTGAAGGCGATCCAGCTTTCGGCAATGGCGGTGAGCGGCCGGTTGCAGGCACGCTGCCACGCGGCCAGCGGCACCAGCGCCTTGAGCAGGGCGACGCCAAACAGGCCGACCGCGTGCACCAGGGTACTGGCGAGGATCAGGCTGGCGGCCAGCGGAATGCGGATGAAGACGGGCAGGTAGTGCATGGAATGTCCGGAAGAAGGGTTCACCCGGAGTGCACCGCGGGTGACCAGTCGCACAACTCGCGCAGCACCGTCGTTGCAAAACTGCCACGGGCGAGTTCGAAGGAAAGCACCAGCTCGGCGCCACCCTGCCATTCCCAGGCCAGCCCGGCAACGGGCAGGCGCAGCGCGCGGCGCTCCTGGGCCAGGCCGGCGCGTTCGAGACCCTGGGCGAAGTCGGCGTGCTCGCTGGCGATGCGCTCCTCCAGCACCCGCACGGCGGCGCCGCTGCGCAGGTTGCCGCGCCCCCACAGCGGCCCCGTCGGGTGGATGTCCGCTGCGCTGACACGCCTGGCCAGCGCCTCATCCATGGGTTCGGGGCCGAACACGGATTGGCTGCCGGCCAGCATCCAGACCTCGCCGTCAAGGCCGCGATTCCAGCTGCCCGCAGCGACGCGCGCCGCCAGCACCGCGTTGAAGATTTCTGCCCGTGCCGCGGAAAGAGCGAAGCCGCGCTGTGCGCGCGGCAGCGCCTGCCCGGCAAACAGCGCGCGGGCGAGCTCCAGGTTGCCGCCGTCGCGGCCAAAGCGTTGCTCGCCGAAATAGTTCGGCACACCGTCCGCCGCGAGTGCCGCCAGCCGGCCGGCTGCCCGCTCGTGGTCGCCTTCGGCCTCGCGCAGGCAGATGCGGAATCGGTTGCCGCGGTGCGCACCCCGCTTGAGCTTGCGCGAGTGGCGTTCGGCCGCCAACACGCGCACGCCGGGCACGGCCAGCGCCGACCAGTCCGGATCGGCGCGTCCCGGCAGGTGCACGCTGAAGGTCTGCCAGGTCAGGGCGTGCCGATCCTTGAGGCCGGCATAGCCGACCGCCGCCGGCGGCACACGGGCGAATGCAGCCAGCCGACCGGCGACCCAATCGGTATTCGCGCCGATCTTTTCGACCTGCACGAAGACGTGCTCACCGCTGCCATCGGGGGCGAAGCCCAGTACTTCCTCGACCACGAAATCGGCGGCTTGCGCGCGCAGTCGCGCCCGCAGCACCGGCCCGCCATGGGCAAACGGCAGCTGCGCCATCAGGCCGGCGCATCCGGTTCGGCACGCCGGGCCACGGCTTCGAGTTCGGCATCCACCTCGTTGCCCACCAGGGACGCCTCGCGCCGGCGTTGCAGCAGCACCACGGCGAGCGCCGCGATCCCCTCGCCGCGACCGGCAAAGCCGAGCTGCTCGCTGGTGGTCGCCTTGACGCTGACCTCGCCCACCGCACAGCCGAGATCTGCGGCCAGATTGCGCCGCATCGCCATGACATGCGACGCCAGCTTCGGCGCTTCGCACACCACGCTGATATCCAGATTGACCATTGCGTAGCCCGCCTCGATCATCAGCGCCGCGCAATGCAGCAGCAGGTTGCGGCTGCTCACGCCGCGCCACTGCGGGTCGGCGGGCGGGAAGTGCTGGCCCAGATCGCCCAGCGCCAGCGCGCCGAGGATGGCGTCGCACGCCGCGTGGATGACCACGTCACCATCGGAATGCGCGACAAGCCCGCGGTCATGTGGAATGTGCACCCCGCCCAGGACGACATGGTCGCCGGGTCCGAACGCGTGGACGTCGATGCCTTGGCCGATGCGCATGGGGCTGGATGCCGGAGTCACGGTGCTGGAGTCGCCCGAAGCCTACCCCCTGGACGCGCGGTCGGGAAGCGCCGCGGCCGGGACAGGCGCGTCCCGATGCCCGCGTGGCAGCAAACGCAAGCGCATGCGCCCGGCCGACAGGCCGGCCGCGGTGATTCGCACCCTCGAAGCGTCTCGCGCTGGCGCGGGCGCTGCGGCCTGCCGCTTCCAGCGAAGGCAGGTTCGGACGCTGCAAGGTCGCGTGTCGAAGCGGCGACTCCGGGTCGATCTGGCCGGCGCGCAACGCTCAGGTGATCGCGCCGGACGCCGCCAGCCAGTGCGCGGCCAGCGCGAGGTCGGTGGGCGTGGTGACCTTGAGGTTGCTGTCCGCGCCTTCGACCAGCAAGGGCCGATGGCCGGCGCGCTCCATGGCCATGGCCTCGTCGGTGATGTTCGCGCCATCGCGTTCGGCCTGTTCCAGCGCCAGGGTGAGCTCGCCGCGGCGGAACAGTTGCGGTGTCAGCGCGCGCCAGCGTGATTCGCGTGGCTCGGTCGCGGCGATGCGGCCATCGCCTGCAGCACGCTTCAGGGTATCGCGCAGCGGCGCGGCGAGGATGGCTCCGCCGGCAGGCGTGCCGCGGGCCACGAGTCGTGCAATATCGGCCAGCGGCACGCAGGGGCGCGCGGCATCGTGCACCAGCACGAAAGCGTCGGGCGCCACCTCGGGCGGCAGGGCACGCAGGCCGGCGAGCACCGAACCGCTGCGCTCGCTGGCGCCAGTCACGCTCAGCACCGGCACGCCCGCCGGAAGCGCAAGATTGGGCCACCAGCGGTCATCGCGTGCCAGCACGACCATCAGCCCGCCGATCGCCGGCGCGCCAGCGAGCCGCGCCAGCGTCCACGCCAACAAGGGGCGGCCGGCGAGTTCGACATACTGCTTGGGCACCTCGGCGCCAAAGCGCAAGCCCTGCCCGGCCGCCGGCACCACGCACCAGAGCGCTTCAGCGGTGCCCATCACCGTCCCTGGGCCGGGCGCCCTGCTTGTCGGGCGGCGGTTCGGCGACCTGGTAGAAGGTTTCGCCGGGACGGATCAGGCCGAGTTCCGAGCGCGCGCGCTCCTCGATGGCTTCCTTGCCGCGCTTGAGATCCTCCACCTCCGCCGACAGGGTGTCGTTGCGCGCCTTGAGGCGCGCATTCTCCGCCTTCTGTTCCTCGATGCGCTGCTCCAGGCGCCACACGTCGCGCAGACCCCCGCGCCCGGTCCACAGGTGAACCTGCAGGGCGATCAGGAGGATCAGCAGGATCAATGCGACCAGGCGCAGCACGTGGATCTACCTCGTCACTTGAAACCCGGCAGGTTCGGAAAGGCATCGCGACCGGCGTAGCGCGCCGCGGTGCCCAGCGCCTCTTCGATGCGCAGGAGCTGGTTGTACTTGGCCACCCGGTCGGAGCGGCACAGTGAACCGGTCTTGATCTGCGTGGCGGCGGTGGCGACGGCCAGGTCGGCGATGGTGGTGTCCTCGGTTTCGCCCGAGCGGTGCGAGATGACCGACGCATAGTTGGCCGCTTCGGCCATGGCGATGGCGTCCAGCGTTTCGCTGAGGGTGCCGATCTGGTTGACCTTGATCAGGATGGCATTGGCGATGCCGCTGTCGATGCCTTCGCGGAAGATCCTCGGATTGGTGACGAAGTTGTCGTCGCCGACCAGCTGGATGGTGCTGCCGAGGGTTTCGGTCAGTTGCTTCCAGCCCGCGCGGTCGCCTTCGGCCATGCCGTCCTCGATGCTTAGGATCGGATAGCGGGCACACCAGTCGGCGAGGAACGCGGTGAACGCGACGGGCGAGAGTACCTGGCCCTCGCCGTCGAGGTGGTAGCCACCGTCGCGGAAGAACTCGGAACTGGCGGCGTCGAGGCCCAGCCAGATGTCGCTGCCGGCGCGATAGCCGGCGTGGTCGATGGCTTCGAGGATGGTCTCGATGGCTTCCTCGTTGGACTTGAGATCGGGGGCGAAACCGCCCTCGTCGCCGACGGCGGTGCCAAGACCTCGGCCCTTCAGCACGGATTTGAGCGCATGGAAGACTTCCACGCCCGCACGCAGCGCCTCCGCAAAGGTGGGCAGGCCCACGGGCAGGATCATGAACTCCTGCAGGTCGACGTTGTTGTCGGCATGCGCGCCGCCGTTGATGATGTTCATCATGGGAACCGGCAGGGTCGGTTCCCGGGACGAGGACTGCCCGCTGACTTCCCGCAGATAACGCCACAGCGGCTGCCTGCGGCTGGCGGCGACCGCATGCGCGGCGGCCAGCGACACGCCCAGCAGGGCGTTGGCGCCGAGCCTGCCCTTGTTGGGCGTGCCATCGAGTGCGACCAGCTTGCCGTCGAGGCCGCGCTGGTCGGCGGCATCGAAGCCCTGCAGCGCCTGCGCGATCGCGCCATTGACGTTGGCGACGGCGTTCCTGACCCCCTTGCCGAGGTAGCGCGCCGGGTCGCCGTCGCGCAGCTCCACCGCCTCGCGTGAACCGGTGGAAGCGCCGGAAGGCACCGCCGCGCGGCCGAACGCGCCGTCAGCCAGGGTGACTTCCGCTTCCAGCGTCGGGTTGCCGCGCGAATCGAGGATTTCGCGGGCGTGGATGCTCGTGATCTTGCTCATGGTGCTCCTTGGGTTCGGCGATCATTGGATGGCCTGGCGGCTCGGCGCGCAGGCGTCCGTGCGAAAACCTGTTGCCATCTTTCGGTTGCCATCACAGGTCAGCCTGCAGCACTACCGGGAGGCTGGCTCGAAGCCGCGCGATTTGGTCAATCGATCCAGCTCCAGCAGCGCTTCCAGCAACCATTCCATCTGCCCGAGCGGCCACGCATTCGGGCCGTCGGAAAGCGCCTGGTCGGGGTCCGGATGGGTTTCCATGAAGACCCCGGCCACGCCGACTGCGACCGCTGCGCGCGCCAGTGCCGGCACGAATTCGCGCTGACCGCCGCTCTTGCCGTCGGCGCCGCCCGGCAGTTGCACGGAGTGGGTTGCATCGAACACCACCGGACAGTGGGTATCGCGCATGACCACCAGCGAGCGCATGTCGGAAACGAGGTTGTTGTAGCCAAAGCTCGCACCGCGCTCGCAGACCATGATGTCCGGGTTGCCGGTCGATTTGGCCTTGGCGGCGACGTGCCTCATTTCCCAGGGGCTGAGGAACTGGCCCTTCTTGATGTTGACCGGACGTCCCGCGCTGCAGGCCTTGACGATGAAGTCCGTCTGCCGGCAGAGGAACGCCGGGGTCTGCAGCACATCGACGACGCTGGCCACCTCGTCCATCGGCGTGTATTCGTGCACGTCGGTCAGCACCGGCACGCCGATCTGGCGCTTCACCTCCGCCAGCACCTTGAGGCCCTCCTCCAGGCCCGGTCCCCGGAAGCTGGTGCCGGAGGTGCGGTTGGCCTTGTCGAAGCTCGACTTGAAGATGAAGGGCATGCCGAGGCGGTCGGTGATTTCCTTGAGCGTGCCGGCCGTATCCAGCTGGAGCTGCATGGATTCGATCACGCAGGGCCCGGCGATCAGGAACAGCGGACGATCGAGGCCCACTTCGAAGCCGCACAGGTTCATGGTACGGACGTGCCTGTTGCAGGGGCTTGCGCCCGGATCGAACCCGCCGCGCCGCGTGCCGGGCGGCGCACGGAACGATGGCAGCCACGCCCGGCGATGCAGCGGTCACGACACCCGCTCATGCCGTGGTTTCCTGCGCCAGCTGCGGCGCCTTGCGCACCGCCCGGTACTCGCGGGCCGCACGCACGAAGCCGCTGAACAGCGGGTGGCCGTCGCGTGGCGTGGAGGTGAATTCGGGATGCGCCTGGCAGGCGATGAACCAGGGATGGTCGGGCAGCTCGATCACCTCGACCAGCAGGTCGTCCATGGACTTGCCAGAGATGACCAGGCCGAGTTCCTCGAACTGCTGGCGATAGCGGTTGTTGAACTCGTAGCGATGCCGGTGGCGCTCGCGCACCACATCCTGGCCATACAGCTCGCGGGCCAGCGTGCCGGGCTTGAGGCGGCATTCCTGCGCACCCAGGCGCATGGTGCCGCCAAGGTCGGACTGCTCGTCGCGCTTCTCGACCTCGCCCGAGCCGGTGGTCCACTCGGTGATCAGGCCGATCACCGGATCGGTGCAGTTGCGGTCGTTCTCGCTGGAATTGGCGCCGCTCAGGCCGGCGATGTTGCGCGCGAAATCGACTACCGCCGCGTGCATGCCATAGCAGATGCCGAAGTAGGGCACGCGACTCTCGCGCGCGTGGCGCGCGGCCGCGACCTTGCCCTCGAAACCGCGCTTGCCGAAGCCGCCGGGCACGAGGATGCCATCGGCGTCCTCGAGCAGCCCGGTTCCCTTGCGCTCGATGTCCTCCGATTCCACCCAGCGCAGGTTGACGCGGGTCTTCTGCTTGAGGCCACCATGGCGCAGCGCCTCGCCGAGCGACTTGTAGGCGTCCTTGTGCTCGACGTACTTGCCGACGATGGCGATATCGACCTCGCCCTGCGGATTGGCCATCGCATCGACCACACGGTCCCATTCGGACAGATCGGCCGGCCGGGCATCGAGGCGCAACTTGTCGACGACGATATCGTCCAGGCCCTGGGCATGCAGCCAGCGCGGCAGCGAATAGATGATGTCCACGTCCACCGCGCTGATGACCGCCTTCTCCGGCACGTTGGTGAACAGCGCGATCTTGCGTCGATCGCCCTGCGGCAGGGGCTGCTCGCAGCGGCACACGAGGATGTCCGGCTGGATGCCGATCGAGCGCAGTTCCTTCACCGAGTGCTGGGTCGGCTTCGTCTTGATTTCGCCCGCGGCCTTGATGAAGGGCACCAGGGTGAGGTGCATGAAGATGGCGTGTTCGGCACCGTGCTCGATGCGCACCTGGCGGATCGCCTCCAGGAACGGCAGCGATTCGATGTCGCCGACGGTGCCGCCGATTTCGACCAGGGCCACGTCGTAGCCCTGGGTCGCCTCATAGACGCGGTGCTTGATCTCGTCGGTGATGTGCGGAATGACCTGCACGGTGGCGCCCAGGTAGTCGCCGCGGCGCTCCTTGGCGATCACGCTTTCGTAGATCTTGCCGGTGGTGATCGAATTCTTGCCACCCAGGCGGGTACGCACGAAGCGCTCGTAGTGGCCCAGGTCGAGGTCGGTCTCGGCACCATCGTCGGTGACATAGACCTCGCCATGCTGGAACGGGCTCATCGTGCCCGGGTCCACATTGATGTAGGGGTCGAGCTTCATCAGCGTCACGCGCAGGCCGCGCGCTTCGAGGATGGCAGCCAGCGACGCGGCGGCGATGCCCTTGCCAAGCGAGGACACCACGCCGCCGGTCACGAAGATCAGGGGGGTCATGGGCGGAAGAATCGGCTGGAAAGCGTCATTCTACCGGCTGGGCGCTGCGCGGGCGAGTGCGACTGCCGCGCGACCCCGGACGGGTGCCCTGGCGCACGCGCGAAGCGCAGTCCGCCGCAGCGGGCCTTCGCGTGCCTGCGAATGGAGGCCTGGGTCGGAATCGAACCGGCGTACGCGGATTTGCAGTCCGCTGCATGACCACTCTGCCACCAGGCCGGTGACTTGGATGTTCCACTGCGACCCATCCATGGAGCGCCTTCCGGTCGGCTTCCTGCCTCCCCCTCACGCGGCCGGAGGGCCGCGTTCGACCACTCTGCCACCAGGCCGGTGACTTGGATTGGACTTCAAGCCAGTGTAGCGGCTTGCGTCAGGGGCCGTGCATCGGACCCCCGATACACGAAACCCCGGGAGACCCGGGGCTTCGTCTGCAACTGGAGCGGGAAACGAGACTCGAACTCGCGACCCCGACCTTGGCAAGGTCGTGCTCTACCAACTGAGCTATTCCCGCGTGGGAGGCGCATCTTACGTTTTCACACGCGTCTGTCAATCCCTCGTGCCGGAAGCCGATGCAATGCCCGGCCACGCCGAAGGGTCGCCGGCACGCCTGCGGAGGCGCGGCCAACGCAGCCGCTGCACTGCGTCAATGCTGCTCTTCGCGCAGATAGGGCAAGGCCGCCCAAAGATACTGCAGGCCCGAGCCGATGGTCAGGATGGCAGCAACCATCAGCAGGATCTCGCCGACGAAGTAGGCACGCAGGTCCGGCACCTCGTGCTGGTAGAGCAGCACCACGATGGCGCCCATCTGCACCGCCGTCTTCACCTTGCCGATCACGGCCACGCGCACGGTGGCGCGCTGGCCGATCTCGGCCATCCACTCGCGCAGTGCCGAGATGCTGATCTCGCGGCCGACGATGACCGCGCTGGTCACCGCCATCAGCGGCGTGGGATTGTTCTGCACCAGCAGGAACAGCGTCACCGCCACCATCAGCTTGTCCGCGACCGGGTCGAGGAATGCACCAAACGCCGACATCATGTCGAAGCGGCGCGCGATCCAGCCGTCCAGCCAGTCGGTCGTTGCGGCCAGGATGAAGATCGCGGCGGCGGCCACGTTGGCGCCGCGGAAGCCGGCATAGAAGACGACCACCATGACCGGCAGCAGGGCAATGCGAAACAGCGTCAGCGCGGTAGGCAGCGTGATCTTCATCTTCGTTCGTTCCTTCATCCATGGAAGCTGCCGTAGATGCGCTCGGCAAGTTCCCGGCTGATACCCTTGACCTGCATGAGTTCCTCGACACCGGCGGCGGCGATGCCGGCCAGGCCGCCGAAGTGCCTGAGCAGCGCCGAGCGTCGCCGCGTGCCCACGCCGGCGATCTCTTCCAGCGTGCTCCTTTCGCGCGCCTTTTCACGGCGCCCGCGGTGCCCGGTGATGGCAAAGCGATGCGCTTCGTCGCGTACCGCCTGGATCAGGTGGGACGCCAGCGAATCGGGCCCGGGCCACAGAGTGCGGCCACTGCGCGCGACTATCAAGTTTTCATCGCCCGCGCGCCGTGCGGTGCCCTTGGCCACGCCAACGATCGGCACGCCCTCCAGGCCCAGCTCGTTGAGCACGTCGAGCGCCTGCTGCACCTGGCCCTTGCCACCATCGATCAACAGCAGGTCCGGCACCTTGGCCGCGTCGGCCTGCACGCGCCGGTAGCGCCGTTCCAGTGCCTGATGCATGGCTGCGTAGTCGTCACCGGGCGTGATGCCGCTGATGTTGAAGCGCCGGTACTGTGACTTCTCCGGGCCTTCCGGCCCGAACACCACGCAGGAAGCCACGGTGGCCTCGCCCATGGTGTGGCTGATGTCGAAGCACTCGATGCGCTGCGGGGTCTCATCGAGCCCGATCAGGTCGCGCAGCGCCTCGAAGCGCTCGAGCAGGGTCTGCCGGCTGGCCAGCCGCGAAGTCAGCGCCGCCTGTGCATTGCGCATGGCCAGGTCGAGGAAGCGCGCACGCTCGCCGCGCACGCTGGCCTTCAGCGGCACGCGCCGTCCGGCCTGCAGGGACAGCGCATCGGCCAGCGCCGTGGCGTCGATCGGCGCATGGCTGGTGATGATCTCGCTCGGGAGCGGGCGCTCCAGGTAATACTGGGCAAGGAACTGCCCGAGGATCGCTTCCGCCTCGCTCTCGCCCGCCAGACGCGGAAAGAAGTCGCGTGAACCGAGACTGATGCCGTTGCGGAAGAACAGCACGCTGACGCACGCCACGCCACCGCGAACGGCACAGGCAATCACGTCCAGGTCGGTACTGGCACCCTGCACGTAATGGTGCGCCTGCACGCGCTTGACCGCGGCGATCTGGTCGCGGATCTGCGCCGCCCGCTCAAAGGCCAGCTCGCGGCTGGCGCGCTCCATCGAGGCCACCAGCTCATCCATCACGGCACCGCCCTGCCCATCGAGGAACATTTCGGCAAGGCGGACGTTTTCCGCGTAATCGGCGGCCGAGATGTAGTCGACGCAGGGCGCGGTGCAGCGCTTGATCTGGTACTGCAGACACGGGCGCGAGCGGTTGCGGAAGAAGCTGTCCTCGCAGTTCCTGATCTTGAACAGCTTCTGCGCCAGATCGAGCGTCTGGCGCACCGCCCCGGCGCTCGGGAAGGGTCCGAAGTAGCGGCCACCGGTATTGCGCGCGCCACGATGGAACTCCAGACGTGCGAAGGCGGCCGGATCCGGGCGATCGCCGGCCGCCTCGCGCACCGCGGTCAGGTGGATGTAGGGATAGCTCTTGTCGTCGCGCAACAGGATGTTGTAGCGCGGCTTGAGCGACTTGATGAGCTGCGCCTCCAGCAGCAGCGCCTCGCTCTCGGTGCGCGTGACGGTGGTCTCGATGCGCGCTACCTGCGCCACCATGGCAGCGATGCGCGGCTCCATGCGTGGCTTGAGGAAATAGCTGCCGACCCGTTTCCTGAGGTTGCCCGCCTTGCCGACATACAGCAGCTCGCCGCCGCCATCGAACATGCGGTACACGCCGGGCGCACTGGTCAGCGTGCGCACGAAGCCCTTGCCGTCAAACGCCGTGCTCATGCCGGGGACGGCCGCTTCATCGCGCCATCGACCTGCCTGGCCCGTGCGCTGCGCGGCGGCCCACGGCCGCCTCCCGCGCGCGATCGCCAGCCAGGCTGCGCGGCAGGCATGCCATCACATCTCCCCCACCGGTACGCGCGTGCAGGTGCCGCTGGCAAGGTCGACGGCAAGAATTTCGTGCCGGTTCGTGTTGGCGATCCACAGCCGGCCCGGCGCCAGCGCCAGCGCCTGCGGTTCGGCCAGCTCGTGCCGCAGCGGCAGGGCATGCAGCTTGCCGCTGCGCCGATCGAACAGCTTGATCGCGTTGTTGTAGCTGTCGGCCAGGTAAACGATGCCGCGCGGATCCGCAGCCACGGCCAGTGGATTCTGCAGTCTCGCGCTCTCGCGCGTACCTGCCGCATCGCCGAAGACATACAGACCCTGTCCGACCAGGGTCGCAACCTGTCCGGCCGCATCCACTGTACGCAGCGCGGAAGCCGCCGCATCGGCCAGCACCAGTTCCGAGCCGAGCACCGCGAGCCCGGAAGGCTGCGCCAGGCGCGCCTCGGCGCCCGGGCCATCGACCAGGCCGGGCTCCCCGCTGCCGGCAAGCACGCTGACCGTCCCGCTGGCCCGATCGATCATCCACACCTGGTGTTGGCCGGCCAGCGTGACGAACAGGCGCTGCTGCATGACCGCCAGGCCCAGCGGCGTGTTGATCGGCGTGGCGTCGGCGCCGGCACCCTGGGGGCGTGCGTGGCCGGCAACGCCCGTACCCAGCATGGTCTGCACCTCACCGCTGGCGCGATCGATGGAGAGGATCGAATGACTGCCCGCATCGGCCACGCAAATGGCGTCGTCGCAAGCCGCCAACCCGCGCGGATCGGAGATCAGGCCGCGTCCGGGGGCAGCACCCCCGGCCATGCCCACCGCCCCGCCGAAGCTGCGCAGGATGCGCCCGCTGCGATTGCACTCCAGGACCCGGCCATGCCCGCTGTCGGCCACCCAGATGCGCTCGCGCTCTATCAGCAGCCCGGACGGAAATGCCAGCGCGGTGCGCGGCTCCGGCCGCAGGGCCGGCGCCACCGGCTCGTAGCTGCGGGCATCCTGCATGGCTGCCTCATCGAGCAGCGCGGCGATATGCGCGTCCAGCGGATCCAGGGTGCCTTCGCCCGAGTAGCGCGCGGCCACGCGGCCCGTGGCATCGATCAGCAACATCGATGGCCAGGCGCTGATCTCGTGTTCGCGCCAGACGCGAAACTCCGGGTCGCTGGCGACCGGGTGGCGGATGCCGAGCCGGTTCACCGCCTGCAGGACCGGCGCGATCGCATGCTGGTATGGGTACTTCGGGCAGTGCATGCCGACCACCGCCAGGCCGTCGTAATATTTCCGTTCAAGTCGCGCGAGGGCATGGGCGACATTCCAGCAGTTGACCTGGTCGAAGCTCCAGAACCACACCAGCACCACGTGTCCGCGCAAGCCGGCCAGCTCCGGCGGCTGCGGTGTATTGACCCATTGCAGGTCCCCTGGCCAATCTGCCGCCACGCCGCGCGTGCCCATCAGCGCACCCCCGGCGTGCCGCGCAAACGCTCGATCCAGCGCTGCGTGCCGTGCCGCGCCAGCACGATCACACGCTCGAAGTCGGCGTGCTCCCCATAGTAGGGATCAGGCAGTTCTTCCTCATCCAGGAACAGCGCCGGCTGCACTGCCGGTCCGTCCGGATGAAATCGCTGCAGCGCGCGCAGGTTGGTGCGGTCCATCACCAGCAGATGATCGAAACGAGCAAAGTCCGCGCTGCACACCTGGCGCGCACGGTGCGCCGCCAGTGAATAGCCATGGGCGGCGGCAACCGCGATCGAGCGCGCGTCCGCACCCCGCCCGACGTGGTAATCCTCGGTGCCTGCCGAAGCCACTTCGACAGCCAGCCCGGCACGGGCAAACTCCACGCGCGCAATCGCCTCCACCGTTGGCGAACGGCAAATGTTGCCCATGCAGATGAACAGGATGCGCTTCATGCCACGACTCCTTCGAGAATGCGCGTGACCCGCTCCAGATCCGCCGCAGTATCCACCCCGGCCGGGAACGGCTCCGGCGCGAGCGCCACCTGGATGGCGAAGCCATGTTCGAGTGCGCGCAACTGCTCCAGCGATTCGGTGCGCTCCAGCGTGGTCGGCGCCAGCGCCGCGAACGCGCGCAGGAACCCGGCCCGATAGGCGTAGATGCCGATATGCCGCAGGAATGGAACATCTGCAGGCAAGTCGGCGCGGGTGCGTGAAAAGGCATCGCGTGGCCACGGCAAGGGCGCCCGACTGAAATACAGGGCCCGCCCGGCACGATCGCGCACCAGCTTCACGCAGTCCGGATCGAACAACTCGGCCGCATCGCGCACCGGCGTGGCCAGGGTCGCCATGGGCGCATCGCCCGCGGTCAGCGCCGCGGCAACCGCGCGGATGCCACTGGCCGGGGCCAGGGGCTCGTCGCCCTGCAGGTTGACGATGACGGCTTCATCCGGCCAGGCCAGCACGCGCGCCGCGGCCGCCAGCCGGTCGCTCCCCGAAGCCAGCTGGCTGTCGGTCATGACCGCGCGTACGCCCTCCGCCTCGACCGCGGCGGCCACGCGTGCATCGTCGGTCGCCACCACCACGGCCTGCGCTCCGGCAGCGCGTGCGCGACGCGCCACGTGCACGATCATGGGCACGCCAGCGATTGGCAGCAGCGGCTTGCCGGGCAGTCGCGTGGAGGCGTGGCGCGCCGGAATCGCAACGATGAACGGGGGCTGTTCGGTGCCCATGGACACGCATCGGGAATGGAACTCCCAGCCTAGCCGACTCGCGCAGCGGACACCACAATGCGCGCCGCCCGAGGCCGACCCGCAACGTCAACCCCGGCGCCGCGCGCGTCGCGTTCAATGTCGTAGCATGCGCCTCGATGATGCGGCCGCCCTGCCGCACGCCCACTGCACGATGGACGAGCGCACCGACGAGGACCTGATGCTTGCCTATGCCAAGGGCGACCTGATCGCATTCGAGGTGCTGTACGGGCGCCACCGGGCCATGTTGTACCGCTTCCTGCTGCGCACGCTGCGCAATCGTGCCGATGCCGACGAGATGTTCCAGGAAACCTGGAGCCGTCTGATCCGTGCCCGCGCACGCTACCGGGCGCAGGCACGTTTCACCACCTGGCTGTTGCAGATCGCGCACAACCTTGCCCGCGACCGCTTTCGCCGCCAGCGCCCGCACCTGGCACGGGCCGAGGCCGAGGCCGTGCTGGATCGCCTGGCCGCACCGGAGCGTGACCAGCCCGAGCGCGTGCTGAGCGAGTTCGAGCAACGCCGCCGCCTGCAGCTGGCCATGGAGGAACTCCCGCCCGAGCAGCGCATGGCCTTTCTGTTGCGTGTGGAAGCTGGCCTGGGTCTCGAGGAGATCGGCGCAGTCACCGGGGTCGGTCGCGAGACCGTGAAATCCCGCCTGCGCTACGCGTTGACACGCATGCGTGCGAGGTTCGCGCCATGAACCCGGATCCGCACGAGCATGACGCCGCCCTGGCGCGCCTGCTGTCCGAGACGGGCGGCGAGTACGCCGCCGTGTACCGCCGCCTGGCCCGTGCGCAACCGCCGCGCCGGCTCGACCGGGCCGTGCTGGGCGAGGCGGCGCGCGCCGCGCGTGGCCAGGAGGCCCGCGGCCAGCGCTGGCGGACCTGGCTGGGCTCGGCCGCGGGGCTGGTCCTGGCCGCCGGCATCGCCTGGCGCATCGGCAACGAACCGCTGCTCGCGCCGCGGCCACAGGGCGCACACGACCACGCCATCCAGGTGGAACCCATTACGGCGCCGCGCGCCGGGCACCGGCAGGCGACCCCGCTGGACACCGCGCCCGCGAGAGCGGACGCGCGCGAATCCGCAGGCCATCCGCCAACGTCCATCGACGTCGACGCTCCGCCCCGGGCCGCCACAGCGCCG
The DNA here is from genome assembly GCA_023228465.1 of Dokdonella sp. Classification (GTDB taxonomy): domain Bacteria; phylum Pseudomonadota; class Gammaproteobacteria; order Xanthomonadales; family Rhodanobacteraceae; genus Dokdonella_A. The sequence continues at coordinate 7,118 of JALOBC010000031.1, read as the reverse complement.
GCGAAGGCACGCCAGGCGCAGGACGCCACCAATACGGCGGACCCGGTCGAGTTCGGCTCGCGCATTGCCGTCATCCGCCAGCTGCTGCGCGAGGGCGAGCGCGCGCAGGCCGTCGCGCAGCTTCAGGCGCTCCACGCGGCCTATCCGGCCGCACCCTTGCCCGCCGACCTCGCGGCCCTGCTGGATACCGCGGATCGCGCCGCAGACCAGCGCTGAAACGCACCCGGCGGGGATGCGCATAGCCGCTATCGGACGACCCGTCACGATCCGCGCCGTGGCCCGTCGGCTCCCATCGCAGCTTCCGCTGATCGCGGGGCGATCAGTCCTCGTCCCACAGTGACGCCTTCGCCGGCGTTGCCGACTGGCGCTGCGGCGGGGCGGCGGCCGTGACGCCCTGCCACACGCAAAGCATGTCGCGCGTGATGGCGACATCGTGCACACGCACGATGGCGGCGCCGTTCTGCACTGCCACCAGCGCCGCCGCCGCCGAGCCGGCAGCACGCGCGGGGCCGCCCTCGCGCCCGGTCAGCGTGCCGATCATCGCCTTGCGCGACAACCCGACCAGCACCGGGGCCAGCTCCGCAAAACGCGCCAGCGCGGCGAGCAGGGCGAGGTTGTGCGCCAGCGTCTTGCCGAAGCCAAAGCCCGGATCAACGAGAATCCGGCGCTTGTCGATGCCTGCCATCTGGCAGGCGAACAGGCGTTCGGCGAGAAAGCGGTGCACCTCGCCGACCACGTCCTCGTAATGCGGGTCATCCTGCATGGTGCGCGGTTCGCCCTGCATGTGCATGAGGCACACCGGCACACCCAAGGCCGCAGCGGCATCCAGCGCACCTTCCCCGCGCAGCGCGTAGACGTCGTTGATCAGCCCGGCGCCGCCGGCGACCGCCGCACGCATGACCTGCGGTTTGGAAGTATCGATCGAGAGCGGCACGCCCGTCTGCTGCGCGAGCGCTTCGATCACCGGCAGCACGCGCGCGATTTCCTCGTCGGCCGAAATCGCCTGCGCGCCGGGGCGGGTCGATTCGCCCCCGATATCGAGCAGGTCCGCGCCCTGTTCGACCAGCGCCAGGCCATGCGCCACCGCGCGTCCGGCATCGAAATGCCGTCCGCCGTCGGAAAACGAGTCCGGCGTGACGTTGATGATGCCGGCGATGCGCGGGCGATCCAGCGCAAGTTCGCGGCCGTTGCAATCCAGTACGGGATGAAACATGCGGCAAGTGTAGCCGAGCGCGTGCCGTACGCCGCGTAGCCGCGCAGGACGTTTGGCACGCTTCGCCACCCGATTCCGATAGATGGGAGGCGGGTCCGGCACGCGCCAGCCGCTGCGTTTGGATGCCCCATGGCTGGCGTCGCCGGCGCACCCATCAACGAGCACAGGAGAAGAAGGTGAGCGCACGATCCATTGCAATGGCCGCACTCGCGATCGGCTGCAGTCTCGCGGCGGCCGATCCGGCCAGCCGGCCGGCAAATGCCGACGAACGCGCCGCCGCCGGCATCGACGATGCGGCCGTCACCGTGCGGGTGCGCACAGGTGCCCGGCAAGCGGACGGCGAACGCCGCAATGCGCCGAGCGGTTGGCCGGGCGGTGAATACCTGACCCGTATCGGCACCGCCTTCGTCGGTCGCACCAGCGCGTTCCGGCACGCCGGCGCGCCGCCCAGCCTCTACTGCTTGAGCGGCGCCACCGATCCGTTCGCCACGGCGACGCTGGATCTGCCCGACCAGGCCCGCATCACGTACCTGGACGTGTTCGGCCTGGACAACACGGCCACCGAGAACATGAGCGTCTTCCTCATGTCGACGTGCCGCGGCTTCGGCGACACATCCACGCCGACAACGACCATCCTCGGCAGTACATCCACGGCCGGCACACCCGGCGACTTCGTGGTCACGCTGGATCTGAGCGGCGCACCGGTGGTCGTCGATCGCGGCGTCTGTCGCTACTTCGCGCGAGTGCGCCTGTCCAGCTCGATTTCCGGCCCCTGCGTCGGTGGCGCCCTGTTCCTCGACAAGGTGCGCGTCGAGTACGCCCTGCCCTGAACCGGAGTGAAGCCCATGAACGCTCTCAGCCATACCCCAAAGGCCGCGCTGCTGCTCGCGGCCCTGCTTGCCACCGCGGGCGTCCAGGTACGCGCCGGAGTCCTGTACGGTATCGAGTTCCAGAACTACAACGGCCGCTCCGGATTTGCCGCCAGCAGCGCGCTCGACGTGGCGCGCGACGGCTATCTTGGCGCCTACTGCCGCAATGGCGTGGATGCCGACCAGCGCATGCTCGTCTATCCCTTCGACCTTCGCGAGGACCATGCAATCGTCGCGGTGCAGGTCTGGGGCAACGACGCCTCCGCGAGCAACGACCTCTCGCTGCAGCTCATCGAGGCCTGCCAACCCTTTCTGGGCGGCGGCATTCCGCAACGCACCATCCTCGCCAGCACGAGCACCAGCGGCGCCGCCGGCGGCTTTTCGACGATGCTGACGACCAGCCTGGCCGGCGCGCGCAGCAGCGAGTGCGCCTACTTCCTGGAAGCCAGCTTCGCCGTGCCAGGCGCGGCCTGCGCATCGACGGACCTGCGCCTGATCCGCGTACGCCTGACGAGTTTCGATCCCGACGTCATCTTCCGCAGCGATTTCAGCCAATGGGGGCACTGAGCATGAAGGCGATCCGTTCCATTCCACTCCTGGTGCTCGCCGGTCTGCTGCTGAGCCTGGCTGCCCGCGCGGGCAGCCAAGCGGTTCCGGTCATCGATCCTGCCGCACTTGCCGCAATGGGGTTTCCCGCCGATGCCACGGACGTCTGGCGCCTGCTACCCGATCACCCGGCGGACATGGCTGCACCCGTCCGGCCGCTGGGCGGCCACGAAGATGACGCCGCGTCCTACTCGGTGACGGGTGACGATTTCCGCATGGCGTCCAGTTCGGTCGGCTATGACACCACCGGCCAGGGCACCCTGCAATGCACGGCCGGCGCCGCTCCAAGCCTCGCCTCGGCCGTCGTGCACGTGCCATCCGGCCATCGACTGATGTTCCTGGACCTGTGGGGTTACGACGCCTCGCCGAAGGACATTACTGCCTTCCTGCTCGCAACCTGCATGGACGAAAGCCACACCGGGAATCCGTCGCAGACCGTGCTCGCGCAGGTCAGGAGCCAGGCGGCGGGTGGGCCGTCTCCGGGACGCTTCTTCGACAGGAGCGCAATCCCGAGCTACTACGCCAATCCGGCCCGCTGCGGCTACTCGATCAATCTCGCGCTTGGCGGGGGCGCCTGCGAGGGATCCGCCCTCAGCCTGTACAAGGCGCGCGTGGTCTGGCAGGAGGACTGAAGCACGCCGGCCCACGGGACATGCTGCACGAGCACGGCGAGCGGTCGGGTCGCAAGACATCACCGGCCACGGGCCGACGCTTCCCGCCATCGCATCGCACGGCGGGCGGTCATCCATGACCGGAGCCGGACGGCTAGTGCATGCCTTCGCGATCCGCGGCCCAGCTCCGACTCTGCGCAGCCGGGCCGCCGATCGGCGTCTCGGCCGGGCGGCTGCCGCCGCTGCCCGAGTCCGACCCGGGCGCGTCGCGGCGCCAGTCCTTGGGCGGCTCCGGTTCCTTACCGGCCATGATGGCGGCGATCTGGCTGCGGTCGATGGTCTCGTAGGTGAGCAGCGCCTGGGCCATCGATTCGAGCTTGTCACGGTTGTCGACGAGGATTTCCCTGGCCCGCGCGTAGGCGCGGTCGATGGTCTGGCGCACCACCTCGTCGATGCGGCGCGCGGTTTCCTCGGATACGTTCTTGTGCTGGGTGACCGAGCGGCCGAGGAACACCTCGTCCTCTTCCTCTGCGTAGGTCATGGGGCCCAGTTCCTCGGACAGGCCGTACTTGGTGACCATGTCGCGCGCGATCTGCGTGGCACGCTGGATGTCGTTGGAGGCGCCGGTGGTGACCTGGTCCTCGCCAAAGACGAGTTCCTCGGCGACGCGGCCACCATAGAGGCTGGCCAGCCGGCTTTCCAGCGAGGTGCGCGAGTGGCTGTAGCGGTCCTGCTCGGGCAGGAACATGGTGATGCCAAGCGCGCGCCCGCGCGGGATGATGGTGACCTTGTGCACCGGGTCATGTTCGGGCACCGACAGGCCGACGATGGCGTGGCCGGCCTCGTGGTAGGCGGTGAGCGCCTTCTCGTCGTCGCTCATGATCATGGAGCGGCGCTCGGCGCCCATCATGATCTTGTCCTTGGCGCGCTCGAAGTGGCTCATGTCCACATCGCGGCGATTGTCGCGGGCGGCGAACAGGGCCGCCTCGTTGACCAGGTTGGCCAGGTCCGCGCCGGAGAAGCCGGGCGTGCCCCGCGCGATGACCAGCGGCTCGACGTCGCTGGACAGCGGCACCTTGCGCATGTGCACCTTGAGGATCTGCTCGCGCCCCTTGAGGTCGGGCAGCGGCACGACCACCTGGCGGTCGAAGCGGCCCGGGCGCAGCAGCGCCGGATCGAGCACGTCCGGGCGGTTGGTCGCGGCGATGACGATGACGCCCTCGCTGCCCTCGAAGCCGTCCATCTCGACCAGCAACTGGTTGAGGGTCTGCTCGCGTTCGTCATGACCTCCGCCAAGGCCCGCACCGCGATGCCGGCCGACCGCGTCGATCTCGTCGATGAAGATGATGCAGGGCGCGTGCTTCTTGGCCTGTTCGAACATGTCGCGCACGCGCGCCGCGCCCACGCCGACGAACATCTCGACGAAATCGGAGCCGGAAATGGAGAAGAACGGCACCTTGGCCTCGCCGGCAATGGCCCTGGCCAGCAGCGTCTTGCCGGTACCGGGCGAGCCGACCATGAGCACGCCGCGGGGAATCTTGCCGCCCAGCCGCGTGAACTTGGACGGATCGCGCAGGAAATCGACCAGTTCGGAGACTTCTTCCTTGGCCTCGTCGCAGCCGGCCACGTCGGCGAAGGTGACCTTGATCTGGTCTTCGCCCTGCAGCTTGGCACGCGAGCGGCCGAAACTCATGGCGCCACGGCCCCCGGCGCCGGCCTGCATCTGGCGCATGAAGTAGATGAGCAGGCCGATGAAGATGAGTATCGGCACCCAGTCGAGCAGGATGCGCCACAGCGGCATCACGTTGTCCTGCGGCGTCTGGCGCACCTCCACCCCGCTCTTGGCGAGCAGGTTGACCAGTTCCTGGTTGGCGCCGATCGGAATGGTGGTGGAGATGGTGTTGCCATCCTTGAGCTTGGCGGTGGCCTTGGAGGGCATCTCCGCGCTCAGCGTCACCGAGGCCACGCCGCCATTGCTGACCTGCTGGGTCAGGTCCGAATAGGACACATCCGAGGGCGCAGTCGTGCGCGGACTGAAGCTCTGGAACACGGTGAGCAGGACCACCGCGATGATCACCCAGAGCAGGAGGTTCTTGGCCATGTCATTCATGGTGCGCACCCCGCGACGCGACGCGCCCGTTCCCGGGCGGGCAATCCACATGCAGCCATGTTGGTCGTACCACGATCAGACATCATTCAGTTTTCCTTGCCGCGCTTGCCGATGGCCAGCGCATAGACTTCGGCGCTGCGCGCACGCGACGCCTTCGGTTTGCGGATGCTGACGCGCGCATAGCGACCACGCAAGCGCCGCACCAGATCATCAAACCCTGCGCCCTGAAACACCTTGACCAGAAACGCCCCGCCTTCGCGCAGATGCGTGGCGGCGAACTCCTCGGCCAGTTCGACCAGGTACATGGCGCGTGGCTGATCCACTACGCTCATGCCACTGAGATTGGGGGCCATGTCGGAAAGCACAAGATCGACCGGTGTGCCGGCCAGCAGGTCGCGCAATCGTGCGAGGACTGCTTCCTCGCGGAAGTCGCCCTGGATGAACTCGACACCGCCGATGCCCTGCATCGGCAGGATGTCCAGCGCCACCACCCGTCCCTTCTCGCCGAGCTGCTGGCGGACCACCTGCGACCAGCCGCCCGGCGCGGCACCCAGATCGACCACCAGCATGCCGGGCCTGATCAGGCGGTCGCGTTCCAGCAGCTCTTCCAGCTTGAACACTGCACGCGAGCGCCAGCCCTCGGCCTGGGCACGCTTGACGAAGGGATCATTGAAGTGTTCCCGCAGCCAGCGGGAACTGGATTTGCTGCGCGCCATCGGCGTCCTGGTTCCTGGGAGTCACAGCCGCCGCGCGACCCACGAGTGGCCCATGATACCCTGTCGGGCCTCGCCTTCCGCCCAGCAGCGCACTTCGCGCCCCGCCCGATGCCCCAGCCCAAGCACCGCAATCCCGCTGCACGCACCCCGCGCCAGCCGCCAGTCCGCAAGGCGGCCGCGACGACACCCGCACCGAGCGGCCCGCAGCGGCCCTTGTCGGCGGCCCAGAAGCGCTACCTGCGCGGATTCACGCATGCCCTCAAGCCCGTGATCCAGGTCGGCCAGAAGGGCATCACGCCCGCCCTGCTCGAAGAACTGGCGGGCGCTCTTGCCCACCATGAACTGATCAAGGTGAAGCTCGCCGACGACGACCGCGCGGCGCGCGCAGCCGCCATCGAGTCGATCCGCAACGAAGCCGGGGCCGAGCTGGTTCAGGCGATCGGCAAGACGGCCGCGTTCTACCGCTGCAACCCGGATCGCGCCGCCTACACCCTGCCGCGTTGAGGCCACCGTGGATCTCAATCAGGAACGTCCCGAGGGCTACCTCTACTTCCGCAGCGCAACCGCCAGCAGCGTGACGGTGGTGGATCGCGTGCTGGAACGCAGCTTCCTGCTCACGCCTGAACGACTGGTCGAGGAGTGGCCGGTGACCTCGCCGGCCGATTTCGACGTGGCCGCCGCCGAGCAGATCGCCGCGCTGCAGCCCGAGGTGGTCCTGCTCGGTACCGGAACGCGCCAGGTGTTTCCCTCGCATGCCGCACGCGTCGCCCTGCTGCGGCAACGCATCGGCATCGAGGTGATGGACAACGGCGCCGCCTGCCGCACCTACAACCTGCTTGCCGGAGAGGGTCGGCGCGTGCTCGCGGCGATCATCCTGGGTCCGCCGACCCAGGCGCCGCGCGACCCCGCGCGGTCGATGCCGGCGGTGTAAGGCCTTCGAGCATCACCTGCCAGGTCAGTTCATCGAGCGTGCCCCGCAGCCGCACGATGATG
>JALOBC010000030.1 GCA_023228465.1 Dokdonella sp. | reverse complement strand
CCTCGCCCCGCGCTGCGCTCGGGGCCAGCCTGCGGCTGTCCGGAATCGCTCCCGGCGATTCCGTCGAACCCGGCATACCCGATGTCGAGGGTTCGAACCCCTCTCGGTAAGGCGTGCACCCAGGGTGAAACTGGCGGAGAGAGAGGGATTCGAACCCTCGATAGAGCTTTTGACCCTATACTCCCTTAGCAGGGGAGCGCCTTCGACCACTCGGCCATCTCTCCGGAGGATTTCCGGCGTCAACCACGCCCGGCGCCTGCGGCGCCACGTTGATCCGGTCGCGCAGGATAGCGGGCGGGATCGTTCCGGTAAAGCTCAACTTGCGATGTCGGGATCGGGCGCTTCCGGCGATTCGGCCGGTGGCGCCTGTTCGCGCTTGATGCGTTGGTAGATTTCCTCGCGGTGCACGGCCACGTCCTTCGGGGCGTTGATGCCGATGCGCACCTGGTTTCCCTTGACGCCGAGCACGGTGACGGTCACCTCGTCTCCGATCATCAGCGTCTCGCCGACGCGGCGAGTCAAAATTAGCATGTGGTGCTCTCCTTACACGATCTGTCGGTCCAGTGGAGTTCTTTGCGCCACCTGAACGCTCACCCTTGCGCGTTGAATTCCGGGGACCGGGAAGCAACCTCCTGCGCCACCCTACCCCCTGTGATCCCGGCTCGGCACTTTTGTTCCGCCGCTGCAGACGACGACCTTGGCGATGACGGGAGCGCGTGATACTAGCGAAGGCATCAGGCGCGTGCAACGAACGAAAGTATCGATCGCGCCGTGTTTGCGTGGGTTTACATCAGGCGCCCGGCCAGCCAGCCCGGCAATGCGGCAAGCGCGGCATCCAGCGCGGGTGAATCCACGCCCCCGCCCTGGGCCATGTCGGGGCGGCCACCGCCCTTGCCACCGATCTGTGCGGCGACGTGCGCCACGACCTCGCCGGCCTTGACACGCGCCAGCGCGCTGCCATGCACGCCACCCACCAGCGCCACCTTGCCGTCGCTGGCAGCGGCAAGCAGCACCACGCAATCACGCAGTTGCCGCTTCAGGGCATCCACGCCTTCACGCAGGGCCCTGGCATCCAGGCCATCGACACGCGCGGCCACCACGCTGACACCCGCCACGTCGTGCGCGGCTGCGGCGAGTTCATGCACGGCCGAGCCGGCCGTCTTCGCCTTCAGCGATTCCAGCTCGCGCTCCAGCTTCTTCTGGCGTTCCAGTACCTGACGGAGCTTCTCGACGATATCGGGTCCACGCGCCGCGACCAGGGCGCCAACGGCATCGAGGTGCGCCTCCTCGGCCGCGACGTGGGCCAGCGCTGCGGCGCCAGTCAGGGCTTCGATGCGGCGCACGCCGGCAGCGACACCGCTTTCGGAGACCAGCTTGAAGAGGCCGATGTCGCCGGTGCGCCCGACATGCGTGCCACCACACAGCTCGGTGGAGAACGCACCCATGCGCAGCACCCGCACCTGGTCACCGTACTTCTCGCCAAACAGCGCCAGCGCGCCGAAGTCCAGCGCATCCTGGTAACCCATCTCGTGCACTTCGGCCACCTCGTTGCGGCGGATCTGCGCATTGACGAGATCCTCGATCCGGCGCAGTTCGGCAGGCGCCACCGGCTGATTGTGCGAGAAATCGAAGCGCAGCCGATCGGGCGCGACCAGCGAACCCTTCTGCTGTACGTGGCTGCCCAGCACTTCACGCAGTGCCGCGTGCAGCAGATGGGTGGCCGAGTGATTGAGCACCGTCGCCTGGCGCCGCGCGGCATCGACTTGCGCGGTCAGGACCTGGCCGACCGCGAGACGTCCCGCATGGACCTGCCCGACATGCGCATGGAAGACACCGCCCAGCTTGATCGTGTCGGTGACCTCGAAGCGCGTGCCGCCGCCTTCGAGCCGGCCGGTGTCGCCCACCTGGCCACCGGATTCGGCATAGAACGGCGTGCGGTCGAGGATGACGATACCCGCTTCGCCCTCATCCAGCGCCTCGACGGCGCGCCCTTCCCGCACCAGTGCGAGCACGCTGGCGTCGTCGCAGGCAAGCGCCTGGTAGCCGAGAAAGATGCTCGGCGCCAGGGTGCTGGCGACCTCGGCCGGCAGGCTGGCCTTGCTGTCGAACTGGCTGGCCGAACGGGCGCGCTGGCGCTGTTCCTCCATGGCCACTTCGAAGCCGGCCGTGTCCACACTCCAGTTGCGTTCGCGGGCGATGTCGGCGGTCAGGTCGACTGGAAAACCGTAGGTGTCATACAGGGTGAAGGCGATGCGCCCCGGAACCACGCGGCCGGCGGTCGCGTCCTCGAACACCGTATCGAGCAGCTTCATGCCGTGCTCGAGGGTTTCCGAGAAGCGCCGTTCCTCGCGCAGCAGGGTCGCTGCAACGAATTCGCTGCGTGCCGGCAGTTCCGGGTAGGCCTCGCCCATGACCTCGACCAGGGAAGGCACCATGGCGTGGAAGAAAGGCTGCTTCTGGCCAAGCATCCAGCCATGGCGCAGCGCGCGGCGGATGATCCGGCGCAGCACGTAGCCGCGCCCTTCATTGGATGGCGTCACGCCATCGACGATGAGGAACGCACAGGCGCGAATGTGGTCGGCGATGACGCGCAGCGACTTGTTCTCCAGGTCGGCCGTGCCGGTCAGGCGCGCCGCGGCCGCGATCAGGTGCTGGAACAGGTCGATCTCGTAGTTGGAATGCGTGTGCTGCAGGACCGCGGCAAGCCGTTCCAGGCCCATGCCGGTATCCACGCAGGGCGCCGGCAGCGGCGCCAGGCTGCCGTCGGCAGCACGATCGAACTGCATGAAGACGAGGTTCCAGATCTCGATGTAGCGATCGCCATCGTCGTCCGGCGAGCCGGGCGGCCCACCGGCGATATGCGCGCCATGGTCGTAGAAGATCTCGGTGCACGGCCCGCAGGGCCCGGTGTCGGCCATCTGCCAGAAGTTGTCCGATGCAAACGGCGCGCCCTTGTTGTCGCCGATGCGCACGATGCGCTCGACCGGTACGCCGATCACGTCCTTCCAGATGTCATGCGCCTCGTCATCGGTGTGATAGACGGTCACCCACAGCCGCGTCGGATCCAGCTTCAGCGTCCCGGTGAGGAACTCCCACGCCCATCCGATCGCCTCGCGCTTGAAGTAGTCGCCGAAGGACCAGTTGCCGAGCATCTCGAAGAAGGTGTGGTGGCGCGCGGTGTAGCCGACCGCATCCAGATCGTTGTGCTTGCCGCCGGCGCGCAGGCAGCGCTGCACGTCGGCCGCGCGCACGAAGCCCGGCTTCTCGCTGCCGAGAAAGACGTTCTTGAACTGCACCATGCCGGAATTGGTGAACAGCAGCGTCGGATCGTTGGCCGGCACGAGCGAGCTCGACGGCACGATGGTGTGGTCCCGATCGCGGAAGAACTCCAGGAAGGCGGCGCGGATTTCAGCAGTTTTCATCGTTGCGGGAATCGGGGAGAGGAATCGGGCTGCGCACGCGGACACGCCGCGGCCCGCGTCAGGATCCGGGACACTTCCAGATTCTGGCGCGGGGCCGTCGCTGCGCACGCACATGACGGCGCGTACTGTCGCCGGATCGACGCCGCGGCGCAAGCAATGCATCGGACCGTGGCCAGCCTGCCACGGGGTGCGGGGCGGCCTGCGCCGGGCCAACGCGACCCCGGCCGCTCGGGCAGCCGCGCCAGGCGCGCGCCGCACTGCGGGGGTCGAAGGCTGCATGCCGGTGCGCGGAGGGCTTCAGTCGCCGAGCGCCCCGCCGGCATCGCCGCCGAGCATCTGGAATGCGGCGCGCACGGTCGGCCCATCGAAGCCGCGGCGCAGCAGGAACGCGACGTGGCGCGCACGTTCGCTGGCGCCGATCCGGCCGCTGCCGACGCGGCGGCGACGCAGTTGCGCCGCAGCGAGCGCCGTCCAGTCCATGTCCAAGTCGTCCAGCGCAGCGCGGATGCGGGCATCGGCGATGCCATGGGATTGCAGTTCCGCCTCGATGCGCCGCGGGCCATATCCCTGGCCGCTGCGCTGGCGTGCCAGGCTGGCAGCGAAGCGCTCGTCACTCTGGTAGTCACGCGCCTTGAGCTGGTCGATGACCTCCTGCGCCTCGCTGGCCGCGCAGCCGCGTGCGAGCAGCTTGGCCTCCAGCTCGCGCGCCGACTGCTCGCGCCGCGCCAGCAGCCCAAGTGCCTGGTCACGCGCACTGCGGCCATTGGCGGGGCGCTGGCGGGGCACGCTGCTACGCCTCTTCGACCTCGGCCGGCACGGCGGGCGCCCGCTCGGGTCGGACGAGCAGCTTGGCGCGCAACTGTCCGTCGATCGCGTCGGCAATCTCGGGATGTTCCTTCAGATAGTTGCGCACGTTGTCCTTGCCCTGGCCGATGCGGTCGCCGTTGTAGCTGTACCAGGCACCGGATTTCTCGACCAGGCCGTGGGCGACGCCCATCTCGATCAGTTCGCCCTCGCGCGACGTGCCCTCGCCGTAGAGGATCTCGAACTCGGCCTGGCGGAAGGGCGGCGCGACCTTGTTCTTGACCACCTTGACGCGGGTTTCCGAGCCGATCACCTCGTCGCCGCGCTTCACCGCGCCGATGCGCCGGATATCCAGCCGCACCGAGGCATAGAACTTCAGCGCATTGCCGCCGGTGGTGGTTTCCGGATTGCCGAACATCACACCGATCTTCATGCGAATCTGGTTGATGAAGATCACCAAGGTGCCTGATTTCTTGATGTTTGCTGTGAGCTTTCGCAGCGCCTGGCTCATCAGGCGCGCCTGCAGGCCCACGTGCGAATCACCCATTTCCCCTTCGATCTCCGCCTTGGGCGTGAGCGCTGCCACGGAGTCGATGACGACCACGTCCACGGCGTTGGAACGCACCAGCATGTCGGCGATCTCCAACGCCTGCTCGCCGGTATCGGGCTGGGAGACCAGCAGGTCATCGACATTGACGCCGAGCTTTTCGGCGTAGCTCGGATCCAGCGCGTGCTCGGCATCCACGAAGGCGGCGGTGCCGCCGTTCTTCTGGCAGGCGGCAATGACCTGCAGGGTCAGCGTGGTCTTGCCGGAGGATTCCGGGCCGTAGATCTCGACCACGCGGCCACGCGGCAGGCCGCCGACGCCGAGCGCCACGTCGAGACCGAGCGAGCCGGTGGATACCACGTCGATCGCTTCACCGGTCTTGTCGCCCATGCGCATGACTGCGCCCTTGCCGAACTGCTTTTCGATCTGGCTGAGGGCCGAAGCGAGCGCGCGACGCTTGTTGTCGTCCATTGCGTAATCCTCTTGGGTGGATGCGCAGCATGCCGCCGACGCATCTCAGGGAGTGAGACTGGAAGGATCAGGCACCTGGCAGGAGCGCCAATGCCGTCCCTGGGCGCAATTATCCCACACGGCCGAAGGGCGGCCATGGGCGATTCGCCCGTCAGTCCGTAAGAATCTGGCGCACGCCGTCGAGTGCCGCGGCGACGGTCTGGCGGCGCACGGCTTCGCGGTCGCCCTGGAAGGTGAACAGTTGCACGCGCGCCTGGCCACCCGCACGCTTCCAGCCGATCCACACCGTGCCGATCGGCTTGTCGGGCGTGCCGCCGCCCGGCCCGGCCACACCGGTCACGGCCACGGCCACATCCGCCGCATGCCGGCTCTGCGCGCCGCAAACCATCTCCATGGCCGTCTGCGCACTCACCGCGCCGCTGTCTTCCAGGGTCTGCCGGCGCACTCCGAGCAGCACCTCCTTGGCGCGATAGCTGTAGGCGACCACCCCGCACTCGAACCACGCCGAGCTGCCTGGAATGTCGGTCAGCACCTTGGCGATCCAGCCGCCGGTGCACGATTCGGCGGTGACGATGCTCAGGCCGCGGGCCAGCAGGCATTCGGACAGGGTCAGGGCCTGCGCGGCGAGCAGCGCGTCCGTGGGCATGAGGATGGCAGGCACGGGGGTCATCCGGGCAGGAACCAGGAAGCCACAGCTTACCTGTCCTACAGCAGCGGATCGAACAGCCGCGCGACGTGCATCAGCACCCGCTGCGGCAAGGGCGCGGCAAGGTATTCGCGCTGGTCGATCTCGCGCGCCTGCGCGAAGTCCGCCTGCAGCATGGCCTGGACCGCCGCGGCGAAGTGCGGATCGACATTCACCGCCGCCACTTCGAAGTTCAGCCGCAGCGACCGGCTGTCCAGGTTCATGCTGCCGACCACGGCGGTGTCATCGTCCACCAGCACCACCTTCTGGTGCATGAAACCCGGTTGGTAGCGGAATACGCGAACGCCGGCGCGCAGCGCCACCCAGGCATGCAGGCTGGACGACAGGAACACCGTGCGGTGATCCGGTCGCGCCGGCAGCAGGATGCGCACGTCGACGCCGCGCAATACCGCCAGGCGCAGCGCCGCACCCACCGCGTGATCCGGCACGAAGTACGGCGTGGTCAGCCACAGGCGGTGACGGGCACCGTTGATGAGGGCCACGAACAGCAGCGAACAGCTTTCCTGGTCGTCCGCCGGGCCGGTGGCGGCGATCAGCGTGTGCACCGGGCCGCACGCCGCCGCGCCGCCGCGCAACGGCGGGTCGGCGCCGGTGATCCAGCGCCAGTCACCGGCGAAGGCCTGCTCGAGATCGGCCACCGCGGGTCCCTGCAGCGCCAGGTGGGTGTCGCGCCAGGGCGCCAGCGGCGGCTTGCGGCCCAGGTACTCGTCGCCGACATTGAGGCCACCGACGAAGCCCTGGCGGCCATCCACCACCACGATCTTGCGGTGGTTGCGGAAATTGACCTGCAGCCGATTGCTCCAGTTGCGCGTGGCGAAGGGATGCACGGCCACGCCGCCGGCACGCAAGGTCGCGACCCAGGCGCGTGGCAGGTCATGGCTGCCGACGCCGTCATAGAGCACGCACACCGCGACGCCGCGCGCCGCGCAATCGAGCAGGGCGCGCTGCATGCGTCGCCCGATCTGGTCGTCGTGGATGACGAAGAACTGCACCAGCACCGAATGCTCGGCCTGGGCCATGGCCGCGAAGATGGCCGCGAAGGTCGCCTCGCCCCCGATCAGCAGTTGCAGCGCCTGGCCGGCATGAAAGCGCGTCCCGAGCAGACTTGCGATCGCTGCGTGACGTGCGCAGGCAGCATCGGCCCCGGCATCGGTTGGTGCTTTCGCCTGGCCGCTCGGCAGCCGCGCGGCAGGCACCGCCACGTGACCGCGAAAATGCCGACGGCCGAGGAACAGGTACGGCAGCAGGGTGACATAGGGCAGCAGCAGCAAGCCGAGCACCCAGGCCACCGCGCCCGGTGCCGTGCGCGTGCGCATCAGCGCGTGCAGCGCCGCCAGCATGCCGCCGACATGCAGCAGCACGGCAAGGCTGGCCAGCAGGGTCGTGGTCATGGGCAGCGTTCGGCAGCCGGGTGGACAAGGATGCCAGATTGCCGCGCGGCGCAGCCGCAGGGTGCCGGGCGACCCTGCCTGCCCGGCACCCTGCGCGATGCCTAGATGAACACCGGCAAGGCTGTCAGGCAGGCCAGGCGCGCCTCCTGCTCGTCGCTGAGCGGCATCCCGGGGAATGCCTCGAGCAGCCTGCCCAGCAGCTCGACCGCGCCCGCGTGGTCGAGTCCTTGCGGGTAGCGTCGCGCCAGCCATTGCGTGGCGGGCGCACGATGCTCGGGCGCGATCTGCGCCAGCACCCCATCCGTGGACACTTCGCGCCGCTCCTCGCCGAGCAGCCAGCGCAGCAGGACATCGAGGATGGCCTGCAGCATCGCCTCATCCCACGCCGGCTCCAGGTCGGGCTCGTACAGCGCATCCCCGCCGGACATGCCGTGGTCATCCGCGAAATCCAGGTCGTAACCGGCCGCTGAATAATGGACCTGGTCTTCCACAGACCGCCTGCACAGCAAGGCCGGCAGGGACAGGAAATCACCGCTGCCCAGCGTTGCAGGCGCGCGGCGCGCGGAAAGCATGCCTGCCGGCAGCATGTGCGGCACGGCGGCCACCTGCGGCAGGCCCTCGACCTTGTCGGCCTGCTTACGCTGCACCGTCAGCACGGCCGAGGTCTCAGGGGTGATCAGGCCATAGCGCAGCGCCAGGGTCTTGCGGAACTTGCCTTCAGCGCGCCGCCAGGCTGCCTGACCGGCCAGGGCGCGCAAGGCCGGCCGCTCCTCGGCATGCGCGCAGGTGAACTCGTGCGGTGCCTGTTCACCCGCCACGCGCACGCTGGCGCGCAGGGTCGTCAGCGCCGGCAGCATGGCGACGGCGCGCAGCGCATCGCCCGCATACGTGGGCTCCATCGGCAGGGCGCGTGCACGCCTGCTGCCCCAGTCCACCTGGATGTCCAGTGGCGCCCCCTGGCGGGCCCGCCCCAGCTGGCGCATGAGCACCGCGTCGATCGGCTCGGCCGGCACCGCGCGTTCCAATGTGCCGCACGTGGCAGTGGCCAGCGGTGCCAGCACGTCGACACCGGCGCTGCTGCCCACGGCCACCACGAAGATGCGGATGCCGCACGCCACGGCACGCGCCTGGGCCTTGGCCAGTTCGGCTGCGTGCACGGCGCCGTCGGTCACCAGGAAGATGGCGCGGCTGCGTCCCTGCTCTGCCGGCAGGCGGTTCAGCCCGTCAAGCGCGGTTTCCAGGGCCAGGCCCATCTCGGTGCCGCCAAGATCCGCGGCGATGCCGGCCGCCAGCTCGACCAGCGCTTCGCACACGCGCGGGCTGGCCTGCAACGCGCGGCGGAACAGGGCCTGGGTGGATGAGCCAAAGCGCAGCACCTGCACGCGATCCGCCTCCGTGAGCGCGCCGGCTACGGCTGCCAGGGCGGCACGCGACTGGCTGACCGCGTCACCCTGCATGGAACCCGAGCAATCGAGCAGCAACTGCAGATCACAGGGTCCGGCAGGCTGCAGGCTGGCCGGCAGGCTGAAGCTGAGCAGGCCGATCGTGTCGCGGCCGTCGCGCACCAGGCGCGCTTCGCCGGAAAACTCCGCCGGCAGGTCGAACACGAGTACCAGGTCGCGATCCAGCATGGCCTGGTTGAGCTCGATCTCCTGGGCGAACTCGCCGGCCTTGAAGCGTGCTGCATGGCTGGCGCAGGAAACGGGCGAATGCGCCAGCAGGCCCTGCACGCGAATGCTCGCCTGCAAGGGATGCTCGACGGCGAAGTCGTGGGCCGGTGCGGCCAGCAGATCGATCGTGCTGCGCCCGTAGCGCGGCCGGTAGGCCAATGGCAGGCTGAAGCGCGCCACGCCCGCGGAGCAGCCCAGCGGCGCGGCAAAGCGCAGCACGATCCGGCCTTCCTCACCCGGCTTGAGGTTGCCAAGATCCACGCACAGCAGGCCGGGCGCCACCTGTTCCAGCAGCACGGCGCTGTCACCCACGGCCACGGCGTCGTCGTACTCGCGCGTGGCCTGCGTTCGCGCCACCACCTCGGCCACCCGATGCTGCCCGCCAAGGTGGGCATCCATGCCCATGAACGCCGCATCCAGCGGAACCGGAAAGCTGTACACCGCCTCGAGCGCAAGCGTGCCGGCATTGCGGAACACGTGGGTGAGTTGGTACTCGGCGACGAGATCGGTGATGGTGATCGCCAGGCGGCTGTGCGCCAGTGGCGTGGTGAAACGGGTTCCTTGCCTCTTGCGGTTCATGCTTCATTCCCCTGTGGGTCGTTGTCCGGCAGCGCCGGCTGCTCGATGCTCGTCTCTGCGTGGATCTCCGCGTAGCTCTGCTGCACCGCGCGGAACAGGCGGCGCAAATCGGCCTGGCTGAGGCGGGCACGCTCCGGCGCGACCACCAGTTCGAGACCATCGGCCACGATCAGGTGGGAGCGCACCTCCACCGCGCCCGGCCGAACCGGCGCGATGGGCGCTTCCCGCCTGGCCTGCAGCAGGCCGTCGATGGCGTCCAGCGACAGGCCGGTCTCCTGCCACTGCCGGATGCGCAGCAGGTCGGCCAGGTGCGCCTCGGTGTAGTACGCACCGCGCTTCGCACCTTCCGGCGCCGGCAACAGGCCGCGCTGGATGTAGAAGCGGATGGTGCGTCCCGGCAAGCCGGAGCGTTCGCTCAATTGCTGCAGGCCCAGCTTCATATCAAACACCTTAACTGTCACAAACAGTGTTGATTAAAGCGAAAGGCATGTCAAGCCCCGCACAGCCGCCGGTGCGGCGGCGTGCCAACGGGTCACTTCGAGGTCAGGAAGAGGCGCGGTGAGCGCGCGCAAGACGCTCGAGGGCCGCCTCGACGGCGGCCGTCGGGGTGGCAAGGTTCATGCGCTCGAATCCGGCGCCTTCGGGCCCGAACAGCGTGCCTTCGTCGAAGAACACCAGCGCCTCGCGCTCATGGATGGCCCTGAGCTGCGCTGCGTCCTTGCCAAGGCGGCGAAAGTCCATCCACTGCAGGTAGGTGCCCTCGAGATCGAACACGGTCACCTCGGGCAGGCGTTCGGCCATGAAGGCGCGCACCAGGGCCTGGTTGCGGGCAATGAGCCCGAGCAGGCCATCCAGCCATGCCTCGCAGCGGGTGTAGGCCAGTTCGCAGGCCTTGTAGGCCAGCGTGGTGAGGAAGAAGAAGCCGTCGGCTTCCAGCGCACGGGCGAAGCGCGCGCGCAACGCCGCATCTTCGATCACGATGTTGCTGGCCGCCATGCCGGCCAGGTTGAAGCTCTTGCTCGGCGCCGTGCAGATGACACTGCGCCGGGCGATGGCTTCGCCGAGGGTGGCAATCACGCGATGCCGGTGACCCGGCAGGACGAGATCGAAATGGATCTCGTCGCTCACCAGCAGCAGGTCGTTGGCGAGCACGATGTCGGCAAGCTCGGCCAGTTCCTCGCGCGTCCACACACGCCCGACCGGGTTGTGCGGGCTGCACACCAGCAGCAGGCGGTTGGCGGGCTCGGCGGCGAGCCTGCGCAGGCCATCGAAATCCATGCGGTAATGGCCGTCACGCAGCAGCAAGGGGTTGCGCACCACGCGCCGGCCATTGCCCTGGATGGCGCCGTAGAACGGGTAGTACACCGGGGGCTGCACGATCACGCCATCTCCCGGCGCAGTGAACGCGCGGATCGCCGTGCACAGCGCCGGCACCACGCCGCCGGTCTGCACGAGCCATTCCGGCTGCACCCGCCAGTCGTGGCGCCGCCCCATCCAGTCGATCACCGCCTGCGTGTAGGCCGGCGTCGGCCGTGTGTAGCCGAGCACCGCTTCATCGAGAAAGGCCTTGAGCCCGGTGATGATCTCGGGCGCGTTCGGCAGGTCGAGATCGGCAACCGAGAACGGCGGGATGCCCGGCGGCACGGCCGGATTTGCGCGTCGCATGGCCGCCCACTTGGCCGAACCGAGCGCGCTGCGATCGACGAGAGTGGAAAAGTCGTAGTCAGGCATGGCCAGCCGGAAGACAAACCAGGCGCACGGAAGGCGCATGTGGTCGGGAACGCACAGGCATGGGGCGATGCTACACCTTGTCGCTCTGGCAACGCCCGCCGCCCGCGAAAGGCAAAAAAAGAGGCGGGGTTGCCCCCGCCTCCAATTGCACCGGGAAATCGCGACGTCAGTCGATGAACTCGCAGCGACCCGGTTCGGCGCCGTTGATGACCTCGGCACGCATCCCGTCCGGGAAGGTGGTGCGGATCGACACGCCGTTCTTGCAGACGTAAGCCTGGTGCAGGTCGATCATCCAGGTGAACTGCAGGCCGGCCAGCCCGCCCATGATCGTGTCGCCCACGCCGCTGATGCCGATCGGGTTCTCGATGGGCAGGTTGTTGGCCTCGACCACGCCCTGCTCGCGCAGGAAGTCGGCCATCACCTTCCAGCCCACGTCCTTGACCCAAAGCGCGCCATACACGCCGGTCATGAAGCTGCCCGCGCGGCCGATCATCACCGTGCCGGCATCGTTGATGCCAAACACTTCCACTGGCACCGAGCCCATCATTTCATACACTTCCTCGGCGGTCATGTCGTCGCACAGGTTGTCGCCGAAGAAGTCCAGCGCCGGGATATCGGTGCAGTAGCGCAGGCTGTCCACGTTGGTCAGCGATTCGGGGCCGGTACCGAGCCACGGGTTCCACTGCAGGACGCCGGTGTTGCGCCAGGTGTCCTCGTCGAAGCCGGCCACGGCGACCACGTTGCCGTCGAAGTTGACCGCGTTGGCATCCTGCGCTCCGGTCAGCGCGGTGAGGTCCACCGGCGCGCCCTCGTCGATCCACGCCCAGGCGTTCTGGAAGTTCGATACGCCGAGCACCACGCGCCCATTGCCGGACACGGTGTTGGCGCGCGTCCAGGGCAGCGATCCGTCGTGCTGCAGTTCGCGCATGCCGCCATTCTCGTCCCACACGATCGGCACCACCTCGCCGCTGCTCTGGCACGAGCCGTCGCCGTTGATGTCCACGTAGGCCATGCCGACCACCTTGCTGGCGGACTTGTCCATGCCCCAGGCCACCGCACTTTCCGAACCGGACTCGCTGGAGCCTCCGCAGGTATCGCCGTTGAGGTCGCCAAGCAGGCGCAGGCTGCCGTCCTCGTGCCAGATGGCCGGTTCGGCAATGCCGTTGCCGTCAGGATCCACCTGCACCGCCATGCGCGTGCCCGGCCCGTCGATGGCGCCGGTGTTGGTGCCGATGCCCTCGGGCAGGATTTCCGCGCCGCTCTCGCGCCGCCACAGCAGGGCGCCCATCCCGGAATTGAAGCTGCCGCCGGCGCGGGTGCCGTCGGTGGACAGCGAGCTCAGGTAGGCGGCGATCACCGGCGTGAACTGCACGCCGTCTTCGAAGCCGTTGAAGACCATGTCCGCCGGATGCGTGTCGGCCGCGGCGACCACGACGGAAGTGGCGTCGCAAGCCGTGTCGGTGAGGGGATTGGCGCTTTCCGCCACGTTCCAGTACTCACCTTCCGACACCATCGGTTGCGGCGTAGTGGGATAGCCCCCGGAGGTGATTTCCTCGATGTACACCCGGTAACTGGCGCCGGGCGTCAGGCCGCGAATGGTGAAACGGCCATCCGGGCCCAGATGGCCCTGGGTGGCGCTGCCGGTCATGTCCGACACGGCATCGAACAGCGGATTGGCCACGTTGCGGGCGATCACGTTGATGCCGCTGTACGGGGTGACGCCATCCTTGAGCCGCAGGATGCCGCTGATCGATCCGGTCTGCGCCAGATAGGCGGCGGTCGGGTAGAGGTTGGACACCCCGTTGACGTCGTCGGTGATATCGACGCTCGCCTGGGCGGCGCCGCCGGGCCCGGCATTGTCGATGAACGGGAACATGGTCTCGAGGGTGGCCGGGTCGATCATCTGCTCGGGCGGCGCCGACCAGTCCTGGTAGCTGTAGAGCGGCTCCACGCAGCCCGGCACGCCTGGATAGAACGGCGCATAGGCAAAGCTCTGGTAGACCATCGGCCCGTTGACCTGGGAGTGGCTGAGGTTCAGCGCATGGCCGATCTCATGGGTGAACACGCCCGCATAGTTGGCGCCGCGCGGCACGAAGGACTCGAAGCTGGCGCCGAACACCTGGTCGGGATCGGGCGGGCCCTGCGTGCCGGTATCGCTGGCATCCACGCCCCAGCCGTTGAGCACGGTCCACGATTCGGTGATGTGCCCGTTGCCGTCGCCGAATTCCGGCGTGGAGATGCCGAACACCGAGTTGCGCGGCACGCCGAAGAAGTCTTCCATGATGCTGCCATCGGTGTCGTAGATGACCCAGAATCCGGGGCCGTTCTCCACGCCGATGAACTGGTCGATGTTCGCGCTGGTGACGTCGGCGACGCCGGTCTTCTCCAGGATGGTGCCCTGGACGGTGGCCTCGAAGGTCGAAGTCGGCACCTGGCTCCACTGGCGGAACGCTTCGCCGGTCATCCAGTTCGCCTGCTGCAGGCTGATGAAGGGCGTCACGCCATCGACGTCGAAGGTGAAGGCCGCGCCACCATCGGTATAGACGGGGATCGGGCCGTTGCCGGTCTCCCATACCACCGGCTTGAGTTCACCGGTTTCATCGCTGACGATCAGGGGCCCCGCGGCCTGCACGCAGGCGCTGGCGGCAAGCAGGGCGAGGGCGAGCGGAAGATTGAATGTGCGGTTCATCGGATCGCCCCCTGCTCCAGCAGCTTGTCCGCGACGATGTGGTTGATCAGGCCGAGCAGGTCCGCGGCCTTGACCGGGCCCCTGGAGGCCAGCACCGCCTGCTCGTTGCTGGACAGCACGCCCGGCTTCACGGTGATGTTGTCGAACAGGCCGGCGTTGTCGTACTGGTTGACCAGCATGTCATTGACCTTGAGCAGCTTGCCCTGGGCCAGGCCCGAGGTCGTCTGCAGGCCGGTCTTCGCCGCCGGGTGGTAGAGGAACGCCACCACGTATTCGTCGGCATGCCACCTGGGGAATTCTTCCGGCGTCACCATCAGCATGCGCTTGCCGTTCGGCAGCGTGCGCGGCTTGATGAGGCCGAACTGGCGGAACGTATAGTCGCCACGCTGGATATCGCCCTTGGGCGCAATGCCCACGCTGAGCGTCACTTCGGTATATGGCAGCCCGTTGGCATCGATGCCGTCGGTCACCTTGGTGACCGTGCCGGCGACGATGCTCTGCGAGCTCTCGATGAGCTGCACCAGGTTCTGCTTCTGCGACTTGCCCTGCGCGGCGGCGACGGAACACACCGCCAGCGCCAGGGCCATGGCCATGGCCATCGTTACCGACAACCGCTTGCACACTCTCGACAAATTCATCAGGGTCCCCACAGGGTTTGCAAAGGAAGCGCCGCCCGCGTGGGGTGGCGTTGCCACGGTAGGCCCGGCTCGCCTGGCGCACCATTGGGCAGACCCCGGAATCCGTCTCAGGCAATCCCTGAGTTCGGGGGCGTATGGAAGTCGTTGGCAGCCCGTCAGGCGCACAAGGAAGGTTGTGCCGGTGCGCGGCGTCTGCTGTGCCGCCCCATCGGCACGCTCTGATGCAGCCAGCCGGCGCGGCCCTACTCCGCCGAAATGAGGCCCGCGCGGATCGCGAAGCGCACCAGGCCCGCGACATCGTGGATGTCCAGCCGGTCCATCACCTGGCTGCGGTGGCTTTCCACCGTCTTCACGCTCAGATGCAAGCGCGCGGCGATGTGGCGCGTGGCATGGCCTTCGGCGATCAACTGCAACACTTCGCGCTGGCGCGCGGTGAGCCGCTCGAGCTCGGCACCGGCCTGCGCGGGCGGCCGACCCGTGCGCAGGAAGCCGTGCAGCAGCGTTTCCGAGATGGCCGGGCTGAGATAGGGACGCCCCGCGGCAATCGCGTCCAGCGCCGTACGCAGCTCTTCCACGGCGGAATCCTTGATGAGATAGCCGGCAATGCCGGCGCGCAAGGCCTGCGACACATATTCCGGGCTGGCGTGCATCGACAGCACCAGCACCCGGGTCGACGGGCTCACCCGCGGCACGCGGCGGGCCACCTCGAGGCCATTCATGCCGGGCATGGTGATATCCAGCAGCAGCACGTCCGGCTGCAGGCGGGCGACCGCCTCGAGTGCCTCGCTGCCGTCGCTGCATTCGGCCAGCACGGTGACATCGGCCAGCGACTCGAGCAGCGCCCGCAGGCCGGCCCGCACGAGCTGGTGGTCATCGGCAAGGATCACGCGAATGGCCATGTCAGGACTCCGGTGGCGCCTCGACCGGCAGGGTGACCTCGATCTCGGTGCCGCGACCGGGCAGCGAATGCACGCGCCATTCCCCGCCCAGGTCATGCACGCGCTCACGCATGCCAAACAGCCCCAGCCCTTCGCCGGAACTGGCGCGCGCGAGCACCGCGTCGACGTCGAAGCCATCGCCGTCATCGCGTACGCGGATGCGGATGCCGCCGCCGACGGCTGCGACGCGGATCTCCACCACCCGCGCCTGCGCATGGCGCACCACGTTGGTCAGCGCCTCCTGCACGATGCGGAACACGGTCATGTCGTGATCGCTGCGCGCCTGCGCCAGGCGTGGATCCAGCTCCAGCTCCAGGCGCAGGCCGGCGCGATCGGCCACGGCCTCCAGGTGCGCTTCCAGCGCCGGCAGCAGGCCCATCTCGTCCAGCAGTGGCGGGCGCAGGTCCAGCGACAGGGCACGCACCTGGCCGATCAGGCGATCGATCACGCCGATCGTGTCGCCCACGCGCGCGCGGCTGTTCGCCGAAGGCGCCTGCTGAAGCGCCAGGCCGAGATTGATCTTGATGGTGGTCAGGGCCTGGCCGAACTCGTCGTGCAACTCACGTGCAAGATGCGTGCGCTCCTTTTCCTTGGCCGCCTCCAGGCGCATGGTCATGCGCCGCAACGTGGCGAACGCCTCGCCGAGACGCCGTTCGCTGTCCTGCACTTCGGCCAGCGCCTGCTCGCGCAGGCCATGCACCCGTTGCAGCTCGCGATTGCGCAGTTCCAGTTCATGCACCCGCCACCAGAAGGCCGCCAGCAGGGCGAACAGCGCCAGCATCGCCGCGCTGGCCTGCACCGCGGTGCTGCGCCACCAGGGCGGCACGACCTCGAGCCGCAGCGGGCGCGCCAGCGTCCAGTCGTGCCCGCCGAGCCGCGCGCGCACCTCCAGCCGATGCTCGCCGGCGGCCAGCGCATGCAGGGTCAATTGCCCATGTTCGCCAAGATTCGTCCATGGCTCGGCCGCGTCCATGCGGTACTGGAAATGCGGTTGACCGCCGCCATAGCCGAGCACCGCGAGTTGCAGCGAGAACGGCATGCGCCAGGGCACGCGCAAGGTGTCGAGCTGCCACATCGGCCGCGTCGGCAGATGCGCTGCATCGAGGCCGCTGACCGCCTCGATCACGGTCCTGGGCGGTGTGCCGCGCGCCGGCAGGTCGAGCGGATCGATCGCCACCACGCCCTTGGCCGAGCCGAAGTACAGGCGTCCGCCCAGCAGCAACGCTGCCTTCGGATTGAACGCGGTGGTGGGCAGGCCATCGGCGGTGGTCAGGTTGGCCAGCCGCCCCGTCTGCGCATCGAGCCGCGAGAGGCCGCCGTGCGTGGAGAGCCACAGCGCGCCATCCGGCGCATACACCAGCGCCATCACATCGTCGTCCACCAGCCCCTGGTCGCGCGTCCAACGCTCCACACCCGCGACACGGCCGTCTGCATCCAGGTTCAGCCGGTTGAGTCCGCCGCCGGCGCTGCCCGCCCAGATCGAACCGTTCGGTGCCTCGAGCAGCGAGGTGATGTGGTCGTGGCTGACCTGGGTCGGGCCGCGACCCGCCGCGATCGTCTCGCACCTGAGTTCCTGCGCAAGGCGGCACACGCCGATGCCACCGGATCGCGTACCGACCCACAGCCGGCCGCGCCGATCCTCCAGCAGCACCGTGACGAAGTCGTCCGGCAGGGAGTCGCGCTTGCCGGCTACCGGCCGGAAGTTGACGAAACCGTCCCGCTCGGGCCGGTACAGGTAGAGTCCGGTGCCGGCGCTGCCGACCCAGATGCGCCCCGCCCGGTCTTCCAGCAAGGCAAAGCTGTATCCCGGCAGGCCGCTCGCGGCCGCCTCCTCGTCGGCGAGGTAGGGGTGGAACCGACCGCTGCGTCGATCCCAGCGGAAGACGCCTTCGTTGGTGGTGGCCCAGAGCACTCCGGCGCGCGTGCGCATGAGATCGGTGGTGCCGCTCAGGCGCGCATCGATTTCGTCGCTGGCGGGCAGCGGTGCATGTGTGACGGTGCCCTGCGCAACATCGATCTCGTCGATGCCGCCACCGAAACTTCCCACCAGCAGGTGTTCACCGGAGCCCTCGCGGGCGGGCAGCGCCTGCAGCGCATAGACATCCTGGGCGGACAAACCTGCCCGGTCGTCGGCGCTGGTGCGCTCGCGCCAGGTGCGCAGCCCGGCCAGCTGCGGGCTCGCGCGCATGAGGCCGGCACCGAAGGTGCCGACGAACAACCGTCCGTCCGGCGCGAAGGCCAGCGCCCCGGAGTCGATGTGCAGCGCACCCGGACCCTCCGGCCCGAGCGGCACCGGCTGCAACTGCTCGGCAGCGGCAGCCTTCCAGAACAACCCCGAGCCAAAGGTCCCGACCCATACGCCGCCGTCGGGCGCGGGCAGGAGCGCGGTCACGTTGGTGATCGGCTTGCCGGCGATACGGCCGGTATCCGCCGCGACCAGGCGGTCGCTTTGCGCATCCACGCGATACAGTCCGAAGCGCGTGCCGACCCACATCTCCCCGGCGCGATCCTCGGCCAGTGAAAAGACGTCCAGCTGCGGCGGGGCGCGCGCGAAGGGCACCGGCTCGAAGCCGCTGTGGTCGGCGCGCTGGCGGAAAAGCCCCTGGCCGAGCGTGGCGACCCACAATCGCCCATCGCGGTCGATGAGCAGCGCGATGATGAACTCGCCACCGGTCGCCAGCGGCGTGCGCGCGAACTCGCCCGTTGCCGGATCGAAGAGGTCCAGACCGGCCTGCGTACCCACCCACAGCCTGCCTCCGGGCGCTTCGGCAAGCGCGAACACGCCATCGTGGATCAGGCTCTGTGGGTCATTGCGCTGGTGGCGCCAGCTGCGGAACTGCCAGGTCGCCCGGTCGAGCAGGTTGAGGCCGCCGCTGATGGTGTTGATCCACAGGCGCTGGTGACTGTCCTCGAACACGCCGCGGATGCCGTTGCTCGAGATCGAGCCGGGATTCTGGACCTCGTGCTGGAACTTGCGAAAGCGCTGCCCATCGTGCAGGTAGAGGCCTTCGCGGGTGCCGATCCAGAGGAAGCCGACCCGGTCGAACAGGACTTCGGTGAGGATCTCGGGCGGGAATGGCCGGGCGCCGTCGAGCGGCTGGAACGCATGGTCGGCGCCACCCTGCGGATACGCACCGGGAGGCGCCAGCGGATCGGCCGCCCACGCCGGCGCGATCCACAGGCACAGGCACAAGATGAGAAGAACGGCGGGCACGGAAGGCAGCGATGGAGCAGGTTGCAGATTATGCCGCTCGCGGCCACGCATGTGCACGCGCAAAAAAATGCCCCGCGCGGGGCGGGGCAAGGAAATTGCCGGTGTAGCCGCGTCTCACTCTGCAGCTTGCACGCTCGCGGCCTGGGAGCCCTTGGGCCCCTGGACGATCTCGAAGCTGACCCGCTGCCCCTCCTGGAGGCTGCGAAATCCCTGCGAATTGATCGCCGAATAATGGACGAACACGTCGTCCCCGCCCTGTTCAGGTGCAATGAACCCGAATCCCTTGGCGTCGTTGAACCACTTGACCGTACCGAAAAGCATCGATGGAGCCCCTCAAAGATTGGATCTGCGTGCAACGCCAACTTCAGGTCGTGTCTGTCCACGCCTCCCTCGCATTGCACGAAGGCGAGTATAACAACGGCTTAACGGTTGCGGGCAAGCAGCCGGGCACAAGCGCCGGAAGTCATGCCGGCGGACGCCGTGGCGCACGCGCCTGCCGGCCGCCTTTCAGGGCGTCCGCGGCGCCAGCGCCGCGACCAGCCGCGGCACCAGGGCGGTGGCGGCTTCGAGATTCGCAAAAATCTCGGGCAGGCTGATTTCCGCCTCATCACCGCAACCGGCCGCCCAGTTGGCGACGATGGCGAGACAGGCGTAATCGAGATCGAGTTCGCGCGCCAGCGCCGCTTCGGGCATCCCGGTCATGCCAACCAGATCGCAGCCATCGCGACGCAGGCGCGCGATCTCGGCGCGCGTTTCCAGACGCGGCCCCTGGGTCGCGCCATAGCAGCCACCGTCGCTCAGCGCGATGCCACTCGCCTTCGCCGCGGCCAGCAGCTCCTGACGCAGGCGTGCACTGTAGGGTTCGCTGAAATCGATATGCCGCACTTCGGCGCCGGCGACATCGCAATAGCTGGTCAGGCGATCGTGCGTGTAGTCGATGATCTGATCCGGCAAGACCAATGCGCGTGGCGACATGTCGGCACGGATGCCGCCCACCGCATTGACGCCGACGACGCGCTGCGCGCCGATGTGGTGCAGCGCCCAGATGTTGGCGCGATAGTTGACCCGGTGCGGGGGAATGGCGTGCGACTCGCCATGCCGGGCGAGGAAGGCGATGCGGCGCCCGCCCAGGCGGCCGACCATCAGCGCATCCGAAGGCGGGCCGTAGGGCGTGTCCAGGGCATGCCGCTCCAGGTGTTCGAGACCGGCAAGCCGATACAGGCCGGTGCCGCCGATCAGGGCGAGATCGATCGCGTGGCTCATGCATCCACCGCATGGATGGCCGGCAGGTTGCGGCCCTGTTCGTGGTAGTCCATGCCATAGCCGAAGACGTAGCGATCCGGCACCTCGACGCCGATGAAGTCCGCCGCGATCCCCGGCGCCCGTCGCGCGTGGCGCTTGTCGCACAGCACCGCGACCAGCACTTGCGCGGCGCCCTGCGCCAGGCAGTCGTCGCGGATCGCCTTCAGGGTATGCCCCTCATCGAGGATGTCGTCCACCAGCAGCACGCTGGCGCCGGCAAGGGCCACCTGCGGGCGCCGCAGCCAGTGCAGTTCGCCACCGGCGGTGGCACCGCGGTAGCGCGTGGCATGCACGTAATCGAACAGCAGCGGGGCGCGGATGCTGGTGGCAAGCTGCCCGGCGAAGATCAGTGCGCCCTGCATCACGGTCAGGAACACGCCCTGGCGCCCGGCCAGCGCGTGGTCAATGGCCGCAGCGACGCGCGCGATGGCCGCCGCGAGCGCGGCCTGGTCGTGGACGAGATCGGCGCGGGCCAGCACGGCGGAGAAATCGGCGCTGTCCATGCTTCAGGCCGGTTCCGTATCCAGCCCGGCCAGGCGTGCGGCAAAGGCGCCGCGCTGGGGATTGGCAGCCAGTGCCTCCCAGCTGGGCGCCGCTTCGCCCTGCAGGCGCGCGATGCGCTCCGGGTCGCAGGGCGCGACGCCGGCGCTGGCGGCGATCGCCTCATCGACGAGGGCCGGATCGCAGGCGAGCAGCAGGTCGCAGCCGGCCTCCAGGTGCGCGCGTACGCGTTCGCGCACGCCACCGACCACGCCGGCCGCGGCCATGCCGATGTCATCGCCGATCACCACGCCGCGAAAGCCCAGTTCGCCGCGCAGGATGTCCTCGATCCACACGCGCGAATAGCCCGCCGGGTGCGCATCCACGGCCGGATAGGCGACATGCGCCATCATCACCGCATCGGCAACGCTTTCGATCAGCTCGGCAAAGGGCACCAGGTCGCTTTCACGCAGCTGGTCCAGCGTGCGCGGATCGTGTGCGGCATCGACATGCGTATCCTCCAGCACCGAACCGTGTCCGGGGAAGTGCTTGAGCGTGGCCGCCATGCCGGCCAGGCGCATGCCGCGCAGGTAGGCCTGGGCAAGCTCGGCCACCACCTGCGGATCGGCCGCGAAGGCGCGCTCGCCGATCGCCCGGTTGCCGCGGCCGAGATCGACGACCGGCGCGAAGCTCATGTCCACGCCCACGGCGCGCAGCTCGCTCGCCATCAACCAGGCGTGTTCCTCGGCCCGGTCCACCGCCGCGCGCGGATCGCGCGCGTGCAGCTCGCCCAGGCGCGCCAACGCCGGCAGGCGGGTGAAACCGGTGCGAAAGCGCTGGACCGGACCGCCTTCCTGATCGACGCAGACGATGAACGGGTCCGGACGCAGGTCGCGGATCGCATCGACCAGCGCAGCGACCTGCCGGTGGCTTGCGAAATTGCGTGAAAAGAGGATGGCGCCGCTGACCACCGGCGCCGCCAGGCGCGCCCGGTCGGCAACCTCGAGGGTGGTTCCGGTGAGTCCGATGATCAGCATGGATGGATCGTATCAGGCATCCGTGGCGTTGCGTTCGTCGGCGCTCCACTCGCCAAAGGGGCGCAGCGCCAGTTGCACATTGTAATAGCGTGGCAGTGCGCTGACTTCGCGTCCCAGCCAGGCCGGGCGCGGGAACGGCGCGTCCTCGCTGGCAAGTTCGATCTCCGCCACCACCAGCCCGGCATTGGCGCCACCGAACTCGTCGATCTCGAAACGCTGTCCATCGACCTCGACCTGGTGGCGGCGCTTGGCCACCACGTTGCCGACCAGGGTGACCAGCATGCGACGCGCATCGGCGAGCGGCAGCGGGTACTCGTATTCGTCGCGCACGATGCCGCCCGGAGACTTGATGTTGAGCCAGGCCCGCTCGCCTGCCAGGCGCACGCGCACCGAGCAGCGCGTCGCCGGCGGCCCGGCCAGATAGCCCTGCTGCATGTCCTCGCTGCGGACCACGCGTGCGCGCCAGTCGTCATTGGCGAGCAGGAACTTGCGTTCGATTTCGACGGGCATGGGAATGGCGTGGCCGGGGGTCGGAACTATCGGCAGAACAGGGCGATCGATTCGACATGCGCGGTGTGCGGGAACATGTCCATGACGCCGGCCGCTGCAAGGCGGAAACCATGGCGCTCGACCAGCACGCCGGCGTCGCGCGCGAGCGAAGCCGGGTCGCAGGAAACATACACGATGCGGTCGGTGCCCTTGGCCGGCAGATGATCCAGCACGGCCGCCGCGCCCGAGCGCGGCGGATCGAGCAGCAGCTTGTCGTAGGACGCGCGGGCCCAGGGCGCGGCGCGCGGGTCGGCGGCGAGGTCGGCGGCGTGGAAGTCGGCATTGGCAATGCCGTTGCGCTGCGCGTTCGCGCGCGCCCGGGCGACCAGTGCCGCGTCCCCTTCGACGCCGGTGACCGCCGTCGCGTGGCGCGCCAGCGGCAGGGTGAAATTGCCAAGGCCGCAGAACAGGTCGAGCACGTGATCGTTTGGTCCGGGTTCCAGCAGGGCCAGTGCCTGCGCGATCATGCGTCGGTTCATGCCCGCGTTGACCTGGACGAAATCGAGTGGCTGGAAGGCGATGTCGAGGTCGTATTCGGGCAGGCGGTAGGACAGTGCCACCTCCGGCGGCCACAGCGGCAGCACGCTGTCCGGCCCGCCCGGCTGCAGCAGGATGGCCAGATCCTGCGCCCGGCCAAATGCCGTCAGGGCCGCGCGGTCACCGTCCGAAAGCGGACGCAGGTGCCGGAAGACCAGCGCCACCGTCGTGTCACCGGCGGCGATCTCGATCTGTGGAATGTCGCACTTCGCGTCCAGTCCGCTGATCAGTTCTCCCAGCGCGACAAGGCGCTCGCCCACTTCCGGCAGCAGGGTGTGGCACACGCCCAGATCGGCGACGAAACGCGAATCGAGCTCGCGAAAACCCACCAGCAGCTTGTCTTTCCTGGCCACCCATTTCACCGACAGGCGCCCCTTGCGGCGGTAGCCCCAGGCCTGGTCGGCGAGCGGCGCGAGCCAGCGTTCAGGCTCCAGCTGGCCGATGCGCGCGAAGCTGTCTGCCAGCACCTTCTGCTTGGCCGCGATCTGCGCGGCCGGCGGCAGGTGCTGCAGGCTGCAGCCGCCACAGGTGCCAAAGTGCGGGCAACGCGCTTCGATCCGCTCGGGCGAACGACTGAGGAGTTCCTCCACGCGCGCCTCGTCGAACTGTCGACTGCGCCGGATCAGGCGCACGCGCGCACGCTCGCCGGGCAGGGCGCCGACGACGCGGACCGCCTTGCCGTCCACGTGCGCCACGCCGCGCCCGTCATGGGCCAATTCCTCGATTTCGACTTCCAGGATACGGGGCGCGCGCATGCGATGATTGGTGGCGGTGCGGAACGGGTGCGGGCCGCGGATTGTACCCGGCGCCAACGTGGTCCACGCACGCCGAGCGATTGGTCAGCGCCCCGCGCGCGTCCAGTTCGCGTAATGGCAGCGCCAGGTGCCGCCCTCGCGTCGCCAGCCGGTGACGACATCGAAGCGCGCGCTGCGCTCCATCAACCAGCGTCCCGAGGCATCGTCCAGGCGCAGCGCAAAGCGCGCCGTGGCGCGGTCGCCATCCAGCTCGACCTCGATGGCGCCAGGCTGCGCGCCGATGCCGCGTCCGGCCAGCCATTGCGCGCGCATCAGCCGGCCCAGGCCGTCCCGGTCATGGGCGCCGTCATTGCCGGTGAAATCGGCGCTGATGTGGTCCAGCACGCCATTCGCATCGCGGGCCTCGGCCGCCGCGGCCATGGCCTGGATGCTGGTGCGGATCACCTGCGCGTCCGGCGCGCGCGCGCAGGCAGCCAGCAGCCCGATTCCCAGCAATATCCCCGCCCATTTCCACATGTTTCCTCCGCCTACGCTGCAATGCCGCTTGCCGCCACTCACCACGCTATGCTGCAATCGAGGCAGCGTATCCGATTCGTGGCAGGTACGTCGCATGGCCTGCCCGGCCGCTCCACCCCTTGCGCAGAGGAACCGATGACGATGGACCAGCGTCCCTGGCTTGCAAGTTATCCCGAAGGCGTGCCGGCCGAGATCGACCCGGGCCAGCACCGCTCCGTCAGTGCCCTGCTCGAGGAGTGCTGCGACCGCTTCCGCCACCGGCCGGCGTTCACCAACATGGGCCGGGTCATCAGCTACGACGACCTCGACCGCCTGAGTGCGCAACTGGCCGCCTTCCTGCGCAACGAACTCGGCCTCAAGCAGGGCGATGGCGTGGCCCTGATGATGCCGAACCTGCTGCAGTACCCGATCGCCATCATGGCGGTGCTGCGGGCCGGCCTCACCGTCATCAACACCAATCCGCAGTACACGCCGCGCGAACTCAAGCACCAGCTCGACGACTCGGAGGCCAAGGCGATCATCGTGATGGAGAACTTCGCCAGCACGGTGGCCGAAGTGGTGGGCAGCACGCAGTGCCGTCACGTGATCGTGACCGGGGTCGGCGACCTGCTCGGCGGCCTCAAGGGCGTGCTGACCAATTTCATCGTGCGCCACGTCAAGAAGATGGTGCCGGCCTGGTCGATCGATGGCGCGATCCGCTTCAACGATGCGCTGCGCGAGGGCTCACGCACGCAGCCGCCCAAGGTCGAGATCAATCCGGAGGACATCGCCTTCCTGCAGTACACCGGCGGCACCACCGGGGTCGCCAAGGGCGCCATGCTGACCCACCGCAACATGGTCGCCAACATGTTGCAGGCGCTGGCCTGGATTCGCCCGTACATGCGCGAGGGCGAGGAAGTCGTCATTACCGCATTGCCGCTCTACCATATCTTCGCGCTGACGGCGAACTTCCTGGTGTTCGCGCGCATCGGCGGCTTCAGCCACCTCATCACCAACCCGCGCGACATGCCGGGCTTCGTGAAGTCCATCCGCAACGCGCGCTTCACCGCCATCACCGGCGTCAACACCCTGTTCGCCGGCCTGCTCAACACGCCCGGTTTCGACCAGATCGATTTCTCGCGCCTGCGCATGACGCTCGGCGGCGGCATGGCCGTGCAACGCGTCATCGCCGAGCGCTGGAAGGAGGCCACCGGCTGCACCCTTGCCGAGGCCTACGGCCTGACCGAAACCTGCCCGGCGGTGTGCATCAACCCGCTCGATCTTGCCGAGTACAACGGCTCGATCGGCCTGCCGATCCCGTCCACGGAGGTGAGCATCCAGGACGATGACGGCAAGCATCTGCCGACCGGTGAAGTCGGCGAGCTGTGCGTGCGCGGCCCGCAGGTGATGAAGGGCTACTACCAACGACCGGACGAAACCGCCAAGGTCCTGTCCACCGACGGCTGGCTGCGCACCGGCGACATCGCGCGCATGGACGAGAAGGGCTTCTTCTACATCGTGGATCGCAAGAAGGACATGATCCTGGTATCGGGCTTCAACGTGTACCCGAACGAGATCGAGGGCGTGGTGGCACGCATGCCGGGGGTGCTCGAGGTGGCCGCCATCGGCGTGCCGGACGAAAAGTCCGGTGAGGCAGTCAAGCTGGTCATCGTGAAGAAGGATCCGGCCCTCACCGCCGAGGCCGTGCTGGCGTTCTGCAAGACCGAGCTGACCGGCTACAAGCGCCCGCATCACATCGAGTTCCGCGAATCGCTGCCCAAGACGAACGTGGGCAAGATCCTGCGCCGCGAACTGCGCAACGAGATGGCGGGCCAGGCGACGGCGGGCCATTGAACGGCACCCGCCCACCCAAGCGCATGGCGCGACCGTGAACGGGCCCTGGGACGGCCTGCTGCTCGACTGCACGCTGGCCACGCTGGCCGGCACCGGCGCTTCCTGTGGGCTGGTGGAACGGGCCGCGCTCGGCTGGAAGGACGGAACCCTCGTCTTCGCAGGCCGCCAGGCGGATCTGCCGGCCGCGCCGGACGACCTCGCCGCGCTGGTCGAGTCGGTGGCGGGGGCGCTGGTCACGCCGGGCCTGGTGGACTGCCACACGCACCTGGTGTTCGGGGGTGATCGCGCCGCTGAATTCGAGCAGCGCCTGGAGGGCGCGAGCTACGAGGACATCGCGCGCGCGGGCGGCGGCATCATGTCCACCGTGCGCAGCACGCGGGCCGCCGACCAGGCTGCCCTGCTGGACACGGCGCTGCCGCGCGCCAGCGCCCTGCGCGCCGATGGCGTCACCACGATCGAGATCAAGTCGGGATATGGCCTGGATCTGGCCAGCGAGCTGCGCATGCTGCGCGTGGCCCGGCAGGTAGGTACGCAACTTGGCATCGGCGTGCGCACCACCCTGCTCGCCGCCCACGCCCTGCCACCGGAATTTGCCGGGCAGCCTGATGCCTACATCGAGCACGTGTGTGACGATATCCTGCCGGCTGCCGCAGCCGAAGGCCTGGTCGATGCGGTGGATGCGTTCTGCGAGCGCATTGCCTTCTCGCCGCAGCAGACACGCCGCGTGTTCGAACGCGCGCGCGCGCTCGGCCTGCCGGTGAAGCTGCATGCGGACCAGCTGTCGGATCTCGGCGGCGCCGCGCTGGTGGCCGAATTCGACGGCCTCTCGGCCGACCACCTGGAGCACACCAGCGAAGACGGCGTGCGGGCAATGGCCGCAGCCGGCACCGTCGCGGTGCTGCTGCCCGGTGCCTACTACGCGCTGCGTGAAACGCACTCGCCGCCGATCGCCGCGCTACGCGCGGCCGGCGTGCCGATCGCGATCGCATCCGACCTCAATCCCGGCACTTCGCCCCTGCTGTCACTGCGCCTGGCCATGAGCATGGCCTGCACGCTGTTTCGGCTGACGCCGGCCGAAGCGCTGGTCGGCACGACCCGCAATGCGGCGCGTGCACTCGGCCTGGGCGATCGCGGCACGCTGACGCCCGGCCGGCGCGCCGACTTCGTGGTCTGGCATGCCGGTCGCGTCGCCGACCTCAGCTACTGGATCGGCGGCCCGCTGGCAGCGCGCGTCGTGGTCGGCGGCAACACCGTCCACGCCTGAACGATCCTGAGCGGCAGATACCGGCGCATTCGATGCCGGCAGGCGCAATTCCCGGCACGCACGGCGCACCGGGAAGCGCCGCCCGCATCACAGATCCTGCAGCTTGTCCTCGTACACCTCGATCTTCATTTCCTTGCGCAGCGCCTGGATCAGCGCACGCGAAGCCTCGGCGGCAAACGCATCGTGCAAGGTATTGCGCGCCGCCTCGCGGGTCTTGGGGTCGAGGCCGGAGGGGTTGCCATCGATAACCTTGTCGAGTTGCACCAGCGCATAGACGTCGCCGCCCAGATCGACCGTGCGCAAGGCCGGCTTGCCCTCCTGCGGGCGAGGCATGGCGAACACCGCACTGACCAGGGCGCTGTCCACACTGGCCGCCTCGCGGCCGATGCCCTGCTGCATCTCGACCTTGGCCTGATGCGCCGCAGCGATCTGCTGCAGCGACTCGCCCTGCTCCGCGGCAGCCAGCAGGTCGGCCGCCTGGTCCTTCGCCTTCTGCGCGATGCGCGAGTCGACGATCTGCTGGCGCACCTTGTCGCGCACCTGGTCGAGCGGGATCGGCGTGGCTGCCTTGTGCTCGGCAATGCGCACGACGACGATATGGTTGGGACCGAGTTCGATGGGATCGGAATTGTTGTCCTGCACCAGCACGCTGTCCGAGAAGGCGGCCTTCACCACCGCGGGATTGGCGGCAATGCCCTGCCCGCCCTGGCGCGAGAACAGTGCCGTCTTGTGTACCTTGATGCCCAGTTCATGCGCCGCCGGCTCGAGCGATGACGGATCCTGGTAGGTCAGGTCGGTCAGCCGGCCCGCCTGCTCGGCGAATACACGATCCCGCTCGGACTGGGCATACTCATGCTCCAGCTCCGGCTTCACTTCCTCGAAGCTGCGGGTCTTGCCCGGGCGGATGTCACGCAGCTCGATGATGTGGTAGCCATCGGCTCCCAGCACCGGTGCCGACACCTCGCCCTTCTTGAGCGCGAAGAGCGCATTTTCGAAGGCCTCATCGGTAGTGCCCTTCTCCAGCCAGCCGAGATCGCCGCCCTGGTTCTTCGAACCCAGGTCGTCCGATTCGGCCTTCGCCAGTTCGGCGAAATCCTTGCCTTCCTTGAGCTGCGCCTCGATCGCCTCGGCCTTGGCCAGGGCGGCCTTCTGATCCTCCGGTGAACCCTTGCCACCGACCTTCACCAGGATGTGCGAGGCGAGGCGTTCTTCAGGCGATTCGAAGCGCTGCTTCTCCTTCTCGTAACGCTCCTTGAGCGTGGCATCATCCGGCGTCAGGTTGACCTGCAACTGGTCGGCATCCAGCTCCACATACTCCAGCGCCACCTGCTCGGGCACCATGAAATCGTCCTGGTGCGACGTGTACCAGGCCTGGATTTCCTCGTCCGTGATCTGCGCGTCTCCGGGCGCGGGTCGATCGAGGCGGATGTACTGGAAGTCGCGCAGCTGGTTCTGCAGGCGCAGATAGGCATCCACCTCGGCCGGGGTCACCATGGCCGTGGTACCCACCTGTTCGGGCAGCGCCCGCACGGCCAGGTCCTGGCGCACGCGGTTTTCGAACATCAGCGGCGACATGCCCTGGGACGCCAGCAGGATGCGGTACTGGTCGGCATCGAAATGGCCATCGACCTGGAACGCCGGAACGCCGAGGATCTCCTTGCGCACCTGTTCGGCGGGCACGGTGATGCCCAGCTTGTCGTTGGCCGCCAGCAGCACCTGTTCGTTGATCATCTGATCGAGGACCTGGCGCTTGATCTCCGGGCGCTCGAAGAAGCTCGCTTCCAGGCTGCCGCCGGCGAGCTGCTGCATGCGCTGGCGATACTCGTTGAAGCGGTCGCGGAACTGATCCTGCGTGATCTCGTTCTTGCCGACCTTGGCGACGGTCGTGCTGGCGTTGGACACGAAGTACGACTCGATGCCAAAGAACGAAAAGCCGATCGTGATGAGCACGAGGGCCACCTTGACCAGGAATCCGGACTTCTTTCCGCGAAGCAACTGCAACATGGGACTCGAACCTGTTCTGAATGAGACCGGAAACCGCGACGCGGTGTTCCGGGAGGACGGGCAAAACCAGTCGGCGTCGCGACCGGGCCGCGGGCCGGCGAGTGGCCTGCCCCAGCGGCAGCAAACGCCAAGGGCGCCACGTGGGCGCCCTTGGCCTGGATCCACGAAGTGACCGGTGGGGCCCCGTGCAACCCGCTCGGTACCGCAGCGTGCCGATCCCGGGCGCCGACGCGCCAGGGTGACGTTTCCCGACCGCCATCAGTGGTGGGTGCTGAGGGTTTCGAACCCCCGACCCTCGCCGTGTAAAGGCGACGCTCTACCGCTGAGCTAAGCACCCCGGATGACGGCGGGATCGGCGTGCCCGCGCAATCCGCTGCGGCACGCCAGCCATATCAGCCGAGCGCATCCTTGAGTGCCTTGCCGGCCTTGAACGACGGCACCTTGGAGGCCTTGATCTTGATGGTTTCGCCAGTGCGCGGATTACGTCCGGTGCGGGCGGCACGCTTGCGCACCATGAAGGTACCGAAGCCGACCAACGAGATGGAATCGCCCGCCTTGAGTGTCTTCTTGACGACGCTGAACATCCCCTCGACGGCACGTTCGGCATCGGCCTTGGTCAGGCCGGAAGCGTCTGCAATCGCGCCAATGAATTCACCTTTGTTCATTTATCACTCCCTCACGGAACTCGCGCCCCGCAACTGATATTGATCGAGTCGGAACATGCGCATCCGCAGGGCCGACGCCTCGAATCTCGCCTGTCTCGTTATTCCGCGATCGCCCGGACCGTACCGTCAACCCGGATCGCGGCGCGCTCTTTATACCAGTGCCCCGGAAGCCGCGCAACACAAGGCTCTGCACGTTTTCCCCGGCGCCCGGTGACACCGGGGCGCCCGCAGCAGGCGATCAGTGCGGGCGCACGCCCTTGCCGGCAGCCGGCTTCTTCCCGCCGACCGGCAACCCGTCGCCATTCGTTTCCGCACGCGGGGCGAGCGCGTGCTCGAGCGCGATGTCGAGTACTTCGTCGATCCAGCGCACCGGATGGATGTGCAGCGACTCGGTGACGTTCTTCGGAATCTCGACGAGATCCTTGCGGTTCTCCTCGGGAATGATGACCGTGGTAATCCCGCCGCGGTGCGCCGCCAGCAGCTTCTCCTTCAGCCCACCGATCGGCAGCACGCGCCCGCGCAGGGTGATCTCGCCGGTCATGGCCACTTCCGAGCGCACCGGCACCCGGGTGAGCGCCGACACCAGCGCCGTGCACATGGCAATGCCCGCGCTGGGGCCGTCCTTGGGTGTTGCGCCTTCCGGGACGTGCACATGGATGTCCAGCTTCTGGTGGAAATCGGCTTCGATGCCGAGCCGCTCGGCACGCGCGCGAACCACGCTGAGGGCCGCCTGGATCGACTCCTGCATGACGTCGCCGAGCTGCCCGGTGTGGATCAGCTTGCCCTTGCCCGGCACGACGGCCACTTCCACGCTGAGGAGGTCGCCGCCCACTTCGGTCCAGGCCAGGCCGGTCGCCAGGCCCGCTTCGTTCTGCTGTTCGGCGCGGCCGTAGCTGAACTTGCGGACCCCGAGAAAGCGATCGAGATTGCGCGCGGTGACGCTCACCCGCGTCGCCTTGCGCGTGCCGCCCTTGCCGTTCTTCCTGCGCGCGCGGGATGCATCCAGGCTGAGCTCCTTCACCACCTTGCGGCAGATGCGCGAAATCTCGCGCTCCAGGTTGCGCACGCCCGACTCACGCGTGTAATAGCGCACCACGTCGCGCAGGGCCGATTCGCCAATCGCGAGTTCATCTTCCTTGAGCCCGTTCGCCTTGAGCTGCTTGGGCACCAGGTAGCGCTCGGCGATGTTGAGCTTTTCGTCCTCGGTGTAGCCGGGGATGCGGATGATCTCCATGCGATCGGCGAGCGCCGGCGGGATGTTGAGCGAATTGGCCGTCGCCACCCACATGATCTCGGACAGATCGACGTCGACCTCGAGATAATGGTCGTTGAAGGTGTGGTTCTGCTCCGGATCGAGCACTTCCAGCAGCGCCGCCGACGGGTCCCCCCGGAAGTCCATCGACATCTTGTCGATTTCGTCCAGCACGAACAAGGGGTTGCGCGTGCCCGCCTTGGCCAGGTTCTGGATGATGCGACCGGGCATCGAGCCGATGTAGGTACGCCGATGACCGCGAATCTCGGCCTCGTCGCGCACCCCGCCGAGGGACATGCGCACGAACTTGCGGTTGGTGGCCTTGGCGATCGACTGGCCAAGCGAGGTCTTGCCCACGCCCGGCGGGCCGACCAGGCACAGGATCGGACCCTTCATCTTCTGCACGCGCTGCTGCACGGCAAGGTATTCGAGGATGCGATCCTTGACCTTTTCCAGGCCGAAATGATCGGCGTCCAGCACCTTCTGGGCGAGGTCGAGATCGCGGCGCACCTTGGTCTTCTTCTTCCAGGGCACGCCGAGCAGCGATTCGATGTAGTTGCGCACGACCGTGGCTTCGGCCGACATCGGCGACATCTGGCGCAGCTTGCCGAGCTCCTGGCGCGCCTTGGCACCGACCGCCTTGGGCATGCCGGCCTCTTCGATCTTGCGACCCAGTTCCTCCAGCTCGTTGGGCGCGCCTTCGCCGTCGCCCAACTCCTTCTGGATCGCCTTCATCTGTTCGTTGAGGTAGTACTCGCGCTGGCTCTTCTCCATCTGCGTCTTGACGCGACCGCGGATGCGCTTCTCGATGCGCTGCACGTCGATCTCGCCATCGACCATGCCGACCAGCAGTTCCTGGCGGTCGGCCACATCGACGGTTTCCAGCACGCGCTGCTTGTCGGCGACACGCACGCCGATGTGCGCGGCAATGGTGTCGGCCAGGCGCGAGGGTTCCTCGATGGAGGACAGCGTGGCGAGGAGTTCCGGCGGAATCTTGCGCGACAGCTTGACGAGCTGCTCGAACAGCGCAACCAGCTGGCGGCCGATGACCTCGACCTCCCGCTCGCTGCGCGTGTAGGCCGGCTCGAGCACGCGGCTGTGGGCGACCATCAGCCCGCCGCGCTCACCGAACGCGGCGACCTCGGCACGCTCCTGGCCTTCCACCAGCACCTTGATGGTGCCATCGGGCAACTTCAGGAGCTGCAGGACGCTGGCGATGGTGCCGATCGAATAGAGGTCGCCGGCGGCCGGGTCATCGATATCCGGGCTGCGCTGGGCCACCAGCAGGATCTTCTTGCTGCCGGCCATCGCGGCTTCCAGCGCGCGCACGGACTTCTCGCGGCCCACGAACAGCGGGATCACCATGTTCGGGAACACCACGACGTCGCGCAGCGCCAGCACCGGCAGTTCGGTGAGGTCGTCGGTGGGCTTGTGGCTCTTGGCAGTTTTGTCGGTCATCGGCTCGATTGCATGCTTGGAAGGGGCGCGCCCGGCAATGAACGCGAACGGCAGTGCGAAAGCGCACTGCCGCAGCGGAAGGTAAGGTTGGTGCCGGCCGTTTGCAAGAACGACCGGCCACGCTCCGAAGCTATTCGGAGGCGGCGCGGCTCTGCATGTTGCCGCGATAGATCAGGTAGGGCTCGGCCTGACCCTTGATGACGGCCTCGTCCACGACGACCTTGCTGACGTGGTCGAGCGAAGGCAGCTCGAACATGGTATCGAGCAGGACCTGCTCCATGATCGTGCGCAGGCCACGCGCGCCGGTCTTGCGCTGGATGGCACGGTGCGCGATGGCGCTCAGGGCATCGGGCCGGAACTCCAGTTCCGCGCCCTCCATCTCGAACAGGCGCTTGAACTGCTTGGTGATGGCGTTCTTCGGCTCGGTGAGGATCTTCACCAGCGCCGCCTCGTCCAGCTCTTCCAGCGTCGCCACCACCGGCAGGCGCCCGACCAGTTCGGGGATCAGTCCGAACTTGATCAGATCCTGTGGCTGCAGGTCCACCAGCAGCTTGCCGGCGGCCGGTTCGTGATCCTTGCTGCGTACCTCGGCCTTGAAGCCGATGCCGGTTGCCTCCGAGCGCTGCTGGATGATCTTCTCCAGCCCGGAAAACGCGCCACCGACGATGAACAGGATGTTCTTGGTGTCAACCTGCAGGAATTCCTGCTGCGGATGCTTGCGCCCGCCCTGCGGCGGCACCGAGGCCACGGTCCCCTCGATCAGCTTCAGCAGGGCCTGCTGCACGCCTTCGCCCGAGACGTCACGGGTGATCGACGGGTTCTCGCTCTTGCGTGAAATCTTGTCGATCTCGTCGATGTAGACGATGCCGCTCTGCGCCTTCTCGACATCGTAATCGCACTTCTGCAACAGCTTCTGGATGATGTTCTCGACATCCTCGCCGACATAGCCGGCTTCCGTCAGCGTGGTTGCGTCGGCGATGGTGAACGGCACGTTGAGCAGACGTGCGAGCGTGTCGGCGAGCAGCGTCTTGCCGGAGCCGGTCGGGCCGACCAGCAGGATGTTGGACTTGGCGAGCTCGACTTCCTCGTTGCGGTTGCGCGTTTCCAGGCGCTTGTAGTGGTTGTAAACCGCAACCGCCAGCACCTTCTTCGCACGCGTCTGCCCGATCACGTACTGATCGAGCACATCGAGGATCTCGGCCGGCTTGGGCAGGTCATTGCGCGTGCCGGCGGCCTTTTCCTCCAGCTCTTCGCGAATGATGTCGTTGCACAGCTCGACGCACTCGTCGCAGATGAACACGGACGGGCCCGCGATCAGCTTGCGCACCTCGTGCTGGCTCTTGCCGCAGAACGAACAGTAGAGAATCTTGCCGTTGTCGCCCGATCGGCCTTGCCGCTCGTCAGTCATGCCCTGCCTCGGGAAATCGCCGCCGTGACTTGCGGCTGAGGATAGCACAGCACGCCGGGGCGTCCGCGCCCGGCGTGCTGTGATTCAGTGATCCGCAGATCCGGCACCGCGGTCGATTCAAGCACCTGCAGCGACTTCGTCCAGGCGGCGGTCGAGTACGGCATCGATCATGCCGTAGCCCTTCGCGTCTTCGGCACTCATGAAGCGGTCGCGCTCCATGTCGCGCTCGATCTGTTCCAGGGACTGGCCGGTGTGCTTGACGTAGATGTCGTTCAGGCGGCTGCGCAGGTACAGGATCTCGCGCGCCTGGATCTCGATGTCGGTCGCCTGGCCCTGCGCACCGCCGGAAGGCTGGTGGATCATGACCCGCGAATTGGGCAGCGCATAACGCTTGCCCTTGGCGCCGGCCATCAGCAGCAGCGAGGCCGCACTCGCTGCCTGGCCGATGCACATGGTGCTGACGTCCGAGCGGATGTACTGCATGGTGTCGTAGATCGCCAGGCCGGCCGTGACCACGCCGCCGGGACTGTTGATGTAGAGGTTGATGTCCTTGTCCGGGTTCTCCGACTCCAGGAACAGCAACTGCGCCACCACCACGTTCGCCATGAAGTCGTCGATCGGGCCGACCACGAACACCACGCGTTCCTTGAGCAGGCGCGAATAGATGTCATAGGCCCGCTCGCCGCGCGAGGTCTGTTCGACCACCATCGGCACGAGGTTGAGGCTGTGGATCGGCGATACGCTGCTGGACATTGGGGGCTCTCCGGGCGCCGGTGCGCTCAGGCGCCGGGCCGCATGACTTCGCTGAAGGTCAGGGTCTGCTCGCTGCGGCGTGCATGCTCGGCGATCCATTCGACCACCTGGTCCTCGAGCACGCGGTTCTGCAGCGCAGACATCAACTGGGGGTCGCGACGGTAAAGATCAACGACCTGCTCCGGCTCCTCGTAGGTCGAGGCAATCGTCGCCAATGCTTCGCTGACGCGACGCGACTCCAGGCGGATATCGTTCTGGCGCGCGATCTCGCCGACCAGCATGCCGGCGGCGACGCGCCGGCGCGCCGGGGCGAGCCATGCAGCGATCGCCCCGTCCTTTTCGCCGGCCTGGCGCGCCATCTGGCGTGCCTCGGCCTCGATCAGGCCCTGCGGCACTTCCAGGTCCGGATGGGCATCCACCAGCTTCTCGAGCACGCCCGCCTTGAGGCGCCCCATCAGCACGCCCTTGAGCTCGCGCTCCAGGTTCGCGCGCACATCCGCACGAAACTTCTCCATCCCGCCTTCACGCACGCCAAAGCTGGCGATGAAGGCATCGTCCACGGCCGGCAGCTCCGCTTCCTGCACGCGCACGAGCCGGGCCGCCACCTGGGCCGTCTTGCCGGCCAGCGCGGCGACGCGGAAGCCCTCCGGGAAGGCAATCTCGGCAGCAAGCTCATCACCGGCCAGCTTGCCTTCCAGCTGGCTCTCCAGCGCCGCCAGGTAGGCACCCGAGCCGAGGATGGCCCCGACACGGTCGCTGCCGGTTTCCGGGTGCCGCACACCCTCGGCCTCGGCCGAATACTCGAACAGGACCATGTCGCCATCCCGTGCGGCACGCTCCACCGGCTTCCAGGTGCGCCGCTGCAGGCGCAGGGTCTCGATCATCTGGTCGATGTCGACATCCTCGACGCTGGCCACCGGCTGGGTCACCTCGAGCGTGGACACGTCGATGGCGCCGATCTCCGGCAGCACCTCGAAGGTCGCGGTGTACTCGATCTCGCCGTTCTCCGGGCGGCCGGTGGTCGCGATCGAGGGCTGCATCGCCGGACGCAGCTTTTCCTGCTCGACCGCTTCGCGGAAGCTCGTTCCGATCATTTCATTCAACGCTTCGTCGCGGATCTGGCCACCAAAGCGCTGCTCGATGACGCTGGGTGGCACCTTGCCCGGGCGAAAGCCCTTGAGGCGCACGCTGCGTCCCATCTCGCGAATGCGCGTGCGGACCGAATCCTCGAACTGCCCGGCAGGCAGGCGAACCGTCAACTTGCGGCCCAGGGTGCCGACGTTCTCGATCGAAACTTGCATGGATTTCCTCTACATGGAGTCGG
Organism: Dokdonella sp.; assembly: GCA_023228465.1. Taxonomy (GTDB): domain Bacteria; phylum Pseudomonadota; class Gammaproteobacteria; order Xanthomonadales; family Rhodanobacteraceae; genus Dokdonella_A. Next base: position 690 of record JALOBC010000030.1, on the reverse strand, counting down.
TGTGCCACCGGCTCGCGCCGGCGCACGGCTGGCCACGTCGCGCTGTCGCGGCATCAGGAACGGAGGGAACGGGCGACTGGTGCGAAAGAAGAGACTCGAACTCTCACGGGTTGCCCCACTGGAACCTAAATCCAGCGCGTCTACCAATTCCGCCACTTTCGCCCGCACCTCACTTGCACCGCGCTTCCGGCCGGGCCGGCGGGCGCGTCGCAAGGAGTTGAATGGTGGGCCGTCTAGGACTCGAACCTAGGACCAAGAGATTAAGAGTCTCCTGCTCTACCAACTGAGCTAACGGCCCCACTTGCAACAAATTACCGCAGTCGCACGCCACGCGACAATGCCCCGGGTCGCCTGTGGCTGCGACTGGAGCGCCCAACGCGCGAAACCGCGCATTATAGCGGAAATTGGGGTGGACGAGGGGACTCGAACCCCCGACATCCGGAATCACAATCCGGGACTCTAACCAGCTGAGCTACGTCCACCATCTGACACTGCATACACTGCATGCTTCGTTCCGTCCATGGAGCACCACCCGGTCGGCCTCCTGCCTCCCCCTCGTGCATCCCGGCGGACGCACTCGACCAGCTGAGCTACGTCCACCATCTGACACTGCATACACTGCATGCTTCGTTCCGTCCATGGAGCACCACCCGGTCGGCCTCCTGCCTCCCCCTCGTGCATCCCGGCGGA
>JALOBC010000029.1 GCA_023228465.1 Dokdonella sp. | reverse complement strand
CGCATGTCCGCCGCTGGAATGCTGGGTGGGTACCAGCCCCAGCCACGCAGCCAGCTGGCGGCCATTCTTGAACATGCCGGCATCGGCGATGGTGGCCACCGCGGCGTCAGCGGTGAGCGGCCCGATGCCGGTGATCTGGCGCAGGCGCTGGCAACGTACATCCTCGCGCACGTGGCTGGCGATGCGTGCATCGCACGCGTCGATGGCCGCGTGCAGGCGCGCCCCATGGGCGCGCAGCTCTTCGAGCACGGCCTTCACCTCGCCCGGCAGCTCATTCAAGTCGACACCGCTTCGCGGCGCGGCTTAGTTCAGGCGTTAGACCGGCACAGCCAGCTCTCTTGCGCTGGCACATTGTTGTAGTTACAATAATGTATGCGCATCAGGTATGACCCGGCCAAGCGACAAAAGACGCTTGATGAGCGCGGCCTCGATTTCGAGGATGCGCCTGAGGTCTTTGCCGGCCTCACTTTCGAGGTCGAGGACACCCGCCAGGATTATGGCGAGACGCGCATGATCTGCTTCGGCTATCTGGCCGGTCGCCTTGTCGTGATCGGCTACACGCCAAGAGGAGCAGTTCGCCACATTTTCAGCATGAGAAAAGCCAATGAACGCGAGCAAGCCCGTATCGGCCCGTACCTTGAAGTCTGACCTCAAGCGCGTGGACTCGCACAAGGTCAAGCCTAGTGAGTACAAGGAGCTTCCGGAGCTGACGGATGCCATGCTCAAGCGTGGCACGGTCAAACGTGCTGGTCGCCCTGTTGCCACCAATCCGCGCCGTCAGGTCACGATCCGCCTTCCGGAATCGGTGCTCGCCGCCTGGAAGGCCACTGGCCCCGGCTGGCAGACGCGCATGGCCGAGTTGCTCAGCAAGCGCGCATCGTAGGTACCGGTCTAACAATGCCGTAGAAAACTTCTCCGTCAAGCAGGGCGAGTGACGCTTTTGCCCTGGGCTTTCGGGCGCCTGCCGGTGGTGGTTGTTCGGTGTTGCGTCTTGCGTGTTCCGTGTCAGTGCTGGCGGGCTGCAACGATGTCGGACGGCATTTCCGTAGACGGTCTTGTTGAGCCGATGTGTCTGGCTCGGGCCTGGATCGCGATCGCGAAGCGAGCCGCGATCTGAACCGGTTGTTGGACAAGCCCGGTTCCTGGATCGCGGTTTCCCATGGAGATAGCTTTTGGCGTGTCAGCCGGTGCGGTGGCCGAATGAGGCCAGTGCGCGGCGTGTTGAGGCGGCCGGCGGTGCCCGACGGGATTTTCGCTCCGCCCCGAAGGCGCATTGCGCGCCTTTGCGCTGATTCCCGCCCACGCGCCGTTGTCGGCTCGCAGGCGCCGAAGGCCGCATTGCCGAAGCGGGTGCTTGCGTTCACATCACCGTGCATCCGGCGGCTCCAGCGGGCGGACGATTCCGTCGCAGGGGTTTTGGCGGCGGGCGGGTGCGGATGACCTGCATGGCGCCGCCGCAATGGGCGCAGGTGAAGGTCGGGCGCGGTTTGAGCCAGGCGGTCGCGACGCCGATGTCGACCTTGAGCAGCACCTGCAGCAGCGCGATCAGGCGCTTGCCGTTGGGGTGCAGGACGCCGTAGTGGCGCGCCTCGCGAATCCAGACGTGCCAGTTCCAGCGCTATCAGGGCTTCGCCCCGTGTGCTGGCCGTGCCACCGCCGACGCCTCACGTCTATCCGGCACGGCCATAGGCATCGCGCCACTGGCAAGCCACGCACCAACCCGCGACACTCCGCATCAACTCGCTGCACCCCATCGCTGCCCCCGCGTTGCCCATCCACGGAGCTGCCATGCGCCTGCCTTGCCTGCTGCACAGGATCGCCGTCCTTGCCCTGGTCGTGTTCACGAGTGCAGCCGCGGCCGCGCCCGAGGTGCCCGCGCCGCTCGACGGCTGGCGCGGCTGGGCGTTGCAGGACCAGGCCTATCGCGCCTGTCCGCTGATCGCCGGCCAGGCGGGCGCGGCGGCAGCAGACTTCCTGTGTGCCTGGCCTGGCGTGCTGTCCATTGCCGCCGATGCGCAGGGGGCGAACTTGAGCCAGCACTGGCAGGTGGATGCGGCCGGCTGGATCCCGCTGGCAGGCGATGCGGCGCATTGGCCTCAACAGGTGACGGTGAACGGTCGCCCGGCGGTGGTGGTGGACCGCGCCGGCCCGGCGCTCTGGCTGGAGCCGGGCGGGCACGACCTGCGCGCGCACATCCCCTGGAACGAGCGCCCGCAGTCCCTGCACGTGCCCGAAGCGGCAGGCCTGGTAAGCCTCAGCATCGACGGTGCCTTGATCATGCCGGTGCAGCGCAGCGGCGATGAGCTCACCCTCGGCCGTGCGAGCGCGCAGGCGAGCGCCGCCGACAGCCTGGAAGTGCGGGTCTATCGGCACCTGGCCGACGACCTGCCGGCGGTGCTGGCCACGCGCGTCGAACTGTCCGTTTCCGGCGCGCTGCGCGAGGAGATCGTGGGGCCGGCGCTGCCCGCCGGTTTCGCACCGCTTTCGCTCGAGGCCGACTGGCCGGCGCGCCTGGACGGCGAGGGCCGCCTGCGCGTGCGCGTCCAGCCTGGCCGCGCGGTCCTGATGCTGCGCGCACGTGCGCTGGCGCCGCTTGAAAAGGTGACCCTGCGACCCGCTGCAGCGCCCTGGCCGGCGCAGGAGATCTGGAGCTATGCCGCGAACCCGCAACTGCGCATGACCGCCGCAAGCGGGCCGATCCAGGTGGACCCGGCGCAGGCCGGCGTGCCTGCGCAATGGCGCAACCTGCCGGCATTCGCGCTCGCCGGCGACGCCGCACTCACGATCGAGCAGCGCTCGCGCGGGCTGGCGGGCGAGCAGCGCAACCGCCTGCGCCTGGCGCGCGAGATGTGGCTGGATTTCGATGGTGCGGGCTGGTTCGCGCGCGACCAGGTGAGCGGGCAGATGGTGCACGGCTGGCGCCTGGATGCCGCGGCGCCGTATGTGCTCGAGCGCGCCGAAGCCGCGACCGGCACTGCTGCCGCGCTGCTCGTCACGCGCGGCGCCCAGCCGCAGTCGAGTGGCGTCGAGTGGCGTACGCCGCAGGTCGCCCTCGGCGCCGGGCTGCGCCTTGAACCGGGCGCGGCGCACTTCCCGATCCTCGGCTGGCAGGACAGTTTCGAACAGGTCGATACCCAGCTGCACCTGCCCTGGGGTTATCGCCTGCTCGGTGCACCGGGCGCCGATCACGTGGCGGGCAGCTGGATGTCGCGCTGGACCCTGCTCGACGTGTTCCTCGCCGCCGTGCTTGGGCTGCTGGCATGGCGTGCACTGGGCGTGGCGGGTGGGATCGCCGCGCTCGCCTACCTGCTGCTCGGCTACCAGGAGCCCGGCGCGCCGCTGTGGAGCCTGCTGGCGGTACTGACGCTGGTCCTGATCGCACGCGAGTTGCCGCCGGGCAAACTCGCCCGCGCGACCGGCTGGCTGCGCAACGCCGCGCTGCTCGTCCTGGTGCTGGTCGCGCTGCCCTTCATCGCTGCCCAGATCCGCCAGGCGGTGTATCCACAACTGGAAGGCGCGGTCGCTCCGAGCCACGTGGACCTGGAATCGCCGGCGCCATCAGTCGCCAGGAGGGCGCCGCCGCCCGCGCCGCCCGTGCCGGAGTTGTCGGCCCGCAGCGGCGCACCCGCCGCACCGCCACCCAAGATGATCGAGCGCTTGCGCGCGCCGCCGGCGAGCGACGACCTGAACCGCTACGCCGCCTCCACGGTGATGCAGACCGGCGCCGGCGAACCGGCCTGGCAACTTGGTCATCGCTACACACTGACCTGGAGCGGACCGGTCACGCCGGCGCAGGAGGTGCGCCTGGTGATCGCGCCGCCGTGGCTGGTGCGTCCCCTGCGCATCGTGCTGGTGGCCCTGCTCGCCTTCCTGCTGCTGCGCGCGGCGCGCCCGGCGCTGCGCCTGCCCGGTCGCGCGGCGGCGCCGTTGCTGATCGCGGCGCTCACGCTGGCATCGCCGGCCCTGGTGCCCTCGGCGCAGGCGCAGGGCTTCCCCCCGCAGACGCTGCTGGATGAACTGCGTACGCGGCTGAGCGAGGCGCCTGAATGCGCACCGGCCTGCGCCACCATCGCCAGCGCGGAAGTCGCGGCCAGCGAGGGCACGATCGAGGTGGCGCTCGAGATACACGCGGCGCATGCCAGCGCCGTACCGTTGCCGTTCGACTCAGGCGCGCTGACCCTGGTCGGCGTGCGGGTCGATGGCACGCCGCGCGAGGGCATTGCCCGGCACCGCGAAGCCTGGCTGCTGGCACTGCCACGCGGCGTGCATCGGGTGGACCTGCGCTTCGGCGCGGAGGCCGAGCGGATCGCGCTGACCTTTCCGCTGCAGCCGATGCGCCTGCACTTCGCCGGCAGCGGCTGGCAGGCCAGTGGCCTCGCCAATGCGCGCCTGCAGGGGGACACCCTGACGCTGGTGCGCATGCGCGAGCGGGGCGCGCCAGCGCCCGGCACCGGCGCGCAGCAGTTCGACCCGTATGTGCGCGTCGAACGGACGCTGGAGCTTGGCCTGGACTGGCGTGTCCACACCCGCGTCCTGCGCCTCGCGCCGCGCGAAGGCGGCTTCGCGGTCGGCGTGCCGCTGCTCGCCGGCGAACACGTGAGCAGTGCCGGCGTCGACGTCGAGGATGGCAAGGCGCAGGTGGGATTTGCCAGCGATCAGGCGGAAGTGGCCTGGACTTCCAGCCTGGACAAGGGCGAGCGCCTCGCGCTGGTGGCGCCGCCGCTCGGTGCGCGGGCCGAGGTCTGGCGGCTGCGCGTGAACCCGGTCTGGCACCTCACCCATGCGGGCGTGCCCGCCAGTGCGCCGGAAGAGTCCGGCAACCCGGATGCGCCACACGAGTTCGCGTTCCACCCACTGCCGGGAGAAACGCTGCAGCTGGCGATCGACCGGCCCGAAGCCGTGAGCGGCGCAACGCGCGCGATCGACGCCGTCACCCTCCAGCACCAAGTCGGCCAGCGGGCTGCGACCAGCACGCTCGACCTGACCATGCGCGCCAGCCAGGGCGGCGAACATGCCATCGGCCTGCCTGCCGATGCCGAAGTGCTGGCCGTCAGCCGCAATGGCGAGTTGCTCAACCTGCGCCCGCGCGAGGGCCGGCTGAGCCTGCCCCTGGTGCCGGGCCGGCAGGTGTTCGAGATCCGCTTCCAGCAGGATCAGCGCGTGGCGCCGGCATCGACCACGCCGGCCGTCGCGCTGGAACTGCCTGCCGCCAACATCGACCTGGCCATGCAATTGCCGCAGGACCGCTGGCTGCTCGCCACGACCGGTCCGGCGGCCGGCCCGGCCGTGCTCTATTGGGGTGAACTGCTGGTGATGCTGATGGTTGCATTCGCCCTGTCACGCCTGCGTCGTTCGCCGCTGCGGCTGCACGAATGGATCCTGCTCGGCCTGGGCTTCTCCACCTTTTCCTGGGTGGCGCTGCTGCTGGTGGTGGCGTGGCTGTTCGCGCTGGACCGGCGCGCACACGCGGACATCGCCTCGCCACGGCTCTTCAATCTCGCCCAGGTCGGTCTGGCGCTGCTCACGCTGGTCGCCCTGGCATGCCTGTTCGCCTCGATCCAGCACGGGCTGCTCGGGCAACCGGACATGCATGTGGCGGGCAATGGTTCCTGGTCCCAGGATGACCTGCGCTGGTTCGCCGACCAGAGCAGCAACCTGCTGCCCGTCGCGCGCGCCATCAGTCTGCCACTGTGGGCCTATCAACTGGCCATGCTGGCCTGGGCGCTGTGGCTGGCCAGCGCGCTGCTGCGCTGGGTGCGACGCGGGTTTGCCGCGTGGATGCGCGGCGGCTACTGGCGCCAGACTGCGCCGGTGGCGCGCATCGACCTGCCGGACAGCGAGCCGCCCATGCCCGGCGCCTGAGCCGGTGGCAGGCAGGATGCGACATCAATTGTCGCATCGATGGCGCATCCTGCGCATGACCGTCCTGGAGCAGCCGCCGCATGTCCAAGCCCACCCCATCCTGCTGGTCCGACAGCTTGCGCGAACAGACGCGTGCCGCACTGGAATCCTTGCCGCTCACGCCCGATGGGCGAGTGCACATGAAACACCGCAGCGAAGGCTACGGCTGGTTCGAGGTGTCGGACCTGCTGGCCGGTCGCCTGGTCCTGCGGTGCAAGGGGCGCGACACCACCCTCGGCTTCGCCAGCATCGACGCCATCATCGCGGCGGGCTGGGCCATCGATTGAGTGTGCCGGGCAAGCGGCCGGGCTAGGTCGCGTGGGTACCGCCGAGCAGGGCGGCGGCTTCCTCGGCAAGCTGCTGCACGCAGGCATCCATGTCGGCCTGGCGGGTGCGGAAACTCAGCACGCACACCCGGCCCAGGTAACGTTCGCCGACCTGGGCGCCGGTCAGCATGACCCGCCCGCGGCGGGTGACGCGCTCCATCAGGGCGCGGGTTGCGGCGTTCCGGCTCTCCAGGCTGGCCAGGGCCGGACCTTCGAGGTGGAAGGCAAACAGCGACAGGGCCGGCGGCGCATCCATCACGATGCCCGGAATGGCGGCGACGCGTTCCGCCGCCCGGAGGGCCAATGCGCGCTTCTCCGCCAGTGCCGCACGATAGCGCGCAGCGCCAAACAGCTTGAGCGTCAGCCAGATGCGCAGGCCGGGGAAACCGCGCGAAAGATCCGGGCCGTACTGCGCCGGATCGTAGAACTCGTTCTGGTTTTCCGGCAGGTAGCCGGCCGTCGATGAATGCAGGGCGCGCAGCGCTTCGCCATCGCGCACCAGCAGGGCGCCGGTGCCATAGGGGATGAAAAGGCCCTTGTGCGGATCGAGCGTGAGCGAATCGGCGCGCGACAGGCCGGCCAGCAGGGGGCGCAGTTCCGGCACCATGTGGAAGAAGCCGCCATACGCCCCGTCGACGTGGTGCCAAAGGCCCTCGCGCGCGGCAAGGTCGGCCACCGCATCGATGGGATCGACCGCACCGGTGTTGGTGGTGCCGGCATTGGAGAACACCATGAACGGAGTCAGTCCGGCCAGCCGGTCGGCGGCGATGGCGCGCGCAAGGGCATCCACGCGCAGCCGGTAGGCCGCATCGACCTCGATCACGCGCACCCGGTCATGCGCGATGCCGGCCAGGCGCGCCGCCTTGGCGATGCAGTGATGGGATTGCGAGGAAACGTACAGCGTGCCACGCCGGATGTCGCTGCCGAGCAGCCGTTCGCGTGCACAGGCGATGGCGTTGAACATCGCCATCGAACCGCCCGTGGTGTAGAGCCCGCGCGCCGCGGGCGGGAACCCCATCCATTCGCGCAACCATTCCAGCGTGTTCGCCTCCAGCTGCACCAGGGCCGGCGCAGCCTGCCAGATGCCGGTGTAGCGGTTGGTGGTGGCGGCAATGAAGTCGGCCAGCGCGGCCGGATACACGCCGCCGCCGGGGATGTAGGCCAGGTAGCCCGGCGCCGGGGTGTTGAAGGAGCGCGGAATCCACTCCTCGAACAGCGGCGCAAGCAGGCTTTCCAGCGGCGCACCCTGCTCGGGCGGCGCCTCGCGCAGGCTCCGGCACAGCGCCTCGATACCCGCGAAGTCGCCGCGCGCGGGCGCCTCGGGCAGCGCCGCCAGATGCGCCAGCACACGCGCCAGGACGCGCTCGCCCATGGCCTGCATCGTGGCCGGGGACAGTTCGAGCGTCGCGGGATCGGTGCTCAAATCGGTGGCGGTCATCTTCGTTTGCGATAGCGGTGGCGGCGCGCGCCGGGTCGACGCGTTCAGGCTTCCTCGCGCTCGCGCTTCCATTCCTCGAACGAAGTGATGCCGCATTCCATCATCGGCACTTCGCCGATGTAGTCACGCAGCTCGGCGAGCTCGGCGCGCAGGCGCGCCAGTTCGTCGTGCAGGCCGGCGACATCGGTGGCGAGGTTTGCAAGCGGATCGGTCATCGCGTTACCTCCCGGGAAGTCAATAGGCGAATTCGCGGAACACGTGGTCGACATTGCCTTGCCAGGCGCCGTGGAACAGTTCCAGCTTGCGCTCGGCCGGCGTCTGGTTGGCATCGACGATCTGCAGCAGGGCGTCGAGGAAGATGCGTTCGTCCATGCCGGCCGGCGTCAGGCGCGCGCGCCGGCGCAGGCCTTCGGCGGCAATCTTCAGTGCTGCGTCGGCAAGCTCGCGCACGTGGCCGCGGCGGAACGGCAGGTTCAATGCATTGCGCGGCACACCGTCGCGCAGCGCGTGCCGCTCCGCGCGGGTGAAATCCTTGACCAGATCCCAGGCGGCGTCCAGTGCGGCGTCGTCATACAGCAGGCCCACCCAGAACGCGGGCAGCGCGCACAGCCGGTTCCATGGCCCGCCATCGGCGCCGCGCATTTCAAGATACTTCTTCAGGCGCACCTCGGGGAACGCGGTGGTCATGTGGTCGGCCCAATCGCGCAGGGTGGGACGCTCTCCCGGCAGTTCCGCCAGGTCGCCGTCCAGGAAGCGGCGGAACGAGCAGCCGGCCAGGTCCAGGTACTCGCTTCCGCGGTGCACGAAGTACATCGGCACGTCGAGCAGGTAATCGACCCAGCGCTCGTAGCCGAAGCCGTCCTCGAAGACGAAATCCAGCATGCCGGTGCGGTCGGGATCGGTATCGGTCCAGATGTGCGAGCGGTAGCTCTGGAAGCCGTTCGGCCGGCCTTCCGTGAAGGGCGAATCGGCGAACAGCGCGGTGGCGACCGGTTGCAGCGCCAGCGCCACGCGGAACTTCTTCACCATGTCCGCTTCGCTGGCGAAATCGAGGTTGACCTGCACCGTGCAGGTGCGGGTCATCATGTCCAGCCCGAGCGAGCCGACCCGGGGCATGTAGTTGCGCATGATCGAGTAGCGGTCCTTGGGCATCCACGGCATGTCCTGGCGCCGCCACTTGGGCTGGAAGCCCATGCCAAGGAAGCCCAGTCCCAGCTCGTCGGCGACGGTCTTCACCTCGCGCAGGTGACCCGAGACTTCCGCGCAGGTCTCGTGGATGGTTGCCAGCGGCGCCCCGGAAAGCTCCAGCTGCCCGGCCGGCTCCAGGGTGACGGATGCCGCCTCGCGCACCAGCGCGATCAGGCGCCCGTGTTCCTCCACGCGCTGCCAGCCGAAGCGCGTCATGCCTTCGAGCAGGGTACGGATGCCATGCGGGCCGTCCCAGGTGGGCGGGCGCAGGGCCTGGTCCGGCGGGGTGGCGGGCGTGGCAAGGCGGAAGCCGAACTTCTCGTGTTCGGTGCCGATGCGCCAATCCGCAACCGGCTTTTCGCCCGCGGCAATGTAATCGACCAGCACGGCGCGGCTGGCGATGGGGGTTTCCTCGACGCTGGAAGGTCCGGACACGGGTCGGTCTCGCTTGGATGTCGCCACTATGGGGGCAACCGGGAGCACTGCAAAGGGGAAGAGCGACCCGACCCGCGCGCACGCAAGGCCGTGCGGCCCGGATCTCAGTCGCTGGCGTCGGGCCCGTTGCCGGTCGCGTCGGCCGCGTCGGCAAACAGCCACTGGGTCAGCAGGCTGCGCGCTTCGGCCACGCCGGACTTGCTGCTGGACGAGAACAGCTGGGCGCTGGCATCAGGAAATTCGGCGGCCAAGGCCTGGCGCACCGCAGCCAGGGTACGCATGCCTTCGCTGCGTGAGAGCTTGTCTGCCTTGGTCAGCAGGCAATGGCAACGCCGGCCGCTGGCGGCACCGAAGGCGAGCATGTCACGATCGAACTCGCGCAGCGGGTGGCGCGCGTCCATGACCAGCACCAGCCCCTTGAGCGAAACGCGCGTGCGCAGGTAGGTGTCGATGACGCCGCGCCAGTGATCGCGCATCGCCGCCGGCACCTTGGCATACCCGTAACCGGGCAAGTCGATCAGGCGGCGCGCCGGATCCAGCACGAACACGTTGAGCATCTGGGTGCGCCCCGGCGTGCGCGAGGTACGCGCCAGGCCCTGCTGGTCGCAGATGCTGTTCAGCGCGCTGGACTTGCCGGCATTGGAACGACCGGCGAACGCAACCTCGGCACCGCGGTCGGGCGGCAACTGGCCAAGGCGGTTCGCACTGGTCAGGAAACTGGCCTGGCGAAAGGCGTGGGACGTCATTGAATCCGGATTCCGTCACGGGCGGCGGTTTGACCGCCTTCGGGCACGCAGGGATAATCCCGCGATTGCACACCGCGCTCACTGCGGCATTGATGCAAACCCGATCATCCTCGAGCCTGCGGAGTCAAGTGTATGAGCTTTCGGCATCTTGTTGTTCGGCTCGCCATCGTGCTGATGGCGTTGCTCGCCGCAGGCTGGGCGGTGGCGCAGGAAACCCAGGCCAACCCGCCGGCGGGCGAAGCGGCGGCCGAGCCGGCACCAGCCGAGGCGCCAGCAAACGAGACTGCGCCGCCAGCCGCACCGGCACCGGCCGCACCGGCCGCCCACGGCACGGTCGTGTACGGCGATGCCAAGGCGGGTGAGGCCAAGGCAGCCGTATGCGGCGCCTGCCACGGCGCGGACGGCAACTCGGCGCTGGCCATGTATCCGAAGCTGGCCGGCCAGAACGAGGCCTACATCGCGCGCCAGCTGGAACTGTTCAAGTCCCAGCAGCGCCAGAACGCGATCATGCTCGGCTTTGCCATGCCGCTGTCGACCCAGGACATGCACGACCTGGGCGCCTTCTACGCCAGCAAGACCGCCATGGCCGGAGTCGCCGACGAAACCCTGGCCAAGCGTGGCGAGGCACTCTGGCGCGGTGGCGATGCCAAGGCCGGCGTGCCCGCCTGCATGGCCTGCCACGGCCCGGACGGGCGCGGCATGGCTGGCGCTGCGTATCCGCAGCTGGCCGGGCAGTGGACCGACTACGTCGCCGCCAAGCTCACCGAGTGGCAGGAGGGCGCGACCTGGGGCAGCGACACCAATGCCAAGATCATGCCGGCCATCGCGCATGCGCTCGGCAAGGACGATATCGCGGCCGTGGCTTCCTATGTCGAAGGTCTGCATACCGCCGGCGCGGGAACTGCCAGCGCCTCGAAGTGATCCATACAGGTCCGTGCCGGCCGGATCGGCCGCGCGGCGAACCCGTGGCCCCTGCCTTGCAGGCAAGGCCGCACGCCCCCAATTGCTGGAGTACCCGATGCTGAAACGACTTTCCATCCTGCTGCTTGGCCTGGCCCTTGGTGCGCTGGCGCATGCCGCCGACACCTTCGAAGCCGGCAAGCAGTACTTCGTGATCGAGCCGCCCCAGCCAACCAACACCGGCGACAAGATCGAGGTGCTGGAAGTGTTCTCCTACGCCTGCCCGGCCTGCAACATGGTCCAGCCGACCATGCGCAAGCTGAAGGCGGCGCTGCCGGAAAACGCCCAGATCGACTACCTGCCGGCGAGCTTCCGCTCGGACGAGGACTGGCCGATGTTCCAGCGCGCCTTCTTCACCATGCAGGCGCTGGGCATCCTCGACAAGGCCCACGAGGCGACCTTCGATGCGATCTGGAAGGACAACGGCCCCTTGCGCATTTCCGATCCGACCACGCGCCGGCCGGTGTCGCCGATGCCCTCGATCGAGGACGCGGCGCGGTTCTACGCGCAGTTCGGCGTGACCCCCGAGGAGTTCCTCGGCGTGGCCAACTCGTTTGCCGTCAACACGAAGATGAAGCGCGCCGACCAGCAGCTCAAGGCCTATGGCGTCGATTCCACGCCCACGCTCATCGTCAACGGCAAGTATCGCGTAACCGGCGTTTCCGCCGGCGGCTTCGACAAGCTCATCGAGGTGGTGCTGTATCTGGTACACAAGGAAAGCGCCGCCGGCGCCGCCGCTGCAGCGGCCGCCCCCGCCCATTGACGAGGACCCGACCATGCTGAAGCACCTTGCCCTGCTCTGCGCCGGCCTGCTGGCCGCCGCCCTCGCCAGCGCCGCCGAACCGGCAACCCAGGGCGCCGCCGCGGCGACCGACTGGAAGGCCGGCGTCAACTATTTCGTCATCGACCCGGCGCAGCCCACCGCCACCGGCAGCCAGATCGAGGTGCTGGAGGTGTTTTCCTACGCCTGCCCGCATTGCGCGCATTTCCAGCCCTACGCCGAGCAGCTGCAGAAGTCGCTGCCTGCCTACGCCACCTTCAAGTACATGCCGGCGGTGTTCAATGCGAGCTGGGAGCCGTTTGCACGCGCCTTCTACGCTGCCCAGTCGCTCGGTGTGCTGGACCGGACCCACCAGGCGCTGTTCGACGCGCTGCACGTCAAGCATGTGCCGCTGCGCTCGCTGGAAGACCTGGCCACGTTCTTCGCCGAACAGGGCGTGGATCGCGCCAAGTTCATGTCCGCGGCCAACTCCTTCGAGGTCGAAAGCAAGCTTGCACGTGCGCGCGACCTGGTGATGAAGGACGGCATCGACGGCACCCCGAGCGTGGTCGTGCAGGGCAAGTACCGGGTGACCGGCGCCTCGGCGGGTGGTTACCCGCAGTTGGTGGAACTGGTGGACTGGCTGGTCAGGAAGGAACATGCCGAGCAGATCGCGGCGGCGAAGAAGTAGGCCCATGATCTCCGTGATGCCTCCCTGGCCGACCTGGCCCTTGCCGCGGCCGTGACGGCTGGTTAGCCTGCAAGCATGATTCCATTCAATACCGCCGGCCAGGCCGGCGATCGCCTGCGGCTGCTCAGTTGCAATATCCTGGCCGGTGGCAGCGTGCGCCGCTACCGCGACTACGTGACCCACAGCTGGAAACAGGTGTTGCCAACCGGCAAGCGCGCCAACCTCGACGGCTTCGCACGCCTGCTGGGCCAGTTCGACCTGGTCGGGTTGCAGGAGGCCGATGCCGGCAGCCTGCGCTCGGGTTTCCTGAACCAGACCAAGTACCTGGCCGAGATCGCCGAATTCCCCTACTGGAGCCACCAGCCGAACCGCCGCGTGGCGCGCCTGGCTGCGTCCAGCAATGGCCTGCTGGCGCGCTGGCAACCGCAGGAGATCCTCGACTACCCGCTGCCGGGGCGCATTCCCGGGCGCGGCGCGCTGTGGGTGCGCTTTGGCCACGGCGAGGATGGGCTGGTCGTGGTGATCGCCCATCTCTCGCTCGGCGCGGTGGCGCGCGGGCGCCAGATCGCGTTTCTCGCCGAGTTGCTCAATGCGCACCCCAATGCCGTGCTGATGGGCGACTTCAACACCCCCGCGCAAAGCCGCGAGATGGATCTGCTCTACGCGCGCACGGCGCTGGTGCGGCCGGACGAATCACCGGCGACCTTCCCCAGCTGGCGGCCGACGCGCGCCATCGACCAGATCCTCGTGTCCGGCTCGATCAGCGTGGAAAGGCGCTGGGTGCTGCCGCACCCGGTTTCCGACCACCTGCCGATCGCCGCCGTGGTGCGATTGCCGCACGCCTTGCGCAACGCTGCCTGAAGCGCCCGCCAGGCCGCGTGGATGACCTCCCTGCCATGGAGCCTGCCGAATGACCTTGCGCGGCGTGACGCTCGCCCTGCTGCTGGCCCTCTTGGCGCTGCCGGCGTCGGCAGCCGATCGTGCCGACCTGCGTGTGCAGTTCCGCGAGGCCCTCGCCCAGGCCCGGCGACCACCGGAGGGCGCCTGGAAGCGCCTCGCGGCAAGCCTGGAGGAAGCCGGCTACCCGCTGGTGCCCTATATCGAACTGGCCGCCCTGCGCGAACACCCCACGCGGCTGGAACGCCGCGAGGTGGAACGCTTCCTGGCACGCTGGCCGGACACGCTGGCCGCGCGTGACCTGCGTGAAGCCTGGTTGCGCGAGCTTGCCCGGCGCGAGGACTGGACGACATTCCGCGCGTTCTGGCAGCCGACTGCCGATCGCACGCTGCAATGCGATGAACTGCGCGCGCGCCTGGCCGGCGGTGGCAAGCTCGACTATGCCGCCGATATCGAGCCGCTCTGGCAAGGGGCCAGCCCCTTGCCGGCGCCCTGCGATCCGGTGCTGCGCGCGGCGCGCGGCGCCGGCCTGCTGGATGACGCGCGCATCGAGGCACGCATCGCACGCGCCGCCGAGGCCGGCCGGGCCGGTACCGCCGCCGACGCCGCGCGCCTGCTGGACGGGTCCCGGCGCAGTGATGCCGAGCGCATCGTGGCCGCCCTGCGCGACCCGGCCAACACGCTCGACAAGGCGCGGAAGTGGCCGGACGATGACGCCCACCGCGAGGCCGTCGCCTGGGCCATCGCCCGCTACGCGCGGCGCAACAGCGCCGCCGCCGAAACCGCCTGGGCCGGGCTGGAAGCGCGCTTCAAGTGGGACGCAGCGCAGAAGAACCGCGTCCTGCATGCGCTGGCGCTGTACCGCTCGACCAGCTATTCCGACGATGCCATGGCCCGCCTCGATGCCCTGCCGGAGGCCGCCGAGGACGATGCCACGCGCGAATGGCGCGTGCGCGTGGCACTGGCCAGCGGCGATCACGCCGCCACCCTTGCCGCGCTCGACAGGCTCTCGGCGCAACAGCAGCGCGACGAGCGCTGGCGCTACCTGCGCGCGCGCATCCTGGACAAGCTGGGCCGCAGCGAGGCCGCGCGCGCGCTGTTTGCGGAAGTGGCCACGCAGGCCAATTTCCATGGCTTCCTCGCCGCCGACTGGATCGGTGCGCCGTATGCGCTGTGCCCGCGCAAGCTGCCGATCGATGCCGACGCCGATGCCGCGCTGCAACGGCAGGCGGATCTCGCACGCGCCTTCGAGTTCCGCGCGCTGGGCATGCTGGCCGATGCGCGTCGCGAATGGAACTTCGCGATGGACAAGCTGGATCCGCTCCAGCGCCGGCGCGCCGCCGACCTCGCCTCGCGCCAGGGCTGGTACGACCGCGCCATCTTTGCCTTTTCCGCCCAGCCGGAAACCTACACGCTGTATGAACGCCGCTTCCCGCTGGGCATGGAAAAGCAGGTGCGCAGTGACGCCCGCACCGCGGGCATCGATCCGGCCTGGGCCTACGCCATCATCCGCGCCGAAAGCGCCTGGATGAGCGATGCCCGCTCGAGCGCCGACGCCTACGGCCTGATGCAGCTGCTGCCCGCGGTCGGCAAGCAGATGGCCAAGGCCGAAGGCCTGGCCTGGTCCGGCGCCCAGAGCCTGTTCGACGCCAGGTTCAACGTGCGCCTTGGCACGCGTTACCTGGGCCTCATGGCCGACCGGTTCGATGGCAGCCCGTGGCTGGCCAGCGCCGCCTACAACGCCGGCGCCGGCGCCGTGGCCCGCTGGCTGGCAGCGCGCGGCACGCTGGAGCCGGATTTCTTCATCGAAACCATTCCCTACAGGGAAACCCGCGAATACGTGGCGCGCGTGCTGGCCTTCAGCGTCATCTACGACTGGCGCCTCAACGGCAAGGTGCTGCCGTTGTCGGTGCGCATGCCACGCATCGGCCAGGCCTACCAGCCGCCGGCCGATGCGGATGCGCGCAAACCCGTGGCCTGCCCTGCGGCAACCGACCAGGCAACCGCCCTCACGCCATGACGGCCTCGGTGCCCCTGCAACTGGCTGCGCTGATCGGCGTCGGCTTCATTGCCCAGTGGCTGGCCTGGCGCGTGCGCCTGCCGGCCATCCTGTTCCTGCTGCTGATCGGCCTGGTGCTGGGGCCGGGACTGGGCTGGCTGCACCCGCAGCAGGCCATGAACGCGCTGTTCTTCCCGTTCATTTCCTTCGGCGTGGCCATCATCCTGTTCGAGGGGTCCTCGGCACTGCGTTTCAGCGAACTGCGCGAGGTCGGTGGCAGCATCCTGCGCCTGGTCAGCGTCGGCTCGCTGGTCACCCTGGCGATCCTCGCAGCGGCCGCGCACTGGATTGCCGGGTTGTCCTGGGAACTGGCAGCGCTGTTCGGCGCATTGACCTGCGTGACCGGACCGACCGTGGTCACACCGATGCTGCGCGCGGTGCGCCCCAATGCGCGCATCGCCAACGTGCTGCGCTGGGAAGGCATCGTCATCGACCCGCTGGGCGCGCTGTTCGCGGTGCTGATCTTCGAGGCCATCGTGTCGCACCAGGGCGGCCAGGCGCTGGCCGTGTTCGCCGGCACCATCGTCGCCGGCGCGGTCTGCGGGGCCCTCGGCGCGAAACTGCTGGCCTTCCTGCTGCGCCGCCACTGGCTGCCGGAGTACCTGCAGACGTATGCCGCGCTGTCACTGGTCCTGGCGACGTTCGCCATCGCCAACGAATTCGCCAACGAATCGGGCCTGCTGGCCGTCACCATCATGGGCATCACGCTGGGCAACCTGCGCGGCCTGGCGATCGACGAGATCCTGTCCTTCAAGGAGCATCTGAGCACCCTGCTGATCAGCGCGCTGTTCATCCTGCTGGCTGCGCGCCTGACCTGGCCGTTGCCCGCCGGTACGCTGATGATGGGCTTCGCCATCCTGCTGGTGGCGCAGTTCATCGCCCGCCCGCTGTCGGTGCTGGTCGGCACGCTCGGCGGCAACCTCAGCTGGCGCGAGCGGGCACTGGTGGCATGGATCGCGCCTCGCGGCATCGTGGCGGCGGCCGTGTCCTCGCTGTTCGCCCTGCGCCTGGAGGACCGCGGCCTGGCCGGCGCCGAACTGCTGGTGCCGCTGACCTTCGGCATCATCATCGGGACGGTCATCCTGCAGAGCGCCACCGCGCGCCAGTTCGCGCGCCTGCTCGGCGTGGCTGCGCCCGATCCGCACGGCGTACTCATCGTCGGCGCCAACCGCGTCGCGCGCATGGTCGCCACCGCGCTGGCCGAACAGGACGTGCGCGTCCTGGTCGCCGATGACGACTGGTTCGACATCCGCGCTGCGCGCATGGCCAACCTCGCGACCTGGCATGGCGATCCGCTCAGCGAACACGCCACGCGCACGCTGGATCTGGACGGCTTCGGCCAGTTGTTCGCCATGTCCGCCCGACGCGAACTGAACGGCTTGGCCTGCCTGCGCTATCGCCAGGAGTTCGGCCGCCACAACGTGTATCGCCTGCGCGTCCTGGCCCGCTCGCAGGATGGCAACGGGCGCCGCCAGCACGATGAGTCGATCCGCGCGCCGCGCCTGTTCGGACCGGACCTGACGCTGACCATGCTGGAAGATCGCCTGCAGCAGGGCTGGTACATCAAGACCACGCGGCTGTCCAAGGCCTTCGACCTGGCCGCCTTCCACGCCGAGCACGGTGACGATGCCCTGCCGCTGTTCAGCGTCGACGACAAGGGCCATGTGCGCGTGGTCACCGAGACGCAGGCGCTGCCAACGCGCCCCGGCTGGTCGGTGACGGCGCTGGTGGCGCCCCGCGCGGCGGCGGACTGAGCGCGGCGCTTGCCGGGCAGCCACCGCGGCGCCGCGCATCGGGTATGCTCGGCCCTGCTGCCTGCTGCTCCCGAGGACGCGCATGAAACCGCAATCGATCGTGATGCTGGGTGGTACGGGCTTTGTCGGCCGCCACCTCGTGCCGCGGCTGGCGCGCGATGGCCACCAGATCGCCGTCCTCAGCCGCAACCGCGAACGCCATCGCGAGCTGGCCGTGCTGCCTGGCGTGCGGGTGATCAGCGCCGACGTGCATGATCGGGCCGTGCTGCGCGCGCGGCTGGCGGGCGCCGACGCGGCCATCAACCTGGTCGGCATCCTCAACGCGGCGCGCGATGACGGTCGCGACTTCCAGCGCGTGCACGTCGAACTCACGGAGAAGCTGATCGGGGCCTGCGTGGGCAATGGCGTGGCGCGCCTGCTGCAGATGAGTTCGCTGGGTGCCGGCGAAGGCACGAGTCACTATCTCAAGTCGCGTGGCGCGGCCGAGGCGCGCGTGCGCGCCAGCCCGTTGGCGTGGACGATCTTCCGCCCGTCGGTGATCTTCGGCCGCGACGACGGCCTGTTCTACCGCTTCGCCAGCCTGCTGCGGTGGACTCCCGTCCTGCCGCTCGCACGCGCCGGCACGCTGTTCCAGCCGGTCCACGTGGGTGATGTCGCCGAAGCCTTCGCGCGCGCGCTGGCGCACCCGAGCACGATCGGCCAGACCTTCGAGCTCGGCGGGCCACGCACGATCGCGCTCGGCGAACTGGTGCGCTGGACCGCACGCATGCTCGGCCTTCGCCGCCTGGTCATCGGCCTGCCCGATGCGCTCGGCTGGGCGCAGGCATATGTGGGCGAATGGCTGCCCGGCCGGCCCATCACCCGCGACAACTTCCGCTCGCTGGCGCATGACTCGGTGGCGCATGAGGATGGCCTGGCCGCCCTCGGCATCGTGGCACGCCCCATGGAAACGGTGATGCCCAGGCTGCTGGGGAAGCCGCTGGGCGCCTGGAGCTGAAGTGCAAACCTACCTGGTCGGTGGCGCGGTGCGCGACCGCTTGCTCGGACGCAAGGTCGCCGATCGCGACTACGTGGTGGTCGGCGCCACGCCGCAAGCCATGCGCGCACTGGGCTACAAGCCGGTCGGCAAGGATTTCCCGGTGTTCCTGCACCCACAGACGGGCGAGGAGTACGCGCTCGCGCGCACCGAGCGCAAGACCGGGCACGGTTACCACGGCTTTGCCTTCGACGCGGATCCGTCGATCACGCTGGAGCAGGATCTCGAACGCCGCGACCTCACCATCAACGCCATGGCCGAGGACGCGCAAGGCGCCATCCTCGACCCCTTCGGCGGCCAGCGCGACCTGGCCGCGCGCCTGCTGCGGCACGTCTCGCCGGCGTTCGTGGAAGACCCGCTGCGCGTGCTGCGGGTGGCGCGCTTCGCCGCGCGCTATGCACCGCTGGGCTTTCGCATCGCCGATGAAACGCTGGCACTGATGCGCGAAATGGTGGCCGAAGGCGAGGTCGATCACCTGGTACCCGAACGCATCTGGGCGGAAACGCGCAAGGCGCTGGCCGAACCCCGGCCGTCCGCCTTCCTGCGTGCGCTGCGCGACTGCGACGCGCTGGCCGTCGTGTTTCCCGAGGTCGATGCACTCTACGGCGTGCCGCAGCGCGCCGAGTTCCACCCGGAGATCGACACCGGCACGCATGTGGAAATGGTGCTGGACATGGCCGCGCAGCTCGCCCCGGGCGATGACCTGGTCGGCTGGTGTGCGCTGACCCACGACCTTGGCAAGGCGCTGACGCCGCGCGAGGTGTTGCCGCGCCACATCGGCCATGAGCAGCGGGGCCTCGAACCCCTGCGCCAGCTGGCCGAGCGGCTCAAGGTGCCGGCCGAGCATGCGACGCTCGCCGCGCGGGTGTGCGAGTTCCACCTGCACGCGCATCGCGCGCTGGAACTGCGTGCGGACACCGTGCTGGCGCTGTTCGAGGCGCTGGACTGCCTGCGCCGGCCCGAGCGGCTGGAAACCTTCCTCATCGCCTG
Organism: Dokdonella sp.; assembly: GCA_023228465.1. Classification (GTDB taxonomy): domain Bacteria; phylum Pseudomonadota; class Gammaproteobacteria; order Xanthomonadales; family Rhodanobacteraceae; genus Dokdonella_A. Next base: position 18,238 of record JALOBC010000029.1, on the reverse strand, counting down.
CACGGCGGACAAGCGTGGACGCCTGGGGCATGCCGAGGACGCCTATCCGCAGGCCGACTTCCTGCGCGCAGCATATGCCGCCGCCGCGGCCATCGAGGCCGGCCCGTTCGTGGCCGCCGGCCTGCAAGGCCCGGCCATCGGCGCGGCCATGCGCAAGGCGCGCGTGGCGGCCATCGCGGCCACGCCGAAGAACCCGGACTAGTTCCGGCGGCCGGCACGCAGCCGCGCCTTGCCGGCGTCCTCCGGGGCGTGCTCCCGAACACCGGTCCTGCCGCGCGCGGCAAGTGGCAGGTCGGCAGGGTATCGAAGAACACCCTGCCAGCACGATCCGGGATGGATCGCTCGCGGGTCAACCACGCAAGTGATTGATTTGCTGAGCAGGTGGCGCGGCCTTGCCGCCACCGTGCGCGCTGAAAAAGCCCGGGACGGACCTTTCGGCATCCTGCTACAGGCGTCGCGATACGTCGATGGCCGCCAGTTCCGGCAGCGGATCGTCCAGCCCGCGGGCAAAGGCGATCGCCTGGAAGCGCTCGCCCATGTCGCCGGGCAGGGTCAGGCGCTTGGCCTCGGCCACGATGCGCAGGCGCAGGGCGTCGGGCAAGGCCGCGGCTTCCTCGATCAGGGCCGGCAAGCCGCTGACGAGCAGGAACGACGCCTGCGGCGCGTAGCCGACGAAATCGAAGCCGGCGCCGACACCGGCTTCGGCCAGTGCGGTGAAATCGACGAACGCGGTGATGTCGCACAGGCCCGGCCAGTGCAGCGGATCGGCGTGGGCGCGGTGCCGGTAATGGCACACCAGGGTGCCCTCGCGGCGTTCGGCCAGGTAGTAGTCGCGGCGCGGATAGCCATAGTCCACGAACAGCGCCACCCCGGCGCTGAGCGAACCGAGCACCGCCTGCATCCAGTACGGCAGCTGCGGCAGGATTTCCGAGCGGTAGCCGTCTTCGAACGGCCTGCCCAGGGTGCGCTCGACATGCCGCACCGCGCCGGCAACCAGCGGGTCGGCCGGCCGGTCGGTGCGCGCCAGTGCCGCGCCTTCGAGGCCGAGGTATTCCTCGAACACCTCGCCGCCGCGGACGTGGAAACGCGTGGCCGGCAGGGCGTCGATGACCTCGTTGGCAAACAGCACGCCCTGCCAGTCCTGTGCCGGCGGCCGCGCGATCCAGTCAAGGCGCGCGGCCAGTTCCGCCGGGAGTTCGCTGGCCGCCCGCTGTTGCTGGCGCTCGCGCAGGTCCGCACTGGGCTCGAGGATCAGGTAGCGCCGTGGCAGGGCATCCAGGGCATCGAGCTCACGCAACGCTGCGATGGCGAAGGCACCGCTGCCGCCGCCCAGTTCGAGGAAGTCGGCCTGCGGGCCGAGCGCGCGCAGGGCCGGCGCCAGCGCGCTGGCGATGCAGCGGGCGAACAGCGATCCCAGCTCGGGCGCGGTGATGAAGTCCCCGGCCGCTCCGAACTTGGTGCGCCCGGCGCTGTAGTAGCCCAGCCCCGGCGCATACAGGGCGAGCTCCATGTAGCGCGAGAAGGCCACCGGCCCGGACGCCGCGATCTCGTTGCGGATCAGCGCAGCCAGTTCTGCCGAATGCGCAAGCTCGTCGGCACCGGGTTCGGGAAGGGCAGTATTCAAGGCTGGTTCGGCGCGCGCTTCTGCGGCACTCTCACTGACAGGGAGGCACGCAGCTTAACCCGACCCGAGGAGACCCGACGATGAACCAGGCGGATTCACGCGCGGTGGTGCTGGTGACCGGCGCGGCGCGGCGGGTCGGTGCCAGGATCGCCCGCCACCTGCACGCAGCGGGCTACGACCTCGCCCTGCATTGCCGTCATTCGCGCCGCGAGCTCGATGCACTGATCGGCGAACTCGACGCGCAGCGGCCCGGCAGCGCGCTCGCACTGCAGGCGGACCTGGCCGACCTGTCCAGCCTGCCTGGCCTGGTGGCTGCCTGCCTGGCGCGCTTCGGCCGCCTGGATGGCCTGGTCAACAATGCCTCGGCGTTCTACCCCACGCCACTCGGCACCATCGCCTCGGCGCAGTGGGACGACCTGTTCGCGGCCAACGCGCGCGCACCGCTGTTCCTCGCCCAGGCCGCCGCCGCCGCCCTTACGGCCGCGCGCGGCGCCATCGTCAACCTGGTGGACATCTATGCCGAACATCCGCTGCCCGGGCACGGCGTCTATTGCATGAGCAAGGCCGCGTTGGCCATGGCCACCCAGGTGCTGGCCCAGGAACTGGCGCCCGCCGTGCGCGTGAACGGCGTCGCGCCGGGCGCGGTGTTGTGGCCTGAAGCCGGCAAGGACTACGCCGATCGCCAGGCGTTGATCGCCCGCACGCCGCTCGCACGCAGCGGCACGCCGGAGGACGTGGCCGGCGCCGTGCTGTGGCTGTTGCGGGACGCACCCTTCGTGACCGGCCAGATCATCCGCGTGGATGGCGGCCGGTCTCTTGCCTGAGCGCGCTCAGGCCTTGACCTTGAACGCGCCGGCGACCAGTGCGCCGTCGAATCCGCTGCCGACATCGCCGCTGCAGGCATAGCGGTGCAGCACCGCGGCATAGATGCCCTGCAGGGCGGACTGGACCAGTCCGATGAGAATGATGCCCAGCGCCATGACCACCACGATGGCAACGATGGCGACCGCCGACTGGGTGGAGATGGCCAGCGCCAGCAGGCCCAGGCAGGCGAAGATCCAGACCATGGCGATGAGGCCGAACACCAGCCCGGTACCGATGTTGCCGGCCAGGTTCTCGCCCCAGGTCTGCTTGAGCAGGCTGGCACTGCGCTTGACTGCATCGATCGGCCCCAGGTCTTCGCTGACCAGCACCGGGACCACGAGAAAGCTCGCCACCGTCCAGGCAACGCCGAGCAGGCCGGTGATCCAGCGCCCGATCAGGCCGGCGCGCTCCTGGATGGCGCGCAGGATCATGCCGACCGTGGCCGCGATTGCGGCGTAGCCGAGGATCTGCGGCCAGCGCGCGGCCGCGATGCGCAGGCCATCGGCGACGCTGGGGTCACCGCCATCCAGACGGATGCGCGCGGCACCGACCAGCGCGGCATTGAAGAAGAAGATCACGAAGTACTGGATCAGGTAGAACAGGAAGACCAGGGGCCACAGCCAGGGCGAATCGCCGCCCTGGTCGAACTTCGCCACCGGTCCGGACAGGATCGCCGGCACCATGAAGGTCGCCACGACGATGAGGCTGCACACGGTCGACAGCAGCGGGAACACGAGCAGCTCGCGATCCGAGCGCAGGATGGTGGCGCTGGCCTTGACCAGCGCCCAGCTGCGTGCAATGCGTCCCATGACCGTTCCTCAGGTAATCGTTGGATGGCCTTTTAGCAGCCTGGCGCCGGCGCGTCGAGATCGACCCGCGGATAACGGGCGCAGGCCGCCGGCGAGGCGTCACGCAATTCGACCAGGCGCCGGCCGGAGCGCGGCTCGCGTACCTCCGGGGCGATGTCGGCCAGTGGCTTGAGCACGAAGGCCTGTGCCAGATCCCGGCGCGGCAGCTGCAGGTGGCCGGGACCTTCCAGCACCAGGTCGCCGAACAGCACGATGTCGATATCCAGCGTACGGCTGGAAAAGCGCGGCACATCCCGTCGGCGGCCATGGCGGTCTTCCAGCGCGTGCAGCCAGTCATTCAGGGCGAAGGCATCCAGATCGCTGTCGATCCCGGCCGCCAGGTTGATGAACTCCGGGCCCTCGAAGCCCACCGCCGCGAACCGGTAGGCGGGCGACACGATGATCTCCCCGAAGCGCTGGCGCAGCTCGGCCAGCGCCGCGCGCAGGTGGCGCACGGGATCGAGGTTGGAGCCCAGGCTGAGCCAGGCGCGCTCGGTGCGGGTGCGCACGTCGGGACGCTGCATGGCCACCGCTTCAGTGGTCACCCGGATCGCCGCGCTCGATGATCACGCCCACCGCGCGCGAGCCGGTGACGGCACCCGGCTTGGACAGCCTGAGGCGCAACCAGGCGACGCCAAACTCGCTGCGGATGATCGCCGCGCATTGTTCGGCAAGGGTTTCGACCAGCTCGCACCGGGCCGCGCCGACATGCGCGATCAGGCGCTTGGCGACGGCCTTGTAATCAAGCGTGTCCGCGATGCGGTCGCTGGCCGCCGGGCGCGTATTGTCGAAGGCCATCTCGATGTCCAGTGCGACCACCTGGCGCGTGGTGCGCTCCCAATCGTAGATGCCGATGATCGTCTCGATGCGCAGGTCTTCGATGAACACGCGATCCATGGTGGGGCGGCTCCCGGATTGATTGAAGGCGCCGTGCGGTTGCGTCCCGCATGCGCGACAGTGGCCCATTCTAGGCCAGGCAAGCGGGTGGGCAGCCGCGCAGCCACGGCGGCGGCACCGCAGGTGCATCGAAATTTTTGCTCGCAAACGCGATTCAGCTTCGATACAGTCAGCGCCTTACCCTGGGGTTCTGGCGTCTGGGCGATGCTGGGCTGCCGGATCATGTGCCACTCCGCGGCCGCGTGCGACCGCACCAATAGCGGGAAAATACAGTGAACCGATTTCTCAAGAACGTGGCAGGGCGGCTGGCGCTGCTCGCTTGCCTCATGCTGCCCGTGTGGGCGTGGGCCGGTTCGACGGGCGGCTTGTGGAGCGAGGATCCCTCGCGCAGCCTGCTCGCCGATGCACCCCATCCGGCCGAGTACCGGGTGCTGACGCTGGACGAGGCGGCCGCCAGCGATCATTTGAAGAATGCCTTCCATCGCGGCATGGCGGTGGACATCGCGCTGCCGGAACCCAACGGCGGCTTCACCGATTTCATGGTCGTCGATTCGGGCACCCTGCCGGCCGAGCTCAAGGCGAAGTACCCGGACATCCTCACCTTCAAGGGCCAGGACGCGCAGGGGCGCCGCGTGCGCCTGGACGTTTCGCCGCTGGGTTTCCAGGCCATGGTGTTCGACCCTGCCGGCGTGTGGGTGGTGCGCCCCGAACAGTTCGGCGCGGGCGATCGCTACCTGGTGTTCCGCCGCGCCGAGCTGCAGGTGCCAGGCGGCACCGGCGTGTGCGAAGTGCATGACACCCACGTCGATGCAACCGGCCTCAACCTGTCCGGCGAGGGCAACGCACCGATGACGGAAACCGGCGTGCAGCATCGCCACTACCGGGCTGCCGTGGCCGCCAACAACCGCTACATCACTGCCGTGGGCGGCGGTACCGTGGCCGGCGGCCTCGCCGCGACGACCACCGCGGTCAATCGCGTCAACGAGGTGTACGAATACGATATGGCGATCCAGCTCACGCTGGTGCCCAACAACGACCTCATCATGTACCCGAATGCGGCGACCGATCCATTCGCCAGCAACGGCACCGGCGTCATCAACAACAGCACCAGCGTCATCAATGCCGCCATCGGCGCGGGCAACTACGACATCGGTCACGTCTTCACGACCGGCAGCGGTGGCGTCGCGGGACTGCGCGTGGTGTGTGGCAGCTCCAAGGCCCGCGGTACCACGGGCCTTCCCAACCCTACCGGCGACGCCTTCTACATCGACTTCGTCGCCCACGAGATGGGCCACCAGTTCGGCGGCAACCATCCGTTCAACGGCTCGCTCGGCAACTGCTCCGGTGGCAACCGCAATGGCTCGACCGCCTATGAGCCGGGCAGCGGCAGCTCGATCATGGCCTACGCGGGCATCTGCAGCAGCGATGACCTGCAGCCGCATTCCGATCCGTTCTTCCATGCCATCAGCCTGCAGGAGATCACCAACTTCTCCAATGGCAGCGGCAACTGCTCGGTCAACACGCCGAACCCGAACCAGGCCCCGGTGATCGACACCGGCAGCCTGTCCGGCGGCTATACCATTCCGGCGCGCACACCGTTCCTGATGAGCGGCACGGCGACCGACGCGGATTCGGGTGACAACGTGATGTACAGCTGGGAAGAATGGGATCTGGGCCCGCAGGCACCGCTCTCGGCCGGCGACAACGGCTCCAGCCCGATCTTCCGTACCTGGCCGCCGATGCCAACCGGCGTGCGCTATTTCCCCTCGCTTTCGACCATCCTCGGCGGCCCGCCGAAGAAGGGCGAAACGCTGCCCACCACCAACCGGACCCTCAAGTTCCGCCTGACCGCACGCGATCTGCGCGCCGGCAACGGCACCAGCAGCAGCGTCGATACCAGCATCACGGTGAGCAGCGGCGCCGGTCCGTTCAAGGTCACCGCGCCGGCCAGTGGCGCGAGCTGGGGTGCCGGCCAGAGCCAGACCGTGACCTGGGACGTGGCCAACACCAACCTCGCGCCGGTGAGCTGCACCAGCGTCGATATCGACCTGTCCGTGGATGGCGGCCAGACCTTCCCCGTGCCGCTGGTGGCCAGCGTACCCAACTCCGGCAGCGCGGCGATCAGCGTGCCGTCCGTCAGCACCACCCAGGCGCGCGTGCGGGTCAACTGCGCGAACAACATCTTCTTCAACATCTCGCCGGCGGACTTCACCATCACCGGCGGCACCGGCAGCTATACCGTCGGCGGCACGGTCAGTGGCCTGGCGGGGACCGGGCTGGCCCTCAAGCTGAATGGCGGTGCGGCCCTGCCCATCGCTGCGAACGGCTCGTTCACGTTCCCTGCGGCGCTGCCCGGCGGTTCCGCCTATGCGGTGAGCGTTGCCGCGCAGCCGATCAATCCGGCCCAGGTCTGCACGGTCAGCAACGGCAGCGGCACCATCGGCAGCAGCAACGTGACCAACGTGCAGGTGAACTGTGTCACCGGCACGCCGACCACGTTCTCCGTCGGCGGCAACGTCACCGGCCTCACCGGCACGGGCCTGAAGCTGCGCCTCAATTCCGGCGCGAACCTGCTGATCAACGGCGACGGGCCGTTCGTGTTCCGCAATGAACTGGACGACGGCGAGAGCTACAACGTGGCAATCACCCAGCAGCCGGCCGGCCAGACCTGTACGGTCGCCAACGGCAGTGGCGTGATCGCCGGCGCCAACGTCACCGACGTGGTGGTGGACTGCAACGAGCCGGTGGTGACCTATACCATCGGCGGGGCGGTCAGCGGCCTGGCCGGCACCGGTCTGGTGCTCGACCTCAACGGCGCGGCGCAATTGCCGATCGCCGCCGATGGCGTCTTCACCTTCCCGGGCGGCCTGCCGAGCGGCAGCGCCTACGTGGTGGGTGTGGTCAGTCAACCGGGCAACCCGGCACAGACCTGCACGGTCGCCAATGGCAGCGGCAGCGTCGGCACGACCAACGTCAGCGACGTGGCGGTGACCTGCGTGACGGATGTCACCGACCAGATCTTCGCCGATGGTTTCGACGACGGTGGCCCGGCCGCCTGCGTGCCGCAGCAACTGTTCGAGGATCCGAGCTTCGAGGCCACGGTGGATTTCGAGAATCCGTTCTGGGACAGCGTCGACAGCATCGGCGGCACCTCGTTCTGCGACGCTTCCTGCGACGATGGCGGGACCTTCGTCGCGCGCACCGGCAGCTGGTTCGTATGGATGGGCGGCTGGGATCAGGCCAACACCGCCGACCTCAGCCAGTCGGTGGTGTTCCCGGCCGGCCAGGCGCGCTGGCTCAACTACTGGATGGTCAACCACTTGAGCGGCGATGCCACCGCCGCCCTCCAGCTGATGATCGACGGGGCCGTGGTGCAGAACATCGCCGCCGGCGGCAGCCCTACCGACTGGGAACTGCAGACCTTCGAGGTGCCGGCGCAATATCTCGACGGCCAGGCTCACGAGGTCAGGTTCGACTGGAGCGCGGATGCACCGAACGGTGACATCGCCGGCGTGATGATGGACGACGTGACGCTGGAGTGCGGTGCGACGCCACCGCGCGCCGCGCCGGCCCGCATGGGCCCGGCCACCCAGCGCGCGCGCGTGCACTGACTTCGCGCGTCATGCACCGGACAAGGGCTTCCTTCGGGAAGCCCTTGTTCTTTCACCGGGCAAACTCAGGCCGACAGGGCCGGCAGTTCTTCCAGCGGCCAGCGCGGACGCACGCGGATGCCCGGCGGCTCGCGCTGACCGGCGGCAAGCCGCAGCGCGCCCGCCAGCGCGATCATGGCGCCGTTGTCGGTGCAGAACTCCAGGCGTGGGAAGGCCACGCGGAAGCCGTCGCGCTCGCCTGCCGCCGCCAGCGTCGCCCGCAGCTTGCGGTTGGCACCGACACCACCGGCGACGACCAGGGTGCTCGCGCCGGTCGCGGCGAGCGCGCGGCGACACTTGATGGCCAGCGTTTCGACCATGGCATCCTCGAAGGCACGGGCAATGTCGGCGCGGGTCTGCTCGGACTGGTCGCTGGCCTGCCAGGCCAGCAGCACCTGGGTCTTGAGGCCGGAAAAGCTGAAGTCCAGGCCCGGCCGGTCGGTCATCGGCCGCGCAAAGCGGAACCGCCCGGCGCTGCCCTGCGCGGCCAGGGCGGCCAGTGCGGGGCCACCCGGATACGCCAGGCCCATCAGCTTGGCGGTCTTGTCGAAGGCCTCGCCGGCGGCATCGTCGAGAGTATCGCCAAGCAGGGCGTAGCGACCGATGGCCGTCACTTCGATCAGCATGGAATGTCCGCCGGACACCAGCAAGGCGACGAACGGCGGCTGCGGCGGATCGGCTTCCAGGAGCGGTGCCAGCAGGTGCCCTTCCATGTGATGCACCGCGATCGCCGGCACGTCCAGCGCCCAGGCCAGTGCACGCGACAGCGTGGCGCCAACCAGCAGGGCGCCGACCAGGCCGGGGCCCGCCGTGTAGGCGACGCCGCCGAGGTCGGCCACGCCCAGCCCGGCACGCGCCAGGGTTTCCTCGACCAGGGGCACCAGCTTGCGCACATGGTCGCGCGATGCCAGCTCCGGCACGACGCCGCCGTAATCGGCGTGCAGGCGGATCTGGCTGTAGAGCGTATGCGCCAGCAGGCCGCGCGCGGCATCGTAGACGGCCACTCCGGTCTCGTCGCAGGAGGTTTCCACGCCGAGGACCGGACCGATCGAATGCTTTGCGTTGTCACCAGTCATGCGGGTATAATACGCGGCTTTCCCGCAAGTGCCGTCCCCCATTCATCGGAGTCTTCATGCCCAGCGTCAAAGTTCGCGAAAACGAACCGTTCGAGTTTGCCCTGCGCCGCTTCAAGCGCACCTGTGAAAAGGCCGGCGTGCTGGCCGAAGTGCGCAAGCGCGAGTTCTATGAAAAGCCGACCCAGGAGCGCAAGCGCAAGCGCGCTGCTGCGGTGAAGCGCCACCTGCGCCGCGTTTCGCGCGACGTGACCAAGCGCCAGCGCCTGTATTGAGGGCGCGCCGGGCACGCCGCCCGGCCAACGGACACACGGGATGACACCAGCCGGCATGGCCAACGCCATGCCGGCTTTTCGTGTTGTCGTCCGCACTGCGGCGGCGGGTGCACTCAGAACCGCACGATGCCCATCAACTGCAGGCCGGTGAAGGCGAAGCGCATGTCGCCATCGAAGTGGTTTGCATCGATCTCCGAATAGATGCGGTTGCCGCTGTATTGCGCGCGCAGCCCGAAGTGTTCCCACGGCAGGTAGTCGATGCCGAGATTGGCAGTCCACATCCACTGGCTGACGCCATCGATGTTGGCCTTCAGTCCCCCCGCATCGGCGAACAGGCGCGCGTGCTCGCCGAGCCGGCGCCGCCAGCTGACGCCGAGCGCGCCGGCCAGCGAATTCGATTCTGCCTTGCCATGCCGTTCAGCCGTGTTTCCGCCGGCCTGGAAGCTGGCATCCAGCGTCAGTCCGTAGCGGTAGTCGTACAGGCCACCCACGATGCCCAGCGCGCTTTCCTCCTGGAGCCAGCCCCACCAGGTGTAGGTCAGACCATAGACGTCGTAGTAGGCCTGGGCGCGCAGGTTCGCGCCGACGGGAAACTCGTGGCCAAGGAAGTTGAACGTCCGCCCCGTCACGCGCGTGGCCTTCTGCGAGTCGCCGAAATAGCTGAAACCGAATTCATGCTGCGTAAACGGGCGCCAGCTGACCACCACGGACGGGTTGTCATGCCCGGAATCCAGGCCCAGATCGCGCGAGAAGTCCAGATTGCTGCCCTGGACCTGCGTCGCCGTCCCATTGACACGGATGTTCGCGTCGAGCTTGTAGGAATAGGCACCCAGCTGCAGCGTGAAGGTGTCGAGCACCGGCGCGGCGTTCGCCAGCGCGGGTGCAGCGGCGAGGGCCAGGACGAAACAGCAAGGGAGGGCGCGCGACATGGGATCTCCTCGGCCAGCAGACATGGGACGTTTCACCCCCTGCTGCGCGCCGGCAGCAATCCGGCCCACAGTTGGCAGCGGCGCCGCGCCGGGCGACTCCAAGTCCCTATCCGCAACACGTGAATTGCAGGTATCGCCACCCGGCGAACCTGCGGTATGAACACGGCGTTAGAATAATGTTAGCAGAGTCCGCAATCGACGCCGGTGGTGGCAAGCGCCGTCGCCGGCCCGACCCGCCAGCGCGCCATGCAGCGCCGGTTCGGAGTTAGACTAGGCGGCTCGCCGCGCACTGCGCAGCCCCCCGGACGAGGGAAGCGGACATGAGCCTCAAACAGCGTCTCAGCGATGACATGAAGGCCGCCATGAAGGGCGGGGACAAGGCGCGCCTGGCGGTCATTCGCCTGGTCAACGCGGCCATCAAGCAGCGCGAGGTGGACGAACGCATCGAACTGGACGATACCCAGGTGCTGTCGGTGCTGGAGAAGATGCAAAAGCAGCGGCGCGACTCCATCACCCAGTTCCGTCAGGCCGGCCGCGAGGATCTCGCCAGCCAGGAGGAATTCGAGCTCGGCGTGATCCAGACCTACATGCCGGCCCAGCTGTCCACCAGCGAACTGGAAGCCATCGTCGCCGCGGCCATCAGCGCGACCGGGGCCAGCAGCGCCCGCGACATGGGCAAGGTGGTCGGGAAGGTCAGGCCCGAAGTCGCCGGTCGCGCCGACATGGGCGAGGTGTCCAAACTGATCAAGTCCAGGCTCGGTGCCTGAGGGCCGGCTGCCGGCCCTCCCACGCTGCCGCCATCGCAGGTCTTCTTCAACACCGCGTGGACGTTGCAGGCCTCGCGCATCGGCTTGCCACCCTGACGGCCGCATCCTGTCGCGTGCGCACAAGCCGGCGAACCGGAATGACCTGTCCTGCATCCCGGGCGGCGCTGGGAACCGCACGCCGATGACCGGCAGACGATCCCGCACGGAGCCTGGCACCACGCCCGTGCACCAGAAGCGCCGCGTCAGCGCGCGCGTGGCATGCTAATGCGATGGCCGGTCGCATCCCTCCCCGATTCATCGACGAGCTGCTGACACGCGTCGACGTGGTCGATGTGGTCGGCGAGCGCGTGCAGCTGCGCCGCACCGGCAGCGAATGGACGGCCTGCTGCCCGTTCCACGACGAGCGCACGCCATCCTTCACGGTCAGTCCGGCCAAGCAGTTCTACCACTGCTTCGGTTGCGGCGCGCATGGCAGCGCGATCGGCTTCCTGATGAACTATGACCGCCTCGAGTTCGTCGATGCGGTCGAGGAACTGGCCCGCCGCGCGGGGGTGGAAGTGCCCTACGAGGGCGGCCAGGCGGCGCCGCGCGAAGATGCCAGCGAGCTTTACGAAGTGCTGCAGGCGGCCACCGACTTCTACCGCCGCCAGCTCGCACGCAGCCCGGCTGCACAGACGTACTTCAATGAGCGCGGCCTGGACGAAAGCGCGCTGGCGCGCTTCCGCCTCGGCTACGCACCCGCGGGCTGGGATGCGCTGAAGAACCACCTCGGCACCGGCGCGCAGCGCATCGCGCTGCTGGAGAAGGCCGGCCTGCTCGGCAGCAGCGAGCGCGGACGCAGCTACGACCGCTTCCGCGACCGGGTGATGTTCCCCATCCTCGACCGGCGTGGCCGCACCATTGCCTTCGGCGGCCGCGTGCTGGCGCCGCCCAGGCCCCTGGCCGAAGGTGACGCGGCGCACGACCTGCCTGGCGATGCGGCAGGCGCCGCGGCGGCCCCGCGCGATCCGGGGCCGAAGTACCTCAATTCCCCGGAAACGCCACTGTTCCACAAGGGCCGCGAACTGTTCGGCCTGTGGCAGGTGCGCGAGGCGCACCAGAAAATCCCGCGCCTGATCGTGGTCGAAGGCTACATGGACGTGATCAGCCTGCACCAGTATGGCGTGACCCAGGCGGTGGCGACGCTGGGCACGGCGACCACGCCCGAGCACGCGGAGATCCTGTTCCGCCAGGCCGCCGACGTCTATTTCTGCTTCGACGGTGATCGTGCGGGCCGCCAGGCGGCCTGGCGGGCACTCGAATCGGTCCTGCCGCGCATGCGTGACGGACGCCAGGCGCTGTTCCTGTTCCTGCCGGAAGGGGACGATCCCGATTCCCTGATCCGCCGTGAAGGCGCCGCCGGCTTCGACCGGCGCCTGGCCCAGGCCACGCCGCTCAGCGAGTTCCTGTTCGCCAGTCTCGGCAAGGAGGCCAACCTTGCCACGCTGGACGGCAAGGCGCGCCTGGCCGAGCGCGCGCAGCCCCTGCTCGCGCGCATTCCCGACGGCGCCTTCCACGACCTGATGCGCAGCGAGCTGGCCCGCCGGACCGGCGTCACCCTGCGCACACCACGACCCGCCGCCGGGCCTGCGCCAGCGCGTCCGGCCATCCGGCGCTCGCTGGTACGCGCGGCCATTGCCCTGCTCGTGCAACATCCGGAACTGGCCCGCGAGCTGACTCCGCCGTGGCCGTTCGCCGGCCTGCGCCAGGCCGGCGTCGCACTGCTCTGCGAACTGCTCGACCTGTGCCATGGCGCGCCCATTCCCAATGCCGCAGCCCTGCTCGAACGCTATGCCGGACGCGATGAGCGGGAAATTCTCGACAAGCTGGCCGCGGTGGAGTTTCCCGGCGGCGAGGATGGCGTGCGCAGCGAGTTCCTCGACGCCATCGAGCGCCTCGCCGGCCAGCAGCGGCGCCAGCGCGCCGAGGACCTGATGGCCGAGCAGGCGCGCGGCGAACTCGACGCGGCCGGCAAGGATGAGCTGCGCGCCCTGCTCGCGGAACGCGCCACGACGGGCTGAGCGGGCGCCTGGTGGGCGGCCCCGTCGCGCGTGCCGCCGGCGACGCTGCACGCGCTGCATGCCCGAAGTCGCGCTATACTGGCAGCACTGTGCTTGCTAGGGTCACGGTGAATCGTGGCCCGATGGTGTCGATCTTGCGATCCTCTTCATCTTCCCGCCCCGCTGTCTCCTTGCAAACCAGTCACGATCATGGATGTGCCATGGTCGCGTATTTCCTTGTTTGAGTTTCAGGAATCAGTCATGGCAGAGCGCCAGTTCGGTACGGTCAAGTGGTTCAACGATGCGAAGGGTTTCGGGTTCATCACGCCCGAAAGCGGCCCCGACCTCTTCGTGCATTTCCGCTCCATCACAGGATCGGGTTTCAAGACCCTGCAGGAAGGGCAGCGGGTCAGCTTCATCGCCGTGCAGGGCCAGAAGGGCATGCAGGCGGATCAGGTGCAGCCGGCCTGAGCCGTACGCACCCGTCCCTGCACGACCCCGGGTCGCTCGGCCCGGGGTTTTTTGTGCCCGATCGCGGCACGCGGCTGCGGGGACGAGCCAGCCCTCCATGGCTGGCTGCAGGTTTCGCGCCGGTCAGGCCTGGCGGGCGACGAAGTGTCCCGCCACGCCCAGCACGCCGAGCACCAGCAACAGCAGGGCCAGCGGGTTGTCCACCGGCACGCGCGTCGGTAGCGCCACCGCACCGACCACCACGGTAGCGGCGGCGGCGCAGGGTGCCGGCAGTTCCTGGGGCATGCAGATCGTGGCATCCGACGGCTCCACCGATACCAGGTTGAGCAGGCTGCCCTGGGCGTCCACCGCGACGCTCGCGGTGACCACGAAGGTCAGGCTGCCACCGGGCGGAAACGCGGGGATCACTTCACTGATCGCGCCACTGCCGCTGGCATGCGCGCAAGCAGCACCGCCCGCCGCGCTGCAGGTCCAGGCGAAGGCGCTGATGCCGGCCGGCAGGGGGTCGGCAACCACCACGTTGTTCGCCACCACGGGCCCCACGTTCGCCACGGTAATCGTGTAGGTGACCGTGCCGCCCGGCACCGTCGAGCCGCTACTGGCGACCTTGGTCACCTGCAGGCGCGGCGCTTCGGCCACCGGCGTGACGACGCAGGCCTGCGGGCGCGGCACCAGGCTGCAATCGACTGGCGGCGTAGCGGATTCGTGGGCGAGGTTGACGATCTGCACCACCCCGACCGGCACGGGATCGACGACCTGCACCACGACCGCCACGCTCAGGCTGCCGCCGGCGGGAATCGTGAGGTTGGTCCAGGTGACCGTGCCCCCGGCATGCACGCCGCCGTTGTCGGCGCTGATGAAGTTCACGTGCGGATCCAGCGGATCGCTGAGGGCGTAACCGGTGACGGCACTGCCGCCGGCGTTGGTCAGCGTGATCGCGTAGCCAAGCATTTCGCCAGGCTCGGCAATTCCGGGTTGGCTGCCGCTTTCGGACACCAGCGCCTTGGCAATCGACACGCTGCCCGGCGTTGGCGTGACCACGCACGCCGCCGGCATCGGCACCGCGCTGCAATCCGGCGGAATGCTGCCCGGCTCATAGGCCAGGTTGGCGATCGCAAGCGTGCCGACGGGAATCGGATCGAGCACGCTGACCACCACGGTCAGATCCAGCTGGCCACCGCCCGGCACCACCAGGCCCGACCAGGCCACGTTGCCGCCGGCGAGCATACCGCCATGGTCGGCGCTGACGAAAACGACATTCGGATCCAGCGGATCGACCACCGCCACGTTCAGCGCATCGGCACCGCCGCTGTTCACCAGACGGATGCCATAGGTCAGCATTTCACCCGGTTCGGCGATGCCCGGCAGGCTGCCGCTTTCCGACAGCAGGGCCTTGGTCAGGGCGACGCTGGCCGGCAGCGGGATGACCACCGCCGATGCCGCTGCACCGCTGACCGGTCCCCCGACCCCCGGCTGGCCACTGACTTCGGCCAGGTTCTCGGCCACCCCCGCGCTCGCCTCGGCCGGCGTGATGACGTGGCTGGCCTGGCACAGGACCGCATCGCTGGCCGCAAGGCTGCCAGTGCCAAGACCGCTGAAAGGTTGCCCGGCGAGGCTGGTGGCGGCACAGCTGATCGGCGCATCGATGAGGCTGGGATCGGGTTCCACCAGGTCGACGGCAGTCAGTGCCTGGCCGCCGCTGTTCTTGATCACGAACGTGTAGTCGATGCGGTCGCCCGCGCTGGCATAGCCGCTGCCATCGGCATCGTCGCCCAGCAGCGGGCTCTTCAGCGCACGCACGTCCGCGCTGCCGCCCAGGTCCATGCGCAAGACCATGTCGCTGGCCTGCACCGGGGAACCATCCGTCGCGGTGCCAAGGACCTGGACATCGTTGAGGACGAAGCCGTCGGTGGCCTCGGCCGCGCTGACCAGGTGCTGGCCGGTGCAGACCATGCTGCCGCCGACCGCGAGGCCGGCCGACGGGCAGGTCACGGCTCCGTCGATGTCGTCGACAGCCAGGCCGGTCAGCGCGAGCGTGCCGAGATTGAGCACGGTGTAGTGGTAGTCGATGACTTCGCCGGCGTCGAGCAGGCCGTCGCCGTTGCCATCGATGTGCACGCCGCCACCCAGCAGCGCCACGATGCCTTGATCGGGCGTGGCGGCCGGCGCCAGCATGAAGCGTGCGGTGCGCTGGC
Organism: Dokdonella sp.; assembly: GCA_023228465.1. Lineage (GTDB taxonomy): Bacteria > Pseudomonadota > Gammaproteobacteria > Xanthomonadales > Rhodanobacteraceae > Dokdonella_A. The sequence continues at coordinate 2,606 of JALOBC010000029.1, read as the reverse complement.
GCAGCGTGCCGTCCGCTTCACGGGCGGCCACCACCACGGTCGCGTCGCGCTGGCGCAGCGGCGCCAGTGAACGACCACTGCAGGCGACGCTGTCGCCGGCCTGCAACGCGCCGTTGCCGGCGAAGGCCCGGCCGCGTTGCGTGTTGTGCGCGCAGACCACCGGATGCGCACGGTCGGCCAGCACGCGGATGTGATCGAGCGCGCCGGCCCCGTCATTGCGGATGGTGAAGGCGAAGCCGCCAGCCCCGGCAGTGACGGTGGCGGTCGGCGCGCGCTGGGCATCCACCCGCAGTGTTCCCGCGGCAGCCGGCCAGGCCAGCGTGGTCGCCAGGATCACGCCAAGGACGGCAGACATGCGCGCAGGCAAGAGGTTTGACTTGTACGGGTTCATGTCGGGTCCTCAACGAAAGGCAGTGAAGATGGCAGTGGCGACGGACGCAACCGTCTGTCCGGCGGTGCCACTGCCGACGGCGGTGGCGCTGTTGACCACGCGCGCGCGCGCCACGTCGGAAGCCGTCAATACATAACTGGCGATACAGGTCACCGCATCGCCCGGTTGCAGGCTGCCGCCACCAGCGCGACCGTCGAAGCCGCCGGCGAACAGCTCGTCGCCAAAGCGCACCTGGAACGGGTGTCCGTCGCGGGTGAACGGCGGGCACTGCAGGTTCTGCACGCGCGGATCGAACAACTGCACGCTGGCCAGCGGCAGGGTGCCGGGGTTGCTGATCGTGAACGTATAGCCGAGCACGTCACCGACATCGCCGTAATGGTCGCCATCATGATCGACGGCGAGCGTCACCTGCTTGACCAGATGGATCAGGGCAACGTCACCATCCACCGGCACGCAGGCGGCGCTCTCCAGGTTGAACGTGCCGGTCACCGCCGCGCTGTTGTAGAGACCATGGCCCGGCGTACCGTCACAGGCCGGATCGGCCAGTGCGCCAGGCTGCACGCCGATCGGCACCCGCAGCAGGTACTCATGGGTGGCGCCTGCAGCGATGGCAACGCCGCTGGCGGACAGTTGCACGCCGGTACCGTTGACCGGTGCGAACTGGCCGCCCGGCAGGGCCGGATTGACCGTCCCACCGGTGCTCGACACCTGGGCGTTACCCATGAAGACGACGCCGGGTGCGAAGTTCGGCGTGTCGGTCAGGGTGTAGCTGGCCGGCGAGCCGCCGAGGTTGACCAGCTCGATGCGATAGTCGATGCGGAACGTCGACGGGCCGGTGCTGACGACGCCGGCCACCGTCTTGGTCAGGCGCAGGTTCACCGTCGGCGTCACGACGCAGGCGGGATCGCCCGGCAGGGCCACGCAATCGGGCGGCGTGCCGTCATCCACGGTCACCGCATTGAGGATCGAGGTGACCCCCGCAGGCAGCGGATCATCCACGCGCACCGTGAAGGTGAGCGAGGCCATGCCGGCATCGACACCGTCATGCGCCGGCACGTTGACCAGGGCATCACAGGCGGTGCCGGCCGGCGCACCCGCCGCACAACTCCAAGCCGGGGTGCCAGTCACGAACACCGTGTGCTGCGGCACCGTCTCGTTGACGATGGTGCCGGTCGTCGGCGTGCCACCGTAGTTGCGTACCGTGAGCGTGTAGGTGAGTTCCTCACCCGGCTCGGCCACGCCGTCGGCGACGATGCTTTCGGCGGACAGGGCCTTGGTCACGGTCACATCCGGCGCGGTCGGGGTGACCACGCACTGCGGGCCGACCGGCGGGCAGGCCGGTGGCGTCGAGCCGTCCAGGTAGGCCAGGTTGGCAATGCGCGTCACGCCCTGCGGGATCGGGTCAACCACGTCGACCACCACCGTCAGCGCCAGCGAGCCGCCGGCCGGTACCGTCAATGCGCTCCAGCTGACGACGCCGGCCACATGGCTGCCGCCAAGATCGGCGCTGACGAACTGGGTGTTCGGGTCGAGCTGGTCGGTGACGCCGACGCCAGTCGCCACGACCCCGCCGCTGTTGGCCAGGGTAATGGTGTAGGTCAGCCGTTCGCCCGGCTCGGCCACGCCCGCCACGTTGCCATCCTCCCCCGTGAGCGCCTTGCTCAGGGTGACGCTGGCTTCCAGTGGGTGGGTGGTCGAGCACATGGTGCAGGTCGGCGGAATCCCACTGCCGCCTTGCGCCACGACGGCGTTGCCAACCCGGTCACTGGCGTCCGCATCCACCGTCGCGGTGTACTCGACCGCATAGGTTCCAGGCACCGTCCCGCTCGGCAAGGTGAATACCAGCACCGGTGCCGCGGATGTATCGGCACTGAAGCTGCCGGGATTGGTCACGCTGGCGAAAGTCTGGTCGCCGCTCAGGGTGTCGGTCAGCACAAGGTCGCTGGTCAGTGCTGCGTCGCTGACCTGCGCCGTCACCGTATAAGTGATCACTTGACCTGCGGCCACCGTTGCGCCCGTGACCGGATCGGAACTCTTGGTCACGTTGATCGATGGGTCGGCCAGCGGGTGGGTCGTACTGCAGGTGCTGCAGCTCGGCGGCGTGCCGCCCGGCGGCGTACCACCGGTGGCGACAACGCTGTTGCCAACGCTGCCGCTGGCATCCGAGTCCACCGTCGCGGTGTAGGACACCGCATAGGTGCCCGGCGCGGTCCCC
>JALOBC010000080.1 GCA_023228465.1 Dokdonella sp. | reverse complement strand
GTGCACGCCTTCCCGAGAGGGGTTCGAACCCTCGACATCGGGTATGCCGGGTTCGACGGAATCGCCGGGAGCGTTTCCGGACAGCCGCAGGCTGGCCCCGAGCGCAGCGTGGGCACACGCCCAACAAGCCGGCTTCCGGCAAGCTCATGCTGCGCGTGCCGCCCGAAGTCCATCAGGCGCCATGATCGCGGCTCAGGCCCACGGCAAGAGCATGAACCAGTGGGCCACGGAAGTGCTGCGCGAGGCGGCAAGTCATTGACTCACGACGCATCGTTGTGGCGCGGATTGCGCGCCAGGGGCATCAGGCGACCCGTGGAGATTGCCTGCATCGCCTGCGGGTTCTCGCTGTCACCGCTGTTCGCGGCAGCGGCACGCGGGTCGGCACGGCATCGTCCGGTCTCCATGCCTTGCGCTCACCCGCCGCCAGGATGGCGACGGGCACGAGGCTGACGCCTCGGGCATGGCCGATCGGCCAAGGCAGTAGCATCCGATCTCCCGCATCGGCCGGTGGTTGCAAACGGGTTCTGCCCCCTGCGCGGCGAACGATCGGTCAGCGATGCGTGCGTCCGCGGCGCGCGTCTTGCGCGTCGCCCTGGCGGGCGAGCGCGGGCCGGCGACTGGCTGCGTGTGGCCGCGACTGCAGGGGCCATGGCGCCCTGCCTGCCGGCCGGGGTCGGCGAGGGGCATGCGGAGCAGTTAGAATTGCCGTTCATGCGGGGGCGTGCGAGCGCACCCGCAGCCGTGTGCCGGTCGATTGCCGGGCGCGCGCATCGGCCGTTCGTGTGTCAGCTTCCTTCGCGGCCCCGTAGCTCAGCTGGATAGAGCGTCCCCCTCCTAAGGGGAAGGTCAGAGGTTCGAATCCTCTCGGGGTCGCCACCTCCACCGGTCCGCACAGGCGGACCCATTCGCCGCATTGCACAGGCACCGCGCATGCTCCACGGGCAGAAGATCGTTGTCGTCATGCCGGCCTACCACGCCGAGAAGACGCTGGCCGCCTGCCATGCCGCGATTCCGCACGATATCGTCGATGAAGTGCTGCTAGTCGATGATGCCAGCGACGATGCCACCGTTGCGGTGGCCCAACGGCTCGGCATCCACACCCACCGGCATCCGGCCAACCGCGGTTACGGCGGCAACCAGAAGACCTGCTACGCACTGGCGCTGGAGTGCGACGCCGATATCGTCGTCATGCTGCACCCCGATTACCAGTATGAGCCACGCCTGATCACCGCGATGGCGGCGATGGTGGCCTCCGGTGTGTACGAGGTGGTGATCGGCTCGCGCATCCTCGGCAACACCGCCATCGCCGGCGGCATGCCGCGCTACAAGTACTTTTTCAATCGCCTGCTGACGGCGGTGCAGAACCTGCTGCTCGGCTCGAAGCTGTCGGAGTTCCACACCGGCTACCGCGCATTTTCGCGCAAGGTGCTGGAAAGCCTGCCGTTGGCGGCGAACTCCGATGATTTCGTGTTCGACAACCAGATGCTGGTGCAGGCACTTGCGTTCGGCTTCCGCGTCGGTGAAATTTCCTGCCCGACGCGCTATTTCCCGGAGGCGAGCGAGATCAACTTCCGCCGTTCCGTGGTGTATGGCCTGGGCGTGCTGCGCACGGCGTGGATGTACCGGCTGTGGAAGTGGAAGCTGCTGCAGCCGCGGCTCTTCTCGCCGGCGCCGGAACTGCGCCTGCCCGGGGCGCCGCGATCCACATGAACGCGGCTGGCGGCGCGGGGCGGCGCTGGCCCTGGCTGGTCCTGTTCGGAGCGCTCCTCGTGGTTGGCGCGTACCTGCGCGTGGCCCAGCTCGCGACGCAGATGCTGATGGACGATGAGTGGCACGCGGTGCGCATGCTGCTGCAGTCCGGTTACGCCGGCATCGCGCGGCACTTCGGGCTTGCCGACCACTCCATCCCGCTGACCCTCTACTACCGCTGGCTGTACGTGCATGGCCTGCTGGACGAATGGTCGATGCACCTGCCGCTGCTGGTGGCGGGCCTGGCCCTGCTGGTGCTGGCGCCTGGCTTGCTGCGCCGGCTGCCGCTGCCCACGCGGGTGCTGTGGTGCGGCCTGCTGGCCATTTCGCCGCCGCTGGTCTATTTCAGCCGCACGGCGCGCCCGTATGCCTTGCTGGCGCTGGCGGGCCTGGTCGCGCTGGTCGCGTTCCGCAACTGGCAGGCCGGTGGGCCGCGGCGACATGCCTGGGCCGGCGCGTATCTGGTCGCCAGCGTGCTCGCCGGCTGGGCGCACCCGCTTTCGCTCGTGTTCACGCTGTGGCCGTTCGTGCATTACGGCATGCCCGCTCTGCTCGACCTGCGTCGCAGGCAGCAACGCAGGCAGGCTGGACGACGCCTGGCCGGCCTCGCCGGGCTCGGCGCCGCCACGCTGGTGCCGCTGGCCTTGCTGCTCGGCCCGCCGCTGGTCGCCGACTGGGATGCACTGGTCGGCAAGGCCGGGGCGAGCAGTGTCAGCGCCGCCAGCTTCGGGCAGACGCTGCTGATGCAGTTCGGGGTCGTCCCGGCGTGGCTGTGCCTGGGCCTGATCGCGCTGGCCGTGCTCGGTGCCTGGCGGCTTGCGCAACGCGAACCGGATCTGCTGGCCTTGACGCTCGGGGCTTCGCTCGCCGGTGGAATGACCATCGCCCTGGCGGAACCGGCCTGGATCCAGCATGCGCCGGTGCTGGTGCGCTATGCGGCGCCGGTGCTGCCGTTCCTGCTGCTCTATCTCGCCGAAGGCCTCGCCGCGGTGATCGGGCGGCTGCGCGCGCCAGGCGCGCAGGCCGCAACTGCCGGCGCGGTGCTGGTCGGGCTGGTGGCCGCCGGGCCGCTGCCGGACTGGTATGTCCGGCCCAACCAGTTCATGGAGCACGCGGCCTTCCAGTTCGACTACGACCGGCGCACGAACCCCTACTGGACCCTGCTCGAGCTGGGGCCGGTGTCGCCCTTCTATCGTCAGCTCGCGGCCCGGCCGCCCGGCAGCGTGACCCTGATCGAGACTCCGGCGCGCGCCGTGTCGAACTATTCGCCGGACCCCTGGCTGCAGGCCATCCACCACCAGAACATCAAGTACGCACTGGCCTCGCCGGTGTGTGGCATCGGCGCCTGGGACGAGCTCCCGTATCCGGCACAGGGCGTGCATTTTCGTCGCCTGCTACACCTCGATGAAGTGCTCGCCGGACACACCGCTGGCGCGGACTACCTGGTCATGCGCCTTGCACCGTGGACCCTGCCGCGCAAGGATTTTCCGTGGCCCTCGCCGTGGCCGGACATGCCGGCCTGCGTGGCGAAGGTCGCGGCGAGGCTTGGCCCGCCGGTGTGGCGCGATGCGCAGATCGCGGTGTTCGCGCTGGCCCGCCCGGACGGGTCTTGATGCGCGGCAGCGGATGCGCGCATCAAGGGCGATTCGACGTGGGCTCGAATGGAACTGGCGCATCGCCGTCCGCGGGCAGACCGGCGCGCCAGGCGTCGAGGTGGGCGTCGATGGCCGGCGTGGTGACCAGCTGCGGGGCGGAGGATTCCTCGCCATCGGCGCGCTCCCAGGCGGCGATCTCGCGCGTGGCCAGGGCAAAGGCCGCGCGGAACGAGCGCGTGCTGTTGAGGCCGTCCGCAAGGAAGGCGCGGCCGAAGTAGGTGATGTCCGATTCGGCGCCGCAACCGAACGAGCTGCGGTCGGCGCGTGCCGAGGTGATGACGAGGGTGCTTGCGTCCTTCAGCGCGTCGATGAAGCCGCCCGAATAGCAGGCGTTGACGATCACCACCTTCCAGCGCAGGGTCGGTGTCGTTGCCAGCGCATCGGCCAGGTCGGCGGGCGTGATCTGGTAGAGCGGCAGCGGGTCGAGGTCCACCAGCAGTTCGTGATCCTCCGATCCGTGCGTGGTCAGGTACACGAGCACGATGTCCTCGGCCGGATCGATCTTCCGCGCGATGCCTGCCAGCGCGTACTGCAGGTTGGTCCAGCTGGCGATCGGCGCGCTGTCGGCCGTGGCCGGATCGTTGACCAGCGTGATGATGCGACCGGCGGCAGCGAAGCGCCGCGCGAACAGCTCACGGGCAAAGTTCACTTCGTTGGCAAACACGCGCTCCTGCGCATCGCCGGCGAAGGCAATCACGTAGAGATCGATCTGCCCGGGGGTCTGCGGCGCGAGTCCGGCCAGTGCACGGTCGAGCAGCGCGCGCTGGTCGAACATGACCCGCTCGGCATCGAAGGGCGGCGGCGTGGACGGCAATTCCTCGCCGTTCGCAAGCGCGGCGTCCGCCGCGTGGCTGCCGGCCAGCGGCAGCGATGCGGGTACCAGCGTGGGCTCGATTGGCAACCACCAGTTCGCGGCGAGGGTGAGCACGGCGGCACAGGCGGCACCCAGCAGCGTGCGCAGGGGACGGCGCGGCAGCAGGGCGTGGGCGAATGCCACCAGCATGATGCACCACCAGGCATCGACCGCCAGGCCGGGCAGCAGCACGAGCCGCGAAGGTTGCGATCCGGACAGCCACGTGGCCAGCGCCTGGGCCGGCCAGTACAGGACGATCTCGGTCGCCAGGGTGGCGGCGAGCAGGACGCAGGCCACGCCCCAGGTCCGGCTGGCGCAGCGTGCGAACAACGCCAGACACCAACCCGCGAGCAGGATCGGCACCGCGGCCCCCAGGCCCGTTGCCAGGCCCTGCGCGTCGAAGGCCCAGGGCCCGGTCCACTCCAGCATGCCCCGCCCCGCGTCAATCAGCAGCCACAGGCCGACCAGCACGAAGAAGGTCCCGGCTCCCGCGTTCAGGGCAGAGAGTGGGGGCCGGCGCAGCGCGATCATGCGCAGGCCGCTCGCGAGGATCGGCAGCAGCGCCATCACGCAGGACCCGATCGCAGCGCGGCGCCTGCGCGCTTGCCAGGCGCCCGGGCAGGTTTGCGCAACGCCGCCGACGCAGAGCGGTGCTCAGTCCAGCGTGATGCCATCGAAATCACCCACGCAAGGATGTGGGCAGCCGTCCGGACACTGCATTGGCGCGCGTGCCACCAGGGTGGTGCGCATGCCGGCCGCGCGTGCCGCATCCAGTTCCGCCGTGACGTCGGACAGGAACAGGATGGAAGCGGCCGGCACGACGATCGCATCGGCGATGCGCTGATAGGATTGCGCATTGCGCTTGGGTCCGGTCTCGGTGTCGAACCAGCCGGAGAACAGCGGCGCCAGGTCGCCGGCCGTGGTGTGGCCGAAGAACAGCTGCTGCGCCTCGACCGAGCCGGAGGAATACACATACAGGCGCTTGCCTGCCGCATGCCAGGCACGCAGGCGGGCCGGCACGTCCGCATAGACGTGCGCCTGGAATTCGCCGCCGGTGTAGCCGTCCTTCCAGATCATGCCTTGCAGGGCCTTGAGCGCGGTGGACTTGCGGTCCTGGTCGATCCATCCCAGCAGGAGTTCGATGAGTTCCTGGCGTTCGGCCGAGACGAAACCCGCTTCCTCGGCGGCTTCATGCAGCCAGTGCTGCACCTGTGGCTGGTCGGCGTGGGTTTCGATGAAGGCCGGCAGGCGCTCGCGCGCGTAGGGAAACAGCACGTCCTTGACGAAGTCGATCGAACTGGTCGTGCCTTCGATGTCGGTGAGAATGGTGGTGATCACGGGAGCTCCTGCGCCGGTCGGCCCGGCAGACGGGTCATGCCGAGGCTGCCGACGGGTGCGGCGCCATGCGTGGGTAGCGCGAGGCGATCGGGTCGCCGGAATACTCGGCCACCCAGCCTTCCTTGTTGGTGAACAGGCGGATGGCCACGAAGTAGGGCGATTCGCTCATGTCGAACCAGTGGCGGGTGCGGTCGGGCACGCCGATCAGGTCGCCGGCCTCGCACAGCACCTCGTACACCTTGTTGCCCACGTGCAGGCTGAACTGCCCGGCCCCGGCGACGAAGAAGCGCACCTCGTCTTCGCTGTGGGTGTGTTCCTCGAGGAACTTCGCACGCAGGGCGGCGCGGTCGGGATGGTCTGGCGCCAGGCTCACCACGTCCACCGCCTGGTAACCCTCCTCGCGCATCAGGCGATCGATGTCCGCGCGGTAGGCGGCAATGACCGTCGCGGGCGCATCGCCGGGTTTGATCGGCTGGCGCGCCTGCCATTGCTCGAAGCGCACGCCAATCTCGCCCAGGGCGCGCGCGATGGCGGCGGGCTCGGTCAGGTTGGCCAGCAGCGTGGTGGCGTCGTCGTCGGGGTAGATGCGCAGGCGGGTCATGGGCAGGCCCTTCCAAGGCGGATGAGGTCCAGTTCGCAGTCGAGCAGGAACTGGAAGGCGTCCAGGTGGCGGCGCGCTTCGGCCATGTCATGGCCCCAGGCGTAGATGCCGTGGCCGTCGATCAGGTAGCCGGGCAGCGGCTTGCCCGCGTCCAGCCAGGCGTCGATGGCCGCGCCCAGCACGCGCATGTCCTGGCTGTTGGGGAAGACCGGGAGCTCCAGCAGCGCTGCGTGCGTCGTGGTGCCGGCGATGGCCTTCTGCAGCTCCCAGCCGTGCAGCCGCACCACGCCGGCGGGCGCAAACCAGCGCGAGGCGACGGTCTGCGTGCGCGAGTGGGTGTGCAGCACGGCGCCGGCGTCTGGGAAGCGGCGGTAGAGCTGCACGTGCAGCGCCGTTTCCGCGGATGGCCGCAGGCCGGGTTCGATGGCGCGGCCGTCGAGATCGACCACCATGATGTCTTCCGGCCCCAGTCGGCCCTTGTCGCCCCCGGAGCGGGTGATCGCGACATGCGCCGTGTCCAGGCGCATCGAGAAATTGCT
>JALOBC010000028.1 GCA_023228465.1 Dokdonella sp. | reverse complement strand
ATGGCGGGTCGTTCGCTCATCTCGCGATGCCCGGTGGCATCGCTCGAAATCCCGTGCCACGTTTTCCACAACAACCATCCCTGGTGCGGTATACCCGGCCCCGCCATCCATGGCGGGTCGTTCGCCGGCTCGCGATGCCCGGTGGCATCGCTCGAAATCCCGTGCCACGTTTTCCACAACAACCATCCCTGGTGCGGTATACCCGGCCCCGCCATCCATGGCGGGTCGTTCGCCGGCTCGCGATGCCCGGTGGCATCGCTCGAAATCCCGTGCCACGTTTTCCACAACAACCATCCCTGGTGCGGTATACCCGGCCCCGCCATCCATGGCGGGTCGTTCGCCGGCTCGCGATGCCCGGTGGCATCGCTCGAAATCCCGGCTCACCCCTTGAGGCTGTCGATCTCGCCGACGTTGATGGTGGCGCGGTTGCGGAACAGCACCAGCAGGATCGCCAGGCCGATGGCCGCTTCGGCCGCCGCCACGGTGAGCACGAAGAACACGAATACCTGCCCGCTCGGGTCGCCGAGATAGCGCGAGAAGGCGATCAGGTTCGTGTTGGCCGCGAGCAGCACCAGTTCCAGCGCCATCAGCAGCACGATGACGTTCTTGCGGTTGATGAAGATGCCGGCCACGGCAATGCACAGCAGAATGGCGGCAAGCACGAGGAAGTGGGCAAGCGTGATCATGAGCCGGGCTCCTGCGCCGGTTTGGCGGTACTGCTTTCGCCGCGCACGGGTGCCGCGGCAGGCATGCTGACCACGCGCAGGCGGTCGCGCGGATCGATGTTGACCTGGCGCGACACACTCTGCGCCTTGACGCCGACACGCGGGCGCAGGGCCAGTGGAATCGCCGCGATGATGGCCACGGTGAGGATCAACGCGGCCACTTCGAAGGGCAGCAGGAACTTGCTGAACAGGGTCATCGCCAGCCACTCGGTGTTGGACATGCCCGCCGCCAGCGCCGGATCCACGGTTTGCGCCACATCGATCGTGCGCACGCCAATCAGCACCAGCAGCTCCACCAGCATCACGGCGGCCACCAGCAGCCCGATCGGCAGGGCCCGCACGAAGCCTTCACGCAGCGGATCCAGATCCAGGTCCAGCATCATCACCACGAACAGGAACAGCACCATCACTGCGCCGACATAGACCAGCACCAGCGCGACGGCCAGGAACTCGGCATCGGCCAGCAACCAGATGCAGGCGGTGGAGAAGAACGTGAGCACCAGGAACAGCGCCGCATGCACGGGATTGCGCACCGTCACGACCGCGGCCGCAGCGCCCAGCGTGATGACGGCGAACAGGTAGAAGAAAGCGAGTTGGGCACTCATGCGATGGGTGTTCCCTTGTCATGGTCGGGGCCGCGGGCTGGCGGCGCCGGGTGGTACGTTGCCTGTCGCATCAACGGTAGGGCGCGTCCTGCGCGCGGGCCGCGGCGATGTCCTTCTCGAAGCGGTCACCAACGGCCAGCAGCTGCGGCTTGGTGATCACGTTCTCGCCGCGCTTTTCCATGTGGTACTCGAGGATGTCGGTCAGCACGATCGAATCCACCGGGCAGCTTTCCTCGCAGAAACCGCAGTAAATGCACTTGAACAGATCGATGTCGTAGCGCGTCGTGCGCCGCGTGTCGTCCTCGCGGCGGTGCGAATCGATGGTGATGGCCAGCGCCGGGCACACCGCCTCGCACAATTTGCAGGCGATGCAGCGCTCCTCGCCGTTCGGATAGCGACGCAGCGCGTGCAGGCCGCGGAAACGCCCCGAGCGCGGAATGTGCTCCATCGGGAAGCGCACCGTGTACTTGGGCTTCCACAGGTACTTGAACGTCACGCCCAACCCGGCGAACAGTTCCAGCAGCAGCAGGCTCTTGAGGTAGTTGGCAACTCGTTTCATGTCAGGTCAGTCTCAGGCGCCCGTCGTGACCCAGCCGAAGTACTTCATGCAGCCGGTCACGAACAGCCACACGATCGTGATCGGAATGAACACCTTCCAGCCGAGCCGCATGATCTGGTCGTAGCGATAGCGCGGGAATGTTGCACGGAACCAGATGAATGCCGTTGCGAAGACGAAGGCCTTGGCCACGAACCACCACCAGCCGGGCGCACCCAGCACGCCCCAGGACGCCGGGAAGGGCGACAGCCAGCCACCCAGGAACAGCAGCGGGGCAAGGAAGGAAATCAGGATCATGTTCGCGTATTCGGTGAGGAAGAACACCGCGAACGGCGCGCCCGAATACTCGACGTGGAAGCCGGCGACGATCTCCGACTCGCCTTCCGCCATGTCGAACGGCAGGCGATTGGTTTCGGCCAGGCCGGAGACGAAATAGATCACGAACATCGGCAGCAGCGGCAGCCAGAACCAGTCGAACAGGCCCTTGCTGCCGGCCTGCGCATCGACGATGTCGGAAAGGTTCAGGCTGCCGGCCAGCACCAGCACGCTGACCAGGGAGAAACCCATGGCGATTTCGTAGCTGATGATCTGCGCTGCCGAGCGCATCGCGCCGAGCATGGCGTAGCGTGAATTGGATGCCCAGCCGGCGATGATGATGCCGTACACGCCCATCGAGGTCATGGCGAGCAGGAACAGCAGGCCCGCGTTGGCATTCGACCAGGCCGTGTAGCTGCCGATCGGCACGACCGCCCAGGCGGCGAACGCCGGCACCAGCGCCCACAGCGGCGCCAGCAGGAACAGCGGCTTGTTGGCCTGGAAAGGGTAGATGACCTCCTTCAGCAGCAGCTTGAAGACGTCGGCAAAGGTCTGCAGCAAGCCCAGCGGGCCCACCTGGTTCGGCCCCATGCGCACGTGCATCCAGCCGATCACCTTGCGTTCCCAGTACACATACATCGCCACCGCGATGATCAGCGGCAGCAGCGGGAACAGGAACAGGCCCAGCGCCATGGACAGCGTCGGGAAGGTGTTGATGAACCACTCGAAGGCGGCCGTGATGGCAGTCATGTCGTCGCTTACGCCTTGCTGATGTCGAGGAACGCGCCATACGGCGGCAGCGTCGCGGTGGCGGCCAGTCCCGCCTCGATCCACGCGCCACCGCGCGGCACGCGCGGCGAGGTTTCAACCGGCAGCGGGCTGCCGTTGACGCGGGCGTGCCCGCCATGACTCAGGCCAAGCGCGCCTGCATCATCCGGGTGCAGCGTGACACAGGCCGCGCGCGCCAGCGGATGCGCCTGCAGCGGCGCTGCCCGGCGCACGACGGCATCGGTACTGTAGATGGCCGTCGTGGCGATGCGGCGCAACGGGCGCGGCCCTTCGCCGGCCGGCACCTGGTCGGTGACCGCGGCCACCGGCGCGGCGCGCAGGTTGGCCGGCAGGTCGGCGGCGAAGCCGTTCTCCAGCCGCTGCATGGAGCGCGGCGGCGCCGGTTCGCCACGCGCCGGGCGTACAGCGCTGCCCAGGCGTTCGCGCAGTTCGGCGATCTCGATGAAATCGAAGCCATCCAGCGCCAGCGCCGCGCCCAGCGCGCGCAGCACGCGCCAGCCCGGGCGCGCCTCGCCGGGCGGCTTGGCGGCCGCCGCAACGCACTGCTCGATGCCATCGACGTTGACCAGGGTCGCCTCGCTTTCCGGCAGCAGCGCAATCGGCAGGATCACGCTGGCCACGCGCTCCAGCGCGGCGCTGGTGTAGGCGGCGAAGGCAATCACCTGCCCGGCCTTGCCGAGCGCGTCGAGTGTCTTGCGCCCGTCGGCAAAATCCTCCGGCGGCTCGCAGCCGTACAGCACGTAGGTCGCGCACGGCTCGGCCAGCATGCCCTGCGCATCCCGCGCCGCGCCGCCCGGCAGCACGCCGGCGCGCGACAGGCCGATGGCGTTCGCGCCGAGCGGAATCTCGTTGCAGGCAGCTTGCGTGGCCCGCGCCAGTTCGCGCACCGCAGCGCGCAGTTGGCCGGCCTGCGGGTGCATCTGAGCCGCCTCGCCGAACACGATGACCGACGATGCGGCTTCACGCAGCGCCGCGGCGACGGTTCCCTCGAAACTGTCCTCGCCACCCGCTGCACGACCCAATGCCTGCACGGCATCCAGGAAGGTATCAGGCGCGACGATGCGCCGGCCGTCGGGCGCGAACTCGAAATCGAAATCGAAATCAAGCGGATTGATCGCGAAGATCCTGGCGCCATGCCTGGCAGCCTTGCGGATGCGCGCGGCCAGCAGCGGCATTTCGTGACGCGGGTTGCAGCCCACGAGCACGATCACCTCGGCCCTCTCGACGTCCGCAACGGGCATGCCGAATACCGGCGCCACGCCATCGCCGCTGCAGTCGAGCTGGCGCAGGCGATGGTCGATGTGCTCGCTGCCGAGCGCCCGCACCATGCTGGCGAGAAGATGGCCTTCCTCGTTCGAAGTGGCCGGATGCACCAACGCGCCAAGGCCGCCCTGCGGCGTCTCACGCAGGATCCCGGCGGCGACGCGGATGGCTTCGTTCCAGTCCACGTCCAGCCAGTCGCCGTCGCGCTTGACGCGCGGCTTGGCGGCGCGATCGGGCGCGCGCAGCGCGTCGCGGCTGTAGCGGTCGCGGTCGGACAGCCAGCACTCGTTGATGGCCTCGTTGTCGCGCGGCACGCAGCGCAATACTTCGCCGCGGCGCGTGTGCAGCCACAGGTTGGAACCCAGCGCATCGTGGTAGCCGATCGACTCGCGGGCAATCAGTTCCCAGGGCCGCGCGCGGAAGCGGAACGGCTTGTCGGTCAGCGCACCCACCGGGCACACGTCGATGACGTTGCCGGACAGCTCGCTCATCAGCGGCTTGCCCACGTAGGTGCCGATCTGCAGGCGCTCGCCGCGCTCCAGGCCGCCCAGCTCGTAGGTGCCGGCAACTTCGCTCATCACGCGCACGCAGCGGGTGCAGTGGATGCAGCGGGTCATCTCCGATTCGACCAGCGGGCCGAGATCCTCGTCGGCCACCACGCGCTTGCGCTCGGCAAAGCGCGAAACGGAACGGCCAAAGCCCATCGTCAGATCCTGCAACTCGCATTCGCCGCCCTGGTCGCACACCGGGCAGTCCAGCGGATGGTTGATCAGCAGGAACTCCAAGGCGTTGCGCTGTCCGGCCAGGGCCTTGTCCGACAGTGTGTGTACCTTCATGCCATCGGCCACCGGCGTCGCGCAGGCGGGTGCCGGCTTTGGCATCGGCCGGCCGCCCATCTCGACTTCGACCATGCACACGCGGCAGTTGGCCGCCACCGGCAGCTTCTCGTGATAGCAGAAGCGCGGAATGACGATCCCGGCGCGATCGGCGGCCTGGATGATGTTGACGCCCTTGGGGACGACCAGTTCGCGACCGTCGATCTCGATGGTGACGTGATCGGGCGGCACGGACGGATTGACAGGCTGGGCACTCATGGATGGGAAGCCGCGAATGGGAAATGGGGAATGGAGAATCGCCAAAGCCGCGCCGGCACGTCGGCGTGCATCGCGCGGTCCTGTCGCGCAGCCGTCGCGAGCCGCGACGATTCCCGATTGCCGGTTGCCGATTCCGGCTGCCTGCAGCGCAAGTTGATCATCCGACGAGCTCCGATGGCGCCTTGGCCACGGGCGCGGGATCCACCACCGAGCGGCCGTTCCTGATGAAGTACTCGAACTCGTCCCAGAAGTGGCGCAGCATGCCCTGCACCGGCCAGGCCGCCGCCTCGCCGAAGGCACAGATGGTGTGGCCCTCGATCTGGCCGGCAACCTGCCTGAGGATTTCCAGATCGCCGGTTTGCGCGTGGCCCTCGGCAATGCGCGTAAGCATGCGGTACATCCAGCCGGTGCCTTCGCGACAGGGCGAACACTGGCCGCAGCTTTCCTTCATGTAGAAGCGGCTGATGCGCTGGCAGGCGCGTACCATGCAGGTGGTTTCGTCCATGACGATGACCGCGCCCGATCCGAGGCCGGAACCGGCCTTCTGCAGCGCGTCGTAATCCATGGTCAGCTCGAGCATGGTGGCCGCCGGCAGCACCGGCATCGAGGAGCCGCCGGGGATCACCGCCTTGAGCTTGTGGCCGTTGCGCACTCCGCCGGCCAGCTCCAGCAGTTCCGTGAACGGCGTGCCGAGCGGGATCTCGTAGTTGCCCGGGCGATTGACGTGGCCGGAGACCGAGAACACCTTGGGACCGCCGTTGTTCGGCTTGCCCACGTTGAGGAACCAGTCGGCACCCTTGGTGAGGATGGACGGCACCGAGGCGTAGGTTTCCGTGTTGTTGATCGTGGTCGGGCGGCCATACAGGCCGAAGTTCGCCGGAAACGGCGGCTTGAAGCGCGGCAGGCCCTTCTTGCCTTCCAGCGACTCCATGAGCGCGGTTTCCTCGCCGCAGATGTAGGCGCCGGCGCCGAGCGCGTTGTGGATGTCCACGTCGATGCCCGAACCCTGGATGTCCTTGCCCAGCAGGCCGGCCGCATAGACGTCCCTGAGCGCCTGTTCGATGCGCTCGAAGGGTTCGTGGTGGAATTCACCGCGCATGTAGTTGTAGCCGATGGTGGAACCGGTGGCATAGCAGGCGATGGCGATGCCCTCGAGCACCGCATGCGGATTGAAGCGCAGGATGTCGCGATCCTTGCAGGTGCCGGGCTCGGATTCGTCCGAATTGCACAGGATGTACTTCTGGCCCGGCGCCGTGCGCGGCATGAACGACCACTTCAGGCCGGTCGGGAAGCCGGCGCCGCCGCGGCCGCGCAGGGCGCTCTTCTTGAGCTCCTCGATGATCGTGTCCGGATCGGGCTTCTCGGCGAGGATCTTCTTCCATGCCTTCCAGCCATCGACCTTCAGGTAGTTTTCCAGCGTCCACGGCTGCTCGAACTGGAGCGTCGTGTAGACGGCCTGGTATTCCTTGGGGGCGGGACCGTTTGGCATGGCTGGGCGGGACTGGAAAGTGAGGGCTGGAAAACGAGGGCTGGGAGTCGGGGTAGCCGAGCGCCGGCTATTTCAATTCATCCAGGATCTGGTCGACCTTCTCGATCGTCAGATTTTCATGGTAGTGGCCATTGACCAGCATGACCGGCGCGCCGCAACAGGCGGCCACGCATTCCTCTTCCTTCTTGAGGTAGATGCGGCCATCCGCGGTGCTCTCGCCAAGGGCAATGCCGTACTTCTCCTCGCAATGGCGCACGATTTCCTGCGCGCCGTTCAGCCAGCAGGAAATGTTGGTGCAGATGGCGACGTTGTGGTGGCCGACCGGGCGCGTCTCGAACATCGAGTAGAACGTGGCCACTTCGTAGCCCCAGATCTGCGGCAGGCCAAGGTACTTGGTGACCGCGGTGATCAGGGCATCGGTGAGATGGCCCTGGTTCTGCTCCTGTGCGGCCCACAGTCCCTGGATCAGCGCCGAGCGCTTGCGATCGACCGGGAACTTGGTGGCCCAATGGTCGATGCGCGCGCGCGTGGCGTCGGTCAGGGCGACCAGCGGATCGACATCCTTGACCTGTTCGTAGGTTCCGGTTGCCTTCATCGGTCGACCTCCCCGAACACCACGTCATAGGTGCTGATCATCGCCACCACGTCGGCCAGCATGTGGCCGCGCACGATCTCGTCCATGGAGGACAGGTGCGCGAAGCTCGGCGCCCGGCACTTGAGGCGGAACGGCTTGTTGGCACCGTCGGAAATCAGGTAGCAGGCGAACTCGCCCTTGGGCGCCTCCACCGCCGCGTAGCTTTCGCCCGCGGGCACGCTGTAGCCCTCGGTGAACAGCTTGAAGTGGTGGATCAGCGCTTCCATGCTTTCCTTCATCTCGGTGCGGGTCGGCGGCGCCACCTTGAAGTTGCGCGTGATCACCGGCCCCGGATTGGCGCGCAGCCATTCCACGCACTGCCTGATGATGCGGTTGGACTGGCGCATCTCCTCGACGCGCACCAGGTAACGGTCATAGCAGTCACCGCTGACGCCGACCGGAATGTCGAAGTCGACCTCGGCATACTTGGCATAGGGCTGCTTCTTGCGCAGGTCCCATTCCACGCCCGAGGCACGCAGCATGGGCCCGGACATGCCCCAGTCCAGCGCCTGTTCGGGGCTGACCACGCCGATATCCACCGTGCGCTGCTTCCAGATGCGGTTGCTGGTGAGCAGTTCCTCGTACTCGTCCACGCGCTGCGGGAAGGTCTGCGTGAAGGCATCGATGAAGTCGAGCAGGGAACCTTCGCGTGCGGCGTTGAAGCGCGCCAGGTCCTTGCCCTTGCGCCACTTGGATTCCTGGTACTTGGGCATGTGTCCCGGCAGGTCGCGATACACGCCGCCCGGCCGGTAGTAGGTCGCGTGCATGCGCGTGCCGCTGACCGCCTCGTAGCAGTCCATCAGCTCCTCGCGCTCGCGGAAGGCGTACAGGAACACCGCCATCGCGCCAAGATCCAGCGCCGCCGTGCCGATCCACATCAGGTGGTTCAGGATGCGCGTGATCTCGTCGAACATGGTGCGGATCCACAGCGCGCGATCCGGCACGTCGACACCCATCAGGTTCTCGATGGCGCGCACGTAGGCGTGCTCGTTGCACATCATCGAGACATAGTCCAGACGATCCATGTAGCCGATCGAGTGGTTGAAGGGCTTGGATTCGGCGAGCTTTTCGGTGGCCCGGTGCAGCAGGCCGATATGCGGGTCGGCCCGCACCACGGTCTCGCCGTCCATCTCCAGCACCAGGCGCAGCACGCCGTGCGCGGCCGGGTGCTGCGGTCCGAAGTTCATCGTGTAGCTGCGGATCTCCGCCATTACCTGCCGCCCCCAAGTTTGCGCTCGGCACTGGCCTGTTCGAAACGCGAGTCGTCGCGCACCACGCGCGGTACCAGCACGCGCGGCTCCACGGAGGTCACCGGTTCGTACACCACGCGCTGCTTCTCCGGGTCGTAGCGCACCTCGACGTTGCCGATCAGCGGGAAGTCCTTGCGGAACGGATGGCCGACGAAGCCGTAATCGGTGAGGATGCGGCGCAGGTCCGGGTGGCCCTCGAAGACGATGCCGAACAGGTCGAAGGCCTCGCGCTCGAACCAGTTGGCGCCCGACCACAGGCCGGTGAGGGTCGGCAGGCTGGGCAGCTCGTCATCGTCACAGAAGGCGCGCACGCGCACGCGCCGGTTATGGCTGATCGAGAGCAGATGCGCCACGACCGCAAAACGATGCGGGATGGCCACGTCGCGCGGACGCCCGGCCCAGCTGAAGCGCCCAGGCCCCTCCCCTTCGACGCCGCGCGAGAAGCCCTCGGCGCTGACGTCGGTGGTATCCCATTCGGCCTCGCCCCAGGACAGGTAGTCCACGCCGCACAGGTCGGTGAGCTGCTCGAAGCGGAAATCCGCCTCGTCACGCAAGGCGGTCATCACTTCCAGCCACGCCTGCGGCGCCACCTCGATGGTGGTTTCGCCGCGCTCGGCGACGCAGCGAGTCAGGCGCTCGCCGAAACGGGCGGCAAGCGACTGGGCAAACGCCTCCGCGGCTGCAATCGCGCCCTGCGTCGCGGCGCTGTTGTCGAACATGCTCTTCATGGTCAGCGCGCTATCGTGTTGGTTCGGCGGATCTTCTTCTGCAACTGCAGGATGCCGTGGACGAGCGCCTCGGCAGTCGGCGGGCAGCCGGGGACATAGATGTCCACCGGCACGATGCGATCGCAGCCGCGCACCACCGCGTAGGAATAGTGGTAGTAGCCGCCGCCGTTCGCGCAACTGCCCATCGAGATCACCCACTTGGGATCGGGCATCTGGTCATAGACCTTGCGCAGGGCGGGCGCCATCTTGTTGACCAGCGTGCCGGCCACGATCATCACGTCGGACTGGCGCGGGCTGGGGCGGAAGATGACGCCATAGCGGTCCAGGTCGATGCGCGCGGCGCCCGCATGCATCATCTCTACCGCACAGCAGGCCAGGCCGAAGGTCATCGGCCACATCGAGCCGGTACGCGCCCAGTTGATCAGTTCATCCAGGCGCGCCGTGGCGAAGCCCTTCTGCATGACCGGGTTGTCGGGCTCGGGGCGCAGGATGTCATCGACGACCGAGTTCGGCGCCGGATTGTGCATCGCCGAGCTGATGCGATCGACTACTCCCATTCCAGCGCTCCCTTCTTCCAGACATAGATGAAGCCGATCGCGAGCATGCCCAGGAAGATGCCCATCTCGACCAGGCCGAGCAGGCCCAGCTTCGAGAACACCGTCGCCCACGGGAACACGAACGCGATTTCCAGATCGAACACGATGAACAGGATCGCGACCAGGTAATAGCGCACATCAAAGCGCATGCGCGTGTCTTCGAAGGCCTCGAAGCCGCACTCATAGGGGGAATACTTCTCGCGTTCGGGCCGGCGTGGTCCGAACAGGTTGCCGATCACGATCAGGGCGATGCCCACGATGGCCGCAACCACGATGAAGAGCAGGACCGGCAGATACTCGGTCAGCACATGCACCTCCGCGCCGGCTGGCGCATCAGCGGCCGCAACGAAACCCACCGTTGCGACGACGGTCAGTGAGGATCATCCGGCAGGAAGGGAACCTGGTTCCCGTTCCCGCCGGTCGATCAGATTGGTGCCCAAGAGAGGACTCGAACCTCCACGGGTTGCCCCGCTACCACCTCAAGGTAGTGCGTCTACCAATTCCGCCACCTGGGCACAGCCTACTTACCGTCCTTCCCGTCCTGTTTCGGCTTGGTCGCCTCCGGCTTCCCGGCCTCGGCCGGCGCTGTCTGCGTCGCCGGAGCGGCAGTCGGCGCGGGCTTGTCCGCGGCCGGCTGCGCCGGCGGGACATCGCCGATCTGGATCGTGCCGCCGGCGGGTGCCGCCGGGGTCGATTCCGCCGGTGCCTGCTGCGCCGGAACGGCTGCCCCCGACATCACGCCGAGATCATCCGCCGGACGCACCTGGACACCGGAACGCGCCAGGAAAATGCCCATGCCGAGGCTGAGCAGGAAGAACAAAGTTGCCAGAACCGCCGTGCTTCGCGAGAGGAAGCTCGCCGAACCACGCGCACCGAAAACCGTTCCCGACGCACCACCGCCGAAGGCCGCCCCCGCGCTGGCGCCCGCGCCACGCTGCAGGAGGATCAGCACGACCATCGAGATCGAGATCAAGACATACAGGACGTTTGCAACAATCGACAGCATATTCGGCTCTTCACGTTGCCACGGCGTTGCCGATGGCGAGGAAATCTGCGGCCACCAGCGAGGCTCCACCGATCAGTCCGCCATCCACATCCGGCTGACCGAACAGTTCGGCCGCATTGGCGGGCTTCACGCTGCCGCCGTACAGGATGCGTAGCGAGTTGGCTATTGTAGCATCGCGTTCGCGCAATTTGCCACGCACGAATGCGTGCATCGCCTGCGCCTGATCCGGCGTCGCGGTCTTGCCGGTGCCGATCGCCCACACCGGTTCATAGGCAACCACCGCGCGGGCAAAGGCCTGCGTACCGGCGCGCGCCAGCACCGCGTCGAGCTGGCGCCCGACCACGTCCGTGCTGGCACCCGCTTCGTGCTCGGCCAGGGTCTCGCCGACGCACAGCACCGGCACCAGCCCGGCCGCCTGCGCGGCCACGAACTTGGCCGCAACGCGCTCATCCGTCTCGCCGTGATGCTGGCGGCGCTCGGAATGACCGACCAGCACGTAGCTGCAACCCACATCCTTCAACATCGCGCCGGATACCTCGCCCGTCCAGGCACCCTCGGCGTGCTCGCTGAGGTCCTGCGCGCCGAAGCCCACGGCGCCGCCGTGGCGGGCAATCAGCGATTCGAGGTACGGGTACGGCGGCACCAGCACGAGTTCGGCACGCGCGGGCAGCCCGGCGACGACGGCATCGGCCAACGCCGCGGCCATCGCGCGCGAACCATGCATCTTCCAGTTACCGGCAACCAGCGGGCGGCGCATCGCGATTCCTCATGCTTGCGGAAGGCGCGCAAGGATAGCCGCGCGGCGCCCTTCCGACAACCGCGCCGGCCGCCGCTTCAGCGCATCGGCAGGCGCCCGGTGCGGGTTGCGACGAATTGCCCGCTGCGCCATTCCAGCAGCCAGCCGTCCGCCAGCGCGTCGCCGGCCGGATCGGAGGGCGGCTCGAGGTAGGCGATGACCAGCCCGCCCGCGTGCAGCCACGGCACCGCCTCGCCGTCCGCCATCAGCGGCACGAAGGGCAGCGCATCGGCCGGCTGCCAGGGCGCCGCGAACAGGCCGAACCAGGTCGGGTAGTTGGCGCGCACGATGCAATGCCCGATGCCGGGCTGGGCCAGTGCCAGCGCCTTCAGCACGGAATCCATCGACACGAAGATGTCCCACTCCGGCGGCGGCGCGATGCCATCGAAGACGATGCGGCAAGCCGAATCGGGCAGGTCCAGGTCCGCCACCGCGGCGACCGCGGCCTGCGCCAGCGCGCCATTGGCCCGCGCTACCGCAGCGAACTGCGTCGAGGCTTCGCGCGCGGCCGGCGCCCAGGCGGCAAGCGCCAGCAGCGCCGGCAGCAGCACCACGGCACGCCAGCGCCGCGGCAGGCCGCCATGCGCACGGCTCAGCAAGGCGGCAAGCAGGATCACCACGCCCGCCAGGCCCAGGTAATACAGCCGCGACTGCATGGCCGCGCCGACCGCCGACATCTCGCCAGTCAGCGGCAGGGCATTCTGCGCCGCGATGGGCGCCTGCAGCAGGGCCGGCAGCAGCAGCAGGCACAGGCCCAAGCGCAGCGCCAGCCGCGGCGCGCCAGCATCGGCATGCGGCCCTGCGCGCAGCGCCGGCAGCACCAGCGCCAGCGCCGCCAGCGCCGCCAGCACCAGGCACGCCTGCCCTGCCCCATCCAGGCGCTGCCAGAAGGACAGATAGCCCGGCGTGTAGTGCAGCCAGTCTGCAAGGCCCCTGGTCAGCACGTCGGACAAGGCCAGGTGGCCGGTCAATGCGCTCGCTGGCGTGCCCAGCACCAGCGCGCGCCAGGCGAGGAACAGCCCGGCGATGGCCCAGGCGGCGCCGATCGCGCGCCACGCCTGGGCGCGCCGCGCCG
Source organism: Dokdonella sp. (assembly GCA_023228465.1). Lineage (GTDB taxonomy): Bacteria > Pseudomonadota > Gammaproteobacteria > Xanthomonadales > Rhodanobacteraceae > Dokdonella_A. The sequence continues at coordinate 25,726 of JALOBC010000028.1, read as the reverse complement.
GCGCCACGCCCGGGTGTGGCCACCAGGCCAGGCTGATCGGCACCACCACCAGCAGGCCGATCTCCTTGGAGGCCATCGCCGCCAGCGCGGCCAGCAGCGTCGCGGCAAGCAGCGGCAGCGAAGGGCGCTCCCGCCAGCGACAGGCCCCCAGCAGGACCAGCAGGATGAATCCGGTCGCCAGCAGGTCGAAGCGCGCCGACCACCACTGCGCGGTGCCGATGGCCAGCGGATGCAGGGCGAACAGCAGCGCCGCGCCAAGCCCGATGGCCACCGGCACCCGCAACCGGCGCAGGAGGGCGAACAGGGCCAGCGCGACGCCCACGTGCAGGCCCAGATCCACCAGCGCGTGGCCACGATAGGCGGTGCCGAACAGGGCCGTATCCAGCCACATCGAGGCAAAGCCCAGCGGGCGGAACACCGCGCCGGGCACCGGGTAGTGATCCTGGAAGAAGAACGGCCAGGGCGAGCCGACCAGCTGCACGATGGCCAGCTGCATGAAGTCGTCGCGCCCCCAGTAGCCGGCCAGGCCCGGCCAATAGACGCTGCCGGCGGCGACGCCGATGAGCACCACGCAGGCCGCCACCCGCAGCAGCCCGGCAGGCAGCGGCGGGGAGCGCGGATTCATGGCGGCAATGGACACCGTAAGTTCCGCTCGCGCCCGCCGCAGGCCCAGCGGCCCGGCGTGCGCGCCGGTCTCAACCGGTCGCGGCCTGCGTGGCGGCCGCACGCACCGCCGCCGCAAGTTCGTCGGCCAGTCGCGTCACCAGTGCATCGTCGCCGGCCTCGACCGTCACGCGCACCAGCGGCTCGGTGCCGGAAGGGCGCAGCACCACGCGGCCCTGGCCTTCCAGCTCGGCGCGCACCCGTTCGAGCACGCCCTGCACACCGGCATCGGCCACCAGCGCCGCGCCGCCGGCGGCGCGCACGTTGCGCGTGGTCTGCGCCACCTTGTGCATGCCGGCCACCGCCTGCTCCAGCGTCAGGCCGCGCCGCGCCAGCACCTCGAGCACCTGCAGGGCACTGATGATGCCGTCGCCCGTGGTCGCACGGTCGAGGGTGAGGACGTGCCCGGAAGTTTCCCCGCCCAGGTTGCCACCATGCGCCTTGAGCATGCGCAACACGTGGCGGTCCCCGACATTGGCGCGCAGGAACTGAACGCCACGCTCGTGAAGCGCCCGTTCCAGCCCGAAGTTGCTCATCAGCGTGCCGACCAGCGGCCCCTGCAGGCGACCGCTGGCATGCCAGTCGTCGGCCAGCACGTACAGCAACTGGTCGCCGTCCACCAGCCGGCCCTGGCGATCGACCATCTGTACACGGTCGCCATCGCCATCGAAGGCGATGCCCAGGTCGGCGCCAGCCGCGATCACCGCGCGCGCCAGTGCCGCCGTATGCGTGGAGCCGACCTCGCGGTTGATGTTGAAGCCATCCGGCTGCACGCCGATGGCGCTGACTTCGGCACCCAGCTCGGCGAACACGATGGGCGCGATCTGGTAGGTGGCGCCATGCGCACAGTCGAGGACCAGCTTCAGCCCGCGCAGGTCCAGGCCCGGCGGTACCGTGGACTTGCAGAACTCCGCGTAGCGCGCGTCCGCATCCTCGATGCGCACGACCTTGCCGATGGCTTCCGACGCCACGGTGGTGAACGGCTGCTCGAGCTCGCGCTCGATCGCCAGCTCGACCTCGTCGGCGAGCTTTTCGCCGAGCCCGGAAAAGAACTTGATGCCGTTGTCGTGGTGCGGATTGTGCGAGGCGCTGATGACGATGCCGACATCGGCGCGCTGCGAACGCGTCATCCAGGCCACGGCCGGTGTCGGCATGGGGCCGAGCAGGCGCACGTCCGCGCCCGCCGCGACCAGGCCCGACTCCAGCGCCGCCTCGAACATGTAGCCGGACACGCGCGTGTCCTTGCCGATCAGTACCGTCGCCTTGCCGTGCCGCGTGGGCAGCACGCTGCCGACCGCGCGCCCGAGCTTGAGCATGAACTCCGCCGTGATCGGCCACTCACCGACGCGCCCACGGATGCCATCGGTACCAAAGTAGCGTTTCACGTTCACGGGACTTGGAAATGGGGGATGGGGAATCGGGCCGGCCCGGTTCGAGCGGTCAAGGCAGGCAGGGCAGCAGGCCGGCGCGCGCGCATGGCCGTTGCCGTTGCCATTCCCGATTCGCCATTCCAGGCACCCGGCTGCGCATCAGTCGCCCATCTGCTTCTGGCGGTGCTCCCAGCGCTCCTGGGCATCCAGACTCAGGGTGGCGATGGGACGCGCCTCCAGGCGGTCGATGCCGATCTCCTCGTCGGTTTCCTCGCAGAAGCCGTAATGACCTTCCTCGATGCGCTTGAGCGCCTTGTCGATCTTGCCGATCAGCTTGCGATAGCGGTCGCGCGTGCGCAACTCCAGCGAGTTTTCCGTTTCACGCGTGGCCCGCTCGGCCTCGTCGCCGACGTCGCGCACTTCGTCACGCAGGGTTTCGATCGTCTGACGGCTTTCCTCCACCAGGTCCTCGCGCCAGCGCGACAATTTGTCGCGGAAATACTGCAGCTGGCGCGGGCTCATGTATTCCTCCTTCGGCGAGGGCTTGTAGGCGCGCGGCAACTCGATGCGCACGGAAGAGGGCAGCGCGTAGCGCCCGTCCTGCATGGTCACGCTGGTGTCGCCGCCCACGCCCACGGGCGCGCCGGCCTCGCTGCGCATGGTGCCGGGAATGCTGCTGGTCTTGCTCGTGCTCACGGATTTCCTGGTGGTCCTGGTCGCCTTCGAGGCAGGTTTTGCGGTTGCGGCGGAAGCGGCTGTCGGCTTCTTCGCCGGCCTGGTTGCCGTTTTCGTTGCGGGCTTGCTTGCCGGCTTGCTTGCCGACTTGGTTGCCGACTTGGTTGCCGACTTGGTTGCCGACTTGGTTGCCGACTTGGTTGCCGACTTGGTTGCCGACTTGGTTGCCGACTTGGCTGCCGACTTGGTTGCGGGCTTGCTTGCCGGCTTGGTTGCCGTCTTGGTTGCGGGCTTGCTTGCCGACTTGCTTGCGGGCTTGGCGGTCGCGGCCGACGTCGCCGCGGCACGCGGCGCCTTTGGCTTGGTCGCGGCCGTCTTGCTGGCCGGTGCGGCCCTGGCAGCCTTCTTCGGCGCGGCCGCCACCGCTGCCTTGTCCTTGACAGCCGCCTTGCGTGGCGGGGTCGCAACCTTCCTGGTTGTCTTCTCTTGTTTGCCTGTTTGCTTCTTGCTGGTCGCCATAAGCGGAATCCATCTTGTTACCCGGCGGTCGCGTGTTATAGCCTAACTGTCCTACCCCGGCAACCGCGGTTGCCCGTATTCCGACGCGCCATCGCGCGCCCCCTCTCCGCGCGTGCAATGACCCGCCCGATCCTGTTGTTCCTGCTCGAGTGCTACAAGCGCTGGCTGAGTCCCCTGCTGGGCCAGCGCTGCCGCTTCGAGCCCAGTTGCTCGGACTACACGCGCGTCGCCGTTGCACGTTTCGGTGCCGCGCGCGGCTGCTGGCTGGGCCTGTGGCGCATCCTGCGCTGCCAGCCCTTGTGCCGCGGCGGCTTCGATCCCGTGCCGCAGACCTTTCGCCTGCGCCCCGTTTGCCACCATCGAGGAGATGCAGATGTCTGACTGGTTGATCACCAACGCCCTCGTCGTCAACGAAGGACGCCGCCTGCACGCCGACCTGCGCGTCCGCGACGGCCGCATCGAACGCATCGACGCGGGCCTCACCGCCCGTCCCGGTGAGCAGGTGCTGGACGCCGCGGGTCGCTGGCTGCTGCCGGGCATGATCGACGACCAGGTGCACTTCCGTGAACCTGGCATGACGCACAAGGCCGAAATCGAAACCGAGTCGCGCGCCTGCATCGCCGGCGGCATCACCAGCTACATGGAAATGCCCAACACCCGCCCGCCGGCCACCAACCGGACTGCGCTGGAGGCAAAGTACAGCCGTGCCGCCCAGGTCTCGCGCGCCAATTATGGTTTCTACCTGGGCGCCACCAACGACAACCTGGCGGACATCCGCGCGCTCGATCCCAGGGCCGCGCCCGGCATCAAGGTGTTCATGGGCGCCTCGACCGGCAACATGCTGGTGGATGATCCGGACACGCTCGACGGGATCTTCCGCGACGCGCCCACGCCGATCATCACCCATTGCGAGGACACGCCGATGATCCTCGCCAACGAAGCGCAGGCGCGCGCGCGCTATGGCGAGGACATCCCGCCCGAGCAGCACCCGCTGATCCGTTCGCGCGAAGCCTGCATCAAGTCCACCCGCCTGGCCATCTCGTTGGCCAGGAAGCACGGCACGCGCCTGCACGTGCTGCACATTTCCACCGCCGATGAATGTGCCCTGTTCGAGTCGGGCCCGGTCGCCGGCAAGCGCATCACCGCGGAAACCTGCGTGCATTTCCTGCACTTTTCCGCCGAAGACTATGCGCGCCTGGGTTTCCTCATCAAGTGCAATCCGGCCATCAAGGACGCCGCCGACCGCGCAGCCATCACGCAGGCCCTGGCCGAAGGCCGCATCGACGTCCTTGCCACCGACCACGCGCCGCACCTGGTCACCGAGAAGTCCGCGCGTTACGCGCACGCCCCCTCCGGCCTGCCGCTGGTGCAGTATGCGCTGCAGTGCGCGCTCGAGCGCGTGTTCGATGGCGCATTGACCCTGGAACGCGTGGTCGAGGCGGTGGCCCACGCGCCGGCCATCCGCTTCGACGTGCACGAGCGCGGCTTCCTGCGCGAAGGCTTCCACGCCGACCTGGTGCTGGTCGATCCGCACAAGCCGCACACGGTGACCGCCAGCGATGTGCTGTCCAAATGCCGCTGGACCCCGTTCGAGGGCACGACCTTCCGCGCCAGCATCGCCGCCACCTTCGTCAATGGCCAGCTGGCCTGGCACGAAGGCAGGCTGAACGACGACATCCGCGGCATGCGCCTGGAGTTTGCGCGGTGAGCCTGTGGCGGCGCCGTGCCGAGCGCGCGCCCCGGCCGGCAGCCCGGCGGCCGCCACGCGCCTCGCGGCAGGCCGCATGGCGCGCACGCGGGCTGGCCGTGGCGCTGATCGCCGCCACGCTCGGCAGCGCTGCCGCGGCGCAGACCCCCTTCCCGGCCAGTGTCCCGCAGGGCAGCCTGGTGATCGGCAGCGTCGCGCCCGGCAGCACGGTGCGCTACGCCGATCGCAACCTGCGCGTGACGCCGGGCGGCAACGTGGTGTTCGGCGTCGGCCGTGACGTGAACGGCACGCTGCAGGTCAGCGTGCGCAGCCCGACCGGTGCCACGCAGGAATTCTCCATCGCCGTCACGCCCCGCGACTGGCCGGTCGAGCGCATCGTCGGCGTCCCGCCCAGGACGGTCGAACCGCCCCCCGCCCTCGCCGAGCGCATTCGGCGCGAGCAGGCCCGGGTGGTCGCGGCGCGCACGCGCGACGCTGCCCGCAGCGACTTCCTCGAAACCTTCATCTGGCCGGCCACCGGCCGCATCAGCGGGCGCTTCGGCAATCACCGGGTCTATGTCGTCGAGGGCCGCGACGTGCCCGGTTCAGCACATTCGGGCATGGACATCGCGGCGCCAGCCGGCACCCCGGTCAAGGCGCCGGCAAGCGGCGTGGTCACCTTCGCCGACGCGGATCTCTACCTCACCGGCGGCACCGTGCTGCTCGACCACGGCCACGGCGTCAGTTCCAACTTCCTGCACCTGTCGCGCATCGACGTGAAGGTCGGCCAGGTCGTGGCCCAGGGCGAAGTCATCGGCGCCGTCGGCAAGTCCGGTCGCGCCACCGGCCCGCACCTGCACTGGGGCCTCAACTGGTTCGATGTGCGCCTGGACCCGCTGCTGCTGCCGGGCATTCGCGACTGAAGACCGGCGGGTCAGCCGTCGTCATCGACGCGATAGCCGCCGCTGACACCCTTGGTGGCGAAGGCGACCGCGTCGTGCGGGTGCAGGCTCTCGTGGTGGGCGGTGCGCAGCCAGAAGTCGGTGATGCGCTCGTCGCCGTCCAGCACCTGGCGGATGCGCCGCGCGGCATCCTCGCAGAACATCAGGTTCTGGCCGTTGCGCAGCGCGAACTCCTGCTCGTCCTCGCGCTTGACCGCCGTCTGCACCGGCGTCTGCAGCGCCGCTTCGGCGGCATCGATGAGGTCGGCGAGGGGAAAATCGAAGCCGGGCGCCAGGCGCACGCGCACACGCGCCGTGCTGCGCTGGCTGTGCGGAGTGGCAACGATGCCCTGTTCACTGCCGAGCCAGGCCAGCACCGCGTCACGCTCGAGCGGGCCACTGGCGAAATCGCGCGCGAACTGGTCCTGGATGAGCTGGCGCGCCAGCGCCGCCGAGGCGGGACAGGTACTGGAATACTGCACTTCGATGCCAAGCTCGACCTGGAACTCGCTGCCGCGCAAGCGCGCGGCGACCGATACCGGGTAGGCACGCCAGCCACTGTGGGCGCTGGCCAGCGCCTGGCGGCGCAGCAGATGATCGAAGCGGATGCGGATCAGCGCCTCGCCGGACAGGTCGGCGTGCGAATCGAGAAAATCGCGCAGCAGCCGCCGCAGCGCGGCCGGAGCCAGCGGTTCGGCGGAAAGATGCCGGTCGGCGTGCAGGTACAGCCGCGACATGTGGATGCCGCGCACGTCCGGGCGGGCCAGGTCCACCCAGGCTTCCACGCGTGCCGCGACACGCTGCACCTGGCCATCCGCGCCGGTGACCAGCACCGGCATCTCGATGCCGTCCATGCCGACGCGGTCGAGGGCGCCGATGCGATCCGGATGCGCCTCGAGGGCGACATCGGGCATCAGGCGGCGGGGGCTGTCACTGCTGCTGGTCATGGTCGGTCAGGTGAATACTACGCATTCGCAGGTGCGGCGAGGACATGCGGGCGGCAAGGCCGTTCCTCAATGGTCGCAGATCGACCCGCCCCCATGCACGCGCGCCGCCAAGAGCTCACGCGCGACGCGCCGCGCGCCAGGCGGCCCAGGTCGCGCCGAAGGGCAGACGTGCCGACGCCGCCTGCAGGGCGGCCAGCGGTTCGGCCGCGCGCGCGGCACGCTGGGCACGCCAATAACCGGCACGCAGGGCCGCGGCGCCGGGAATGCCCAGGCGCGCGTGCCGGTCAAGCAGTTCCTCCTGCGCGCCCGCCAGGCGGCCCAGCCAGTCCCGCAGCGCCGCGCGGCGCGCCGGTGAATCGGCGGCCAGGTCACCGCGCGCCAGCCGATGCCGGGCGAGCAGATCCAGCGGCAGCGCCAGGCGGCCATCCTCGGGCGCCTCGCCAAGCAGGGCCGTGTCGTGCACGGCGCGGGCCAGCGCGCGCTGGCGCGCCCGCGCGGCGACATCCAGCGCCCCGAACAGGGCTGCCTCGATCTCGGCCAGCGCGGCGTAGAACGGCGCCAGGGCCGCCAGCAACGTGGCTTCATCGGTCGCCGGCGCACAGTCGCGCAGTTCCAGGGCCGCGCCGATCGTCGCATGCCACAGCGACAGCGGTACGGATTGCCTGACCAGCGTCTCGCCGAGTGCCGCGGTCAGCGGATGCAGCGCGCCGCCGTTGCCCGCGCGGGCCAGTTCATCCGCCCACCACTGCAGCTTGATCGCCGCCGGCTCGTGTGCGTGGGTGGCCAGCGCCGCATGCTCCAGTTCCAGCGCCAGGCAGGCGAAGGCCGTCTGTGCCTGGCGCCGTTCGGCGGCGACGAAGCCGAGCGCCACGCGCAGCTCCGGCTGCGCCTCCAGCCACTTGGCCTCGAAACTGGCCAGCGGCGCAAGTTGCGCGGCGTCGGCCATTCAGGCCAGTCCCAGTGCTGCCGGCAGCGCGTCCGGACGGTTCACGATGCAGTCGGCATCCCAGGCCGAGGGATCGCCCCCGTCGAGGTAACCCCAGGCTGCCGCAATGGTCGCCACGCCGGCGGCGCGGCCGGCCTGCACGTCGCGCAGGTCATCGCCCACCAGCACGCTGGCCGCCGTCGCCACGCCCATCAGCGCGCAGGCGTGCAGCACGGGCGCCGGGTCGGGCTTGCGCACCGGCAGGCAGTCGCCGGTGACCAGCACCGCGCAACCGGCGTAGAACGGCATGGCATCCAGCATCGGACGCGCCAGCCAGCCGGGCTTGTTGGTCACGATGCCCCAGGGAATGGCGCCGTCCTGCAAGCGGTCGAGCACGCCCTGCATGCCGTCGAAGAGCCGCGTATGGTGGGTCATGGCGCGCGAGTAGAGTTCGAGGAAACGCGGCAGCAGCGCCTCGATGTCCGCCTCGTCGATGCCGGGCAGGCCTTCGCGCAGCATGGCGCGCCCACCCGCCGAAACCACCCGGCGCACCGCCACGCGATCCGGCGGCGCCCTGCCCAGCTCGGCGCACAGCGCCTCCACGGCAACCACCAGGTCGGGCGCCGAGTCCACCAGGGTGCCATCCAGGTCGAAGAACACCGCCGCCGGCGGGCGCGGCAGCCTCATGCCGGCTTGCGCGCACAGGCGAGGTAGTTCACCGCCACGCTGCGCACCAGGCGGGCATGCCGCGTGAACGGGTTCCAGGCCATGCCGGAGAGGTCTTCGAGCACCAGCCCCGCCTCGCGCAGGCTGGCGGCAATTTCGCTCGGCCGGATGAACTGTCCATAGTGATGCGTGCCACGCGGCAGCAGGCCGAGCAGGTATTCGGCGCCGGCGATGGCCGCGCCAAACGCCAGCGGGGTGCGATTGAGGGTGGACAGGAACAGCCGGCCGCCGGGCTTGAGCAGATGGGCCGAGGCGCGGATGACGCTGGCCGGATCAGGCACGTGCTCGAGCATCTCCAGGCAGGCGACCACGTCGAACGCGCCGGGCAGGGTCTGCGCCAGGTCCTCGACGCTGGTTTCGCGGTAATCGACGACCAGCCCGCTCTCGTGCAGGTGCAGGCGCGCCACTTCCAGCACCGCCGGGGCAAGATCGATGCCGATGACCTCGGCGCCGGCGCGGGCCAGGCCCTCGCTCAATAGGCCACCGCCACAACCGACGTCCAGCGCGCGCGCGCCGCGCAGGGTCACGCGCGAAGCGATGTAGTCCAGGCGCAGGGGGTTGAGATCGTGCAGCGGCCGCGATTCGCCGTCCGGATCCCACCAGCGCGCGGCCAGGCGGTCGAAGCGGGCGGTTTCTGATGCGTGGACATTGGGGGTCTGCACGGGGTCACCTGTGATCGATGTGCGTGTTGCGCTTCGCGCCAGCCTACGCTGTCGCGATGCGTCCGCGCCAGCGACGCGCCCTGGCCACCAGTTCGGCGCGGTCGATGTCCACCAGCCTGCGCCCGTCCAGCTTGCGCGTGCCGGCAATCCAGACATCGCTGACCTGCTGGCGCCCGGCGGCATACACCAGTTGCGACACCACGTCGTACATCGGCACGGTTTCGATCTCGTCCAGGCGCAGGGCGACCAGGTCGGCCTGCTTGCCGATCTCGATCGAACCGATGCGCTCGCCCCAGCCCAGCGCACGCGCGCCGCCAAGCGTGGCCGCGCGCAGGGCCGCGGGTGCATCCAGCGCGCTGGCGTCGGCGGCCACCGCCTTGGCCAGCAGCGCCGCCGTGCGCAGCTCGCCGAACATGTCCAGGTCGTTGTTGCTTGCGCAGCCGTCGGTGCCGATCGCCAGGTTCACCCCGGCGCGGCGCAGCGCCTCGGCCGGACAGAAGCCGGAAGCGAGCTTGAGGTTGGATTCAGGACAATGCACCACCGAGGCGCCTGCTTCGGCGAGGGCACTGATCTCCGAATCCAGCAGCTGCGTCATGTGCACGGCCACCAGGTGGTCGTTGATGATGCCGAGCGCCTGCAGGCGTGCAAACGGCCGCACGCCGTGTTCGCGCCGACCGTCCTCCACTTCCTGCGCGGTTTCGTGCAGGTGCAGGTGCACCGGCAGGTCGAGCTGGTCGGCCAGGATGCGGATGCGCTCGAAACTCGCATCGGACACCGTATAGGGCGCGTGCGGCGCAAAGCTGATGCCAAGCAGTGGATCGCCGCGATGCGCATCGTGCACTTCCAGGCCCTTGTCGAAATACTCGTCGCGACTGGCCGCCCAGGCGGTGGGGAACTCCAGCACCGGCAGCCCCACCATGGCGCGGAAGCCCAGCCGGCGATAGGTCGCCGCCTGCACGTCCGGGAAGAAATACAGCTCGTTGCAGCAGGTTGTGCCGCCACGCAGCATTTCGGCGACCGCCAGTTCCACGCCGTCGCGCACGAACTCGGGACCCACGTGCCGCGCTTCGGCCGGCCAGATATGGTCCTGCAGCCAACGCATCAGCGGCAGGTCATCGGCCAGCCCGCGCATCAGGGTCATCGCGTTATGCGTATGCGCGTTGACCAGGCCCGGGATGAGCACATGCGCGTCCAGCACCACCCGCTCGCGCGGCTGATAGCGCTCGCGCGCCTGCGCCGCCGGCAGCACCGCGACGATGCGGTCACCATCCACCGCCACCGCGTGCTCTTCCAGCACGACGCCATGCGGCTCCACCGGTACCAACCAGCGCGGTTCGATGAGCAGTTCGAGAGGATGCATTGCCGGACGGGAAACTGGGGCGCAGAGCAGAGGAGATGAGGTCGGAGGCCTCGGGCGTGCAATTCGTGGCCTGCAACGGGCACTTCAGGCCGGAACCGAAGCGCCATCCTCCTGAACTCGCCGCCCCAACGCAAGCCGGCCCCCGAGTCTTGCCCGCGCCGACCCGCAGGAGGCGCCGGATCCCGGCCTTCGCGGGGATGACGATGCGAAGTGTGGCTCGTGCCCCTGTCGTCCCGGCATGCACCGGGACGCTTGATCCGCCACGCAGATTCGCTGTGCGAATCCTGCTGCGGATCGATCACTTCACGCGGGAAATGTATTCGCCGGTGCGGGTGTCGACCTTGATCTTCTCACCCTGGGCAACGAACAGCGGCACACGCACGACGGCGCCGGTTTCCAGCTTGGCCGGCTTGCCGCCGCCGCCGGAGGTGTCGCCGCGCACGCCCGGATCGGTCTCGGTGATCTCCAGTTCGACGAAGATCGGCGGCGTCACGGTCAGCGGGGCGCCGTTCCACAAGGTCACGATGCACACCTCGTTGCCCTTCAGCCACTTCGAGGCGTCGGCCATGGCGCTGGCGTCGGCAGCGATCTGTTCGTGCGAGGAAGGATCCATGAAGTGCCAGAACTCGCCATCGGAGTAGAGGAACTCCATGTCGGTATCCATCACGTCCGCAGCCTCGACCGAATCGGTCGACTTCATGGTGATTTCCTGAGTGCGCCCGGTCTTGAGGTTGCGGAACTTCACCCGCGTGAAGGCCTGGCCCTTGCCAGGCTTGACGTATTCGGTATCGACGATCGTGCACGGGTAGCCGTCCACGATGATCTTCTGACCGTTCTTGACGTCGTTCATGCCATAGCTGGCCATCGGAAAACTCCTGCTGAGGGTGGAATGCGTGCCGCCAGACGCCCAATGCCCGGGCGAGGCATGCCGGCGAAGCGGTTAGAATGGTGGATTGAGCTGCACGTCGGCGGATCGGCCACAACCCTGCAATGATAACTGCTAACCGCGTTTCCGCGCAGCCCGTACGCTGGCAGCAGCTATGGCGCGAGGCCATCGGCGACCCGCACGAATTGCTGGAGACGCTTGGCCTGGCGGACCAGGCCGACGCCCTGCTGCCGGCCACCGATACCGGCTTTGCCCTGCGCGTCCCGCGCGGCTTCGTCGCCCGCATGCGCCATGGCGATGCGAGCGATCCGCTGCTGCTGCAGGTATTGCCGCAGGCCGCCGAGCTGGGCGAGGTCCCCGGCTTCACCCGCGATGCCGTGGGCGACCACGCCGCACGCGCCGGTGGCGGCGTGCTGCACAAGTACCGCGGCCGCGCCCTGCTGCTGGCCAGCGGCACCTGCGCGGTCAATTGCCGCTACTGCTTCCGGCGCCATTATCCCTATGCGGAAGATGCGGCGGCGGCGAACCACTGGCAGGCCGCGCTGGCCTGGCTGGCCGGCGAGCACGCGATCGGCGAAGTGATCCTGTCCGGCGGCGATCCCCTTTCGCTGGCCACGCCCAAGCTGGCCGAACTCGGCGCCGGGCTGGTGCGCCTGCCGCACGTGCGGCGCCTGCGCATCCACTCGCGCCTGCCGGTGGTGCTGCCCGAGCGCATCGATGCCGAGTTCATCGACTGGCTCGCTGCACTGCCGCTGCAGAAGGTGGTGGTGCTGCACGCCAACCACCCCAACGAAATCGACGCGGGCGTCGCTGCGGCCTGCGCCGCATTGCGCGCGAGCGGCGCCACGGTACTGAACCAGAGCGTGCTGCTGCGCAGGGTGAACGACGATCCGGAGGTGCTGGCCGAACTCTCCGAGCGCCTTTTCGCGGCGGGCGTACTACCCTACTACCTGCACCAGCTCGACCGCGTTGCCGGTACCGCCCACTTCGAGGTCGAGCCGGCACGTGCCCGCGCGCTGCAGGAGGCCCTGCGCGATCGTCTGCCCGGCTACCTGGTACCGCGCCTGGTCCGCGAAGTCGCCGGCGCCGGCGCCAAGCAGCCGCTGTGATTGCAATCCACGATGGTAAAGCCGGTGTGATTCCGGTAAATAGCTGAACACCGCGGCGGGATCCTCTCGCACCCTCCCCCGCGGCGATTGGCCGATCGTTACCTGCCGGCGCGACCTGCGTCGGCACCCCTGGACTCCCTGACATCGCCCGATGACCCGAGACAACACCTTCATCCAGTTGCTGATCGTCGACGACTCCGTCGATGACGCAGAACGCACCATCAGCGCCCTGCGCAATGGCGGTATCGCCGTGCGTCCCAGCCGCGCCACCAATGAAGCGGAACTGGAGGCGGCCTTTGCCGAACACATACCCGACCTGATCATCGCCAACGTCGACTGCAAGGGCCTCGATCTCAACCATATCCGCGAAGCCATCGCGCGTACCGGGCGCGATATCGGCCTGATCGCCTGCGCCGGCGACTCCACGCCGGAAATCGTCGTGCGCGCCTGCAGCGACGGCGCATCGGCATTCCTGATCCGCGACTCGCAGGAACACATCCGGCTGGTCGTGGAACGCGAGTTCGAGGCCTTGAGCACGCGCCGCAGCGTGCGCCGGCTCGAAGCCCTGCTGCGCGAATCGGAGCGCCGCAGCGATGCCCTGCTCGATTCCTCGCGCGATCCCATCGCCTTCGTCCACGAAGGCATGCACGTGCGCGCCAACAAGGCCTACCTGGAAATGTTCGGCTTCGATGACTTCGAGGACATCGAGGGCATGTCCATCCTGGACATGATCGCGCCCGAGGAGGCGGCCGACTTCAAGACCCTGCTGCAGCGCCTGTCCAGGGGCGAGAAGCCGCCCCAGCGCCTGAACCTCAAGGGCCGGCACAGCGACGCCAGCACCTTCGACGCGACCATGGAGTTCGCGCAGGCCAGCTTCGAAGGCGAGCCCTGCCAGCAGATCACGTTCCGCCGCCAGATCGCCGACGCGGCGGAGCTGGATGCGCTGCGTTCGCGCGATCTCATCACCGACCTCTACAACCGCCAGCACATGCTCGGCGAAATCGACCAGCGCGTCGGCGAGGCGGGCACCGGGCGCACCGACCAGGCCCTGCTGCTGGTGGAACCGGACGACTTCAAGCACGTGCTCGACACCATCGGCATCGGCAATGCCGACGTCCTGCTCGGCGACCTGGCCTCGCTGCTGCGCACGCACCTGGGCGAATCCGACATCGCTGGGCGCGTCGCCGATCACAGCTTCGGCGTGCTGGTGAATCCGCGCGATGGCGACCAGGCGCGCCAGATGGCCGAACACCTGCGCAGCGCCTTCAGCGAGCGCATCTTCGAGGTCGGCAAGCAGTCGATCAGCCTCACCGTCAGCATCGGCGGCACCATGATCGGCGAGAAGAGTGCCAACGCCGCCAACGTGCTGGCGATGGCCAACACCGCGCTGCGCAGCGCCCAGGACGAAGGCGGCAACCGCGTGGCCATCGTCGATCCCTCCGAGGAGGATCGTGCGGCAGCGGAAAGCGCGAAGCGCTGGCAGGTGGCGATCGACGAGGCCCTGGCCAACAACGGTTTCGTCCTCTACTACCAGCCCATCATCAGCCTGCACGGCGCCGAGGGGGACTTCTACGAGATCCTGCTGCGCATGAAGGGGCCCAAGGGCGAGATCCTGCCCAACCAGTTCATGGCCGCAGCCGAGCGTGCCGGCAAGCTGCCGGCCATCGACCGCTGGGTCATCGCCAACGCGATCCGTGCCCTGGCCGAACGCGAGCGCAGCGGCCAGCGCACCACCTTCTTCGTCAAGCTGACGCCGCAATCACTGGACGATCAAACCCTGCTGCCGTGGATCGCCCAGCAGCTCAAGACTTCGCGTCAGCGCGGCGATGCGCTGGTGTTCGAGATGCCGGAAAGCAAGGTGGTGACCAGCCTGAAGCCCGCGCGCGCCTTCGCCAAGGGCCTGGAACAGCTGCGCTGCGGCTTCGCCCTGGAGCAGTTCGGCTCGGGGCTCAACTCGTTCCAGCTGCTCAAGCACGTGCCGGTCAACTACCTCAAGATCGACCGTACCTTCATGGCCGGACTGCCGCAGAACAAGGACAACCAGGAGCGGGTGCGCGACATCTGCGAACAGGCCCACCACGCCGGCAAGCTGACCGTGGCCGAGTTCGTCGAGGATGCCGCCAGCATGTCGATCCTGTTCAACTGCGGCGTCAACTTCGTGCAGGGCAACTTCCTGCAGGAACCGGAAAAGATCCTCAGCCACGGCGCGTGATGACCGGGCGGCGGCCGCGGCCGTCCCGGGCGCAGCGTGCGGGCGCGCACGCCCCGCCGCGGCGCCCTCCCCTCGCTGCGCCCGCAGTTACCGGACTGGCGTCAGCCGCGCACGCCACCGGGCCGGCAGGCCGGATGCAGGCTGGCGCGTGCCGCGGGTCGCTGGCCGATGCGCTCGAACCAGGGCCGGATCCAGGCAAGATCCTCGGCGAACGGCTGGCCGACCGAATCGGCAAAATCCAGCCACGCATACAGCCAGATGTCGGCGAAGGTGAAGCGCTCGCCGGCCAGGAACGGGCGCCCCTCAAGCATGCCATCCAGCCAGCGGATGCGATCCTGCGCCACGCGCTTCAGGCCGGCCGCCGCTTCCGGCGCGACCGGGATGCGATCGTGAAATCGCGCCAGTCCCTCGGCATAGTGGTAGGCGTTGTGGATGTGCTCCGTGATGTTGAGTTCCGCGCGCCGCTGCCACTGGCGCGCGATCGCGCGTTCCAGCGGCGTGCTGCCGATCAGCGCCGGCGCCGGGTGACATTCCTCCAGGTACTCCATGATGGCCACGGATTCGGCAATGGCGGTGCCATCCTCGAGCAGCAGCGCCGGCGTCTGCCCGGCCGGGTTGTGGCCAAGGAACGGCGCCTGCCGGTTCTCGCCGCTGAACACGTCCACCTGCCGGGCCGGAATGTCGAGGCCCTTTTCGAGCAGGAACATGCGCACCGTGCGCGGCGCCGGGCTGAGGGCATCGAGCAGCAGCATGGCCGGCTCAGTGGAACGGCAGCGGACGGTCGGCCCCGTTCGCCGGCTGCATGAAGAAGTCGTGCAGGTATTTTTCGCCCTTGTCGTCGAGGATGGTGACGATGGTCTTGAGCTCCGGGTGCTGCTCGCGCACCTGCCGCGCGGCCAGCAGGTGCGCGCCGGAACTTGGCCCGCACAGCAACCCGCGGGTGCGCGCCAGCTTGCGCATTTCCGCCACCGCATCGGCGCTGGCCACGCTCGAGGTATCGCCGACCAGGGCACGGTGGCGGGCGAAGATGCCGGGCACGAAGCCATCGGAAATGCCCTCGATCTGGTGCAGGGCCACTTCGCCGCACAGGATGGTGCGCGATTCGGACGGCTCCATCGCGAACAGGCGCACGTTCGGATTCACCTTGCGGAAGGCCTGGCCCACGCCGATCAGCGTGCCGCCGGTGCCGACCCCGTGGACGAAGGCATCCGGCAGGCGGCCTTCCGGCAACTGCGCAAGGATCTCCGGGCCCAGCCAGTCGCGGTTTTCCTCCACGTTCCATTCCGATTCGAACTGGCCGGGAAAGAAGAAGCCCGGCTGGCGACCCAGGTCGCGGGCACGCTCCAGCGCCTCGTTGACATGGAAGTTGCCGCAGAACAGCACTTCCGCGCCGTAGGCCCGCGAGATGGCCACCCGCTCGCTGGACAGGCCCTCGGGCATGACCACGATCATGCGGTAGCCCTTGACCGCGGCAACCATCGCAAAGGCATTGCCGGTATTGCCGCTGGTGGCTTCGACGATGGTGTCGCCGGGCTTGAGCTGGCCGCTGGCCTCGGCGCGTTCGACGATGTGCTTGGCAATGCGCGCCTTGATCGAACCGGACGGGTTCAGGAACTCGCACTTGGCGAAGATGCCGTCGATCTCGAGCAGGGGCGTATCGCCGATGGCGTCGAGGATGCTGTTCGAAACACCGGTAAAGCGCACGGGCATGGCTGCGACTCCTGGAAAGGGCGCAGTATCGGCAGGCTCGCCGCGCGACCCCCTGACCAGGATCAACCTTGCGCCAACGCGTTGAGGATTGGCCCGGCCGCGCGCGGCTGTCAAGTCGCAGCGGCGCCGGCCGGCGTGATCAGTTCATGTTGGGCGTGACGAACAGCAGCCGACCGTTGCGCTCGACCTGCAGCGCCGCCGGCTCGCCCGGCGCCAGCGCACGCAGGTAGGCACGCAGCGTGGCCATGCCGGTGACCGGCTGGGCATTCAGGGCGTGGATGATGTCGCCCTGGCGCAAGCCGCTGGCGTCGCCGCCGTACTCGCTGCTGAGCGCGGTGACCACCACGCCGGAATCGATGCGCGGCGGCGGCAGGAAGCGCGCGACCTGCGGGTTGAGGTCGGTTCCCACCACGCCCAGGCGCGCAATCAGGTTGGTGGCCGGGTTGGCCAGGTCGGCGAAGCTCGTCGGGCCCGGCTGCAATTCGATCACCGGCACATCGATGCTCTGTTCGCGGTTGTCGCGCACGATGCCCAGGTGCACGCGGTCGCCCTTCTGGCGCAGGAAGATGTTCATCACGAAGGTCGGCACGCTGGTCGCCGGCGCGCCGTCAACCGTCTTGATGCGGTCGTAGATGCGCAGGCCGGCCCGTTCGGCAGGCGAATCCGGGTGCACGTCGGCCACGATGATCCCGGGCAGCGCCGTCTCCGGCAGGTCCAGCGCCGTGGCCAACTCCGGCGTGATGGCCTGCATGACTGCGCCGATGTAGCCGGTACGCACGTAGCCGTCGTCGCGGATCTGCTCGTACATGAAGCGCGCGATGCTGCTCGGGATGGCAAAGCCGATGCCCTCGTTGCCGCCCGAGCGGGTGACGATCGAGGCATTGATGCCGACCAGCCTGCCCTCCACGTCCACCAGGGCGCCGCCGCTGTTGCCGGGATTGATGGCGGCATCGGTCTGGATGAACACCATCGGGTTGTCCGGATCGACCTGGCGCAGCACGGCGCTGACCACGCCTAGACTCACGCTGTTCTGCAGGCCCACCGGACTGCCGACCGCCATCACCAGCTGACCCTGGCGCAGCGCCCGGTAATCGGCGAAGGGGATGGTCGGCAGGTCGTGCGCATCGGCCTTGAGCACCGCCAGGTCGGCCGCCTCGCTGTAGCCGACCACCTGCGCCGGAAGCACGCGCGGACGCTGCGCGAGGGTCGCCGCAGCCTGCGATTCGCGGCCACGCCGCGGGGTGATGACCACCTTCACCGCCTGCTGGCCGGCGATGACGTGGTAGTTGGTGAGGATGTAGCCGTTGGCATCGACGATGACGCCCGAACCCTGGCTGCCGATGCGCCGGATCGGCGCCGAGCCGTCGCCCTCGTCTCCATCCGGGCCATAGCCGGTGACCAGGATCTCCACCACCGCAGGACTGGCCTTGCCGGCGAGCGCCTCGAATGCCTTGCTCATCGCCTGCAGGGAACTGCCCGCGGCCAGCGTCGGCACGGGCGCGGCGAGCAGCAGGACGGCGGCAACGAGCGCGGCGCAGGCACCGCGACGGAGGCTGGACAGGTGCATGGATGATTCCCCTGGATTGACCCGGAAGCGCGTGCGCGACCGGCGCGAATGCGCCCGGTCGGACGCGGGAGGGGGCTGCGGCGCGGCACGTCGCCTTGCCGCAGCCCCCGGCCGGCGCAACTCAGCCGGCGATCTTCTTGTAGTTGGAATTGGTGCTGACGACGTGCAGGTCCTTGCCCTTGGCATCGAACACCGTGCGCGAGGCATGGCTGGTGCCATCGGGCAGGGTCGCGAAGTCCACCGACAGCGTCACCGCGTCCTGCGGCGTTTCCATGTAGGTGTGGATGTCCAGCCGGCGGATCTTGTGGGTTTCCTTGTCGAATTCGAGCGTCATCGAATCGCCGCGCTTGGCGTAATCCTTGAATACCAGCGTGGTTTCGCTGGCGCCGCGATCGAAGCTCGCCTTGTCGGCCTTGAATGCCTTCTGCATCAATTCCGGGTTCGGCGGCATGTACAGATGGATGACCTGGCTCACCTCGCCCATGTAATCCTTCATCTCCTCCTTCTTCTTCTCCATGATGCGTTCGGCCATGCGCCCGCGCTGGCGCTCGGCGCCGCCCATCGGCGTCTTCTGCACCTTGCCGTCGGGCCCATACCGGCACTGGGATTCCTTGGCCGGCAATTCGCGCCCGTGAGTGGTCACTTGCTGCGTTTCCGTCCAGCTGTACTGATGCAGCTTCTTCTGGTTCTCGGCCGTGGATGCCTTGATCGCCGCAATCTTCTTCTGGATCATCTCGCGCGCCATGCCGCCTTCGGCGGCCTGCAGCGCGTTGCCGGCGAACAACGCCATACCGGCTCCCAGAACGACCATCCCTGCAAACCTGCGCAGATGCACGCCGGAAATGTGGTTCATGCGATGTCTCCTCATGGATTGCTCCGGCCGGAGCAGTGGCTGCTGGAATGTGAACGGCGTCACATGTCGTCCAGCCGGGCGAGAATAATGCGGCAACTGGACCGCCCGCAACACGCAGAGCGCAACGGCGGATGAACGACCAGGGGGCGGCCACGCGTGCATACGGATCGCCGCGCTTTTCGCGCATTGCCGGCAATCCCGATCCGCAGGCGCCCACACCGCCCTGCCGATTCCTCCCGGCATGCCGGCGCCGGCGCACATCCCCGCCGATCTGCAATTGGACTTGCTGACCATTTGGCGGGTGCATGCCCTGGCTACCGCCCTGCCCGCTGGCATCCACGCGCGGCAGGCCGGAGCAACTGGTTCGCCTGTCGCGGCCATCAGCATCGTCCTGCCTGACTCGGCCGTGCGCGCAGGAAGCTGCGCATTGACACTCCAGAATCGAGCCGCTAGCGTGCGCCGATCACTGCGCGGGATACGCTCGCAGGCGTCCTGGCACCGCCCGTCCACCCGGCCGGCCAGCACCATTCGCAAGCGCACCGGCAACACGCCGGCCTGCCGACGGGCGCAGCCACCATCGCCACTTCAACCAGGAGGTCGCCATGCGTACTGCCGCCATTCCCGTCAGGCCATGGATCTTCGTACTGGCGCTGACCGCACTGTGTGCGGCCTGTTCCACGCCGCAGGTGAAACCCGCGCGCAGCACCAGCGACGTCGGCAATTCGGGCTTCCTGGGCGACTACGGCCGGCTCCACGCGGACCCGGAAGATCCGGCCTTCCGCTGGTACGTGTCCTCGCCCGGCATCGTGCGCAACTATCACAAGTTCATCATCGATGCGCCCGAAGTCCTGGTGAGCACCGGCGCGGGCTACCAGGCGCTGGACCCCGCGCGCGTGACCGACATGACGCGCCATTACCTGGCCAGCATGGCCGCCGGACTCGGCCAGCATTACCAGGTGGTCACCCAACCCGGCCCCGGCGTGGCGCGCCTGCGCACGGCGGTGGTCGGCGTGGTGCGGGTCAACCCGGAACTCAGGCTGCGCGACGCGATTCCCGTCACCGCGCTGTTCAAGGTGGCGCAGGCGGCGTCCGGCAAGAATCCGCAGTTCCTGCGCATGTCGGTCGAAGCCGAGCTCATCGATGCGCAGAGCGGCAAGGTGTTGGGCGCCATGGTGGACAGCCGCGAGGGCTCGCGCTCGGTGCCCAGGGACGAATCGACCAGTACCGGACAACTGGACGAGCTGATCGACTTCTGGGTGGCCCGCTTCGTCGGCAGGCTGGACAAAGCCAACGGATTCACGCAATAAGGGCGGATGGTGCCGCCATCGGTGTCCCGGCCGCGCGCAATCGCGGCCGGCGGGCGCCCAGGGGCAGTGCGTGCGCTCAATCGGGGGACAAGGCATGCGTTACACAGCGGGTTCAATGGCCGTACTGGCGGCACTGGTGTTGCTGGCCGGATGCAGGAACGAAACGGCGCCGCCCAAGGACGTGCGCCCCGTGCAGACCCTGGTCGCAAGTCCCACCGCGACCACCCTGGCAGCGACCTACTCCGGCACGGTCACGGCCCGCAACGAGAGCGATCAGGGCTTTCGCGTCGCCGGCACGGTGCTCAGGCGGCTGGTCGAAGTGGGCGACCACGTGGAGGCCGACCAGGGCCTGATCGAACTCGATCCGGCGAGCCTCGACCTGCAGCTGCAGGCCGCCAAGGCGCAGCTCGACGCGGCCCGCAGCAAGGCCGCGCAGGCCAAGGTGAACCTGCAGCGCGATGCGGAACTGCTGCGCCAGGAATTCATCAGCCAGGCCGAGTACGACCGCAGCAAGGTCGATCACGACGCGTCGATGTCGCAGATGGAAATGGCCCGGGCGCAATACGACGAGGCCGGCAACCAGTCCGGCTACGGCACCCTGCGCGCGGCGGTCCCCGGGGTCGTCACGGACATCAAGGTGGACGTCGGCCAGGTGGTCAACGCGGGCGGCCTGGCGGTGACGATCGCCCGCGATGGCGATCGCGAAGTGGTCGTCAGCGTGCCCGAATCACGCGTCGACCAGCTGCGTGCCGGACGCGACCTGACCGTCACCCTCTGGGCCAGCCCGGACAAGCAGTACCAGGCGCGCCTGCGGCGCATCGATCCCAACACCGACACGGCCACCCGCACCTATGCGGCGCACGTGACCATCCTGGATCCGGACCCGGCCCTGCTGCTCGGCATGACCGCCTACGTGCACCTGCCGGAAACGCTGGAAACGGGCACCTTCACCGTGCCGCTGACCGCCGTGGTGGACAAGCCCGAAGGCAGCTTCGTCTGGGTGGTCGATGGGCAGACCTCCACCGCTTCGCTGCGCGCGGTGAAGGTGGTCTCGGCGCAGGGCGACAGCGCGCAGATCGGCGAGGGCCTGGCCCAGGGCGACGTGGTGGTGACGGCCGGCGCCAGCTTCCTGCACCCCGGGCAGAAGGTGCTGGCGGTGGGCACCTACGGCACCGAGGACTGAGGGCCCATGGTCAAGACCAACCTGTCGGAGTGGGCCCTCAAGCACCAGCAGTTCGTGCTGTTCTCCATCATCATCCTGCTGATCGGCGGCATCTACTCCTACACGCACCTGGGTCAGGCGGAAGACCCCAGCTTCACCGTGCGCAGCATGGTCATCCAGACCTACTGGCCAGGCGCCACCATCGAGCAGACCCAGGAACAGGTCACCGACAAGCTCGAAAAGAAGCTGCAGAGCGTGGCCGAGATCGATTACGTGAAGGGCTTCGTGCAGGCCGGCGTGACCCAGCTCATCGTCACCCTGCGCGACGACACGCCATCGGCCGACGTGCCGGAGGTGTGGTACCAGATCCGCAAAAAGATCGGCGACATGGCCTACACCCTGCCGCAGGGCGTGCGCGGGCCGTTCTTCAACGACGAGTTCGGCACCACCTTCGGCAACATCTACGCGCTCACCGCGGACGGCTTCAACTACGCGCAGATGAAGGACTTCGCCGATACCGCGCGCGACGAGATCCTGCGCATCCCGGACGTGGACCAGGTCAACCTGATCGGCACCCAGGACCAGCGCATCTACATCGAGTATTCCAACGCCAAGCTGTCCACGCTGGGCATCAGCCCGGACCAGATCATCGCCACGCTGAACACCATCAACAGCGTGGAACCGGCCGGCCTCATCCAGACCTCGGCGGAGAACGTGCGCCTGCAGGTCAGCGGCGATTTCGACTCCGTGCAGGCGATCCGCAACGTCGGCATCTACGCCAACGGCCACATGTTCCGGCTCGGTGACGTGGCGACGGTGGAACGCGGCTATGTCGATCCGCCGCAGACCAGGATGCTGTTCAACGGCCTGCCGGCCATCGGCCTGGCCGTCAGCATGCGCAGCGGCGGCGACGTGCTGCGCCTGGGCGAGGAAATGAACCGCACGGCGGCAGAGCTGGAACGCGGCTTCCCGGTCGGCGTCAAGCTCAATACCGTGTCCGACCAGCCCAAGGTGGTCAAGGAAGCGGTCGGCGAGTTCACCCAGAGCCTCTACGAGGCGGTCGGCATCGTGCTCCTGGTGTGCTTCCTGTCGCTGGGCCTGCGCACCGGCTTCGTCGTGGCGCTGTGCATCCCGTTCGTGCTGGCGGTCGCCTTCCTGGCCATGTATGCCTGGGGCATCGACCTGCAGCGCATCTCGCTCGGCGCGCTCATCATTTCGCTCGGCCTGCTGGTGGATGACGCCATCATCGCGGTGGAGATGATGGTGCTGAAACTGGAGGAAGGCTGGGACCACGCGCGCGCCGCGACGTATGCCTATACGGCCACCGCCTTCCCCATGCTGACCGGCACCCTGATCACGGTGGCCGGCTTCCTGCCGGTGGGCATTTCCAAGTCCGGCTCGGCCGAATACACGGTATCGCTGTTCCAGGTGGTCGGCATCGCGCTGGTCATTTCCTGGTTCGTCGCGGTCATCGTCACGCCTTACCTGGGCTACAAGCTGCTGCCCGATTTCACGCCCAAGCCGGGCGCCGAACACGACGTGTACCAGCGGCCGTTCTACTGCTGGTTCCGCCGCCGCGTGAGCTGGTGCCTGGATTTCCGCTACCTGGTGATCGGCGTCACCGTCGCCGTGTTCATCGTTTCCCTCGCCCTGTTCCGCCTCGTGCCGCAGCAGTTCTTCCCCTCCTCCGACCGGCCCGAGCTGGTGGTGGATCTGTGGCTGCCCGAGGCGGTGAACTTCAGCGAAATCGAGAAGCAGGCCGAGGCGATGGAAGCGGTGCTGCAGAAGCACCCGGACGTGGTTTCGGTCACCGGCTACGTCGGCGGCGGCAGCCCGCGCTTCTACCTGCCGCTGGATGTGCAGACGCGCACCAACCTGGCCGAGCTGATCGTGATGACCCGCGGCTACGAGCAGCGCGAAGGCGTACTCACGCACATCCAGGAACTGTTCAAGACGCAGTTCCCGGCGGTGCGCGGTCGCGTGACGCGGCTGGAAAACGGCCCGCCGGTCGGCTACCCGGTGCAGTTCCGCGTCAGCGGCAACGACGAGCAGCGCCTGCGCGATACGGCCGAGGACATCATGGCCCTGGTGCGCGCGCACCCGGACACGCGCGGGGTGAACATCGACTGGGGCGAGCGCGCCAAGACCTTCAAGGTCAACATCGACCAGGACAAGGCGCGCATGGTCGGCGTGACCTCGCGCAGCGTGTCGCAGACCCTGCAGGCCTCGCTGAGCGGCTATGACATCACCCAGTACCTGGAAGGCAACGAAAGCATCGGCGTGGTCGCGCGCCTGCCGGAAGCCGAGCGCACCGACCTCAACAACATCAAGGATCTCAAGATCCCCACCCAGGATGGCAAGTTCGTGCCGCTGTCGCAGGTGGCCACGCTCGAACTCGCCAGTGACGACAGCATCCGCTGGCGCCGCAACCGCGTCGCCACCATCACGGTGCAGGCGGATGTCGGCAACGGCGCCCAGGGCAACGACGTGCAGGCCGACCTGTGGCCACAGGTGCAGGCCGTCGCCGACAAGCTGCCGCCCGGCTACCACGTGGAAGTGGGCGGCTCGCTGGAATCGAGCAGCAAGTCGCAGGCGGCCATTTCCAGGGTGATGCCGGTGGTGCTGCTGGTGGTGCTGTTCCTGCTCATGATCCAGTTGCAGGACATGCGCAAGATGGCGCTGGTGCTGCTCACCGCCCCGCTCGGCCTGATCGGCGTCACCGCCATCATGCTCGCCTTCCGCATCCCGTTCGGCTTCGTCGCCCTGCTCGGCACCATCGCCCTGTTCGGCATGATCATCCGCAACTCGGTGATCCTGATCGTGCAGATCGACCACGCCCTGGAACAGGGCAGCGCCCTGCGCGAGGCGATCATCGAATCGACCGTGCACCGCTTCCGCCCGATCCTGCTGACCGCCGCGGCGGCCGTGCTGGCCATGGTGCCGCTCACCCGCTCGGTGTTCTGGGGCCCGATGGCCTGGGCGATCATGGGTGGCCTGAGCGTCGCCACCCTGCTGACCCTGCTGTTCCTGCCGGCGGCCTATGCCGTCTGGTTCCGCGCCGGCAAGGCGGAGGTGCCCCATGCGTCCTGAAGCCCGTCGAACCGCCACCCGCCTGGGCAGCCTCTGCGCCGGTCTGCTGCTTGCCCTGCCGGCGGCGCAGGCGATGGATTTCGCCACCGCCGTGCGCAAGGCCGCAAGCTACGACCCCACCACCCAGGCGGCCCATTACGCCTGGCAGGCCGGCCAGGAAAAGGGCAAGCAGGGCACCGCGCTGTACTTCCCGCAGATCACCGCCAACGCCAGCTACACCCACCTCGACCTCAATTCCAGTTCCACGCTGCCGCCGCAGTTCCCGAACTCGGTGCTGGTCGGCAACGCCAGCGGCAACCTGCACGGCTGGGGCGTCACCCTGGTGCAGCCGATCTACAACTCGGCCGTGTTCGTCGGCGCCGCGCAGCTCAAGGACCAGGCGCGCCTGGCCGACCTGCAGAAGCAGGGCGCCGACATGAACCTGATCCTGCGCGTGGCCCAGGTGTACTTCGGCACCCTCATGGCCGAGGACAACGTGGAACTGGCGGGCAAGCAGAAGGCCGCCGTGGCCCAGCAACTGGCCAGCGCCAAGGGCCGCTTCGAAGCCGGCAAGATCAACATCGTCGATGTGCGCGACGCCGAGGCCCGCTATGAAGGCATGGTGGCCCAGGAAATCGCCGCCCGCAACGCGCTGGCCGTGCAGCAGGAACAGTTCACCAGCATCGTCGGCGCGCCGCCCGAATCCCTGGCCCGCGTGCCGGACAGCTTCCGCCCCACCCCGCCGGTGCCCGACGCGCTGGACAGCTGGCTCGAACGCGGCCGCAGCGACAACGTCAGCGTCAACGGCGCGCGCATCCAGGTCGATGTCAGCAAGCACGAAATCGACAAGTACCGCCTGCGCGGGCGGCCCCAGCTCAACCTGGTCGCCAGCTACACCGACACGCAGCAGGACGGCTCGCTGCCGATCCTGGTCTCGCCGGACAAGAGCCGCCAGGCCATCGTCGGCGTGCAGCTCGCGCTGCCGCTGTTCGCCGGAGGCAGCTACAACTCCAAGTACCGCGAGGCGGTGGCCGAGAACAGCGAAGCCGAACAGCAGCTGCAGGCCACCCTGCTCGGCACCGATGTGCAGGTGAAGCAGCAATACCTCAACGTCAGCGTGGGCGTGGAGCAGATCGAGGCGCTGAAGAAGGCCGAACGCGCCGCCCAGTCCTCGCTGGATGCGACCCTGCTCGGCCAGAAGGTCGGCACGCGCACCACCCTGGACGTGCTCAATGCCCAGCAGCAGTATTTCGCCGCCCAGCAGAACCTCGACGCCGCGCGCTACCAGTACCTGTTGTCCCGCCTCAGCCTGAACGCGCTGGTGAACGCGCTCGACCAGGCCGACGTGACGGCCATCAACGCGCTGCTCGTCGAAC
>JALOBC010000079.1 GCA_023228465.1 Dokdonella sp. | reverse complement strand
CCGGGTATCGCCAACCTGATGGCGCCGCTGCTGCTGCTGGCCGGCGTGTTCACGTACTTCCGGCGCCATGCCTGAGGGGGCGAAGGGGTGGTCTGGTTGTGCGACGAAAGCCGAGCCGCTTCCCTGCGGGTCACTTCTCTTGTCGAAGGAAAGGTAACCAGGCGAAGGACATCCCGCAGCGGCGCCCCGCGTTCGAGTCCGGGGCAGGCTCTGCGGGTGCCTGGTCGCCGGCTGGGGTTTGCCGACGGTCGGTCCGTGTACCGACGCCAAACGCGCGCGAATCCATGCGCGCGCCCCGGCGGGCCCTTTCGTCCGACGCACGGCGCCGCCGAACGAGGAGTCGAGTGAGTCACGACACTTCGACCACAGACCCGACCCGGTATAGTCCCCCGCCAGCGGCGGCGAGCGCCGCGCCATGCCTTGCCCGATGCGCAGTGCCAACATCCGCTACCTGCCGGCCGTCGATCACCTGCGCGCGTTCGCGGCGCTGCTGATCCTCGTCTATCACGGCCTGCATGTCATGGCCTATCGGTTGCGCTTCGATGCGGATTTCGGCATCGACCACTGGCTGCAGCCAGGCAACCCGCTGCTGGCTGCGCTGGCCGAGGGGCATACCGCGGTCGGCCTGTTCATGGTGCTGTCCGGCTTCATCCTGACCTTCGGCTCGCTCGACGCGGCGATCGCCTACCGGCCCTTCATCCGCAATCGCCTGTTGCGCACCTATCCGCTGTTCCTGTTGCTGGTGTTCGCGGGCGTCGCCTCGCTGCCCGGCGGCTTTGCCTGGCCGGCCGCCTTGCAGACGGTGGCCGGCTTCGCCAACCTCCCGGGAGCACTGGTGGCGCCGCCTTTCACCAGCATGTTGTGGACGATTGCCGTGGAGTGGCAGTTCTACGTGCTCATGCCGCTGCTGCTGGTGGTGCTCAAGAAGGGCTGGCGCAGGAACCTGCTCGGCATGCTGGCCGTGCTGCTGGTGTTCCGCGTGTGCGCGGTCCTGGTGGGTGGTAGCCCGCGCGAGATCGCCTACCAGAACATCCTTGGCCGCCTCGACCAGTTCCTGATCGGCATGTGGGCGGCATGGGCGTACCGGCAATGGCCGCTGTCGCGTCGTTCGGGCGCGCTGTGCGCCGTGCTGGCCCTGGCGGCGGTCGTGGCGGCGTTGGCCACCTTCAATGCGATCGGCGGCTGGCCCGTCCAGGCCGGCTGGAAGGTCGTCTGGCCAACGCTCGAAGGCGTCATGTGGGCCGCGTTCCTGCTCGGCTACGTCAGCTGGGCCAGCCAGCCGACCGGTGCCTGGTCGCGCGTGCTGGTCTGGATCGGCACCATTTCCTATTCCATCTACCTGATCCACTTCGTTGTCATCCAGCTGCTGATCCAGCAGGTTGGGCTGGTCAGGTTCAGCGGTGGCTTCATGGTCGATGCCCTGCTCAACACGCTGCTGTTTGCACTGCCGGCGACGCTGGCGCTGTCGGCCCTCACTTGGCGCTTCGTGGAACTGCCCTTCCTGCGCCTGCGCGGCAACTACCACCTTGCGCCGGCCTCCGCGCCAGCGTCCGGCGGCCGCGTGTCTGGCGCGTGACCCGGCGGGCGGAACTTGCGCGTGCGGGAGTGTAAGATGCCAACTACCCCGGCTATCCGGACAGCGAGGGTGCCATGAGCAGCATCGATTTCACCTCGTATCTCAAGCTGATGACGCACAAGAAGGCGTCGGACCTGTTCATCACGGCGGGGGTGGCGCCGTCGATCAAGGTCAACGGGCGCATTGCGCCGATCACGCAGAACGCCCTCACGCCGCAGCAATCGCGGGACATGGTGCTGAACGTGATGACACCCTCGCAGCGCGAGGAGTTCGAGAAGACCCACGAATGCCAGTTCGCCATCTCGGTGACCGGCGTCGGCCGTTTCCGCGTGTCCTGCTTCTACCAGCGCAACTGCGTCGGCATGGTGCTGCGTCGCATCGAGACGCGCATCCCGACCGTCGATGAACTCAACCTGCCGTCGATCATCAAGCAGCTGGCGATGACCAAGCGCGGCATCATCATTTTCGTCGGCGCCACCGGTACCGGCAAATCCACCTCGCTGGCGGCGATGGTGGGCTACCGCAACCAGAACTCGACCGGCCACATCATCACCATCGAGGATCCGATCGAATACGTGCACAAGCACGAGGGCTGCATCATCACCCAGCGCGAACTCGGCATCGATACCGATTCCTGGGAGAACGCGCTCAAGAACACCCTGCGCCAGGCGCCGGACGTGATCATGATCGGTGAGGTGCGCACGCGTGAAACCATGGAGCACGCGATCAACTTCTCCGAAACCGGTCACCTGTGCCTGTGTACGCTGCATGCCAACAACGCCAACCAGGCGATGGACCGCATCATCCACTTCTTCCCTTCGGACCGGCGCGAGCAGCTGTTCATGGATCTCTCCCTCAACCTCAAGGGCGTGGTCGCGCAGCAGCTCATCCCGACGCCTGACGGCAAGGCCCGCCGGGTCGCGATGGAAATCCTGCTCGGCACCCCGCTGGTGCAGGACTACATCCGTCAGGGTGAGATCCACAAGATCAAGGATGTGATGAAGGAATCCACCAACCTCGGCATGCAGACCTTCGACCAGAGCCTGTTCGAGCTCTACCAGGCGGGCCAGATCAGCTATGAGGACGCCCTGCGCCATGCCGACTCGACCAACGAGGTGCGTCTCAGGATCAAGCTTGCCCAGGGCGGCGATGCGCATACCCTGAGCCAGGGACTGGGCGACGTGGAGCTCGTCGAAACCTGAGTTGTCACGCCTGCGCCGGAACCAGGCCGCAACACCGGCGCGCCGCGAAGCGGGTGCGCCCGCAACGGCTCGGGGCCACGGTCAGGAGCGGGCGGTCAGTGATTCACCAGTGCGTCCAGCGCCGCCATGCGCACGAACACGCCGTTGGTCACCTGCTCGAGTACCACGGACTGCGCACCATCGGCCACGAGGGGATCGATCTCGATGCCGCGGTTCATGGGACCCGGGTGCATCACGATGGCATCCGGGCGCGCGCGGGCAAGGCGCGTGGGTGAAAGTCCGTAACGCTGGAAGTATTCGGCCTCGTCGATGCCGGGCAGGCTCTCCATGCGTTCCTTCTGCATGCGCAGCATGATGATGACGTCGGCATCGGCGATGGCGGCGTCGAAATCCACGTCGAGCCGGCAATGCGGAAACTCCTCGCTGCTCGGCAGCAGGCTGGCGGGGCCGCACAGGCGGATGTCGGTCGCGCCAAGGGTGCTCAGCCCGGAGATGTCCGAGCGCGCCACCCGTGAATGACGGATGTCGCCGCAGAGCGTGACCGTCAGGCCCTCGATGCGGCCCTTGTGGTCACGCATGGTGAGCAGGTCGAGCAGGCCCTGGGTCGGATGTGCCCGGTTGCCGTCGCCGGCGTTGAGCACGGCGGCGCGGCGCGCGTGCGCGGCCAGCTGGCGTGGCGTGCCGTTTTCCCGGTGGCGGATGACGAAGGCATCGGCGTGCATCGCTTCGAGCGTCGCCAGCGTGTCTTCCAGGGTTTCGCCCTTCAGCGTCGAGGAACTGGCAATGTCGAAGTTGACCACCAGTGCGCCAAGGCGGCGCGCGGCCAGCTCGAAGCTCGTGCGCGTGCGCGTGGAAGGCTCGAAGAAGAGGTTCACCACCGTGCGCCCGGCCAGCAATGCCGGCAGCTCGCCGCGCCGCGCCGCGCCGCGCAGCTGCGCGGCGCGGTCGAGCAGGGCGGTGATGCGCGCGCGCCCGAGTCCGTCCAGGCAGAGCAGGTGGCGCAGGCGGCCCTGGGCGTCGATTTGCAGGTCGGGCATGGGCGAATCCGCAACGGGGGCGATCATGCTTGCGCGAGCCAGTCTTCGAGGATGACCTCCGCGGCCAGGCCGTCGATGCCGGCGGCATGCTTGCGGCGCGCGCTGCCGGCGGCGCGCCGGGCGGCGAAGCGACGCGCGGCTGCGTGTGAGCTGAGGCGCTCGTCCACCAGTTGCACGGGGAGGTTGTGGCGTTGTTCCAGCGCCGCGGCGAAGCGGCGCGCGGCGGCGCTCATGGGCTGCTCGCTGCCATCCAGCGCCAGGGGCAGCCCCACCACCAGGCAGGCCGGTTGCCATTCGTCCACCAGCCTGTCCAGGGCGTCCCAGTCGCCGGTGGCGAGCGTGCCCAGGCTGCGTGCGCTGGCAGTCAGCCGATGGCCGACCGCAACGCCGATCAGGCGGGCGCCATAATCGAAGGCGAGGATGCTGCCTTCGCCGCCTGCGGGCTCAGGCGTGGCCGGCATAACTCGCCAGCTGCAGCATGTTGACGCCGACCAGCCCGGCGGCCGCGTCCCAGCGTTCGTCGAGCGGGGTTTCGAACAATACCTGCTCGGTCGCCGGGGCGGTCAGCCAGTGGTTGTCGCGCAGTTCCTGTTCGAGCTGGCCGGCACCCCAGCCGGCATAGCCGAGGGCGACGATCGCATGGCGCGGGCCGTTGCCGGCGGCGATCGCCAGCAGGATGTCGCGCGAGGTGGTGACGCTGATGTGCTCGGAAATATGGAACGAGGATTCCCAGGCGCCGCCCGGCACGTGCAGCACGAAACCGCGCTCGGGTTGCACCGGGCCGCCGATGAGCACCGGCGCTTCGACGACCTCGACAATCTCCGAATGCATGTCCATCTGGGCCAGCACGTCGCCCAGACAATACTCGGACAGGCGGTTGACCATCAGGCCCATGGCGCCTCCCTCGCCGTGCTGGCAGATGAAGGCCACTCCGCGCGCAAAATTCGGGTCGCGCAGGTTCGGCATCGCGATCAGCAGCTGGTTGTTGAGCAGGGTCGAGTCGGCCATGCGCCCATTCTACCCGGGAGCCCGCGGGTCGGGCGGACGAAGTGTGAACGCGCGCATGGCCGGCCATGCCGGGTGGCGGTCATTCAGCGGTTGCGCAGGATGTCGCCGGGCAGGAACTGCCAGGTGCGCGTGATGTAGAGCTCGTCCACTTCCTCCCTGGCCTGGGGCAGGGACGGGAACGGCTCGGCCAGCCGCACGATGCGGATGGCCGCATCGTCCAGCACCTTGTGGCCGCTGGACTGGATCACGTCGATGCTGTCGACGCTGCCGTCGCGTGCCAGGCCCACGGTCAGCACGAGCTGCCCGTGCAACTGGCGCTGGCGTGCCTCGTCGGGATAGTTGAGATTGCCGATGCGCTCGATGCGCGCCACCCAGGCGTGCATGTAGGCGGCAAATTCGTACTCTTTGGTGTTCGCCGAGATGTACTTCTTCTTTGGCCGCTTGGCATACTTTTCCGCCTCGCGCTGGATTTCCTGCGCCAGCCGCGCCATCTCGAGCTTGCGCTGCTCGAACTCCAGCCGCCGGGGACTGGACGGCTGGGGGTTCGTGGTGGCGGCGTGCGCGGTGCTGACGCTGAACTCGGTGGCCTGGCCGGTCAGATGTTCCACCGGGCTGGGCGGAGCGGCTGCGGGGGAGCCATCCTCGAGTTCGACCGGTGACACGCCGGCGGTGGCCGTCGGCAACGGGCCGGACAGGGGCTGCGTGGGCCGGCTCGGGGTATCCGCTTCGCCGCCACCGCTGTTGCTGGCCTGGGCGATGAAGTCCGCCTTTTCCGGAACCTCGCTGTTGGCCGTCTGTACCAGGATGACGTCCAGCGCGGGCAGGCTGGGTCCGGCGCGTTCGAAGTCGAAGGTGATGCCCAGCGCCAGCACGGCGTGCGCGAGCAGCGAGAACAGCAGGGTGACGCCCAGGCGGTCGAACCCGCCGCCGCTGTCCGGGGTCATCGCCGCCGCCATCAGCCTGTTGCTTCGAGCCGGTCGAACAGTTGTCCGGCGATGTTGAGGCCGAACTGCGCGTCCAGCTCGCGCGCACAGGTGGGCGAGGTCACGTTGATTTCGGTCAGCCAGTCGCCGATCACGTCCAGGCCGACGAAATACAGGCCGCGCTCGCGCAGCGCCGGTCCGACCTGGGCGGCGATCCAGCGATCGCGTTCGCCGAGCGGCACCCCCACGCCCTTGCCGCCGGCGGCCAGGTTGCCGCGGAAATCGTCACCTTGCGGAATGCGCGCCAGCGCATAGGGCACCGGTTCGCCGTCGATCATCAGGATGCGCTTGTCTCCGGCGTCGATCTCGGCAATGAACTGCTGGGCGATGGCGAAGGCATGGCCGTTGCCGGTGAGGGTTTCCAGAATCACGTTGAGGTTGGGATCCCCATGGCGCGAGCGGAAGATGCTGCGCCCGCCCATGCCGTCGAGCGGCTTGAGCACCACTTCGCCGGTGGCGGCGACGAAGCGGCGCAGTTCTGCCGGGTCGCGCGCGACCACCGACGGCGGGCAACATTGCGGGAACTCCAGCGCGAACAGCTTCTCGTTCTTGTCGCGCAGGCTGCGTGGATCGTTGATCACGCGGGCGCCCTCGTGCTGCGCGCGCTCGAGCACCATGGTGTCGTAGATGAACTGCGCATCCACGGGGGGATCCTTGCGCGCGAAGACCAGGTCGATGCCGGCCAGTTCGCGCCAGGCTGCCGCTTCGAGCGTGTACCAGTCGTGGGGATCGTCGCGCACGACCAGGCGTGCGAGCCGCGCCACCGCGCGGCCCGCGCGCAGCGCCAGGTCGCCCTGGGTCATGTACAGGAGCGTGTAGCCGCGCGCCTGCGCCTCCAGCAGGAGCGCAAGCGTGGTGTCCTTCTCGGGGTGGATCGCGGCGATCGGATCCATCAGGACGGCGAGGGTTGGGTTCATGATCCGGCTCGGCGACGCGGAACTGGAAAGTCGTGCCGCGTTGCGGCAGGTGCGAAGCGCTTCGCACCGGGCGTGTCGGGCGCATATTACACTTGGCCGCCGGGCGGTGCTTCAAGGATTGTGCGAACTTGTGACGATTCGCGCACTTGCAGGGCGGATTCAAGTTCGAAGTGCACCGCGGTTGAAGGATTTTGCGAAGACTTCCTCCGGGGTGCGGAAGCCTAACCGGTTTCGAGGTCGTTGGTTGAGCTTGTCTTCGATAACC
>JALOBC010000046.1 GCA_023228465.1 Dokdonella sp. | reverse complement strand
GCCCCACACCCGCCGATGCTGCCACTCGAAGGCGCGGATGTCGCGCAGCCGGCCCTGCCAGGCGATCTGCTCCTCGCGCCAGTTTTGCCGGGTGAGGATGAAATCGAGCGGCACCTCGAACGCCTCGTCCACTTCTTCCGGCTGCAGGCGCAAGACGTAATCGCCGCGTACGAAGGCGGTGACGGGCGTCACGCAATAGCCGGACACGGTGGCGAGGCAATCGAGGTAGCCGAAGGGTTCGATCAAGGCGCGCTGGATGCCGGTTTCCTCGCTCGTCTCGCGCAGGGCGGTTGCCACCGGCCCGCTGTCGCCCGCCTCGCTGCCGCCGCCGGGAAAGCTGATCTGACCCGGGTGCTGGCGCATGCCTTGCGTGCGCCGCGTGAACAGGACCGAAAGCGCATCGCCGCGCCGCACGAAGGGCACCAGCACGGCTGCGTCCCGCTGCGGTTGCGCGGAATCGAGGCCATCGGCGATGGCCGGCAGGTTCCAGCCGGGCGGCGCGGGTTGATCTTCCAGACTGCGCACGGCGCGGCGCAGCCAGCGCAAATCCGTCACTTCGGCATTCACCGCCGCGCCTCGCGCAGCGGCAGCAGTTCATCCATCACACGCCGGCGTTCACCGGCGTCCATGCGCGCCCAGCCGGCGATCTCCTCGCCGGTGCGCAGGCAACCCTCGCACAGGCCATCCGCAGCCAGGTGGCAGATGCCGACGCAGGGACTCTGAATGGGTACAGGCGGCGTGACCATAACCGCTTTGAATGGGGGCGCCGCAGGCCTGGCTCAAGAGCAGGCCGGCCGACTTTCCCTGCAGGCGCACCTGGACGCGCGCAGATCATGTGGGCGGGACTCAAGTCCCGTTGCCTTGCGCAACGGGGGCGCAGAAGGCATCGCGGCTGAAGCCGCTCCCACAGGGGCTCCCACAGACGGCTCGCACGCACGCGGGATGGTGCATGGATCCCGCCATTCGGCCATCCCTGGCCTGTGCGGGATCACGATCCGCCCATTACTTGACGTTGACGATCTTCACTTCCCAGACAAACACCTGGTTGCCGGAAGCCGGGTCGGGCGGCAGGTAGATCATCCAGTGATCACCCATCTTCATGCGCTGGATCACTTCCGGCAGGACGCGGCTGCCGAAGATGCCGGGCATCTCGGACACCTTGGCGGTCACCGGCTCGCCGACGAAGGAACTGCGGATCTCGCGGCCATTGGTCAGCGACACGCGCACATGGAAGGTCACTTCGCTGGTCGCTGCGATCTGCTTGCCGGTGCCTTCCTCGATGACGCGGTACTGCACACCGTTCGGCAGGGCGACGATGCCCTTCTTGGAACGGTTGCTGGCCATGAACACATCGGCCTCGCGCTTGTTGTCGGCCAGCAGCTTGTCGGCTTCGGCCTTGGCCTTCTGCTCCAGCTTGGCCATGGCATCACGCATCTGCGCCTCGGACACGGCTGGCGGCCGCTTGGCGTAGGCATCCTGCAGCGCACGCACGACGGTGGCGATGTCCACGTCCATCTGGCGCTCGGCCAGGCCATTGCCGATCTGATAGCCGATGGCGTAGGAAATCTTGCCCTTCTCCGAGGTGGTGTCCTGCGCGAACGCAGTTCCGGCCACCAACAACGCCGCAAGGGCGAACGACCAACCAAACTTCATGCGATTGTCTCCAGATTGGATTTCGATTGCGTCCGGCGGCGGGCGCGTGCCGACCGCAAAACGCGCTAGTGTACCCGAGCGCCACCGCACACCGAAACCGGTGGCTCTGCGATCGCAGCAGGCGCGGAAAGTTCGCCCATGCGTCCGAGCGCTGCGCCGTCGGTCAGCTCAGTGTCCGCCGCCGCGATACTTCTTCTCGCCTGCCGTGATGGCGAGGTCGAGGCGGTTTTCCGGCGGTGCCAGGGGACAGGTGGCAAACGGGGTGAACGCGCAGGGCGGGTTGTAGGCCTTGTTGAAGTCGAGCACGATGCGGCCATCGCGGGGCATCGGCGCATACAGGAAGCGCGCGGCGCCATAGGTTTCCTTGCCGCTGGTGCGATCGGCGAACATCAGGAACAGCTCGGTGTCACCGGGCACCTCGATGACCGGCAGCAGCTCGAATTCCTTGCCGCCGCGGCTGAACACGGCCTTGCCGGGCACCGGGTACTTGTCGATCAGGCCAAGCACGTTCTGCACCTCGAGGGTGTGCGGCGGATCGAACGGCACCCACCGGGCCTCGATGCGCCAGGCAGGATCGATGGCGAAGCTGTCGATGCCCAGGAAATTCACGCGGGTGGCGGCTTCGCTGTCCTTGATGCGCAGGCCGTGCTTGCCGTTGCGCTCGATCAGGTAGAAGCGCGTGGTGCCGAAGGCGACCGTGGTTGGGTGCTCGTGTGCATCGTCCAGCAGGGGCGCCGTGGACAAGGTCTTGCCATCGATGGTGGCGCCCGCTTCCGGCTCCAGGCTGATCGTCGCCTTGCCCTCCTCCAGCTCCACCACCCCAAGCCGCGGCGGCGCCGTGGCAATGATGATGTCGTTGGCCGGATCGCTGCCGAGCGTGTTGCGCCCTTCGGCCAGCCAGGCGAGGCCGACCAGGCTGAGCCAGCCATCCGGCGCGGTCAGGCGCTCGATACGCCCGGCGCGCCAGGCTTCGACTTCCTTCACATACGCGTCATCGGCAGCGGCGGCGTGGCTGGGCATGGACAGGACTCCGGCAAGACTCGCAACAAGCAGGATGCAGATTTTCAACATGGTGGCTTCCGGGCGAAGCGGACAACGGGGGGCGAGGTTAGCCCGAATCGGACCCGCGCGCGCGGGTCCAGCCCACGGAACCGGTGATGGGACAGGCCAGGCACTCGCCTCAGCGCCCCCGCAGGAACAGCCGGTCGAGCTCGGGCACGGCGAGCTGCACCCAGGTCGGGCGCCCATGGTTGCACTGGCCGGAGCGCTCGGTGGCTTCCATCTCGCGCAACAGGGCGTTCATCTCGGCCAGACCGAGGCGGCGGTTGGCGCGCACCGAACCATGGCAGGCCATGGTCGCCAGCAGTTCATTGCTGCGTTCCTCGATGCGCCGCGTCTGGCCGTGGGTCGCAAGATCGGCAATCACGTCGCGCACCAGGCCGGCCACGTCCGCACCGTCGAGCAGGGCCGGGATGGCGCGCACCAGCACCGCCTGCGGGCCGCTGCGCAGTACCTCGAAGCCAAGGCGGGTGAAGGTTTCATCCTGCGCCTCGACCGCCGCTGCCTCGCGTTCGCTGACGTTGAGGGCCAGCGGCACCAGCAGCAGCTGGCTACGGATGCCGGCACCCGCCTGGGCCAGTTTCAGCTTCTCGTAGGTGATGCGCTCGTGTGCGGCGTGCATGTCCACCAGTATCAGGCCCTGGGCATTTTCGGCCAGGACATAGATGCCGTGCAGCTGCGCCAGGGCAAAGCCCAGCGGCGGCGTGTCCTCCGCGCGCGCGCCGTCGGCGCCGCCCGTCGGGCCGGGCAAACCCGCCGATGCCGCGGCGGACCGGCCGAGCAGTGCCTGGTAGTCCGCCAGGCCTTCACCGACGCCCAGACCCAGCCCGCGCTGGTGCCATGTACCCGGCGCGGCGGTGGCCGTGGATCCCGGTGCTGGCAGCGCGCCCGCAGGGGTGGTCGATGCCGCGGCGGGCAGGCCACCGGCGCGCGCGCCGGACAAGGCTTCGTTGAGGGTGCGATAGAGGAAGTCATGCACCAGCCGCCCCTCGCGAAAGCGCACTTCGTGCTTGGCCGGATGCACGTTGACATCGACCAGCGCCGGATCGAGTTCAAGGAACAGCACGAAGGTCGGGTGGCGGCCATGGAACAGCACGTCGGCATAGGCCTGGCGCACGGCGTGGGCGACCAGGCGGTCGCGCACCAGACGACCGTTGACGTGGAAATACTGCTGGTCGGCCTGCGCTCGCGAGGCGGTCGGCAAGCCGACCCAGCCGGACAGGCGCAACCCGGCGCCCGCGTGATCGACACGCAGGCTCTGCGCCGGAAAGTCTTCTCCGAGCACGTCCGCCACGCGGCGGGCATGATCGGCCGTATCGCGCACGGCCTTGAGCAGGCGCACCGGCTTGCCATTGTGGATGAGGCGGAACTCGACAGCGGTCCGCGCCAGGGCGATCGACTTCAGCAGTTCGTCGATGTGGCCGAATTCGGTGCGCTCGGCGCGCAGGAACTTGCGCCGCGCCGGCAGGTTGTAGAACAGGTCGCGCACTTCCACCGAGGTGCCCGGCGGATGCTGCGCGGGGGCCAGGTCGCGCGCCTTGCCGCCATCGACCTCGATGCGCCATGCGGCATCGGCATCGGCCAGTCGCGAAGTCAGCGCGAAGCGGGAAACCGAAGCAATCGAGGGCAGCGCCTCGCCGCGGAAGCCCAGCGTGCCGACCCGCTCCAGGTCATCGAAACTGGCGATCTTGCTGGTGGCGTGCGATGCCACCGCGAGGGCCAGATCATCCGCATCGATGCCGCCCCCATCATCACGCACGCGGATCAGGCGTGTCCCGCCCTGCTCGATCTCCACCTCGATGCGTCGCGCGCCGGCATCCAGGCTGTTTTCGATCAGTTCCTTGACCACCGACGCCGGCCGCTCGATGACCTCGCCGGCGGCGATCTGGTTGACAAGCGCAGGAGGCAACGGATGGATGCGGGGCATGGCGGCACGGATGGGCGGCGAACCATGATAGCGCGCGATCCGCGCACGCCGCAGGAACGCTGCACCGGCCGTGCCTTGCAGAACGCGCGCGCAGGCGCGGTGGCAGCGGCGAGCCACCCGGTCGACTGGAGCGGCGACGTCCGCCATTCGGTCCACGCCACGCTGCGGCGAGCGCCGGTTCCACCTGGGGAAGCAGCCAACCGCGCAGTCACCGGCGCGGCGCATGATCCGCGTGCAGGTTCAGCCCGATGGAATGGCCAGCACCTCGCCTACGCGCACGCGCTCGCTGGGGAGCGCATTGGCGGCGCGAAGCTGCGCGGTGGTGACGCCGTGGCGCGCGGCGATCGCACTCAGGGTGTCCCCGCGCGTGACCACGTAGCGCTCGATCGCGCGGCGCTTGCCCTGCGTGCGCTCCAGTGCAAACAGGCTGCCCGGTGGCGGCGAGGTGTAGAAATGGTTCTTCACGCCATCGAGGATCGCCGCCGCCAGCTTCTCCCGGTGGGCCGGCGTCTTCAGCCGCGCTTCCTCGGCGGGGTTGGTGATGAAGGCCGTCTCGACCAGGATGGACGGCACGTCCGGCGAGCGCAGCACCACGAAGTTGGCGCGTTCGACGTAGGTTCGATGGACCGGACCCACCTTCGCCAGCGCGGCCAGCACGTGTTCGGCCACCGCGTTGCTGGCGCCCATGGTCGCGCCCTGGGAGAGGTCGAGCAGCACCTTGGCCAGGGTATCGTCCTTGTCGTCCAGCGACACGCCGCCGACCAGGTCGGCACGGTTCTCGCGGTCGGCCAGCCAGCGCGCCTGTTCGCTGGTGGCTCCCCGCGGCGAGAGCACCCACACCGAAGAGCCGCGCGCGTCCTTGTTGGTGAAGGCGTCGGCGTGCACGGAGATGAACAGGTCGGCCTTGGCCGCGCGGGCCTTGGCATAGCGCTGCTCCAGCGGGATGAAGTAATCGCCATCGCGGGTCAGCACGGCCTGCATGCCGGGCGTGGCGTCGATCAGCGCCTTGAGCTCGCGCGCCACCTGCAAGGTGATGCGCTTCTCGAATGTGCCGCTGGCGCCGATGGAGCCCGGATCCTTGCCTCCGTGACCGGCATCGATCGCGATGACGATATCGCGCGCCTTGCCCGGCAGCGGTTCGCTCGCGCGCTTGACCGGCTGCGCGGGCGCCGCCGCCTTGGCCGCCGGGTAGAGATCGACCACCAGCCGATAGCCTGCGCCATCGCCTGGCGGCAACAGGAAGCTCTTGGGGTGGGCGCCGGCAGCCAGGTCGAACACGATGCGCGCGTCGCCCTTGCCATGCCGACCGGCGCGCACGCCCTTGAGCGCGCCACCTTCGGCCCGGGTCTCGAAGTCATTGCCGAAGCGGCTGCCCCGCACATCGAGCACGATGCGATCCGGGCCGCTCAACTGGAACAGCTTGTAATCCACTGGTCCGGAGAGGTCGAGCACGGCGCGCGTGCGCTCCTGATCCGGCCACACGCGCAGGCCGGTAATTTCGGCCGCCTGCGCAAGACCGGCCAGCAGCAGGGCCGCTGCAGCACCAAGGACGAGCCGGCGAAGGAAGGCAGGTGCACGCATAACGCGTATTCAACGCGAACTGATACACAAAAATCAAGTCTTTTTCCTTCCAAATCCGCAAGGTGCGGATGATTTCTGATGTTTATTCCGGGTTAAACCCGTCAGCCGGGCCCGACGCCGGGGCGCAACCAGTCCGCACCGCGGGCGCTTCTCGCCTGCAACACCAGCGCCCGCGTGTGTCCTGCATGGGCGAGTCTTGCGATGAGATCGGCCGCAGGCAAGGCCCCGGCGCCCCGTTCTGGCCACTCGACCACCAGCAACGCGCGCGTGCCGACCAGGTCCGCGAGGCCCAGCCATTCCAGCTCGCCCGGATCGGCGATGCGGTAGAGATCCAGATGATGGATGTCCAGGTCGCCGACCCGATAGGACTCGATCAGGCTGTAGGTGGGACTCTTGACCCGTTCGCCGACGCCAAGCGCGCGCAGCAGCGCGCGTGCGAAGGTGGTCTTGCCGGCGCCCAGCTCACCGACCAGATACACCACGCCGCCTTCGCCCAGGCGCGGCGCGAGCCGCGCCGCCAGCGCGGTGAGCCCCGCTTCGTCGAGCGTGCCGCAATCCTGCACCGGTCGGCTCATGACTCGAAGCGGTTGACCAGTTGGCGCAGCGCATCGGCCAGGTCGCTGGCGACCAGGCCGCGTGGCAATCCGGCCGCGGCGAGGTCGCCGGCGCGCGCATGCAGGGCCACGCCCAGGCGCGCCGCATCCCAGGGCGGAAGGTGCTGCGCCAGCAGCGCGGCGATGACCCCGGTCAGGACATCCCCCATGCCTGCAGAGGCCATGCCGGGATTCCCCCACGGGCAGACGGCCACGCGCCCGTCGGGTGCCGCGACCAGGCTGCCGGCGCCCTTCAGCACGACGACCGCGGCAAAACGCGCGGCCAGCGTCCGTGCGGCAGCGAAGCGATCGCGCTGGATGTCGGCCACCGCGCACCCCAGCAGGCGCGCGGCTTCGCCCGGATGTGGCGTCAGCAGGGTGGTTCCGGGCAGGCTCCGCGGCGTGGCCGCGAGCAGGTTGAGGGCATCGGCATCCAGCACCAGCGGCAAGGCGGCGTCGAGCGCGGCGTCGAGGAGCGCCCGACCCCAGGCGCCCTGGCCCAACCCCGGGCCGATGGCGAGCACGCTGGCGCGCGCCAGGAGTGGCGCCAGCGCGGCCGCCTCGTCCACGCCGTGCGCCATCAGTTCCGGCGCGGCGCCGTTGAGCGCGATGACGTTGCCTGCGCGCGTGGCCACGCTCACCAGGCCGGCCCCGCAACGCAGCGCCGCACGCCCGGCCAACTGTACCGCCCCGCCCATGCCGGCATCCCCGCCGACCAGCAGGACGTGGCCGAAGCGGCCCTTGTTCGAATTTGCCGGGCGCGGCGCCAGCAGCCCACCGAGCGTGCCATCCATGAGTTCGGCGTCGGGCATCTCACCGCCCCAGGCCGCCGCAGGGACCTCGAGCGACGCCAGCCGACGCTGGCCGCAGCAGTCGCCGGCATCGGCCGTGAACAGGCCGCGCTTCCAGGCGATGAAGCACACCGTCAGGTCGGCGCGCACGGCCGGCCCCAGCCGGCTACCGGTATCGGCAGCCAGGCCCGAAGGCACATCCAGGGCCAGCACCGCCTGCGCCTGCGCAGCCAGCCTTGCCACCAGCGCCGCCGCCGCGCCTTCCAGCGGCCGCGCGAGCCCGGTGCCGAACAGGCCATCGACGTACACATCGGCCGCCGGCAACGGCGTGTCCTCCACGGCATCGATGACACGCCCGCGCGCGGCGACGAAGGCAAGCCGTGCGCGCAAGGCATCGCCCCCGCCGGCCTGGCCGAGCGCAAGCGCCACGACGTCGAAACCGGCCTCCAGCGCGCGCACGCCGAGCAGGAAGGCATCGCCGCCATTGTTGCCGCGCCCGGCCAGCAGCACGATGCGCCGCGCCAGCGGCCAGCGCCGGCGCAGTTCCGTGAACGCCGCGGCAGCCGCCCGCTGCATCAGCTCGTACCCGGCGATGCCGAGTTCCTCGATGGCACGCCGATCGATGCGGCGCACCTGGTCGGTCGTGTACAGCGCGGTCGCAGCGGCGGATGCAGGCATGGCGCGATTATAGAAGAGCGTGCGCGCTATGCTGGAAGGCCCACGCCGCCACGTCCGCTGTCCGTTCGCCCTGCATGACCGCCCTGCCCGCCCCGGAGATCGACTACGCCGCCCTGGTCGCCGACATTCGTCGCTGGGGTGCCGAGCTCGGCTTCCAGCAGGTGGGCGTGACGGGGGTGGAGCTGGCCGCCGACGAAGCCCACCTGCTCGACTGGCTGGAGGCCGGATTCAACGGCGAAATGGAGTACATGGCGCGCCACGGCACCAGGCGCAGTCGTCCGGCCGATCTTCATCCGGGTACGCTGCGCGTGCTTTCCGCGCGCATGGATTATGCGCCGCCCGACATTGCCAGGGGCTGGGCGGTGCTCGCCGATGGCGAGCGCGCCTACATTTCGCGCTATGCGCTGGGCCGCGACTATCACAAGCTGATCCGCGGGCGCCTGCAGAAGCTCGCCGAGCGCATCGCCGCCGTGACCGGTTCGTTTGGCTATCGCGTCTTCACCGATTCGGCGCCGGTGCTGGAGAAGGCCCTGGCGCGCAACGCCGGCCTGGGGTGGATCGGCAAGCACACGCTGGTGATCAACCGCCACGCCGGGTCCTGGTTCTTCCTTGGCGAGATCTACACCGATCTGCCCCTGCCGGTCGATCCGCCCGCCAGCGCCCACTGCGGCACCTGCACGCGCTGCATCGAGGTCTGTCCGACCCAGGCCATCATCGGCCCCTACCAGCTGGATGCGCGGCGCTGCATTTCCTATCTGACCATCGAACTGCGCGGCCCCATCCCCGAGGACCTGCGCAAGCCCATGGGCAACCGCATCTTCGGCTGCGACGACTGCCAGCTGGTCTGCCCGTGGAACAAGTTCGCCACGCCCACGCCCGAGGCCGACTTCATCCCGCGCCACGGACTGGACGGCGCGACCCTGGTGGATCTGTTCGCCTGGAGCGAGGAGGCGTTTCTGAAGCGCACCGAGGGCATGGCCATCCGCCGTGCCGGTTACGCAGGCTGGCTGCGCAACATCGCCGTGGCCCTCGGCAATGCACCAACCACGCCCACCGTGCTGGCCGCCCTGCAGGCGCGCGCAGACGACCCTTCGCCGCTGGTGCGCGAACACGTCGCCTGGGCGCTCGCGCAACACGGCGTGCCAGGTCATGCGTCGGGGGCGTAGTCCCCACCTGCGGGTGCTTTTCCAGAACAATCGAACGTCGCAGCAGAAACGTGATGTTCATTGACGGTGCGGCCAGCGACGGCCGCTTCTGGAGCACAGCGAAGTTCATTCCCGCAAGGCTGATCCAAACCGGCCAGGCTCGGCGATCACGGACGATCGCAAAAGTACCCGCAGTGCGGCCATGGATGGACGCTGGCAGGCCGGCCGATGGCCAGACCTTTCCCGCAGCACAAGCACCACGAAGCAGCGATCACGGACGATCGCAAAAGTCACGCTGCCTGCTTGGGAATCGACCGGCTGGTGCGGGTGATCCTGTTCTGCGCGTCCACATAGACCAGTTGCGGCTTGTGCAGGGCCGCTTCGGCCTCGCTGAAACCGGCATACGCGCAGATGATGATGAGGTCGCCCGGCTGGGCACGGTGCGCGGCGGCGCCGTTGATCGAGATGGTCCCCGAGCCCTCGTCGGCACGGATTGCATAGGTCACCAGGCGCTGGCCATTGTTGACGTTGTAGATGTGGATCTGCTCGTACTCCCGGATACCCGCGGCGTCCAGCAGGTCGCCATCGATGGCGCAGGAGCCCTCGTAATGGAGCTCGGCCATGGTGACGCTGGCGCGGTGGATCTTGGCCTTGAGGAGGTTGAGGTGCATGGCGGGCAGCTCCATCGGATCCGTGGCGTTACGGCAATGCGCAGTCTGGCCAGTGTAGCAAAACATGTGCGTTTGCAGCATATGCGGCTCGCCACGGCAAAAAAAACCCCCGCCGGCCGTAGCTGCGAGGGTTTCAATCGGAGTGACGATTGCCTGAATGCGCCCTGCGTCGCCTTCGCGTGCAAGAGGAGTGTTGCGTAAATCGCGAAGACGTGGGGAACATACCACACGCAATCGCAAAAGTGCAACATCATTTCGTGACCTGGTTCGCACCCCCTCCAGGCCCGCGCCAGCGCCGCCCATCAGTCCAGCAGGAGGTTGTCGATCAGGCGCGTCGTACCCAGCCGCGCGGCCACGAGGGCCACGGCCGCGTCGTCCGGCGCGACCGGCTCGCCGAGGTCGGCGGCGCGACGGATCACGGCGTAATCGGGCACCAGCCCAGCTTCGTGCAGTTGCGTGAGCGCAACATGTTCTATTTCGGCATGCGTGCGGCCGGCCGCGGCCGCCTCCACCATCCAGCACAGCGTCGCGTGGATGGCGGCAGCGCGCTCGCGCTGGTCGGCATCGAGGTACTGGTTGCGCGAACTCATGGC
Organism: Dokdonella sp.; assembly: GCA_023228465.1. GTDB lineage: Bacteria > Pseudomonadota > Gammaproteobacteria > Xanthomonadales > Rhodanobacteraceae > Dokdonella_A. The sequence goes on along the minus strand of JALOBC010000046.1, from coordinate 11,548 downwards.
CAGGCCGCTGGCCTCGCGCACGATGGGGGCGGCCAGGATCTCGATCGGAAACGCCAGATCCGTGGCCATGCGCCGAACCACCAGCAACTGCTGGTAGTCCTTCTGTCCGAACACGGCCAGATCCGGTTGCACCAGATTGAAAAGCTTTGCAACGACCGTCGCCACCCCATCGAAATGGCCCGGCCGGATGGCGCCTTCCAGGATTTCCGACAGGCCAGGTACGCGAACCTGCACGGCCTGTGCGGCCCCCAGCGGATACAACTCCTCGACCGTGGGCAGGAACATGACGTCGCAACCCTGTGCGGCGAGCCCGGCGGCATCGGCGTCGGGCGTGCGCGGGTAGCGTGCGAAATCCTCGCTGGGGCCGAACTGGGTCGGGTTGACGAACACGCTGGCGATGGTCAGATCGCTCTTCTCGCGGGCCAGGCTGATCAGCGAATGGTGGCCGGCATGCAGGTTGCCCATGGTTGGCACGAAGCCGATGCGCCGGCCGGCACGGCGCGCTTCGGCCAGCAGCATGCGCAGTTCTGCCCCCCGGATGACGGTGCGCATTGGGTCAGAACGTGTGCTCGGCGGCCGGAAACTCACCACTGCGCACGGCGCGGGCGTATTCGGCGATGGCATCGACGACGGAATGGCTACCGGCGAGGAAATCCTTGACGAAGCGCGGCCGCTTGCCCGGCGTGATGCCAAGCAGGTCGTGGATGACGAGGATCTGGCCGTCGCATTCGGCGCCGGCACCGATCCCGATGGTGGGGATGCGCAGATCGCGGCTGATCTCGCCGGCGAGACCGGCCGGCACGCATTCCAGGACCAGCAGATCGGCACCGGCCTCCTGGACCGCGCGTGCCTGCGCACGCAGGCGCTCCGCGGCTGCAGCCTCGCGGCCCTGCACGCGATAGCCGCCAAGACGGTGCACGGACTGCGGCGTCAGGCCCAGGTGCGCGCAGACCGGCATCTCGTGGCGGGCCAGCGCCTCGATGACCTCGCACACCCAGCCTGCGCCTTCCAGCTTCACCATCGCCGCGCTGCCCTCGGCAAAGAAGCGCGCCGCGTTGGCCAGCGCAGTGGGCACGTCGCGGAAGCTCATGAACGGCATGTCGGCCACCAGCAGCGCGCGGCGCAGACCGCGCGCGACACAGGCGCAGTGGTAGGCCATCGCATCCACCGTCACCGGCAGGGTACTGGCGTGGCCCTGCACCACCATGCCCAGGGAATCGCCGACCAGCACGAAATCCACGCCCGCCTCGTCCGCGCGCGCGGCCATGCTGGCATCGTAGGAGGTGAGCGAGACGATCTTCTCGCCGCGCTGCTTCTTGGCGTGCAGTTCAGGCACGGTGACCGGCTTGGCGGTCGCGCTCGCATACATCGGCTGTCAGCCTGGGGGTGGGCCCTGCATTATTCCGCGTCGCTCCGTCCGATCTCAAGCGCAGCGACGGGAACGCATCCGCTGGCATCGACCCGCGCCAGCAGTTCGCCGACACGGCCGACGCCCACGATGGCGCGTTCGGTGCCCAGCTCGGCCAGCGGAACCAGCACGAACGCGCGGCTTGCCAGGTGCGGATGGGGCAGGGTCAGGCCCGGCTCATCCAGTTGCAGGTCGCCCAGGGCGAGCAGGTCCAGGTCGAGACTGCGCGGCCCCCAACGCGAGCCATCGCGCCGTCGCCCATGCGCGCGCTCGATCACGAGCAGGTGGGCAAGCAGCGCCTGCGCGCTGAGCGTGGTAGCCAGTTCGGCCACCGCGTTGACGAACGGTGGCTGTTCGGTGATACCCCAGGGGACGGTGCGATAGAGGCGCGAACGAGCGAGCAGTGAGCTTTCCGGGATGCGCCCGAGGGCCGCCAGCGCGCCCAGCACATGGCCGATGGGATCACCCAGGTTGCTGCCGATCCCGATTAGCGCCGTGCCGTGTGCGCCTGCCTCAGGCATCCCCGCCACCGGCGCTCGCGGCCGGCTTGCGACGACGCCGGCGCTTGCGCGGTGCGCGTTCCGGCACGCCCGCTGCGGTCGACGCAGGTGGCGGCGCAGATTCGATCTGCTGCCCGAGCGTCTCGGGCGGGACTTCCTGGGCATGCGTCCACCAGGTGCCCAGCTCGGCCAGCTCGGCCGATTCGCCGGCACGCAGCAGGAGGAAATCATACGCGGCGCGGAAGCGCGGGTGACTCAGCAGGCGCAGCGCGCGCTTCTTCGTGCGCTGGCTGAAGCGCGACTGCAGGGCCCAGATTTCCTCCGTGGCCAGGGTGAAGCGGCGCGGTATGGCGACGCGGCCGACCTGCTCGCGCAGCACGCGCGCCGCCGCGTTCGACCATGCCGTGGACGCCTCGCTGCCGCCGTCGATGGCCGCTTGCGCTGCCTGGCGCACCGGCTCCCACAGCAGGGCGGCAAACAGGAACGCCGGCGTCACCGGCTTGTCCTCGCGCACGCGTGCGTCGGTGCTGGCCAGCATGCCCTCGACCAGCGCACGGAACTGCGCCCCGTTCGGGCCGGCCAGCGCCTTGGCCGTGGCCGGGAACAGGCGCTCCAGCAGGCCCTGCGCTTCCAGCAGATGGAAGCTGTCCAGCGCGCGTCCGTTCATGAACAGCTTCATGGTCTCGTCGAACAGCCGCGCGGGCGGTGCGTCGGCCAGCAGCGGGCCCAGCGTGGCAAACGGTGCGGCCGCGTCGGGGGCGATGCTGAAGCCGAGCTTGGCGGCGATGCGCACCGCGCGCAGCATGCGCACCGGATCCTCGCGGTAGCGCCGCTCCGGGTCGCCGATCAGGCGCAGCACGCGCCGCTCGAGATCGGCCATGCCGCCCACGGCGTCACGCACGCTGAAATCCGCGATGTCGTAGTAGAGCGCGTTGACCGTGAAGTCGCGGCGCAGCGCGTCCTCCTCGATGCCGCCATACACGTTGTCGCGCACCAGGCGCCCATCCACCAGATGCCGGTCACCGCTGCCGTCGTCGTCGCTGCCGCGGAACGTCGCCACCTCGACGATCTCGCGCCCGAACACCACGTGGGCCAGGCGAAAGCGGCGCCCGATCAGGCGACAGTTGCGAAACAGGTTGCGCACCTCTTCGGGCGTGGCATCGGTGGCCACGTCGAAATCCTTGGGGTGACGGCCGAGCAGCAGGTCACGCACGGCGCCGCCGACCAGGCAGGCGCGGAACCCCGCTTCATGCAGGCGGTACAGGACACGCAGGGAACCTGGCGAAATGTTCTTGCGCGAGATCGTGTGCGCGGCACGTGGAATGATGCGAAACGGCCCGTCGGCGTGTTCCGTACTGCTGTGTCTTCCGGATGTCATCCGCCGTACCTGCCCAAGCGCTTGCCGCGCATCATCGTTTCGCTATACTACGCGGCTCGCCGGCGCCGCAACAAACGCTCCCTTCGTCTAGTGGTCCAGGACACCGCCCTCTCAAGGCGGGAACACGAGTTCGAACCTCGTAGGGAGCGCCACTCAGGACAGGCGCTTGCGCAGGGCCGCCAGCACGGCCGCGGCGGCTTCGCGACTGTCCTTGTCCGTTGCCCCCTCGATGCTCACCTTGCTGCCGCTGCCGTCCGCGCTCACGCGCACGGTCAGGGGCACGCCGGGCGTACTGCTCGCCCTGGCCTGGCCGAAGGTCGCCATGCGCTTGAACCAGCCCGGTTCATTGCCGACCTTGCCGGTGGTGGTGATGGCGTAGGCGTGGCCGGCCTCGTCGCGCGCCGTGATCGTGCCGGCGCCCGAGCGTTCCAGCGCCAGGCCGACGCGGTGCCAGGTGCTCTCGACCGTATCGGCGACATGCAGGTCCCCGCCCGAAATCACCGGACGCGCAGCAATTTCTGCGCTGGGCGCGGTCTGGCTGGCCGCAGGGGTGGTCGCTACGGGGGCGGCGGCCGGTGGCGCGGCCGATACCGGCGGCGCGGCGGATGCCGCGGTGGCCGCGGACGGTCCCGCGGCGGCAGGGATGGTCAGTGCCGAGCTGCTGCTTGGCGCGTCCAGCCCCGGCGGCACTTCCAGTGGACGATTCTGCGGCGCGCCCTGATAGGGGGGCTCCTTGCGTCCAAAATGATCGCGCATGAAGCCGCAGCCACCCAGCACGGTGGCGGCGAGCAGGATGATCGGCAACAGCAGACTGGTTCGTTTCACGGATATCTTCCTTCGTCGATCATCGTCGAGCAGGGGCCGCATGCGGCCGTCCACGCTTCAGGAGGCAAGCAGTTCGAGCGCTTCGAGCACGGCCCGCGCGCGTTCATGGTGTTCGGGCGCCAGCTTGAGCAGGGGCAGGCGCAGATGGGCCTCACCATAGCCCAGTTGCGCCAGACACCACTTCACCGGGATTGGATTGGGTTCGACCGCAAGCAGCGCATACAAATCCCGCAGGCGCGCATCCAGCGCATCGGCCTCCGCCTCGCGGCCCACGCGAGCCGCCTCGCACAGCGCCGCGAACGGACCGGGTGCAACGTTGGCCGCGACCGACACCACGCCATCCGCACCCGCCCGCAGGGCGCGTCGCGCGGTCGGATCATCCCCGGACCAGACGCCAAAGCCCGGACGCTTGAGGGCCAGCAGGGCCTGCATGCGCACCGGGTCGGTGACGGCCTCCTTGATGCCCAGGATGTTGCCATGCACGGCCAGGCGCGCAACCGTTTCCGGCAGCAGGTCGCAGGCGGTGCGCGAGGGCACGTTGTAGAGCATCACCGGCAGGCCGCCCTGTTCGGCGACCTCGCTGAAATGGCGGTACATGCCTTCCTGGGTCGGACGCACGTAGGCCGGCGCCGCCACCAGGGCAAGGTCGATGCCGGCGTCGCGCGCCAGCCGGGTCCGCGCGATGGTCGCACGGGTCGAGGACTGGCCGCTGCCCGCCAGCAGCGGTACCCGCCCGGCGACGTGCCGGACGGCGAATTCGAGCAGCGCGGAATACTCCGCATCGTCCAGCGCAGCGGCTTCACCGGTCGAACCGGCCACCGCCAGGGCACGCGTACCGCCCGCCAGCAGGCGGTCGATCAGACGGCCGCAGGCATCCAGATCGAGCGAGTCGTCCAGGCTGCGGAACGGCGTCGCCAGTGCGCAGATGCTGCCGGAGGGAATCAAGGCCAGAAGATGAAGCACTTGGAAGCACTGGATGTTACTTGCGAGTCCACGGCGCTCGCAAGTATTCTGGGTCGCATGGCACCGGACCGCGGTGCCCGCCGGCCGCAGGATCGGGGAAACGTGAAGCAAGCAGGCAAGCAGGCGACAGGCGACAACGTGCCGCGACCGACGTCGACCGAGAACTATGTCCTCATCAGCGCCTTCAGCGCTGCCGACCACTCGCCGCTGCTGGCCATCAGCAAGCGCATTTCCGACTGCGGCTGCAACCTGGTCGAGGGCCGCGTGGCCACGCTCGGCAACGAAGTCAGCGTCCTGGCGCTTGCGCAGGGCGCCTGGGACGCGATCGCCAAGCTGGAGGGCGCCCTGGCCCGCCTCGAACGCGACGAGGCCATGCGCCTGCGCCATTTCCGCACCAGCGCACGCGAGCAGCAGTCGAACCTGCTGCCCTACGTGGTCGAGGTGATCGCCGCGGACAAGCCCGGCGTGATCTTCCAGCTGGCCGAGTTCTTCGCCCGCCAGAACATCTCGATCGAGCAGTTGCACTCGACCCGCTACCGGGCCATGCAGACCGGGGCGGACATGTTTTCGGCGCAGATCACCATCGGCATCCCCAGTTCCATGCATATCGCCGCGCTGCGCGATGATTTCCTCGAGTTCTGCGATGGCCTGAACCTCGACGCGATCCTGGACCCAATGAAATTCTGAGAACCTGCGCATGACCGAACGCATGCTGGCGCCGGGCGACATGGTGCCCGAACTCCACGGCGAGCTTGCCAACGGCGACAGACTTTCCCTCACGGATCTGCGCGGCAAGCCTGTGGTGGTGTATTTCTACCCGAAGGACAACACCAGCGGCTGCACGCGCGAAGCGCAGGATTTTCGCGACCTGTACCCGGCGTTCCAGAAGCTCGGTTGCGAGGTGATCGGCGTGTCGCGCGACAGCGCCGCCTCGCACGCCCGCTTTGCCGCCCGGCATGCACTGCCCTTCCCGCTCGTCGCCGACACCGACGAGACCTGGTGCAAGGCCTTCGGCGTGCTGGGCGAGAAGGTTCTCTACGGGCGTCGCTTCATCGGCCTCATCCGCAGTACCTTCCTGATCGGCGCGGATGGCGTGCTCGGCCACGCCTGGCGCAAGGTCAAGGTTCCCGGCCACGCCGCTGCCGTGCTCGCAAGACTCACCGCGGCGTGATCCTGGCGCCCTCTCACCCCGTCCAGCGGACACATCCCGCATTCGTCCTTCCCGAGGCTGCCGCATGACCCGAGGCAAGCGCATCTATGCGCTCGACACCAATGTGCTGATGCACGACCCGACCGCGTTGTTCCGCTTCGAGGAACACGACGTCTTCATCCCGATGACCGTGCTGGAAGAGCTCGACGCAGCCAAGAAGGGCATGTCGGAAACCGCCCGCAACGCGCGCCAGGTCAGTCGCTTCCTGAACGAACTGATCGTCGCGGGCAACGGACGCAACATCGAAGCGGGGCTGGAACTGCGCCTGCCGCAGGCGCTGCAGCTGCCGCGACGACGCGGCAAGGCCGGTGGCCGCCTGTACTTCCAGACCACCGCCCACGTCGCCGCCGACAAGCGCCGCACGCAGAGCCTGCCGGACAACCTGATCCTGGCCGCCATCGTCACCCTGTGCGCGCAGCGGCCCGGCGAAGCGGTGGTGCTGGTGTCCAAGGACATCAACCTGCGCATCAAGGCACGCATCCACGGCATCACCGCCGAAGATTACGAGAATGATCGCGCACTGGATGATCTCAGCCTGCTCTACACCGGTGTCACCGAACTCGCCGCGGATTTCTGGGATCGCCACGCCGAACTTCGCTCCTGGTCAGAGCGCGGTCGCAGCCTGTATGAAGTCAAACGCCGCAAGAACGAGGCGTGGTATCCGAACCAGAACCTCTATCTTCCCGAGCAGGACGGCGAGGCGCTGGAACTGCGCGTGTTGCGCCTGGAAGGTCAGAAGGCCGTGCTGCAGGTGGTCGAGGACTACCGCAGCGGTACGCACACGGCGTGGGGCATCCACGCGCGCAACCGCGAGCAGAACTTCGCCCTCAACGCGCTGATGGATCCGGAGATCGATTTCGTCACCCTGCTCGGCACGGCCGGCACCGGCAAGACCCTGCTGGCGCTCGCCGCGGGCCTGGTGCAGGTCATGGACCAGCAGCGTTACCGCGAGATCATCATGACGCGTGCGACGGTGTCGGTCGGCGAGGACATCGGCTTCCTGCCCGGCACCGAGGAGGAAAAGATGACGCCATGGATGGGTGCCCTCACCGACAACCTGGAAGTGCTGACCAGCCCGAACGAAGGCGGCGCCTGGGGCCGTGCGGCAACCAACGACCTGTTGAGCTCGCGCATCAAGATCCGCGCCATGAACTTCATGCGCGGGCGCACCTTCCTGGGCCGCTACGTGATCATCGACGAGGCGCAGAACCTGACGCCCAAGCAGATGAAGACCCTGATCACCCGCGCCGGCCCCGGCACCAAGATGGTGTGCCTGGGCAACCTGGAACAGATCGACACGCCCTATCTCACGGAAACCACCTCGGGCCTGACCTACGCGGTGGACCGCTTCAAGGGCTGGCAGCACGGAGCCCACGTCACGCTGCGTCGCGGCGAGCGTTCGCGTCTGGCCGATTTCGCCTCGGAGATGCTCTAGCAGGAGGGCGCGCGTAGCTCGAACATGGCCTGGCGCCCTCTCGCGAGCGGGCGCAGCGCCCTCGCCGGCGCGCAGCGCTCAGCCCGGAGGCCAGTGCATCGGTCGGCCGCCGAGCAGGTGCAGGTGCAGGTAGTACACCGTCTGCCCGCCGTGCTGGTTGCAGTTGATGACGAAGCGATAGCCATCCTCGGCCAGCCCCTCCGCCCTGGCGTAGCGCGCTGCGGCGACCAGCAGCCGGCCGATGCGCGGGGCGTCCTCGTCGGTGAGGTCGTTCAGCGTCGCAATCGGCTGCTTGGGTACGAACAGCACGTGCACCGGTGCCTGCGGGTTGATGTCGCGAAAGGCCAGCACGTCATCGTCCTCGTACACGATGTCGGCCGGAATCTCGCGGCGGATGATGCGATCGAAGAGGGTCTCGGACATGGGAGTCGAAATTGTGGAGGAGGTTGGAAATTCGCCTCGCCGGCTGGGCGCGCTCGAGCCTTACCTTACGGCTTCGTGGGCCGTGGCGGAAGGCGTGTTGCACGCCTTGCCCGGAAAGCGCGCGCACATGCCACCGGATCGCCATGCGCTAGGCGGTATCGCACCTTCCATCCCGACCTACAGCGCCTGCCGACCGCCAAAGGCGTGGGCCAGCGTACCGCGGTCGATGTATTCCAGTTCGCCGCCCAGCGGCACGCCGTGGGCAATGCGGCTGGCGCGCACGCCGGCATCGGTGGCGATCTGGCCCAGCAGGTGAGCGGTGGCTTCGCCTTCGACGGTCGGATTGGTGGCGACGATGAGCTCGCGCACCTCGCCCTCGTCAAGACGCCGGGCAAGCAGATCAAGCCCAAGCTCGGCCGGGCCGATGCCATCCAGCGGTGACAACCGGCCGAGCAGCACGAAATACTGGCCGCGATAGCCCGTGGCCTGCTCGATGGCGAGCTGGTCCACGGGCGTTTCCACCACGCACAGCGTGCTGCGGTCGCGCGAGCTGCTGGCACACAGGGCGCAGACCGGGTCCTCGCTGAAGGTGCGGCAGCGCGTGCAGTTGCCGATGCGATCCACCGCCACCCGCAAGCGTTCGGCCAACCGCCGCGCACCGGCACGATCGCGTTCGAGTACGTGGAAGGCCATGCGCTGGGCGGTCTTTGCGCCCACGCCCGGCAGGCAGCGCAAGGCTTCGATGAGGTCGGCGAGCAGGGGAGAAGAAGACATGGGGCTCGAAGGCTAGGTGGAATCGGAGGGCGGAAGGCGCAGTTGTCCAGGAGTTGGCTGCCCAGGACTCGCAGCGGAACGCTGCAGCGATCCGGGTCGCAGGCCGCAGGGTCCCGGAAGGCCTGCCTGAAGCGTCCGATTCCGGGCCGTTCAGAACGGCAGCTTGAATCCGGCCGGCAGGTTCATGCCGGCAGTGAGGCCGCCGAGCTTCTCCTGGCTCAGGGCGGCAATCCTGTTGACCGCGTCGTTGACGGCGGCGGCGACCAGGTCTTCGGCCATTTCCGGGTCATCGGCGAACAGCTTGCGGTCGATGCTGACGGCGCGCACTTCATGGCGCCCGCTCATGCGCACGCTGACCAGACCACCGCCGGACTGGCCGGTGACTTCGGCCTGGGCGATTTCCTCCTGCGCGCGCTTCATCTCTTCCTGCATGCGCTGGGCCTGCTGCATCAGGCCGGCCAAGGGACCTTTCATTTCATTTCTCCTGTCTGCAAGACCGGCCCGGTCGATGACTTGCGACCCGGCGCGGCATGTCCGGTCAATCGGCCGGGTCGGCCGGGTCGGCCGGGCGCACGCTGCCTGGAATGACGCGTGCATCGAAGGTATCCACGAGCGAGCGCACCAGCGGATCGGCAGCCACCGCGCGCTCGGCCGCCTGCTGGCGCTCGCGCGAACTGCGCGCACTCCGCTGGGCCGGCGTTTCCGCGGCCACCGCGCCGCGCTCGAACTTCACCTTGATCGGCCGTCCGAGCGCCTGGCCAAGCTGTTCCTCGAGGCGGGCGAGGATCGGGCCATCGGCCAGGTGGGCCGGCATCTCCTTGATGGCCAGACGCACCAGCGCGCCATCGATGCCGAGCAGGCTGGCGTGGCGCGCGAGCTGGCCCACCGGTCCGCGCAGACCGGCGCGTTCGATCAGGGCAGGCCATGATTCGGGAGCGGCGTCGCGATCGGGCGCACTGGCCCGGGTGGCGGCGCCCGCTGCGCCCGCACGGGCCGGGGCCGAAGCGGGTGCCGGCGGGGCTGCGGTGGCGGGCGCCTTCGCGACGACCACCTCGCGCTGCACGTCGGGCGGGGCGTCCGGCACGGCGACGGGCACGAAGGCCAACATGCGCAGCAGGCTCATTTCGAAACCGACCCGCGGCGTGGGCGCCAGTGGCAGGTCGCGCCGCCCGGTCACCGCCATCTGGTACCAAAGCTGCACGTCTTCCGCCGCCAGGCGCCCAGCCAGGGCCAGCAGGCCGGCATCCGGCGCACCAGCGGCGGCGGGCACCAGCTGCAACAGCTGGATGCGATGCAGCAGGCCGGCAAGGTCATCCAGCACCTGGGCAAAATCCGGTGCGTAGGCGGCGATGCGCTCGACCTCGTCGAGCAGCGCCGCGCCATCGCCACTGGCCAGCGTCTCCAGCAGGCCGCGCACGCGGGTGCGCTCGACCGTGCCGAGCATCGCATGCACCTCGTCCGCAACCAGCGCGCCATTGCCATGGGCGATGGCCTGATCGAGCAGCGACAGTCCATCGCGCAGCGATCCGTCGGCCGCGCGTGCCAGCACCTCGATGGCTTCCTCGTCGCAGCCGATGCCCTCGGCCTCCAGGATGTGGCGCATCTGGCCGCTGATCTGCTCGGGTGTGAGGCGCTTGAGGTTGAACTTGATGCAACGCGAGAGCACGGTCACCAGCAGCTTCTGCGGATCGGTGGTCGCGAGCAGGAACTTCACGTGCGGAGGCGGTTCCTCGAGGATCTTGAGCAGGGCGTTGAAGGCGCCCTTGGAGAGCATGTGCACCTCGTCGATGAGGTACACCTTGTAGCGTCCGCGGGTGGGTGCATATTGCGCGTTCTCGATCAGGTCGCGCACGTTGTCCACGCCGGTATTGCTGGCGGCGTCGATCTCCAGCAGGTCGACGAAGCGGCCGGCATCGATGTCCAGGCAGGCGCTGCACTCGCCGCAGGGATTGGATGTCGGGCCCTGGTCGCAGTTCAGCGACTTGGCCAGGATGCGGGCGATGGTGGTCTTGCCGACGCCACGCGTGCCGGTGAACAGGAATGCGTGATGCAGGCGCCCGCTGTCCAGCGCATGCGTGAGCGCACGCACCACGTGTTCCTGGCCGACCAGTTCGGAAAAGCGGCGCGGACGCCATTTGCGCGCAAGGGCTTGGTAGGACATGGGAGGCTCGAGGACTGAGCGGACGATTGTAGCAAGCGCGTCCGCCTAGTATGCTGCGCGACCCGCCGCGCGCGGTGCCGCAAGTTGCAGCCCGCGGACCGCTGGTTGAAGGAGCACGCCTGGAAAGTGTGTAAACGGCTCAAACCGTTTCGCCGCAGGCTGGCCCCGCAGCGCGAAGCGCATAGGGGCGAGGCGCAGGATGCGCCGAGCAATCCCGCCCGGAAGGCGGGATGAGAACCCTTTGGAGAGGTGTCCGAGTGGTTGAAGGAGCACGCCTGGAAAGTGTGTAAACGGCTCAAACCGTTTCGCGGGTTCGACAAGATCGTCGGGAACGATCTTGGACAGCCGCAGGCTGGCCCCGCAGCGCGAAGCGCATAGGGGCGAGGCGCAGGATGCGCCGAGCAATCCCGCCCGGAAGGCGGGATGAGAACCCTTTGGAGAGGTGTCCGAGTGGTTGAAGGAGCACGCCTG
>JALOBC010000057.1 GCA_023228465.1 Dokdonella sp. | reverse complement strand
GCCGCAGGCTGGCCCCGCAGCGCGAAGCGCATAGGGGCGAGGCGCAGGATGCGCCGAGCAATCCCGCCCGGAAGGCGGGATGAGAACCCTTTGGAGAGGTGTCCGAGTGGTTGAAGGAGCACGCCTGGAAAGTGTGTAAACGGCTCAAACCGTTTCGCGGGTTCGAATCCCGCCCTCTCCGCCAGTTCATGGTGGCCCCGTCGGTCCTCCCGCGACGATAGTCCGCAAACCCCGCCAGGTCCGGAAGGAAGCAACGGTAGTGGATGATTCGGGTGCCGGGATGTGGCTGGCGGGGCTGCCACCCTCCAGGCATCCGGCTGCAACGGGCTGCGTGTCAGCTGCCGCCGTGGACCGGCGTATCGTCCGGGTGCAGCCAGCCCGACGCGCCATCGGCGTAGTGCTCGTTCTTCCAGATCGGCACGCGCCGCTTGACCTCGTCGATGATCCAGCGGCAGGCGGCGAAGGCGGCATCGCGGTGATCCGCACTGGCGCCGGCCCAAACGGCCAGATCGCCGATTTCCAGGCGCCCGACGCGGTGCACGCAAGCCACCTTGCGCACACCAAAGCGTTGGCCGGCTTCGGCCAGGATCGCCTCGCCCTGGCTCTGCGCCAGCGCGCCATAGGCCTGATAATCCAGTCGCTGCACCGCACGTCCGGCATTGTGGTCGCGCACCCAGCCCTCGAACGCGACCAGCGCGCCGGCGGCCGGATGCGCCAGGGCCGCGCGTTCGGCCGGCACGTCGATCGGCGTTTCACTGAGGCAGAACCGCATCACCGCCAGCATGCTCATCCGCCGGATACCGGCGGCAGGAAGACCACCTCGTCATCCTCGGCCAGGGCATGGTCCCAACCCACCAGGGCGTCGTTGACTGCCACGCGCAGGCGTTCGGGCGGCAGGCTGAAGGCGTGCACCGCCGCCACTTCCGCATACAGTTCGCGCGGCGTGCGCGCCGTGCTTTCGCGCTCCTCGCGCGCGCAGCCGGCGGCATCGGCCAGGCTGGCGAAATAAACCAGTTGCAGTTTCATTCGATCACCCTGCCCTGTTCCACGCGGCGCTTGCCGCCGCTCTTTTCCACCAGGCGCAGGCCGTCGATGACCATCTCGTGCGAGAGCGCCTTGCACATGTCATAGACGGTCAGCGCCGCCACGCTGGCTCCGGTCAGCGCCTCCATCTCGACCCCGGTCTTGTGGGTCAGGGCCACCGTGCAGCGGATGAGCAGCGCATCGTCGCCATCGAAATCGATGGCGAAGCGAACCTTCTCTACCGGCAGCGGGTGGCAGAACGGGATCAGTTCGTGGGTGCGCTTGACCGCCAGGGTGCCGGCGATGATCGCGGTATCGATCACCGGGCCCTTGGCCGAACGCAGGCCCTCGGCGCGCAGGGTGGCAGCCACGGCGGCGGGAAAGCGCACACGCACCTCGGCCATTGCTTCACGGCGGGTCGCCGCCTTGGCGCCCACATCGACCATGCTTGGACGGCCTTGCGCATCGAGGTGGCTCAGGCCAGGGGACTGCGACATGGGCTGTGCGATACTCCGGGATGAAGGGCACTGCGGCGCCAGCCGCTGCCAGGGGTTGCGGGCCACGGTGGCTCAGCCACCGATCGAGTACATCTCCACATGCGTGCGGCCACGCAGGGTTGCCGCGCTGCGGATTTCGCTGTAGCGATCATCGCGTGCATTCCACAGTGCGGCAACCAGGCCGGCCAGTTCCGCGTCACTGGCCCCGGCACGCAGCGGCCCGCGCAGGTCATGACCGGCACTGGCGAACAGGCAGGTGTACAGGCGTCCGTCGGCGGACAGGCGGGCGCGCGTGCAATCCCCGCAGAAGGGTTCGGTGACCGAGCTGATGAAGCCGATTTCGCCTGCCCCGTCGGCGAAGGCGTAGCGCCGCGCGACCTCGCCGCCATAGTTCGGATCGAGCGCGACCAGCGGCCAGCGCGCACCGATGCGCTCGCGCAACCGTGCGCTGGGCACCACCCGGTCGCGGCGCCAGTCGTTGCAGGTGCCGACATCCATGTATTCGATGAAGCGCACGATGTGGCCGCTGCCACGGAAATGCCCGACCAGGCCGAGCACGTCCTCGTCGTTGATGCCGCGCATGACCACGCAGTTGATCTTGGCCGGCGGGAAGCCGGCCGCCCTGGCCGCTGCCAGCGCGTCGAGGACCTCGCCCACCTCGCCGCGCCCGCCGGTGAGGCGACGGAAGGTTTCCGGCACCAGCGAATCCAGGCTGACCGTGAGCCGCGCGAGCCCCGCCGCGCGCAGCGCCGCGGCCCGCGTCGCGAGCAGACTGCCGTTGGTGGTCAGGGCCACGTCCTCGATGCCGGGCACGGCGGCCAGCATGCGCACCAGCTCCGGCAGGTCGCGCCGCAGCAGCGGTTCGCCGCCGGTCAGGCGCAGCTTGCGCACGCCCAGCCCGGCGCACACGGTTGCCAGGCGGGCGATCTCCTCGAAGCGCAGGCGATCGGCCTTGCTCAGGAACTCGTGGTCGCGCGGGTACTGGTCTTCCGGCATGCAATAGGGGCAGCGGAAGTTGCAGCGGTCGATCACCGAAATGCGCAGGTCGGCCAGGGCGCGCCCGCGCTGGTCGCTCGGTGTGGCCGGTGCCGGGACAGCGAGGCGCAACGGAATGGACTTGTTCATCTCAGGTGCCTGCCACCGGCAGCGGCGCGGTGGCGCGTGGCGGCGCCAGTTCGATCACATCGCCGCGCCGCGCCACGCACAGGCCATGTTCGCGCATGGTCGCGCCGTCGGCCTCGCTGGCGTAGTGGTAAAGGATGAGGCGCTGGCGCAGCTCCGGCGGGTACTCACGCGCCAGATCGTCGAGGCCGGTATGCGAAGGATTGCCCACCACGCCACAATCATGCGCCACCAGCTCGCCGCGCGCAGCATATCGGGACAGCATTTCCGGGATCGGCCGCGTATCGCCGGTCCACACGAAGCTGCCGGCAAGGGCCACGCCGAACGAGGTCATGGGCGCGTGGTGACGGGTCGGGAACACGTCGAACCACAGGCCGTCGCACCAGAAACCGCGCGATACCGGCACCAGGCGGAAAGCATCCCAGAAATTGGCGCCGCCTTCGGCCAGCACGCCCGGATAATCGGCCACGCGTGATTGCAGCAGGGGGACCAGGGCGGCGTGCGCATACAGGCGCGTATGCCCGCGCAGGGCCGGGTCGAAATACAGGCGGTAGAACAGACGCTCCAGGCCAGCCACGTGGTCCATGTGGGTGTGGGTGAGGAAGATTGCCGGCGGCGGCACGCCATAGTGTTCCAGCCAGGCCGACAGGGCCTCGGCACCGCAATCGATCATCAGGCGCGGCTCGCCGTCCTGCTCCAGCGCACCGCTGGCCGAGCCCAGCTCCGGCGCCTGGGCACTGCCCACGCCAAGGAAGCGCAGGGTGAGACTCATGGCCGGCCCTCCTCCGCCGCAGCCACCAGCGCGGCGTGATAGGCGGCCAGCAGCGGGTGCCAGAAGCGTGCGTCGAAACCGGCCATGCGCCGCGCGCCCAGCTTGTCCAGCGAACGCCGCAGGCGCGCCAGGTTGGCCTGCTGCCAGGCAAGCGACGGCCGGCGCCGACGGCCGCGGTCGAAATCGAGCAGCCAGGCCTTGCCGGCGGCGTCGACGAGGATGTTGTGGGCATTGAGATCCGCGTGCCAGACGCCGGCAGCATGAAACCGGGCCAGCATGCCGCCAATGCGTTCGGCGCTGGATCGGTCGGCCCGGTCCGCGCCGAGCAGCGCGGCCAGCGTCTGCGCGGCCTCGATGCGTCGCGTCAGCAGGTCGGCGGTGTAGCGCAGGCCCTGGCGCACGTAGCGCGCGGCCACCGGAGCGGGCACCGGCAGGCCTGCGTTGGCCAGCTCGGCCAGCAGGTGGAACTCCCTGAACGAGCGCGTGCGCGCCGCACCGAACCAGGCATAGCGATCCCGGCTGAGCCGCGCGACCAGCCCGCCGCGGCAGTAATGCCTGAGCGCACAGGGGCCGGCCGCAGTCGTGACGAAGACCACGCCCCCGCGCCCGCCCGAAGCGCGTGCAGCCTGGCCATGCGCCTGCCAGTGCGCCGGATCGAACCAGGCGACATCGGGGACCAGGCCCAGGGCGCGGTCGAATACGAGCGCCCCATCGCCGGTCGATTGAACTTGCGGCTCGATCATGCCTCTTACTGCTTGCCGTTCCGGCGTGGCGCCCCAATTTGGCACCACATCAACGCAAATGGTAGCAAGCGCCGCATGGATCAAACCGCGACCTCCGGCACCGAGCCTGATTCTCTTTGCCTGCTGCGCACTTCGGCGCTGGGCGACGTCACTCACGTGGTGCCCCTGGTGCGCACCCTGCAGGCGCACTGGCCGGGGACGCAGCTCACCTGGATCATCGGCAAGCTGGAACATCGCCTGGTGGGCGATATCGCCGGGGTCGAGTTCATCGTTTTCGACAAGCATGCCGGGCGCGCAGGTCATCGCGCGGTGCGCGAGCAGCTGGCCGGGCGCCGCTTCAATGCGCTGCTGCACATGCAGGTGGCGCTGCGCTCGAACCTGCTCAGTCTCGCCGTCAAGGCCCCCCTGCGCATCGGCTACGATCGCGCACGCTCCAAGGACCTGCACGGCCTGTTCATCAATTGCCGCATCGCCGCGCGCCGCGGCGACCATGTGCTGGACGCGATGGCCAGCTTCCTCGAACCACTCGGACTCCAGCAGACCGCCGTGCGCTGGGACATCCCCATCCCGGACGAGGCGCGTCAATTTGCCGCAAGGCACCTGCGCGCCGGAGCCCCGGTGCTGGTGGTCAGCCCGGCCTCCAGTCATCGCCTGCGCAACTGGCGCGCCGAACGCTATGCCGCGGTGATGGATCACGCGGCGCTCGCGCTGGGCTGGCAGGTGGTGCTGTGCGGCGGGCCGAGCGCGTTCGAGCGCGAACTGGGCAACGCGATCCGCAGCCACATGCAGACCGTGCCCACCGACCTCATCGGTAAGGACACCATCAAGCAGTTGCTCGCCCTGCTGGAACGCGCCGACCTGCTGCTGGCGCCCGATTCGGGGCCCATGCACATGGCCAATGCCGTCGGCACGCCGGTCCTGGGACTGCACGCGGCGAGCAATCCGGCACGTTCGGGGCCCTATTCGGACCGGCGCTGGTGCGTGGACCGTTACGACGCGGCGGCGCGCAAGTTCCGCAGGAAACCGGCCGATGCGCTGCCGTGGGGCACCAAGCTCGAGCACCGCGGGGTCATGGACCTGATCGAGATCGACGACGTGATCGAACGCCTGGAGGCATTCGATGCGGCGCGCAGCGCGAGCCGCCCGGAGGCTGCCCTGCAGGTTGCCCAATCGGGCTGAGCGGCGCCGACAGCCTGTCCCGCGGGCGGCCGCGCGCCGCGTCGCGCTCAGCGATAGTCCTGGTAGGACTTTTCCTCGACCAGGGTCGATCCCAGCTTCTCGTTGATCGCGCGCTTGAGCGCCGCGCGTTCATCGTTGCGCACGTACACCGAACGCGCCAGCTCGATGAATTCGGCGTCGAAGGCCCTGGCCTTTTCCTTCAGGCGGATGCGATCCTCGATCTCCCACAGCGCCTCGTTCACCGCGCGCAGGCCAGCACGCTCCTTGCCGATGTCGGTATGCGACGCCGTGTCGGCCGCCCAGACGCCGTTCAGCAGGTCCAGTTCGGTGCGCACGTTGGCGCGCTTGGCGGCATCGCCGATGCGCTCGGCCTTGATCTCGAGAATGGTGATCTTGTCGATCAGCTCTCCGTGGGAAACCGGTACCCGGGGTTGGTTCATGCAACTCCTCCTTGCCCCGTGACGGGCATCGCCGCGGGCGCCGCAGTATAGCCGCCGCCCGGCGCCGCTTGTCTCGCGCGATGGACCCTCGTATCATCCGCGGCCCACCGGAGAGGTGGCAGAGTGGTCGAATGTACCTGACTCGAAATCAGGCGTGCGTGCAAGCGCACCGTGGGTTCGAATCCCACCCTCTCCGCCAGACATGAAGACGCCCCCTCGCGGGGCGTTTTCGTGTCTGGTGAACGGGGGTGCGTGGACGAACCCACTGGTTCGACGGGAATGCCGGGAGCATTCCCGGACGGCCGCAGGCCGGCCCCGGAGCGCGCAGCGCGAAGGGGCGAGGCGCAGGACGCGCCGAGCAATCCCACCCTCTCCGCCAGACATGAAGACGCCCCCTCGCGGGGCGTTTTCGTGTCTGGTGAACGGGGGTGCGTGGACGAACCCACTGGTTCGACGGGAATGTCGGGAGCATTCCCGGACGGCCGCAGGCTGGCCCCGGAGCGCGCAGCGCGAAGGGGCGAGGCGCAGGACGCGCCGAGCAATCCCACCCTCTCCGCCAGACATGAAGACGCCCCCTCGCGGGGCGTTTTCGTGTCTGGTGAACGGGGGTGCGTGGTATCTGAGGGTCGGATTGCGCGGACCGAACCGCCACCCGCCCCTCAGCCGAAGGTGAATGCGTAGGCCCGCACGCCGGAATCCTCGAACTCGATCTCGAACAGGCGCGGTCCGTTGCCTTGCGCCTGACGGATGAGCTGATAGAGGCGCTGCGTGCGCACCACGCCATTGCCTTGCGCATCGACATCGCTGCCGTGATCGGCGCCGGGCGGCTTGCCATCGATGCGCACGCGAAAACGGACCGCGCCGCCGCGTGCACCCGGTCCGAGGACCAGATGCAGGTCGCGACCGGCGAAGCGGAACACGATGCGTCCGCCCGGGCTGTCCAGCCGCACATCCTCGGCCTGCACGGTCCAGCGGCCATCGAGCGCCCAGGCATGCCGACCAAGCTGCGCCGGCGCCCGATAGGTGGCGCTGCGATCACGCGCCAGCGTGCCACCCGCAAAACGTTCGGCGCGCGCATAGCCGAGGTAGGTTTCCGGGGACATGCCGGCGATGAAGTCCGCTGGTGCCTCGACGCCCGTGGCCAGGACCTGTCCGCCCGCGGGCGGCAGGTCGGTGTGGCCGGCCTCGGCCAGCAGCGAACGGATGACCTGTTCGGACTCGGCATAGCCGCCCTCGCCGAAATGCTGGTGGCGGATGCGCCCATGGACGTCGATGAAATAGTGGGCTGGCCAGTAGCGGTTGTCGAAGGCACGCCAGATCGCATAGTCGTCATCGAGCGCGACCGGCCAGCTGACGCCAAGGCGACGCACCGCCGCCGCCACGTTGGCCGGATCCTTCTCGAAGGCGAACTCGGGCGTGTGCACACCGATGATGACCAACCCGTGAGTGCCATAGCGATCCGCCCAGGCGCGCAGGTGCGGCAGGCTGCGCAGGCAGTTGATGCAGGAATAGGTCCAGAAATCGACCAGCACCACCTTGCCGCGCAAGGCCGCGGCGTTCAGGGGCGGCGAGTTCAGCCAGCCGGTGGCGCCCGCCAGCGCGCTGGGCAGCAGGCCGTCCACCGCCGCAGCGGCGCGGGTAGCCACAGGCTGGGCAGGCCGCAAGCGGTCCACCAGCCCCTGTTCCAGCGTGCCGGTGGTCGCCAGCGACAGGCGTCCCAGCAGGCCCGTGTCGAGTCCGGCGGCGATCGCCACCACGCCAGCCAGGACGAGTACGCCAAGTGTGCGGCGCAGCGTCTCGCTGGCACCGGCCACGTGCCGCACGCTGCGCGCCAGCGCCTGGCCTGCCAGCAGAACCACGGCCAGCGCCATGGCCGCGCCGATGGCATAGGTGAGCAGCAGCAGGCTGGATGCCACGCTGGCGCCGTGCAGGGCGGCACTGGTCAGCAGCAGGCCGAGGATCGGCCCCGCGCACGGTGCCCACAGCAGGCCGGTGGCCACGCCCAAGGCAAAGGCCGACCAGGGTGAGGCAGCCGCCCCGTCCGATCGTGCAACCCGGTTGCCGAGGAACAGGAAGGGCCGTGAGATCAGCGTGGCCAGGCGTGGCAAGAGCAGGGTCAGGCCCACCAGTGCCAGCACCACCAGTGCAAGTTGACGGCCGTACTGGTTGGCGCGCACGGCCCAGTTGGCGCCGGCGGCGGCCAGGCTCGCAACCACGGCAAAGGTCAGCGCCATGCCGGTCAGCAGGGGCAACCCCCGCTGCGCGAAAGGTCGGCCCATGCCGGCAAACACGAACGGCAGTACCGGCAGGATGCAGGGACTGGCGATGGTCAGTACACCGCCCAACCAGGCCAGCAGCAGGATCCACATGTCGAACCTCGAAGCCGCGCGGCCTGCGCCGGCCGCTCAGGCGCGCGCCAGCAACACGTTGGCGAACCAGTCGGCCGGATCCGTCCAGTTGCGCACCACGCGCAGGCCGGCCGCGTGCGCGAGACGCGCGAATCCGTCCGGCGAATACTTGCAGCTGTACTCGACCAGCATGGCCTCGCCGGCGGCGAAATCGAAGCGCTGCCCGGCCACGTGCACGACTTGCGCGACCTGGCTGACGAGATGGGTCTCGATGCGCCCGGCCAGCGCATGATAGGCGGCACGATGACGAAAGCGTGTGAGGTCGAAATCCGCGCCGAGCTCGCGATTGATCCGCGCCAGCAGGTTCAGGGTGAACTCGGCGGTCACGCCGGCGGCATCGTTGTAGGCGGCTTCGATCACCCGCGGATCCTTCTGCAGGTCGATGCCGACCAGGGCCAGGCCGCCCGCGCCCATGTTCACGCGCATGTCGCGCAGCACGGCAGCGGCTTCGTCCGGGCCGAAGTTGCCGAGCGTCGAGCCGGGGAAATACACCAGGGTGCGACGCGGCTGCCGGCGCGGCGCGGGCGGCGCGAGGCGACCGGTGAAATCGGCGCACAACGGCAGGATCTCCAGCTCCGGGAACTCGGGCGCCAATGCCGCCGTACTGGCATCCAGCGCCGCACGCGAGATCTCCACCGGCACGTAGGCGACCGGCTCGACCAGGGCATCGAGCAGTCGCCGCGTCTTGAGGCCACTGCCGCTGCCGTACTCGAGAACCAATGCGCGCGGCCCGACGGCCGCCGCGATTTCATCCGCATGCGCGTGCAGGATCGCCAGTTCCGTGCGTGTCAGGTAGTACTCGGGTTGCGCACAGATGCGCTCGAACAGGGCCGAACCACGGGCGTCGTAGAAATACTTGGAGGCGATGCGCTTGGGCCGGCGCGCCAGGCCGGCGCAGACATCGGCAGCAAAGTCCGCCGGTGGCGCGGCGCCGCGGCCGGCGCGCACGAGCTGCAGGGCGGCCATCAGCGATCCTTCGCCAGGCGCAGGCCGGCGAACTGCCAGCGCGTCGCCGGCGCCCAGAAATTGCGGTAGCTGGCGCGCAGGTGCCCCGCGGGCGTCACGCAGGCGCCGCCGCGCAGGACGAACTGCCCGCACATGAACTTGCCGTTGTACTCGCCGACCGCCCCGGGCAGCGGGCGATAACCTGGGTAGGCGACATACGGGCTGGCCGTCCACTCCCAGACATCGCCGAACATCTGCAGGGCGCCCGGGCCCGGCCCGGCGGGCAGCGGTTCGAACCTGCCGCTGTCGGCGAAATGGCCACTGACGGGCAACGTTGCTGCCAGCGCTTCCCACTCCGCCTCGCTGGGCAGGCGCGCGCCAGCCCAGCGGGCGAAGGCGTCCGCCTCGAAATAGCTGAGGTGGCAGACCGGCGCGGCCGGATCGAGCGGCTGGCGCCCGGCGAGGGTGAAGGCCGTATCCATTTCCGGCG
Organism: Dokdonella sp.; assembly: GCA_023228465.1. Taxonomy (GTDB): domain Bacteria; phylum Pseudomonadota; class Gammaproteobacteria; order Xanthomonadales; family Rhodanobacteraceae; genus Dokdonella_A. The sequence goes on along the minus strand of JALOBC010000057.1, from coordinate 7,176 downwards.
TGGCGTACAGCGGGTGACGCCAGCCTTCCTGCTGCACGCGATCCCAGCCGTCGGACAGCCACAACGTCGGTGTGCGGTAGCCGCCCGCGCGGATGAACTCGGCGAACTCGGCGTTGGTGACCGCACGATTGGCGATGGCGTGCGGCTGCAACAGGGTGCGATGGCGTGGTGTCTCGCAATCGAAGGCGAACCCCGCGCCGGCATGGCCGATCTCGACGATGCCTTCGACACCGGGCAGGAAGACCAGCGGCTGGGCCGCGCGCGATTCCCGCGGCGCAGCGCATCGATAGACCGGCTCCAGCGGGTTCAGCGAAAACAGATGCTTGATGTCGGTGAGCAGCAGTTCCTGGTGCTGCTGCTCGTGATTGAGACCAAGCACGAGCAACGCTTCGAGCGCCGGGTCGAGCACCTGTCCCAGGAGATCCCGCACGCGCCCATCGACCTCGGCGCGGTAGTCCAGCACCTCGGCCAGGGTCGGGCGCGAGAGCAGCCCGCGGCGCGGCCGCGCGTGCATGGGCCCGACGCTCTGGTAATAGGAATTGAAGATGAAATCCCAGCCCGCGTGGAGCGCCTGATAGCCGGCCTCGCGGGCAAGGATGAAGTGCTCGAAGAACCAGGTGGTATGGGCGAGATGCCACTTGGCCGGGCTCGCCTCGGGCATCGACTGTACGACGCTGTCCTCGGGCGCGAGGTTGGCCACCAGGGCCGAGGTTGCGGCGCGCACTTCAGCAAAGCGCCGCGCCAGCGCCGACGCGGCGCCTGACGCGGCCACGGTCAACGGCTCTACAGCGCGCGAATCGCGCATCGCCAGCTCCTCGTTGCGCATGGCGGGATGCCACGCCACGGGGTGATTCTGGCTTGTGCAGGATTTACTTCACGTGAAGGCGCAAGGTCGGGTCGCGGTGCGCCGTGCCGCCATGCGGGCCGCGCGCCCGTGCCCCTCCCCTCTAAAGATCACGCGCGATGCGAAAACCCACGCGCGCGCTGCGCGTGTCGGCTGCCGCAGACGTGCGGTAGGCCGAGCGCACCTGCCCGGGGTCGCTGCCCCACGAGCCGCCACGCACGACGCGCTGGCGGCATCCGGGATTCACCCAGGCGCTGCTGTCGCGCGGGGCACGGATGTAGTTGTCATGCCAGCAGTCCTCGACCCACTCGGACACGTTGCCTGCCATGCCGTACAGGCCGAACGCATTGGCCGGATAGGTGCGTACGGGCGCCGGACCCCAGTAGCCGTCGTCATAATGCGGAAAGGCAACGCTCCAGCTGCGCTTGGTCGGCGAGCGGTCGCGGTCGCCGGTGAAGTTGCCGACCACCTGGTCGGGATTGCCGTCGCCCCACGGGTAGCGCGTGCCCGAACCGGCACGCAGGGCATACTCGAACTCGGCCTCGCTCGGCAGGCGGTAGTGCTTGCCCGTGTGCGCGCTCAACCAGGCGAGATAGGCCGTCGCATCATTCCACGACACGTTGACGACCGGCAGGTTGTCGCGCGCCCGCGCACCGCTGTAATCGTTGCGCCAGGTCATGCCGCGGCGCTCGACGATGCGTCCCGTGCTTTCGTCATAGACCGCGCTGCTGCCCAGTCTCTCGGCATCCGTGCGGTAATCGGTGACGCTGACAAATTCGCGGAACTGGCCGACCGTCACTTCGGTCTGGCCAAGCGCGAAGCCGACATTGATGACCACGCGCCGCGCCGGACCCTCGTTGGCGGCACGGCCGGCCTCGTCGTCGCTGGAACCCATGATGAAGCTGCCGGTGGGGATCACCACCACCGGCGGCGCGCTGCCGGAAATGTCCAGGAAGCGATCCTGCAGCACCTGCCCAGGCGACAGGCTGGCATACAGGCGCGCATTGCGCAGGCGGACGTTGAAGCGATCCAGGCCGGCGAGGTCGGAGCTGATCGCCTGCGCCCGCTGCGCCAGTTGTTCGGCCAGGTCGGCATTGCCCGCATCCAGCGCCGAGCGCGCCTGCGCCAGTATGCCCTCGGCCCGCTGGCGGCGAATGCCCTCGATGCGCGCGCGGGTCTCCAGCAGTTCGCGCGAGCCCGGCCGAATCGTCGCGGCCTGGGCAAGGCTCGCATCGGCGCCCTCGAAGTCGTCCTGCGCCGCCTCGGCCAGCGCCTCGTCCAGGTAGCCACGTTCGATCTCCGCCAGACCGGCATCGGCCAGCAGGTTGCCCGGATCGAGCTTGAGCACCTGGCGATAGACATCCAGCGCATTGCCGCCCCTGGGCTCGGTGGCATGCCCGGCCTTCATCAGCGCCGCCGCGCGGGTCAGCATGGGCAACACTTCATGCAGGGTCTTGACGCGCGCACGCACGTCGGCCAGCTCTTCCTCCGAATGTGGCAATTGCGCGTAGGCGGCGAGGTAGCGCTGCGCACTGTCCTCGTCGCCGCGGATGATCGCCGCCAGCGCCCAGTCGCGCAGTGCACCCCCGATCCGCTCCAGCCCCGCCTCGGCCTCGCGGTTCGTCGGCGCCGCCGCCAGCACTTCGTGGTACAGGGCCACCGCGTTGTCCTTGGCCGGCTCGATCAGCGCGCCGGCTTCCTCGGCCGCCTGCGCGCGCTTGAGCAGCGCGGCCACCTGCTTGCTGGTGGGCGCGGGCGGCCCCATGCGCACCGCGTCGGCAAACGAGGTGCCGGTGGACGCCACCGCAGCCGACGCCGGCGAGGTTTCGGGGGGCGGTGCCTGCACCGCCGACCAGGTCGCAGCGCCGGCCGGCGCACCCGGTGCGCTGGTGGCCACGACCTCATCGGATTGGGGTTCGATGTGCAGGATGCCCGGGAAAAAGCGAAAGGCCAGCACGAAGGCGAGCAGCGCGAGACCCGCCGCGCCACCCCAGGCATGCTGCTTGCGTGCAACTTCGCTACCGGGCATCGTGCAGGATTATCCGTGCTTGGCGCTGTCGCGTGAAGCCGTTGCCCCGACGCACGCTTCCGATGCCGGGCAACCCCACTGCGGCGCACGGCCCGGCTCTCCGATCACGCTGCATGGAATACCGCCTTGGCCGACTGGATCGCCACCGACGACACACTTGCCTCCTTCCTCGACGCTGCGCCCGCCAGCTTCGGGCTGGACACCGAATTCATGCGTATCGACACCTATGCGCCCCGGCTCGCGCTGGTACAGCTGGGGCTGGGTGCCGACATCGGCCTGGTCGATCCGCTCGGCGTGGCCGACCCGGCACCACTGGCCAGATTGCTTGGCGATTCCGCGCGCACCTGCGTGATGCACAGCGCCGGCGAAGACCTGCAGGCGCTGGCGACCTGGTCGTGCTCGATCGCTCACCTGTTCGACACCCAGATCGCCGCTTCGTTCGCGGGGCTCGGCGCCGGGCTGGGCTATCAGAAGCTGGTCCAGGCGCTTACCGGCGTCGAACTGCCCAAGGGCCAGACCCGCTCCGACTGGCTCAGGCGCCCGCTGAGCCCCGCGCAGCTCGACTACGCCGCGCAAGACGTGGTCCATCTTCCGCAACTGCACGCCGAACTTGCCGCACGCGTGGACCGGCGCGGGTTCTCCGCGTGGCTGGCCGAGGATTGCCAGCGCCTGCTGGATGCCGCACGCGACAGTGGCCCCGATCCCGAGCCGCAAACCGCCTTCCGTGGCGCGGCCGACTGGCCCCGCGAGCGCCAGGCCCTGCTGCGCCGCCTCCTGCTCTGGCGCGAGGCGACCGCGCGCGCCATCAACCGACCCCGGCCGTGGTTGCTGGACGATGCCCACGTCCTCGACCTCGCCGCCAGACCGCCGCGCGACGCCCATGAACTGACCGAGCGCACGCGCGGCCAGCGCGCCCTGCGCAGCGCCCAGCGCAACCAGCTCCTCGATGCGCTGAAGGCGCCGCTGCGCGATGACGAGCTCGAATTCCACGCCATCCCGCCAGCGCCGGATGCGCGCGACAAGCAGGTGATCGCGGCCATGAAGCAGGTCGTCGCCGCGCGCGCCGCAGAACTGGATCTGCCCGAGGGCCTGCTCTGCTCGCGCCGGCACCTGGAAAGGCTGCTCGCCACCGGCCGCTGGCCTGCCGCCCTCGAAGGCTGGCGCCGCGACCTCCTGCACGAGCGCCTGATCGCCCTGCTGCCGGACTGAGGCCCGCTTCCGGAAATCCCCACAGATGCCATCCGCAGCGCGCACCCGGGCTGCGCAACGGGGCTTGGCGTGGGTTCGCGTGCGCGCTATCATGCGCGCCCTTTCGCGGCCCGGCCGCGAAACGACTCGTGGGGCTGTAGCTCAGCTGGGAGAGCGTCGCGTTCGCAATGCGAAGGTCAGGAGTTCGATCCTCCTCAGCTCCACCATCTACAAGGGCTCGGATGATCTCCGGGCCCTTTTTCTTGCGCGTGATCCCCACACTGATACCGGCGCGCCGTGCCGGGAGTGCGGGCGCACGACCAGGCCAGCATTGGATACGCTCGCGCGTGACGCCTTGATGGCTGCGTGCTTCTTCCAGGGATTCACGCTCTGCCATCCCGCGCGAGGTGCCATCTCCTCACAGGTGCTTCGCCAATGCGCCCGGACTCGGCAACTGCCGGGACACGCGGCGCGACCGCACGCGCCCATGCAGCCCCTGACGCCCGCGCACTCACATGACGCCTTTGCGACGCCAGCCGGACGACGGCTGCCGACGGCGATTCAGCGCCGCCGTTCCGGCAACACCAGCGGCGGCGAGGGGACGCCACCCGCGCGGGCCAGGTCGCCCACCAGCAGGGCCAGCGAATCGTGAATCGCGCGGTAGAGGTGATCGAGGGTGGCCGGGTCGGCCGGCTCCGCGGCGTACCAGTTCAGTATGAATGCGTAATGGATCCAGCTGCCGGCCACGTTCAGACCCCCGGCAATGGCGCGGGCATGGAAGCCGGATGTGTCGGCATTGCCGCTCTTGGCATGCGCCTCCACCCCGGCGGGCAGCGGGATCAAGTAGATGTAGTCACACAGGCTGAGGATGCGGCGAAACTCCTGCAGGGTTTGCGCATGCTGGAAGAATTCGCCCTGCAAGGCGCGCGCATAGTAGGACACCATGTCATCGGCCGAAGATGCCAGGGTCTGCACATCGTTGAGGAAGGGATGCACCATCGGCCCCTGCACCACCTCGAGCAGCTCATCCCAGCTGATCGTCAGGTAGTTGGGGGCACCGAACAGGTAGCCGGTGAGCGCACGCGTGCTGTCCGGCACCCGCGTGTCGGTCAGCCCCGCATCGGCGATGAAGCGGCGCACGTTGCCGCGCCGGCCAGTTTGAGGGCCATGTCGGTAGCCGTGTTGTCGCTGCGCGTGATCATTGCTTCCAGGACGGTGCGCGCGGAAACCACGCCGCTGAGGCTGGGCGGGTTGAAGCTCGGGCTGCCGAATGACCAGATGCTGGAATCCAGCGCGACTTCCCGGGCCTCGAGCTGCTCGACGACATCGGGCGCATCCAGTTGCCGGAGCAGTTCGCAGAGGATGAAGGTCTTGATGGAACTGGCGGCGAACAGGCGCCGCGACGCACCCGATGCGGCGACGAAATCCGGCGCGCCGTCCTGTCCGGGCACGCTGATCTTCCAGCCCAGGTCACCGGGCAGGCCGTCGAACAGGGCCGCGATCTGCTGCGGGGTCGTGGTGATGCCCTGAGCCGCCGGCTCGCGTGCCGTGGCCGGGACGGCAGCGAGGGTGGCGGCGGCCGCGGCCGAAGTCAGGAAATCTCGCCGTGATCGGAGCATCGGACTCTCCTGTGGGATCGGGGCGATCCCTCGGGTTTGCACGTTGCCACCGCGACCGGCACGCGGCAAGCGGCACGTGCCGGGGACGCACTGGGACTGCGCGCACGGGTCTGCTACACTCGCGCCGTCATTGGGGAGTAGCCGCCCTTCTCGCGAAGGGGCCTGCGTCAACACACTTGGCCAACCGGCCATGGCGCGGGCAGTTTCCGGACCTGGCAAGACCTTTGACCACGATGCCTCCGCCTGGGCCAGGGGTGCGTCGCGGTCAAACGTATTTCGACCGGCCCGGGAAGACCCATGGAATCCCTGATCGTTTCGACGAGCGTCGTCGCCCTGGCCCAAACCGGGGACAAGACGCAACTGCTCGCCTTCATCCTCGCCGCGCGCTTCAAGCGCGTCTGGCCGATCATCCTCGGCATCCTGGCGGCGACCACCCTCAACCACAGCCTTGCCGGCGCACTCGGTGTGTGGATCACGCTCGTGCTCGATCCCGGGACGTTGCGCTGGGCGCTCGGCCTGTCCTTCCTCGCCATGGCCGTGTGGACCCTCATTCCCGACAAGGTGGCGGCGGTGGACACGCACATCGCGAGCACCCTGGGCGTGTTCGGCGCGACCCTGGTGACCTTCTTCCTGGCGGAAATGGGCGACAAGACGCAGGTTGCGACCGTGGCGCTTGCCGCGCATTACGCGACGCCCCTGCTGGTGGTGATCGGCACCACCCTGGGCATGCTGATCGCCGACGTGCCGGCGGTATTCGTCGGCGACCGCCTGGCGGCGAAGATCCCCATGCGGCTGGTACACGGCATCGCCGCCGCCGTGTTCGCCACCCTGGGCGTAGCCACCCTGCTGGGCGCAGACAAGGCATTCGAGGTGTAGCAGGCCGCAGCTATTCGCGCCGCCATTGGCATCGCAGCTGGCGCCGCTCCCACAGGTCGCTCCTGCGCGCCTGCAGCATTGTGGGAGGGACTTCAGTCCCGATGCCCTGCGCGGCCGGAAGTGGGAAAGCATCGCGGCTGAAGCCGCTCCCACAGGCCGATCCTGCGCGCCTGCAGCATTGCGGGAGGGACTTCAGTCCCGATGCCCTGCGCGGCCGGAAGGGGGAAGGCATCGCGGCTGAAGCCGCTCCCACAGGTCGATCCTGCGCGCCTGCAGCATTGTGGGAGGGACTTCAGTCCCGATGCCCCGCGCGACCGGAAGGGGGAAGGCATCGCGGCTGAAGCCGCTCCCACAGGTCGATCCTGCGCGCCCGAGGCTTCGTGGGAGGGACTTCAGTCCCGATGCCCTGCGCGGCCGGAAGTGGGAAGGCATCGCGGCTGAAGCCGCTCCCACAGGCCGATCCTGCGCGCCTGCAGCATTGCGGGAGGGACTTCAGTCCCGATGCCCTGCGCGGCCGGAAGTGGGAAGGCATCGCGGCTGAAGCCGCTCCCACAGGTCGATCCTGCGCGCCTGCAGCATTGTGGGAGGGACTTCAGTCCCGATGCCCGGCGCGGCCGGGG
>JALOBC010000027.1 GCA_023228465.1 Dokdonella sp. | reverse complement strand
CCGACTGCCAGGTCACGGCGAGCTTTGCCATCGACACCTACACGGTGACGGCAACGGCGCCGGGTGGCCACGGTTCCATCAGCCCGGCTTCTCAAACGGTGAACCGTGGCGACGACGCCAGTTTCACGCTGACGGCGGACACCGGCTACCACGTCGGCGCGGTGACGGGCGATACCTGCACGCCTGCCGACAATGGCGATGGCACCTGGACGGCGGCCGACATCCAGGCCGATTGCCAGGTCACGGCGAGCTTTGCCATCGACACCTACACGGTGACGGCAACCGCGCCGGGTGGCCACGGCGCCATCAGCCCGGCTTCTCAAACGGTGAATCATGGCGACGACGCCAGTTTCACGCTGACGGCGGACATCGGCTACCACGTCGGTGCGGTGACGGGCGATACCTGCAGCCCCGCCGACAATGGCGACGGCACCTGGACGGCCGCCAACATCCAGGCCGATTGCCAGGTCACGGCGAGTTTTGCCGCCACCAGCTATCACGTCGGCGGCACGGTGATCGGGCTGACGGGTTCGGGCCTGGTGCTGCAGAACAACGGGGGCGATGACCTGGCCATCACGGCGAATGGCACGTTCCAGTTCCCGGGCACGCTCATGCACGGCGCCGGCTATGCCGTCAGCGTACGGGTCCAGCCGGATCAGCCGCTGCAGAACTGCACGGTGTTCCAGGGCACCGGCAGCATCGAGGCGGCTGACGTGAGCGACGTGCACGTCGTATGCACCAATCGCTACCGCGTCGGCGGCACTGTCACCGGGCTGACCGGCGGGCAGGGAGTCATCCTGCGGCTGAATGGCGGCAGCGACCTGGTGCTGCTGGGCAATGGCCAGTTCAGTTTCTCGGCCAGCTTGCCGGAAGGGGCCGCCTATCTGGTGACAGTCAGCGGCCAGCCCCAAGGCCAATCGTGCAGCGTCGCCCGGGCCAGTGGCACGATCGCCGGCGCCGATATTGTCGACGTCGAGGTGGCCTGCGAGGCGTTGGTGGCACAGCTGGCCGTGACCCTCGATGACGGCGGCCGTGACTACGCCCGCTATGGCCGGACGCTGACCTACGTCGTCACGCTGGCCAACCATGGCACGGGCACTGCCGACAACGTGGCCATCAGCGCCACCTTCAGTGCCGCCATCGACGTCACGCGGGTGTTCTGGCAGTGCATCACGCCGCCTGGCAGCGGCACGGCATGCGGCGCACAGGGGCATGGCGGGTTCAGCGACAACGCACGGGTTGCCCCCGGCCGCAGCCTGACCTGGCTGGTCGATGTGCCGATTCTGGCCAACAGTGACGAGGCCACGGCAACAGTGACCATCGAGGCTGCCGGCGCCGGCACCGAGACCGACAGCAACATTCTGGTTCTTCTGCGCGACGGCTTCGATGCGTCCCATGGCGATGGCACGCAGCGGATCGACGGCTCCGCGGCCACTGCGGTGCTGCAGGGCGACGCGGTGGCCACGGTGGAAGTGCCGAACGCGGACATCGACGGCAGGCGGACCCTGCTGTATCTGCGCAGCGCCGATCATGCCGTGGAACTGCACTGGCTCCAACGCGGCTCAGCGAGCTGGGTGCGCATGCAGGCAAGTGACGCTCGCGGCGTGCAACAGACAACGCCATGGGTCCCCGCCCCCGGCGGCAGGCTGCTCGGCCTCGGCACCTTGCCCGGTGAAGTTCAAGGCAGGCGCCTGCTGTTGCTGGAAGGCGCCCCGGGGCCATTGGTTCTGCTGCTCGACCTGGCCGCAGGCACCGACTGAAGCGGCGCGCCCAGGTTCCGCACTTCCCTTCCGGCCTGAAGAGTCGCGCGCCGCGCGCCGCCTGACTCTCCCCGCCTTTCCGGCAATCGCCGGCACCGGCGGCGGCGCTGGCGCAGGCGCTGCGCTCGTCACGGCGCAGCGGTGTGCGGCTCGACGCTGCCGGGCGAGCAAGGGGTGGCCGCAAGGGCCGCGAAGGGCTTCAGATCCGCGCGTGGTCGAGCGGCCGTTCGCGGTGCATCAGCGTCCATTCGGCGTGCTCGGTCAGGGCGGCTTCGCCGAGTGCGCGCAGGATCGCGCGCTGCTCGGTTGCGTCCGTCGTGCGATCCAGCGCATCGCGCGCCCTGGAAAAGAGGTGCCGCATGAAGCGGTATTGCTTGATCAGTTCCTTGTCCGCCTTGCGGTAGGCATAGGCCTCGCGCACCGCGGCAATGATCGACAGGGTGGCCATGATCGACACCAGCACGGCCTGCACCTCCTGTTGCAGGGCGAACACGAACAGCGCCAGGAAGATGCTGATGGCGATGCTGGCCCACAGGCTGAAGGCGCCGATCCGCTGGGTCAGGTGATGGTGGCGCAGGCGTTCGGTGAAGCGCCCCTCGTAGTAGTGCAACTGCCCGCAACGCCCGGATTCGCCCACCCATTCCTGGATCACCGCAGCCAGGTCGATACGACCCGGTTGGCCACTCGCGGCTGCAATCAGGCCCACCGCGCGCATCACATTGCGGATCCAGCCAAGATCGATGTCCTGCTTCTGCAGGAAGTCGTCGTGGGCAAATTCGCCATCATCGGTGATCGACAGGCCGGCGCGGCGCCAATACGCCTGCACCCGCAAACCTTCGGCCAGCGCCCGGTAGTCGAGGTACTTGCGGTGCCATTCGCGCCGGGTGGCCACCCGGTCCAGCGCCACGCCAAGGGCGAACAGCAGCAGGAATACGAAGATCATGTATTGCTGTGACCAGTCGCCGTAGAGCACGAAGGCAATGCCCATCAGCGCGGCCAGGCTGTACATCGCACGCATCGAGAACATCACGCGCCGCTGGTAGTGCAGGGCCAGCCAGTCGGCGATGGCGAAGCTGCGTTCGATCGGCGCGTGCGCCGCCAGCCCCTGCGCCGGTCCTGGCAGGTCGCGCGCGGCGGCCTCGATGGCGCCGGCGTGGCGGGCGCGATCCAGGTTCAGTTCCGCGATGCGCGCGAACATCACGCGCCCGGCCTGTGGCATCGCGTCGGGTCCGTGCGTGACTTCCTCGCCGGCGCGCCAGATGAGCTGCAGTGGGCGCAGCGGAGCGATCGGGTCGCCGCCGGCCACGTCGCGTGAACAGACGATGTGGCACAGCAGGCGGTTGGTATCCTCGTCCAGTGGATTGGCGCTGCCGCCCGCGGCGCGCCGCTCGAGCAACTGCGGCAGCCGGCCGCCGAGAAAGTAGGCGACGACCTGCGCCGTGCCGCCGGGCAGCCGGGAAACCTTGCCGTCCCACAGGGCCAGCAGCAGGTGGCAGTGGCTGGCGATATAGACGCCGGTTCTGGCGTAGCACCAGTCACGCCTGCGCTGGCCGCCTGCGCCGGGGCAGGGCACATCATCGGCCAGCGTCGGCTCGAGCGTGGTTGCCTGGTCGCACAAGGACTCGAAGTGCGCGCGGCGCTGCGGATCGCGAAAATCCAGCGCATACACCGCGCGCGGGAACGGCAGCGGCGCGATCAGCCGCGCGCCGCTCGCCAGCGCCTCCTCGGCCACCAGCTGGTCACCACCGGCCGCCAGCGCCGAGACGACCGTCAGCGGCAGTTGCGGGAAGCTGCGACGCAGGCCCGCAAACAGCTCGTGCACGCGCGCGCGGATTGCCTCGACCTGCGCCGGTACCAGGTTGCGGTGGCTGACCACACCGACCACCAGCGGTTGCACGTCGCCCTCGTTCACGCCCACGGCCACGCCTCCTTCAGCATTCGGATTCCGCCTGGCAAGGCAGCCGGCCGGGCCGGGGTTCGCCTGGATCACGAACGCTCAGTCCAGGCGGATGCCACCGTTGCGGATGCGCGGATCCTGACGCAGGCTCAGGAATTGACCATTGCCCATGTCGATGCCGACGGCGAGACAGTAGGGGAAGTCGCCCTGCTCGGAGTTGCTGGCCTCCACGACGATGACGCGGGGCGGTCCAGGCGGTGTCGCTTCCAGGGTGCATGAGGGGAACTGCGGGTGCTTCCGCTGCGTCTTGTTGCCGCCCTTTGGCCGGATCCAGAAGCTTTCCCAGCCATCGGCACCGGGCTTGAGCTGGAATCCGAGCTTGCCCTTGCCGGGATGTGAACCTTCCGTCCATTCGACCTCGACGGTCTTCAATGTGAAACGGAGCAGGGTCGGGCGACCGTTGGCCGGCAAGGTGATGTTGCCGGCCGTGTCGTCGAGGCAGGGTGAGGTGGATTTGAATGCCAATGCCACGCCGTTGTCGAACGAGGTGCCAAAACTTGCGGTCACTTCGATGTCCACGATTGCCTTGCACATGGGGTGTCTCCCTGGGGGCAGATGCGGGCGTTGCGCGCCCGTCCTTCAGCGTTTCACGCGCGTGACAGACTTGCTCCGATCCGGTGCCGGCGGCCCGGTCGCGCGTGCCAGGGCTGCGACATAGTCCGGCGCGCGATAGCCCATGGCGGCCAGCCGCGTCATCAACGGGATGGCGTCCTGCGTGCGCCCGAGTTGCAGCAGCGCGATGGCCTGGATGGCGTCGGCGCTCGGGCCGGCACTGGCGTCCGCGCCGAGCAGATCCACGAGCTGGGCGAGGTCGTCGCGGGCCTGGTCGGGCTCGCCAAGGCGGGCGTGCAGGTCGCTGGCCAGCAGCAGGGTGCGCGCGTCCAGCAGGCGTGTGCCGCGGTCGAGGCGGTGTGCCCGCCGCAGCGGCGCAAGGCGCTGGCTGGCCGATTGCACGAGGCGCAAGGCACCCCGTGGATCGCCGGCGCGCGCCTGGAGGCCCGCTTGCAGCAGCAGGCTGCGGCCCAGGCGCGCCTGCCATTGCACCACCGTGGCGTCGCGGGCCGCCAATTGGCTGGCCAGTTCGTGCTCGCGCTCGATCACCTGGTGTGCCGCGGCGACGTCGGTGCCGGCACTGAGCACCTCGCCGAGATCGGCATAGGTGATGGCGGCCCTGTCCATGATGGCCATGTTGGCTGGATCTGCCTGGAGCAGTGCTTCGGCCAACGCAACCGCGTGGCGCAACAGTGAATGCGCCAGCGGCAGGTCCCCGCGCATGTAGGCGAGCCGCCCGAGTTCGCGCTCGGCCACCGCGGCACCGCTCGTCGCATCGCGGTTCTTGGCGTCCCGCGCCAGCATGCCCTGGTAGATGGACAGCTCCAGTCGACGCTGGTCGGCCGCTTCCTGCAGGCGGCCCTGCAATACGCGCGCCTCGGCCAGCCAGGCGTGCGCCTGGGCCAACTGGGACTGTCGCGAAGGATCGTCCGGCTCGCGCAGGGCAAGCGCCTGGGCCACCTCCAGGGCCTGCTCGAACTCGGTCGCCGCGGCTTCGACATGTCCCTGGACCCACAGCAGCGTGCCAAGGTTGCTGTGCGCATACTCGAGCTCCGCCTGCCAGTCGGCCTGGCCGGGCGCCAAGCCGACCAGGCGCCGGGCCAGGGCCAGGTAGGCCTTGAACGCGGTCTCGGCTTCCGCATCCTGGCCACGCTGGAAGGCGATCAGGCCGACCCAGAACACGCTCTGGGCATGGTCGAAGATGCGCTGCGCAATGCTGCCGTCACGTGCCAGCAGTTCGCCGGTGCTGGCGGCAGCCTGCCGGAACACCTGGAGTGCGGCATCGAGTTCACCGCGCTGGTCGTACACCTCGCCGATCAGGTGCAGGGCGCGCGCACGTCGTCCGAGCGCGTCCGCATCCAGGCTGGCGGGGTCCTGCGCCTCGTAGTAGGCCAGTGCGGCCTTGCCGACGGCATCGAGCGTGGCCAGTTGGCCTTCGGGTTCGAGCTTGTGCCGCAGATCCCCGAGCATGAACTCGACCAGTGACTCCGCGTGCGCGCGTTGCGCATCCGCTTCGTGGCGCGCGCTGATGGTGGCGACGGTGAAGGCGGCCAGCACCGCCAACGCCAGCACGGCAGTGCCGGCGAACGCGGCCATGCGCCGGTAACGGCGCTGGTGCTCGCGCTGGGCCAGGCGGTCGTAGCTGACGCCCAGGATGCCGGCCACGAGCTGCAGGCGTGCGTGTTCCCTGCCGCCGCCGCGACGGCGTGGGTCGGCGGCAATCGGCTGGCCGGCGCCGCTGCCGCGCCGTCCCTGCAAGGCTGCCGGAAAGCACGATTCTGCAATCGTCGGTTCGCCATCGACGACCAGGCAGTGGATGCGCCCGGCGCGCCCCAGGCGCTGGAACTCGCGGATCTCCTCGTTAACCCAGCGCGACGCGGCCGCGGCCGGCGAGCAGATGACGATCAGGCACCAGGACTGCTGCAAGGCTTCGGCGACCGCGCGGCCGAGATCGGCCGCCGTGGGCAATTCCTCGCGATCGCGGAACACCGGCAGGAGGCGCGCCGGAACCTGGCCCGCCGCGATCGGCTCGCCGACCAGGCGGCGCGGCACGCGGTAGGTTTCAATCGCGCGCTGCAGCCAGCGCCCCCAGGCATCATCCTGGTGGCTGTAGCTGATGAAGGCCCAATAGCGAAAGCCCGGTGCGGACTCGCCCAACAGCATCGCCCTTCTCCGGATGCCCTCCGGTGGCCAGTAGATTAGCATCAAAAGTGTGACGCAGTTCACACTTTCATGAGCTTTTGGCCCGCCCAGGTGACCGCATGGCGCAGCGGCGGCCTGGCGCCTCGACGCAGTCGGCGACGATCCGCCATGAATCCTTTCGCGCACTCGGCGTCTCCATTAGCGGACGGGCAGCCGCCTTCGCAGGCTTCGCTGCCTGCCATGGCGCCGCCGGGCCGCACGCATCGCGTCCCGGGCGGGCGCCCCAGGGACGGCAGACGCGCCATGACGCATCGAGTCAGCGTGCGGATGGCCGGAATCGGCCTACCATGGGCCGGAAAATGACGAGCACGCCATTGCCTGCGCCTTCCCACGAACCCTTGCGAGCGGGCCCACCCATGTACCACGACCCTACCCTGATCGAAGCCGCGCGCAGGGGCGACGAAGCGGCGCTGCGCGCGCTCCTGCAGGACAGCCAGCCGGATCTGCGCCGCATCGCCGCCACCCAGTGCGCCTCGGCGGCCGATGCCGACGACGCGGTGCAGGAAAGCCTGTGGCTGGTGTACCAGCGGATCGGCGCGCTGCGGTCGGTCGGTTCCTTTGCCGCATGGACGTTTTCGATCGTGCGGCGCGAATGCCAGCGGCTGATGCGGCGCATGCGCGGCCAGGCGCAACTGCCCGAAGCAGATCCGCAGATCCTGGCCTATTGCACGACGCCGGGTTTGCAGGTGGACCTCGCCGCGGCGATCCAGTCGCTGCCCGGGAAATACCGCGAAGCGATCATCCTGCGCGACTTCGAGGAGTATTCGATCACGGAAATCTCGCACACCCTGCGGTTGACCCGAGCGGCGGTCAAGAGCCGCATCCATCGCGGCCGGCAGATGATTCGTGAATACCTTGCGGACTGAAGATCGTGCAACCGGCCAGCGCCTGGCCTGGCGTCGGCTCGCGCAGGTGCTGCTGGTGGCGCTGATCGTGGCCCTGTTGCTGGTGGGCTGGCGTCACGGCGCCTCGCTGCAGACGTTGCAGGCCTCGCGGGACACGCTGCTGGCGCTGAACGCGACACGTCCGCTGGCGTTCGCGGCTGCGTTCTTCGGCCTGTACGTGGTCGCGACAGCCGTCTCGCTGCCGGTCGCCCAGTTGCTGACCCTGAGCGCCGGCGCGCTGTTCGGCCTGCTCGAAGGCACCGTGCTGGTGTCGTTCGCCTCGACCCTGGGCGCAACGCTGGCGATGCTGAGCAGCCGCTTCCTGTTCCGCGACTGGGTGCGCCGGCATGCCGGCGAGCGCCTGCAACGCATGCAGCGCGGCGTGGCGCGCGATGGCGCGTTCTATCTTTTCAGCCTGCGTCTGGTGCCGGTGATTCCGTTCTTCCTTATCAACCTGCTGGCCGGGCTGCTGCCCATGAAGGTCCGCACGTTCTGGTGGGTGAGCCAGTTGGGCATGCTGCCCGCGACGCTGGTGTACGTGGCCGCCGGCACGCAGTTGGGCGAAGTCACTTCATTGTCGGGCCTGCTCTCGCCCGGGCTGATCGGCACGCTGGTGCTGATTGCGCTGCTGCCCTGGCTGGCGCGCGGCGGCCTGGCGCTGCTGCGCCGGCGTCGCGTGTACCGGGGCTGGCAGCGCCCCAGCGCGTTCGATCGCAATCTGGTCGTGATCGGCGCCGGCTCGGCGGGCCTGGTCAGTGCCTACATCGCCGCCACCCTGCGTGCCGGGGTCACGCTGGTCGAAGGCGACCAGATGGGCGGCGACTGCCTCAATACCGGCTGCGTGCCGTCCAAGGCATTGATCCGCATCGCGCGTGCCGCGCACGAGGTGCGCCAGGCGCAGCGCTTCGGCATCGCGGTTGCGGAGCCGCGCGTGGACTTCGCGGCCGCGATGCGCCAGGTGCGCGCCGCCATTGCCGCGATCGCGCCACACGATGCGGTCGAGCGTTACCAGTCGCTCGGCGTGGACGTGCGCCGCGGCCACGCCAGGATCGTTTCGCCGTGGTGCGTGGAAGTCGATGGCCGGCCCATCACCACCCGGGCCATCGTGATCGCCGCCGGCGCCGAGCCCATCGTCCCCGACCTGCCCGGTCTGCGCGAGGCGGGCTACCTCACGTCCGAAAACGTCTGGAATCTGCACACCCTGCCGCCGCGCCTGCTGATCCTGGGCGGCGGCCCGGTCGGTTGCGAGCTTGCGCAGGCGTTTGCAAGGCTGGGTTCCAGGGTGACCGTGGTCCAGCGCGCCGCGCGCCTGCTGATGCGCGAGGACGACGAAGTCGCGGCCTTCGTCGCGGCGCGTTTGCACGCGGAGGGCGTCGATGTCCGCGTCGACCACACCGCCATCGCGGTGGAATCCGGTGAGGAGGGCAAGTGGCTGCGCTGCGAACACGCGGGTGCATCCGTGCGCATCGCCTTCGACACCGTCCTGGTCGCCGTCGGCCGGGTACCGCGCACGCAGGGCTACGGACTCGAGGAACTGAAGATTCCGCTGACGCCGAAGAAGACCATCGAAACCGATGCCTGGCTGCAGACCCTCTACCCCAACATCTACGCCTGCGGCGACGTGGCCGGGCCGTGGCAACTGACCCACGCCGGCGCGCACCAGGCCTGGTACGCCACGCTCAATGCGCTGTTCGGCGACATCAAGCGGTTCCGGGTAGACGAGCGGGTGATGCCGGCGGTGACCTTCACCGACCCGGAAGTGGCGCGGGTGGGCCTCAACGAGCGCGCGGCCCGCGCGTCCGGCGTGCCCTTCGAGGTGACCCGCTACGACCTGGCCGACCTCGACCGCGCGCTGGCCGAACAAGCAGCCGAAGGTTTCGTGAAGGTCCTCACGGCGCCGGGCAAGGATCGGATCCTGGGCGCGACCTGCGTCGGTCCGCACGCCGGGGAGTGGAGTGCCGAATTCGTGCTGGCGATGCGCCATCGCATCGGGCTGAACGGCATCCTCGGCACCGTGCACGCCTACCCGACCTTCGCCGAAGCCAACAAGTATGCCGCCGGCAACTGGCGAAAGGCGCACGCACCCGAGCGCATCCTGCGCTGGCTCGAGCGCTGGCAGCGCTGGCGACGGCACGCACGGCACATGCCGGAGACTGCGCCCCAGCCCACGCCGCCCCGGCTCGATGCACGCGGCGCCCCTCCAGAGAAGCCCCGGACATGAATGCCGTACTCGCCCCCGACCGTGCGTCGTTCATGCACACCTTGCGCGTGCACGGCCTGCGCCTGCCACGCACGCCGCTGGAGATCCTGCAGGTCAATGTCGGCAAGCTGTGCGACCTGGCCTGCAGCCACTGCCATGTCGAGGCCGGCCCGAAGCGCACCGAGATCATGCAGGCCGAGACGGTCGCACGGGTCCTGGAACTCCTCGCCGACGCGCCGGGCGTGCACACCGTGGACCTCACCGGCGGCGCACCGGAGCTCAATCCGCATTTCCGCGAACTGGTGCGTGGCGCGCGCGCGCTCGACAGGAAGGTGATCGACCGCTGCAATCTCACCGTACTGTTTCGCCCCGGCCAGGAGGACACCGCCGCATTCCTGGCCGCGCAGGGCGTCAACGTCGTAGCGTCGCTGCCCTGCTACAGCAAGGCCAACGTCGAGAAGCAACGCGGGCTGCACGTGTTCCAGCCGTCGATCGACGCACTGCAAGAGCTGAACGCGCTGGGCTACGGCCGCGCCGGATCCGGCCTCGAACTGGATCTGGTCTACAACCCGGTCGGCGCCGTGCTGCCGCCGTCGCAGGCCGTCCTGGAAGCCACCTACCGGCAGGAGCTCGCCGAGCACTTCGGTATCGTGTTCAACCACCTGTTCACCATCACCAACATGCCGATCAAGCGTTTCCTGCACCTGCTGCTGCGCGAAGGCCGCTACGAGAGCTACATGCAAACCCTGCTGGATGCCTTCAATCCGCAGGCTGCGCTGGGCGTCATGTGCCGCAACCTGCTGTCGGTGGACTGGCGCGGACAGCTGTATGACTGCGACTTCAACCAGGCGCTGGAATTGCCGCAGGGCGCGAAGCGGCGCAGCATCTGGGACATCGCATCACTCACCGACGTCGAACACGACCCGATCGCGTTCGCCGATCATTGCCTTGGCTGCACCGCCGGCGCGGGCAGCTCCTGTGGAGGTTCCCTGACATGAACAACCCAAGCTGTGGCGACACGTGCGCCGACACCAACGCGGGCGCGCAGCAGTCGGCGGTGCGCAGCTATTACGGCGAAACCCTCGAGTCCAGCAGCGACCTGCGCACCACGGCATGCTGCAGCATCGGCGCCATGCCCGAACATTTGAGTACGATCCTGGGCCGCCTGCACCCGCAGGTGCGCGATCGCTTCTACGGCTGTGGCTCGCCGCTGCCACCGGCGCTGGACGGGGCAAGCGTGCTCGACCTCGGCTGCGGCAGCGGTCGCGACGTGTACCTGCTGTCGGCGCTGGTCGGCGAGCGCGGCCGCGTGATCGGCGTGGACATGACCGCGCAGCAACTGGAGGTCGCCGAACGGCACCGCGCATTCCACGCCGAGGCCTTCGGCCACGCACGTTCCAACGTGGAGTTTCACCTGGGCGACCTGGCGGACCTGGCGGCGCTGGGGATTCCCGATGCCTCGATCGACGTGGTCGTGTCCAACTGCGTGTTGAACCTGGTTCCGGACAAGCGCCGCGCGTTCGCCGAGATCTTCCGCGTGCTCAAGCCGGGTGGCGAGCTGTATTTCTCCGATGTGTTCAGTGACCGCCGCCTGCCACGCGAACTGCTGGCCGATCCAGTGCTGCTGGGCGAGTGCCTGGCCGGCGCGCTGTACGTGGAGGACCTCCGGCGCCTGCTGGCCGGGCTTGGCGTGGACGATGCGCGGGAGTGCGCGCGCAGCCCGATCGCGCTCACCGATGCCGCGATCGAGCGCAAGATCGGCTTTGCGAACTTTTCGTCGATCACCTGGCGCGCGTTCAAGCTGCCGCTGGAAGACCGCTGCGAGGACTATGGCCAGCTGGCAACGTATCTTGGCAGCCTGGACGAACATCCCCACGCATTCGACCTGGACGACCACCACCATTTCGAGACCGGCAAGCCGCTGCGTGTGTGCGGCAACACCGCCGACATGCTGGGCGCCAGCCGCTACGCCGCGCATTTTCGCGTCGCTGGCGACAAGCGCCGCCACTTCGGCCTTTTCGATTGCGCGCCGCCCGCTGGCGCGGCGGCTGCGCCGGGTGTGAAGGCGTCGTGCTGCTGAAATGCACGGACCGGTTGCACTACCCGACCCAGGTCACCCATCGGCGCGTGCCGGTGATCTGCGCCTGTCGGTGATCGTGCCGTTCGCGCCGCACGAATCTGCAGGCGACGCGCTGCTCGAACAACTGCGTGGCTTGCCGGCCGACTGCGAGATCATCGTCGTGCGGGCCGGTGAGCCTGGATCGCATCCCCCGGCAGCGCAGGGCAATCGCGATCCGCGGCGGCGGCAACTCACGGCCCCGCCCGGGCGGGCAAGCCAGATGAATGCGGGTGCCCGCGCGGCGCGCGGGCGCTGGTTGTGGTTCCTGCACGCCGATTCGCGCCTCCATCCACGCACGCTGCCCGCGCTGCACGCCTTTCTCGCCCGCCACCACGATGCCCTCGGTTATTTCGATCTGCGTTATGCCGACGATGGCCCGGCGCTGACGCGACTGAATGCGCTGGGCGCCAACCTGCGCGCACGCTGGCTCGGCATGCCGTTCGGCGACCAGGGACTGGTCCTGCCTGCGGCGTGGTTCGCACGCCTGGGCGGCTACGACGAACAGGCGCCCTACGGTGAGGATCACCTGCTGGTGTGGCAGGCGCGGCATGCCGGCTTGCCGCTGCGACGCCTGCGTGCACCGCTCACCAGCAGTGCGCGCAAATACGCCCGCGAGGGTTGGCTCAAGGTCACCGCCAGGCATTGGCGCCTGACCCTGCGCCAGGCCTGGCCCGAGTGGCGGGCGGCCCGCCGCCGACGCGCCAGGACGGCAGCCATCCGCGGGCCCGAGGCCCCACCGGAACCATGACCACGGCGCTGGCCATCTTCGTCAAGACGCCGGGCCATTCGCCGATCAAGACCCGGCTGGCGGCGGGCATCGGCGCGCGCGCCGCGATCGCGTTCCATCGCCGGTCCGCGGGCGCGGTGGCCGAGGTCGGGCAGTCCGTGGGGACCGATCTGCAACCCTGTTGGGCAGTTGCGGAAGGCGCCGCGCTGGACGCTCCGCCGTGGCGGGATCTTCCCAGGCTCTGGCAGGGCGAGGGCGGCCTCGACGAGCGCCTGCATCATGTGTACGCCACGTTGCTCGCGCAGCATGAGCGGGTGTTGCTGGTCGGCGCCGATGCGCCGCAGTTGACGCGCGAGCTGTTGCTGCAGGCCTGCGATGCATTGCACGACCCGACCACGCCGTACGTGATCGGCGCAGCACGCGACGGTGGCTTCTGGCTGTTTGGCGCGCGCGTGCCGATCGCCCGCGAAGTGTGGAGCGGCGTGCGCTATTCGTGCGCGGATACCGCAATGCAACTGTGCGCGGCGCTGGGTTCTCCAGGCGCCATTGCCAAGCTGCCGACGCTGGCCGACGTGGATGACGCCGCCGATCTCGATGCGCTGGAAGACACGCTGGCCGTATTGCCGAGTCCGTTGCCGGCGCAGCGCGCCCTGCTGCACTGGCTGGCCACGCGACGCCCGTCCGCGGCGCCGGTTTGAATCCCGCGCCCCGTTGGGTGCAACCTGCAGGTCGCACAGACAGGGGCGGTCACTGACCGGCGGTCCTTGCAGACCTCGGCGCACTGCCGGGCGATCGTCACGGTTGGCATCCACCTCGCCGCCCGCCGATCCGGCGCGTTGGCGCGCAGCGTGTTCCTGGCGCTCCGCCGTCTCAGGCACGCCACGCCCGGGACAGGCGCGAAGTGTTGCAGGCCCGTCGGCGCGTGCGCGACCAGATGCGTGATTTCGTGCAGGCGCTTGCCGCCGGCGAAGCCAATTGAGCGATACTGTCGGCGTCGTCGCCAGCGGAATCACGGCATGATCAGCAAACCTGCAGGTACCCGGTCCGGGCGCTCGGCGAGTTGGGCTCGCGCAGTGACATGGGCCGGTCTGGTGCTGGGCATCCTGGCGCTGCTCGGGATGCTGCTGGCCGGCCCGCTGTACCGCTTCGGCGTGCTCGGGCTGGGGCCGGCATTTCGCTTGATGGGTCTGGGCGCCAAGGCAGGCAGCGTGGCCATCGTCATTGCCCTGCTCGGCCTCGTGCTGGCGCTGTTTGCACGTCGTGGCCGGCTGGCCGTGCTGGCGCTTCTGGGCCTCGTGCTGGGCGCGCTGGCGTTCGTGCCGCCGTGGATGTTCCGGCACGCGGCCAGCCAGGTGCCGCCGATCCACGACATCAGCACCGATACCGACAATCCACCGGAGTTCGTGGCGATCCTGCCGCTGCGCGCCGACGCGCCCAACGCAGCCGCTTACGCCGGTGCCGCGGTCGCCGCGCAGCAACACCAGGCCTACCCCGACATCCAGCCTTTGCAGCTCAAGGCCGCGCCTGCCGCGGTCTTCGATGCGGCGCTGAAGGCCGGCAAGGCGATGGGCTGGGACATCGTCGCCGAGGATCCGGCACAGGGCCGCATCGAAGCGACCGCCACGACGTTCTGGTTCGGCTTCAAGGACGATGTGGTGATCCGTATCCGGCCCAACGCGCAAGGCACGCGCCTGGACATCCGCTCGGAGTCGCGCGTGGGCAAGAGCGACGTCGGCAAGAATGCCGCCCGCATCCGTGCCTTCCGGGATCGCCTGGAAACAAGCCTCGCCCAAGCGTAGGGCAGAAGCCTTCGCCGCAAGCGACCGGCGCGCCGTCAGCGGCGCGGCGTGGTTTCGATCAGGCGGATCAGGTCATCGACCACGCATCGGGTCGCGACCAGCGACAAGCCGGCCGCGGCAAGGCGTGGTTGCGGATCACGATCGAAGCTTGCGCCGTACGCCCAACGCACCCATGGCGCCCACAGTGCGGCCAGCCTGCGGCGGATGCCGCCATGGGGGCGGGTGTATTCCATCAGCCGGATGCTTCCGCCGGGCCAGTTCGCGCAATGCCGCCAGTTGCAGCGCATCGGGCAAGGTACAGAAGACGAAGCTCGCCACCGCGGCGTCGAATGTGCCATCCGGGAAGGCCAGGCGCGCAAGGTCCATTTCAACGAGTGTGACGCGCGCGGGTGAGCTCGCGCGCCGGCGCGCGGCGCGCCTGAGCATGGCTCGGCTCAAGTCCACGCCGGTCACATCGGCACCGTGCGGATAGAAGGGCATGTTGCGTCCGGTGCCGACGCCGGCATCGAGGATGCTGCCGCCCAGCCCTGCAAACAGCAGCGGCCGGATGCGCCGATAGCGGAAGCGCTCGAACAGCGCATCGAGCCCGTCATAGTACGGCGCGATCCGCTCGTAACGCCGTCGCAACTGCGCCGTTTCGCGGCTCATCGCCAGGCCGGGCGCCGGGAAGTGCCTGGGCGATGGATGCCCTGCGGCGGGCGGAGCCGCATCCGTGCGCCTGCCGTGCGTTTCCGGCAGGCCATCAGGTGCCGGCACACGATCCGCGCTCCTGTTGCCGGGGCGGGCACGACACCGTCCCGAACGAACAGAACACGCAGCAGTCGCCCGGCTTGGGCCGCAACAGGGTCGCGCAATTGCGGCATTCGTAATAGAACTGGCAGGCGTTGGTTGGCATGCTTTCACGCTGCGCGAAACCACAGTGTGGACAGGTCAACATGGATTCCAGAATCACCGCGTTCGCCTGCCGGGGGAGATCGCTTGCGGACATCACGCGCCTGCCGCCAGGCGGGACGCAAGGCCGCGCCCTGCACGCTGATCGAGGATCGCGCCGGGGGCCGCCAGATCCGCGGGTTCCGGGTGCAGCCGGGCAGCGACAGGCGCGCGCTCGCTCGGGCCGATGCAGCCATCCCGTCCAGCGGCGGCCACGGTCGCGCGCGGCGTAGCCATCGATGCGCGACGTGCTCGGCCACGGGTTGCCCGCCCCGGGTTTGGCGAAGGCCGCGTCCATCGGCCTGGCAATCCCGAGGTGCCTGCCCTGCGGGCGATCCCGGTGCAGGCGCAGACCTTCCCCGATCTCGCCGCGTGCATTCCCCGGGCGCGGACAGACGTTTGGCAACTTCGCCAGCGCTGGGCCGAGTGGTACATGGCGGACCTCATCCTGGATGCAGGAACCCGATGGTACCGCGCTGCCGGCGCGGCTGCGCGGGGTCGGCGGCGGGCGCACAGCTCAGGGCTCGCTGCATGGCCCGCTTGCCCGATGCACGCGGTCCGATCCGCCGGCAGCGCGCCGAAGGCCGGATGGAAGCGGGGCGCTTGTGCGCGAGGGTGGCCAGGCAAGTCCAGCGCCGCAGGCGTGATGTCCGGGGCCGCGAACCGGGGCCGGCCGCCGCAAGTCGGGCGGATGCGCGCGGGCGGCGCAAGCACGGCTCGGGTATCGTATGCCCACATCCGCGCCTTCCGAAACCAGCCGCTGGCCCGGAAGCGATGATGCCCGTCGGCCCCGGCGCGTGCCGCTGGTGTGTGCACGGTTTCGGCATGTGGCGAGGACAGGCTTGCATGTCGCGTTCCACCCGCGGTCTCGGCCGCCACGACCCCTCGCCCGGAGTAACGCCATGCAGGACATCCTCGTTCACGTCAGGGACCATGAGAAGCGCACGCCCGCCGCCCGGTTCGCGGCGCGGCTCGCTGCCCGGCTCGACGCCGCGCTCACGGCCGTGTACGTCTGCCCGGAACTGGTATTTGCCGCGCCCGTGCGGGCGCCCGAGGTGACCGCCGCGATGGTCGGCGACATGCGGCAAATGATGCGGGCCGCGGTGCGGGCCAGGCAGGGCTTCCTGGAGTGGACAAGCTCGCTGGGCGTGACCCGGGCGGAATGGCTGGTCGCGCAGGGGCTCGCCACGCATGCGCTTGCCCAGGCCGCCACCCGGCACGACCTGCTGGTGCTCGATCACCCGCGCGACACGCGCGAATCGCCCTGGGACGTGCCGCGCCTGATCCTTGGCGCGGCGAAGCCGTGCATCGTCGTTCCCTCGCAGGGCGAGCCTTCCGGCCAGTTCGAACGCATCGCGATCGGTTGGAACGGGTCCCCCGAGGCGATGCGCGCGGTGCACGCGGCGCTGCCTTTCCTGATCGGGAAAAACGTCCTGCTGCTGCGCGGCGAGGAAGACGACCGGCATCAGGAAGTGGAGTGGCAGCCCGCGTTCGACATCCGTGCCTACCTGCGTCGTCACGACGTCAAGGTCAGGCAGCGCAAGGTCGAGGCCAGGCCCGCCGATGCAGGCGCCGTGCTGCTGGAGGAAGCCGGGCGCTTCCGCGCCGACCTGCTGGTGATGGGCGCCTACGGGCGCAGCCGTTTCAGCGAATGGATGTTGGGCGGCGCGACGCGCCACGTGCTGACGCAGGCCGCCATTCCGGTGCTGCTGCGCCATTGACTGGCGCGTGACGGCGGACGGGTGCCGAACGGATGCGTGCCTGGGTTCCGGCGCGCATGCTGGCGGCCGTCGGCTGTACGGCCTGGGGGCGCAGCGCGCGGCTGATCCGCCGTGCACCCGGCAGCAATCCAGCTGTCGGAACGCTGTGCAGCGGCGCAACGGGGCATCGGGCCCGCGGCGTGGCACGTCAGCTGGGTCCAAGCTGCCCGAGCCCTTGGGGCATCCCATCCGGCTTGCGCGTCCGGGATTGCCCCGGATGAACAACCTGTCGAGAGATCACAGCGAGCGGGAAACTGGCAACGAATGCGGGCCTCCCGAAGCTGCCTTGGAGTACATTGATGGGGCTGCCGGGCAGGTCCGCCCGGCCCGGGTCCGGCGCCCGGGAAGGCGATCTGCGAAGATCGCCGCGATCGCCAGGGGATGAAATGACCAACGAAGAATTCAAGCGCACGCTGTGGGAAGCGGCGGACAAGCTGCGCGGCTCGGTCGCGGCGGCGACCTACAAGTACCCGGTGCTGGGGCTGGTTTTCCTGAAGTACGTGTCGGACATGTTCGACGCGCAGGGACGGGCGATCCGCCACGGCGTGGGCGAGCCGCAATCCCCGTACTACGTCGACGAGGAAAGCATGCGGGCCGAGCTCGCCGAGCAGTTCGCCGCCGACAAGACCTTCTACGACGCCGACAACGTGTTCTGGGTGCCGCCCAACGCCCACTTCAACGCCCTGCTGGCGCAGGCGGCCGCGCCGGATCTGGCGCAGAAGCTGGACCGGGCGCTCGGCGAGATCGAGGCCGAGAACCCGAGCCTCAAGGGCGTGCTGTACCGTGAGTTCTCGCGTCTGGAGCTCGAGCCCGGCAAGCTCGGCGAGCTGATGCAGCTCCTGGCCCGGCTGAGCTTCGATCCCGAGCGCCACGGCAGCCGCGACGTGTTCGGCGAGGTGTACGAATACTTCCTTGGCCAGTTCGCCCTGAAGGAAGGCGCGCGCGCCGGCGAGTTCTACACGCCCAAATCCGTGGTCAACCTGCTGGTGGAAATCCTCGCCCCGTTCAAGGGCACCATCTACGACCCGGCGTGTGGATCGGGCGGCATGTTCGTGCAGTCGGCCAGGTTCAAGGATGCCCACGCACCGAAGCTCAAGAAGAAGGGCGACCTCGCCATCCACGGCCAGGAGATGATGGCCGCCACCCGCCGCCTGGCGCTGATGAACCTCGCCGTGCATGGCCTCTCCGGCGACCTTGGCGCCACCTACGGCGACACCTTCGGCAACGACCAGCACAAGACCCTGCGCGCCGATTACGTGCTGGCCAACCCGCCGTTCAACATCTCCGACTGGGGCGGCGACAAGCTCGCCGACGACCCGCGCTGGGTGTACGGCATTCCCCCGAAGGGCAACGCCAACTTCGCCTGGTTGCAGCACATGCTGGCGCGCCTGTCATCGCGCGGCCGCGCCGGCATCGTGCTCGCCAACGGTTCCATGAGCTCGCAGCAGTCGGGCGAAGGCGAGATCCGCCGCGGCATGGTGCAGGGCGACGTGGTCGAGTGCATGGTCGCCCTGCCTGGCCAGCTCTTCTCAAACACGCAGATCCCCGCGTGCCTGTGGTTCCTCGGCAAGGACAAGGGCGAGGGCGCCAATGGCCGCATCGACCGGCGCGGCCAGATCCTCTTCATCGACGCCCGCAAGGCCGCCAGCGGCCGCATCAGCCGCACCCAGATCGAGTTCACCGACGCGGACCTCGCCCGCATCGCGCAGGCCTACCACCGCTGGCGCGGCACCGACTTCAGCGACGGCGGCGACTACGCCGACGAGCCGGGCTTCTGCTTCAGCGCCTCGCTCAAAGACGTGGAGAAGCACGGCTTCGTGCTCACCCCCGGCCGTTACGTGGGCGCGCAGGTGGAAGAAGACGACGACGAGGCGTTCAACGAGAAAATGGAGCGCCTGACCGCACAACTGGCCGAGCAGATGGCCAAGGGTGCGGAGCTGGATGCGGTGATTCGGGAGAAGTTGGGGGCCTTGGGATATGCGGTCTGACGCCAACTGGAGGGCCATCGAAGACGTAGTGGTTGACATCCTCGATCGACGAGGCGTGACGCCGACAAAGCTCGGTGGTGCGTTCACGGACTCTGGGCATCGCGTCATCTCAGCGAAGCTGGTGAAAGGCGGTCGGCTGGAGCTGGATGCAGACGAGCCACGTTTTGTCGATCGACGCATCTATGAGAAATGGATGCGGACGCCGCTTCAAGCCGGCGACGTGATCATGACGTCAGAGGCGCCCTTGGGCGAACTCGCCTACATGGCTGAGAACACGGATTGGTGCTTGGGACAGCGTCTGTTCGCGTTGCGCCCCAATGCTACTTTGGTCGATGGTCGATACCTCTACTACGCTCTTCAGTACGCTGAGGTGCGGGCTGACATCAATGGACGAGCGTCCGGAACAACGGTGCTCGGAATTCGCCAAGCAGAGCTCCGCAAAGTTCGGGTTCCCATTCCATCACTTGATGAGCAAAGGGAGGTGGGAGCACTTCTCGGAGCACTCGACGACCGCATCGACAACCTGCGCCAAACCAACGCCACCCTCGAAGCCATCGCCCAAGCCCTGTTCAAGTCCTGGTTCGTGGACTTCGACCCCGTCCGCGCCAAGGCCGAAGGCCGCGAGCCCGAAGGCATGGACCCCGCCACCGCTGCCCTGTTTCCCAGCGAGTTCGAGGATTCCGAGCTCGGCCCGATTCCGCAGGGCTGGCGCCCGGTTTCGTTCGGCGATATAGCCACCTTGTCCACGGGTGCTGTCAGCCCGATGGCAACACCTGAGCGCCAATTTGAGCACTACAGTTTGCCCGCCTTCGATGCCGGCCAGCGTCCAGTGGCTGAGCCTGGCGAGACGATCAAGAGCAACAAGACACCCGTGCCATCAGGTGCCGTCCTGGTCTCAAAGCTGAACCCCCATATCCCACGGATCTGGTTCGTTGGCGACACCAATCAGCATGCCGTCTGTTCGACCGAGTTCTTGGTGTGGATGCCGAAGCGAGGCTTCGGAAGCGCCTTCCTCTACACCGTCGCGTCATCGCCGGCATTCAACCGCGCCATGCGCCAACTCGTCACCGGCACGTCAACCAGTCACCAACGTGTGAGGCCCGGTCAGCTCGCAGAAATCCAGGCAGCCGTCATCAGCGACGATGCGTTCGCGACCTTCGAAGTCAACGTGACACCAATGCTGAAGCAGCTAGACCATAACCGCCGCCGCGCCGCGAAGCTGGCTGAAGTTCGCGATACACTTCTACCACGCATAATCTCCGGCAGGCTTCGCCTCCCCACTGTCGAAGCCGCCGTTGTTGAGTTTCCAGCATAGAAGTCGCGGCCTATCGGCTCCAGGGCCACTTTCGGCCAACAGCTGACATTCGGCTATCACCAAGGCGACCTACGGGAAAAGGCAAAAACTGGGCTGGAACCCACACTGGCTGCTTCTGAGCCGCAAATCGTGCTGAATTGACATTCGTTCAGGCTGGCCCTTTCGAGGCCGCCGATCATTCTCGAGGAAATAGCATAGACAGCACCACCGGCGGCGCCGATGCCGACGTCACCGTCAATCGGTTCAAGAAGTTCTTCGGCGACGTGAAAGGCAAACGCTTTTTCTTCACGAACGGACTGGATAACGCGGCGCTAAAGCATCTCGAGACGATTCAGGTGCTCCGCACCTAGAAGAAATCGCGCAGATGGCGACCCAACAGCCTCTCCGCCGGATCGCGCGAGTTCGCGCTCGCGCCGCGGCCACCGGCGCTGGAGCGCCAGCTCAGCAAGCCAGTCGAAGGCATCATGCGTGGCGTTGGAACAACTGGCAGTTCGTCGCGGCCGTGGCGGACCAACTATCACTTGACCGCTCTTTGTTCTCCCGCATGCTCTCCTATACTTGATGAAAGGGGGGAAGAACGATGTTCGAAATTACTGGCGCGCAAGTCGCCGACCTCAATGACGCCGATCTGCGGACACTCGTCGCACGTCTCGCTTTGGCAGAATTGCGGGCGCAGGGTTGCCCCAGTTCGTCGGTGACCGCTGGCGGCAATCAGGATGCGGCCGATGGCGGGCTTGATGTCCGGGTCGAGTGCCCGTCCGCACTGCTGATGCCGGATTTCGTGCCGAGCCAGCACACAGGGTTTCAGGTAAAGAAGCCCGACATGCCGGCGAGCGCAATCCGCAATGAGATGCGTCCTGGCGGCGTACTACGGCCGGTCATCGCCGAACTCGCCGCTCGCTCGGGCGCCTACATCATCGTCAGCGCGCAAGGGTCGGTCGCAGACAAGCCGCTGAGCCATCGTCGCGATGCGATCCGGGCGCAGCTCGACGATCTGCCTGAGGCCGGGCAGTTGCATAGCGACTTCTACGATCGCGACCGGCTGGCTACATGGGTCAATCACTATCCCGGGATTGCCGCCTGGGTCCGCATGCGGCTCGGCATCGGTATGTCGGGCTGGAGCAGCATCGGAGATTGGTGCGGCGTCGGCGTGAGCGAGGAGACGCCCTATCTCTTCAATGACAAGGCTTGCCTAACTGATGAGCGAACGAGCGACCGCGAGCAACTCACCATCGGCGAGGGTATCGCCCGGCTTCGCGTCTCTCTGACCAAAGCTCGCCAATGTATCCGGTTGATCGGCTTGTCCGGTCTCGGAAAGACTCGTCTCGTGCAGGCACTGTTCGAGGACGGTGTCGGCGAGGCGCCGCTGGACCCGGGGCTTGCCGTTTATACCGACTATTCGGTCGAGACTGACCCGACCGCCCGGGACATGGCGCGCCAGCTAGTTATCGCACGGCAACGTGCGATCCTGATCGTCGATAACTGCAATCCGGCGACGCACAGCGAACTTGCCCGCATCTGTTCGGAAGCGGGGAGCCAGGTCAGCCTCCTCACGGTCGAATATGATGTTCGCGACGATGAGCCCGAGCGTACCGAGGTCTTTCGCCTGCAATCAGCATCGCCCGAAATGGTGGAACTGTGGCTGGAAAAGACCTTCCCCAATGTGACGCAGGTGGACCGGCGCACGATATCGGAGTTCAGCGACGGCAATTTCCGCGTGGCACGCGCCCTCGCCGAAACCCTCGGGAAAGGCGAGACCCTGGGAAAGCTCAAGAGCCGTGACCTCTTCGAGCGGATTTTTCACCAGCGCAACGAGCCCGACCGGGATCTCCTTTCCGCCGCCGAAGACCTTGCGCTGCTCTATTCGATCGATGGCGAAGACGCGTCGGAAAGCGGCGAACTTGCGCAGGTTGCTGCTATTCGCGGCGCTTCCGTGGCGACGATATATGCGGCGCTGAACACGCTTCGTCAGCGCGGGATCGCGCAGCTGCGCGGACGGTGGCGCGCGATCCTGCCGCACGCGATCGCCAACCCGCTCGCCGGGTTCGCCCTCGAACGCATGCCCCCGGCCGATTTCGATCGCTTCTGCGCGTCGCTCACGGCGCGGATGCAGAAGTCCCTTTCGCACCGCCTCGGCTATCTGCACGACAGCGCCGAGGCACGGGCCGCGGTCGAGCGCTGGCTCGGTGCCGACGGTCTTCTGGGCGATCTCACGGCGTTGGGCGAAGACGGCCTCCAGATCATCACGAATATCGCTCCGGTCGCGCCCGATGCCGTGCTCGCAAGGATCGAGCGAGACGTGGCCGGGCCGCGCGGCGCCGAGATACTCGATCCGGAGTCGAGCGACCGATGGCAGTGGATACGGTTGATCAAGCTCCTCGCTTACGATCCACCGCTATTCGACCGCGCGGCGACATTGCTTGCCCGGTTCCTTTCCGCCGAACCGCCCAATCACAACAACAACTCGGCATCGGACATGTTCGCCGAGCTGTTTCACCTGCACCTATCCGGCACCAAGGCTTTGCCGGACCAGCGGCGATCGCTTGTGCGCCGGCTCGCGCAATCTGGTGATCCGGCTTTAATGCGCTGCGCCGGCGTCGCCCTCGATGCGCTGCTGAAGGCGCACCATTTCAGTTCATCCAGCAACTTCGACTTCGGCGCCCGGTCACGCGACTATGGCTGGCACCCGCTGACCTATGGCGACATCTGGGCCTGGTACAACGGCGCGGTCGACTTGGCGGTCGAGCTTTCGCCAATCATCGAAAACGCCCGGGACCACCTTGCCCGTAGCGTAAGGGAGCTGTGGCATTTCGGCGCCTGTCACGATGCGCTCGAACGGGCAGCAACCCACTTCTCTTCCGAGCGGCCCTGGATCGAGGGGTGGATCGGCTTCCGCACAGCGCTGCGTTTCGAGGGCGACGCTATGCCTGATGAGGTGCGCGCGCGTCTCACCGCGCTCATCGACCGCTTGAAACCCACCGATCTTCTCCATCAGGCCCGTGCGGTGGTACTGGGGCGTAGCAGTTTCGGTTGGGATGTCGCTGACGGTGATGCCGACGACGGCGATGTCATGAAGCCGTATGAGCGCGCCTCCCAGCTCGCGAAGGAGATCGGAACCGCGCTCGCGCACGACCCGGAGACGCGCGCTGGCTTCATCGCCGAACTGCTCGTCGAACAACATCCGCAGCGCGCCTACGAGTGCGGCATCGGCCTGTCGGATGGCGCCGCCGATCTTGATGCGATGTGGCGGGAACTGCTGGGCCTCTTTTCTGCCGCTGATGTGGACAGCCGGAATGCGACGGTGCTGGGCGGGTTCATCCATGGCGCACACGCCAGGGATTCGGCCTTCGCCGACGCCGCGCTGGAGGATGTGATCGAGAATCCCGATCTCGCCGCGAGCTTGCCCTATCTTCAGGCGCGTGTTGCTATCGATACCCAGGGCATTGCGCGGCTTCGGCGTGCGATTGAACGTGGCGTCCTGTCGGCGCGGACTTTTCACAGCATCGCCAATGGCAGCGTCGGCGAGTCTCCACCCGACGCGCTTGGCCCGCTGCTCACCGACATCGCCAGTCTCGCCGACGGCGTGGAGATCGCGCTCGATATCCTTCACATGCACTTCTACCGTGATCGGGAGGAGGGCCGACAACGCGCTCCATCCTTGATTGCCGTCGGCCGTGAGCTGCTGCTGCGCGCCGACTTCGGGAAGAAGCAGTCGCTTCGCGATTTCGGGCTGCATACCGTCATTCGGGTCTGCTGCGCCGGACCTGATGGTGCGGCGACGCTGCGCGAGATCTGCGCGCGGGTCCGGGTCGGGCTGGAGACCGTCTATCTCTCGTCCTACGATCTTGGTTATGTCTTGAAGGCGCTCTTCGAAACGCATCCCCTCATCGCTCTCGACGAATTCCTGCTTCCTGAGCTCCGGCCGAGGAATCGGGGACTTTTTGAGGGGGACTTCGGGTCTGGCACGCCGGTGGAAGATGTCGGCGCCGAGACCCTTGTTCAGTGGGCGAATATCGATCCGGATCGGCGCTATCCGCTGCTTGGCAAAAGCATCTCCATGTTCAAGCGGCGGCAGGGCGAAGAGGAGAATGGTGTCTCCACGCTTTTCCTGGAAATATTGGGCCACGCGCGAGACAAGCGGGCGTTTCTCGGTGATATCTGGTTGCGGCTGCATCCGCGCAGCTGGAGTGGCTCGCTCGCCGATATCCTGGTTCGGCGTCGCGCAGCTATCACAACGCTGGGTGACAATGTCGGAGGCGAGGTTCGGCAATGGGTCACCGACATGCTGCCCGAACTGGAACGCTGGATCGAACATGAGAGCAAGCGCGATCGGGAAGGCGAGCAGAGTTTCGAATAGCTGCTGATCCGAGCATCCTCAGCGGGGCTGTGACGCCGATCGCGCTCTCGCGGAGTCTTAGGCCGGACCCGCCGCCCTTTGCATTTCTGCCCGACGGCTTCGCGCCGGGCGAATGCCCGATTTTGGCACACCGCTGCCGAACGGCTGCTTAGGGTCGAAAGCAGCTGCTCCTGCATTGGCACTACACCGCCCAAACATCCGCCAACAACTCCGCCTGCGCAATCACCTTCTCGATCGCCTCCGGCTGCTGGTCCGGCGGGTACCGGTGCGTCGCGAGCAGCACCTTGATCATCGCCACCATCTTGGCGCGTGAGTCCTTGCGGTTCTGCCAGTTGATCGTCGCGGATTTCCGCAGCTTGTCGGTGAGCTCCTGGGCCAGGGCGCGCAGCACGGGGTGGCCGAGCTCGCGCACGGCGGACTCGTTTTCGGCCAGCGCCTGGTAGAAGGCGAACTCCTCCTCGGTCATGCCGTCCGGCGGGCGGGCCGCGTTGATCTCGCGGGCCAGGCGGATCAGTTCCTCGATCACCTCGACGGTGGTGAGGCCCCGGTTCTGGTAGCGGTTGATCGCCTCTTCCAGCCGCGCGGCGAATTCCTTGCCCTGCAGCGCGTTCTTCTGGCCGCGTGAGCGGATCTGGTCGGCGAGCAGGCGTTCCAGGAGTTCCGCGGCGAGGTTCTTGGTCGGCATCTCGCGGATCTGGGCGAGGAATCGCTCATCGAGCAGGCTGATGTCGGGCTTGTCCAGCCCGAGCGTGCGGTAGAGGTCGTTGACGCCCTCGACCAGCACGCCCTTGGCGACGAGCTGGCGCAGCGCCGCTTCCTTTTCCAGTCGCGAGCGGCCGCTCGCCGAGCGGGTCAGCTTGATGAGGCTGACGCGCACCGCCTGGAAGAAGGCGATTTCCTCGCGCACGGCCATGGCGTCCGCCCGGGTGCCGGCGAGCGCCTGCGCGTGGGTGAGCTTGGCGACCTGGTCGAGGTAGGCGCGCACGCCGCGGTTGCGGCCCTTGTCGTCAGGTACGGGATCGAGCTGGAGAATGTGTTCCATCGCCGGCGCGAGCAGCGCGAGGGCGCGCTTGGGATCCTCGAATCCGCGGTAGTCGAAGCCTGCGAAGAACTCGGTGCGGATCACGTCCAGCGTGTCGAGCACGACCCCGAGCGCGGCGCCGGAGGTATCCACCGGCTCGCGCTCGGCGCCGCTGTCGCGGGTGTACTGGCGGATCGCTTTCTTGAGCTCCTCGCCGATGCCGATGTAGTCCACCACCAGGCCGCCGGGCTTGTCCTTCCAGATGCGGTTGGTGCGGGCGATGGCCTGCATCAGGCCGTGGCCCTGCATGGGCTTGTCGACGTACAGCGTGTGCACGGGCGGGGCGTCGAAGCCGGTCAGCCACATGTCGCGCACGATGACGAGTTCGAGCGGCACCTCAAAGGGTTTGAGTTCATCGGGCGACTGCTTGAAGCGCTTTTCGAGGAGCTTGCGGTCCGCCTTGTCGGTGCGGAGGGGCTGGTAGTGCGGCGGGTCGGCCGAGGTGCCGGTCATCACCACCTTGAGCCGGCCGCTGTTGATGTCGTCGGAATGCCAATCCGGGCGCAGCTTGACCAGCTCGTCGTAGAGGCGCACCGCGGCCTCGCGCGAGACGGCGACGATCATGGCCTTGCCGGCGACCGATTCCTGGCGCGCTTCCCAGTGCCGGACGAGATCTTCGGCCAGCGTCGCGAGGCGCCCATCGGCCATGGCGAGGGCTTCCAGCCGGGTGAGGCGGCTTGCGGTACGGTCCTGCTCGGCGGCGTCCTCGTCGCCGGTGGCGTCGAGGAACTCGTCCATCAGCGCCTGCTTCTCGGCCTCGTTGAAGCGCAGCTCGATGATGCGCGACTCGTAGCTGACCGGCACCACGGCCTCGTCTTCCTGCGCGGCGATCATGTCGTAGACGTCGACATAGGTGCCGAACACCGCTTCCGTATCGCGGTCGTCGAGGCTGACCGGCGTGCCCGTCATGCCGAGGTAGATCGCGTTCGGCAGCGCGTCCCGCATGTACTTGGCAAGGCCGTAGCGGGTCTTGCCGGTCTTCGTGTCCATGTCGGCGCGGAAGCCGTACTGGGTGCGGTGCGCCTCGTCGGCGATCACCACCACGTTGTCGCGCTCGCACAGCACCGGCACGGAGGTCTGTCCCTGCTCGGGCGCGAACTTGTTGATGGTGGTGAAGAACACGCCGCCGGCCTGCACTTCGGACAGCATCCGGCGCAGGTCCTCGCGGCTGTCGGCCTGCACCGGCGTCGCGCGCAGCGACCACGCGCTGTCGGCGAAGGTCTCGAAGAGCTGGCCGTCGAGGTCGTTGCGGTCGGTGACCATCACCACCGTCGGGTTGCGGAACTCCGGCCGGTCGCGCAGCGCCATCACGTAGAAGAGGGCCAGCAGCGACTTGCCCGAGCCCTGCGTGAACCAGATCACGCCACCCTTGCCGTCCCGGCGCTGGGTGAGCGCTTCCACCGCGCGCGCCACCGCCTTCTTGACGCCGTGGTACTGATGCCACTGGGCGATGATCTTGAAGCTGGCGCCGCCGTCCGCCCCGCCGTAGGCGACGAAGCCGCGGAAGAAGTCGAGCAGGGTGGCGGGATCGAGCAGGCCGCGCAGCAGGACTTCGAGTTCGAGTTGCTCCCTGCCGACCTTCCGCCCCTCCAGCAGCCGCCAGCGCGAGTAGCGCGACAGCTCGGCGCTCGGCGAGCCGTAGCGCGCCACCGTGCCGTCGGAGACGACATTCAGCAGGTTGAACCAGAAGAGCTGCGGGATCTCGGCCTTGTAGTTCTGGATCTGGTTCCAGGCGGCCTCGTGGTCGGCGTTGGGGTCGGCCGGGTTCTTGAGCTCGATCACCACCAGCGGCAGGCCGTTGACGAAGAGCACGATGTCCGGCCGGCGGAGCTTGCCGCCCTGCACGGTGAACTGGCGGATGGCGAGCAGATCGTTGCCGCCGTCAAAGTCGATCACCGGAACGCGCAGGACTTCGCGCCGGCCGTCGCTCGCGGTGCGCTCGAGCGGCACGCCGTTGCGCAGCCAGTCGTAGACCTCGCGGTTGCCGTCGACCAGGGACTGGTGGCCGTAGCCGGTGACCTTGGCCACCACGGTGTCGACGTCAGCCATGGCAAGCGCCGGGTTGAGGCGCGTGACGGCTTCCCGCAGCCGGGGCGCCAGCACCACTTCCGACCAGCGCTCGCGCGCGCCGAGTTCGCCGCCGGGCGCCGCCGCCTCGCCATCGATGACCGTCCAGCCAACGCTGGCCAGCCAATCCAGGCAGGCGTCTTCGAGGTGGTTTTCCTTCATGCCCTGCGCGGCCCCCGGTGTCCCCTCGGGGCAGTATGCCACTGGTGGATTTCGGGCGTGGTCGGCGCCGCAGCGCGGGATTCACGCGAGCGCGTCGTGCAGGTGCCCAGCCGCGGGTAGCGGATCGTTCTTCCCGGCTGCCCGGGCTTGCGGCCTTCGACCTGGCGCGGAACCTGCCAGGGACGGCTGCGGAGTCGATGGGCCAGGGACGGAACCATCGCGCCATCCGCACCCGTCGACCCCAGTGTGACAGTCGAACTGTCACAGGAAGGCCTGCGTCCATGGCCGCAGCGAAGGCAGGTGCCTGATTTTGGTGGCTATGGGTGGACTCGAACCACCGACCCATTATGAGAGCTTGAACGATGAACACCCTCATGTTCCATCGCGTTACGTCGACTACAACTCTGGCACTCCGTCCCAAACTGCGGTTACGTGGCTTCTTAGATGTCAGATCAATAACTTAGTTCTATACACGTGCCTTACCGCGATTACGTCCACTTTTCGCCACCCCAAGGCTCCTTGTTGCACGCTAAGGCGATTTACCCACCTTAGGGCGTAAGTACACTGGCACGAACGATTGCGGCAGGACGACCCTGGCATTACTCTGGCCGCATGGTGACTGCTGCGGTTGAGCCGCCTCTCAGTTATGCCTGCCCGATGTCTCGGCTGGACGGGAGGGCCGTGCCGCCGTTGCTGGCCTCGATCGTTCTGCGCACCCTGGACTCCCTCTGGGCAGAGCGCCCGGTGAGTGATCGCAGGATATTGCACCCGCTTGGGTCATTCTTGGCTGGCGAAGTGTGCGAGCTGGACGCCATTCGTTCGAGGCCGATCGACCGGGACGTTCACCTGCCGCCGGGCTTTCACCACCATCATCCGCTCAGCGCAACCCTGCATCGATATCACGCTGATGCCGGTTTTCCCGCTTTATCTTGCCTCCTTCTGGTTGCAGTGGCAGCCGCCTTGGGCAGTCCTCTGCCTTCCGAGCGGGGCAGGATCGCGCGCCTGGCGCGCAACATCCGCGGTGCCCTGTCTGATCAAAATTCGGGCCTGCGGTTGCTCCTGCGAGGCGTGAACTCCGTGGCATCGATGATTCGCGTCGTTGACCGCCAGATCTCGGAAGCCGGCACTCTACATAGCGGGTTCAGAGCGGATTGGGAATGGGTCCGGGGCCGAATCCATAAGTGGATGCATGACGATCCCGAGACGCTTCGGATCGCGTTGCAACCTCGGGCTCTCTTGCCGGACACCAAAGGCCTGGATGTTCCCATCGGGGGCAGCATCGACCTGGATGGCCCGGCCCCTGTTCCAGCCCACGTTTTCGTCAGCGAAGCGGTATCGGCTGGGGCTGAAAGAGACCCGGGCGTTGCATGGGTGCGCGCGTTGGCAGGCAGCGCCCTGACGCGAGCCAGCAGTGGGGATCTCGGTGTACCACCAGCGCAGCTCGCTCCGGATCAGATGGTCTCCGCCCTGGCGTCTGCCGCGATGGCCGCCGCCAGCAAGGAGATCGCCCGAATGGCCCCCTTCGAAGCGGAGCCTTCGGTCGCACTCGCATTGGCGCTCGCCACCGGAATCCGAGAGATGGACCTCGGTGGGATCGAGTGGGGTTGCACGGCTGCAGAGAAAATCGCGGTTATCCACCCGGACCATCCGGTCCTGCTTCGGCGCGTCTTTCGGCCACCAAGCGCGGTGGAGCCGTCGGGCACACCGCCTGGATGGCTTGCGCCGAATGCCAGCGAGGTTGCCTGGCCACTACCACCAATGCTGCACCAGCGATTGCGTGAACTGGCCCCATCAGGAGGTCCCTCTCCAGGCACACCCGTCCTGCAGCGACTGGCCACGGACTTTGCCGGTCGCTACCGGATTTGGCAGGTTGCCAACGAGGTTGCTCCCGATCTTCGTCTGGCTCCGGGACAGGCCCGCCTGGCGATGGCGAACACACTTAGCCAGGAATTTGGTCCCGAGATCGCGCAGGTTCTGTTTGGCGATACGTTCTCAATGTCCACCGGGCCAGCCTACTACTCGGCGACGCCCGCCGACGCCATCTCCGCAGCCGTCATGCGTATCCACCAACGCTGGTTCGGCGAGTCGTACCAACCTGCGCCAAGTGACCATATGTTTGGATCCCGGCTCACGCTGACGGACGAGGGCGCGAGACAGTGGCCTGCGCAAGTCCGACGGCGGACGAAGTCTGCTGCCCATCGCACAGGTGCCACCGCTGCGCTGGATTCGTGGGCCGCGCACCGCGATCACTTGGCCGCGGCACTCTCCGCAGTAACGGCGGCAAGGCCTGGCAGCTGGATCACCTCCTTTGTTCTTGATCAGGTCATCCCTGAGTACGGCCTCGCGCTGATCGCAGACAAGGCATGTGACGCGTTGCGCGAGCGGCGTGTAGCTGCGACGGGCAGGCGGTGGCTGGCCGCACTCAGGGCCTATCTCGATCGCCTCCTCACTATCGCAGACTCCATGAAGGGGTCATCGGCCGGAATGCTGGCTGACGCCATCTTGCGGTCCGAAGCACCCCTGTTTTCCACGACCACCGCTACCGGAACGACGGAACATCTTTCCGCAGCACACCTCCGCGCGACCATGCCGGCTGCACTGCAGCCATTCGCGAACCACACCCGACACCGCACCAACCAATTTCTGCAAGGCCGTGTCTCACCGGAGCTTCGCCATGCGCAGCTGGGATGGGTTGTCCTGCCGTTTCACGCGCTTTCCGACATGTCGCACTGGAGCGCTTCCGATCTCGGCATAGAACTGGCGAGCGCGCTCGATGAGCTGATGGTGCACGATGGGTGGTACCCCGCGTCCCAACGCACCGGGCCTTGGAGCTGGCGGGGGGTGCCGGAGCGCCCATTGCGGGATTGGGCAGCCGAAGCTGCATCGGAATCCGCTCGGCATCAGGCGAAGGTCGACGAGGCGAGGGAGGTGCTTAGTCGCCGCTGGCGCGAGGTCCAACCTCATGTCTTAGCGGGACTCGCCGCCGCGGTCGACGAATACTTTCCCGCGCTTCGTATAGATGTCGGCGAACGCCGCCTTCTCTGGAGGCATGGGGCTGTAAGAGCGGGCCCAATGGAACTTACGGCGGATCATCATGCATTGCTTTGCGAAGCTGCACGCAAGCACGACCAGTCACCCAATGACGCGACCGAGGCGATCGCTGCGCGCATTCT
This sequence comes from Dokdonella sp., assembly GCA_023228465.1. Lineage (GTDB taxonomy): Bacteria > Pseudomonadota > Gammaproteobacteria > Xanthomonadales > Rhodanobacteraceae > Dokdonella_A. The sequence continues at coordinate 8,116 of JALOBC010000027.1, read as the reverse complement.
CCTGTACCGCCTGGTTCGGCACGCACGCCGTGCAGGAATTGTCATCGGCCCGCTCCCGACCCGCCCGTACATGCGGATTACCGCGGAGGTGACCCCGTTCCTGCCGGGCTTGGGGCTGGCGGTACGCCATGCCGAAGCCTTTCGGGCGGAGCTACTCGCCCGCGCGAGCGAGCAAAGGATGCGTGAGCTGGGCGTGCTTGGCACGTGGATCATCGCAAGCTACTCCGCGACAAGGACGCTGGCGCATGCTTCCCGCGCAATGGGTGCGGCGGCCTCCGTCCAGCGTCCAAGGGATCGCCATGATCTGGTGCGCGTAGAAGCGACCCTCGACGGGCGAACCGTCCCCATGGTGTTCAGCGGTCCAGCTGCCGCCGTGCTTGTGAAGCGGGCCCGGCATGCACCAGAAGGCAAAGCGCCCACTATCGAAAAGCTCGGCGCGTGGGCCAAGGCCCTCCTGCAATGGCCGGACCTGCCGGACGATTCCATTGAGTGCGCTCGCCTGCTCGAAGCACTACTGCAAGCTGCGGGGCGCCTTGAGTTCTCCGGACCGGAGCGCCTGGCCAGCCTCGAGCAGATCCCTCTTGGGGTTGTACCTGTCGCGCGCAGCCTTGCGCGTGACGACGACTGGCCCCTCCGCAACGCACCTGCTGCAGAAGATCTCGACAATCAGGACGGGCCCACGTTCGAGAGTGATCCCCGGGGAATGCAGCCAACAGGTTGGGATACGAGCTCCGCCGAAGCTCAGCGAGCCGCATATCGGCGCCTGACGGCGCTACTCGACCCGGAGCGCTTTCCCCGGATCACTGGCCGAAAAAGCGATAGTACGAGCGGCTGGCGTCAAAGGTTGAGCCACCATCTCTCCCGTCTTCACGGCAACGCAGGGGAAACGACCAACGTGGGCATACTCGCCGGTTACGTCCGGCATCGGCTCCGCTACGGCGGGCGACGCAAGCGGGTTCTTGCGCACGCGACACTTGGGTCGGATCTCACCCGCTTTGGTGCCGATCTCCTTGCGGTCGCAGGCTGCGAAAGAATTCTCGACTGGAATTCCGACGAGTACACGTTGGCCTACCTCGCGGTCCTCCTGCGCAAGCCCGCCTCAGCAAGGCCACCGGCTTACGACGCGTTGATGAAGTTTCACGACTTCCTGCAGCAAAGTTACCGTGCGCCTGAAGTTGCGGAGGCCGAGCTGCAAAGTTCCGCGGGATCGCGCCTCCACCACGCCGACCCGGGGATGATCACTGCGCGTGAGCTGAAGCAGGTGCATCAAGCGCTTCAAGATGAGGCCCACGAGGAAAAGCGGCGTCAGGACGCCCCGCCGGAAAGCATGCGCCTGGCTGCTCTGCGTGAAATCATGTTCTTGATCCTCGAGGGCAGCGGATTGCGCCCTTCATCTGCGTACGGCCTCACCTTGGCGGACGTGCTGCTTTTCGGCCCAGGTCAAGATTGGGTGAGAGTGCGAACGTCGGGTGGATTTGGCCGGGCGAAGAGCAACGCATCTCTTGGCTACATTCCACTGGAAGGTCCCCTGTGGGCTACCGCTCGCGAGCGCGTGGCCACCTGGGTGAAGAAAGAAAAGGAGCAATCGAAGCGGGACGCCTCGAAGCAGCCTCTCTTTGCTTCCAGTCCCGGCACCCCGCAGCGATTTGCGAGGGACAAGCTAACGCGGCGCTTGGATGCATTGCTCAAATGGAGCACGGGAGATCGGCGGGCGCGAGCCTACTGGCTTCGAAAGAGTCGGATCACTGCGCGCCACGAGCAGCTCGCCAGGCACCCGCGACCACCTGCCGCCGCTACATACAGCGTTCTCTCGACCAGTGGGCAGACCTGCATCCGCACGCCCCTCATGCACTATGTGTCCGACCCCGCTGTGGCGTACAGCCGAAGCTTGCACCGGGGCATGGAGGTACCGCGGGCCACCATCCTCCAGGTGACGGGCTTCGACGCAGCCCAGTACGACGTGGCGTGCACGCGTGCCGGCGGCGCCACTCCAGTCGTCCGCCAGCGAGTAATGCTGGATCGACTCGATCACGCGGCCGCCTCGGCGCCGCAGGAACGAATTACCCCGCCTCCGCCCCTCCGCAGCGGCGCCACGATCCTGCCCCGGCATCTCGCGGACTATGCCCGCTTGATCGCGAAGCACGGGCGCACGTACGCGGTCATGCACTTGGGGCTGGCGGAGGCGATGGTAGCGACCCTTGATGAAATTGCGCAGCAGCTCGTGCGCGCCAAAGGGGTGACGCCGTGGCCATTTCCATCGCTCAGGCATCCCAGCGCATGTATGGCCATACCGCGTGCGATGAAGGGAACAGCGAACCTATATGCGCTGCTGGACGGCGCGCCTGGGGAGGAGATTCGGGCGCTCGCAAGCGCTTGGGCCGCACAAGGGCACATAGATTGCGTGCACGACAGCAAGGTGATCGTCCAGCTGGATGGGCCGCTGATGCAGGCAGCCGGACTATGGTTGCTCGCCGAAACGAGCGTCAGGTTGTGCCTCGAGCATGTCGGCGAAATCGCAGTGCTGCGACTACCATCCGGCCAACCACCGTCGCGCAGCCATGCCGCTGGGGTGCAATGGGTGCTCGCACTGACGTGGATATATATGCGTCTGGTTTCGGGCTCGCTGGCAAATCCGAACTAACAATCAATCAACGCGGACTGGTGTATGCCGGGCACGATCCTTGCGCCGGAAACAAGTCTCCATGGGCTCTTTTTGTTGTCACGCACAATGGCGCCGTCAATGTATGCGTGACTTTTTACAGCATCGCAGGCGAAGTCGAACGGCATTAGGCGCCCGTCGACATCCGGTGGCGATACAGCAACCCCACCATTCGCGAGTAGCAACACGTAGCCTGCTTCGTTACGCAAGATACCGAAGATGGGATGGGGGCCCCTAATCGATTGCTGCTCCGAGACTACACTTTCAATAAATGCGCTCGCCGGAAGAACCGGGGCCGGTACGTCTCCGCTGTCTGTGCGAACTAGCATCCGCCAATTCGTCTTCGACACATCTGCAATTGCAGATAATGCGTGCAGCACTGGCACGAGCTGCGGGACAGTGATCACCTGCCTATGAGCCAGAGGATGTTCGCGAGCAGCATTGGCTTCGAGCTCCCGGGCGGTACGATCCAGATCGGAAGCGAGCGCAGAAGCGCAGTACGGATGGTGAGATCCATCGCTGACCAGGGGGATGACAATCTCCGAACCTAGGAGTTGGGCATCGCCCAAGTGCGCTTGCAGCGCAGCACAAAGCGCTCGATGGAGTCGGGTGAATCCCCCCATTGCCGCGATGTCATGCTTACTGACGATGATCGGAGATATTTCCGCAACTTCGCTTGATAGGGGGAGCACAATGCCGTTTTCGTGAGTCATGATGCCCGAATACCTTTTTTCGTGAGGAAAGCCAGCGCCCCCTTGGTACGCTGTATACGCCTGTTACTTTTGGCGGAGCGGCGGTGGGTCCACAACCGGCTCGCCCGTCGCGAACACGCTGCCTTCACCGCTGGTCGCAGATAGGATGCAGCAGCCCCGGTGAGTTGCTTCACCGGAAACGCCCCCCTCAGACCCGTGCCTTTCGCCCGGTCCTGCCACAGTGTGAACCCCGCGGAGGGGTGAAAAGCGGCGCAAAGGGGCAGTTTGCAGGGGGATTTGCGGTGCATGCCCGCAGCGGAGGCCCGGCGGGTTGACGAATGCGTTCGTTAGGACAGCGGTCTTAATTCGTGAGACACGGATGTCCCATGCTGCCGAACCCGTCGCCGATGTGCCTACCGGCGAAGCCGGCTATCGCGGATGGCCGCGGGACCGCTCGAGTCCTCACCACAAGGGAGAAAATGTCAATGAAAGCGGAAGGGAAAGTTCAGGAGATTTGTCGTTCGCTTGGAAGCGTCCGCGCTCAAGCGGTTCAGGCGCTCAGGGAAGACTTTCCCGACATCTACGCCCTGTCCGCCGAAGCGCTCGACACAGGGCCCACGGGCGGGTTCCCGCACCACCACCGGCTGGGCGAGTACCTCTCCGAGTGGAACAACGCGCTCGGACGGACACCCCTGGAAGCGCTTGCGAGCGGCAAGCGCGAACAGGTCCTGCAGGAGCTTGTCGGCCGGATCGAGGGTCGGCCCAGCGCGAAAGAGCGGTTCCTGCTCACCGATTTCCACGTCGCCTACTGCGACTACTACGCGACCGGCGAAGGTCGGACCTTGACTGTGGCCGCCTGCGGTTCGGCAGAGGGTGCCAGGTCCGTCTTCCTGCAGAACGCGCCCGAGTTCTTCCACCAGGGCGTCGAGGTGCAGGCCATCACGGGGGAGTGCACGGACACCATGGTCCGAATCATGGCGTGGATCCCGCAACCGGCAGTGGATTCGATCCTCACCTGCCCTCTCGGTGCGGCCTGGTACTACGGCGTCTTCCACTACAACCTTTCATGACGTCGGTGCTCCGCCCCAAGCACGACGGTCGCCCGCCAGCAAGTTAGTCGCAATTATTCGCGAATGCATAATTCTGTGTGGAGGGCCGAAGTGGCTGAGAGGGGGTGCTGCCTCCCGGCCCAGTCACGGCGGCCGAACCCAAGACCATCTGCTCGCCGTGTCCACGCGGATCCTGGCTGACAATTCGGACACCTGTAGCCAGCGTGCGGAACCAGCCATGAGCGGACCAGTTTGCTCCAGCTCCCATAATTCGCAGTGGGAAGCCGCGAGCCAGGCGGAGTCCCTTGGGGCCGCCAGACCCCCGAAAGGTCAGCCGTGTTGAATCCCTGCAGCCTCGTCAGCCGCAGCCGCGGCCACTCGCTGAGGTTCAGTGCCTATCAGATCCATGGGCCGCTTTCCGCCAAGGAAACTGTTTACCGAAGCGAACCAGTACGCCATGCCCCAGCCGTCCTTCGTGGAGGCCAGCGCGGCAATGGCCGACGCAGTCTCCGGCAGCGGCCGCCATGCCACGGGCTCCAGCAGATACGCCGGAAACCGCTCCGTGCCGTCGACCATGGACACGGAGAAGACCTTGTTCTCCCGCTTCCACCGACTCACCTGCACAACCGGGTTCTTGCCCCGGAGTCCCGCCGACCATGCGATCTCTTCCGCCGTCAGCCACGAAGTACTCTCCAGAGCGGCCTGGCGGGTTGCTGCGGTATCCCGGGCGATGCTGTCTTCGAACGACAAGGTTTCCCTTCTCATCGGTCGAGCATACCCGGAAAGCCCTGCGACCCGTCCGGAGCATTGCGGCCGGATCTCGCGGTCTGAGATCCCCTGTGCGCCTCTCGCCGGCTTCACTGGTCCGGTGATGTAGCATGGTGCCGGAGGGGGTTCCTTCGAATGTGCTACTCAGCCCAGATCCGCACCGACTTCAGCAAGTATGTCCGCCGCTACGGCGCCGGCATCAACATCAAGGAGTTCTTACGCCTCTACTGGTTGCATGACCAAGGCGGCAAGATCCGCATCCCGAAGGCCGTGGATGCCGCGTTCGCGCATCCCAGAAGCGAGGATGAGGCCCGCATCATGGACCTGATCGACGCGTAACTCGCGAGGCAGCCCGGCTGGAACGGGAGATCTTCAAGCAACGGAAGCGGCTGGCCGACGCCGAACGATCGCTGGCCAACCGGCACACGAAATCGGCAACCGAAAGCCGGCGTATCGCCAAGGACAAGGTGGAGTGGTCGCTGCGCAAAGTGGCCGACCTTCGCCGGACCCAGCCGGTCGACAGCGACTCGCGGATCTTCCCGGGCTGGTACGCACCCGTCATCACCGAGATCGACGGCCGCCGGATGATCATGCCGATGCGATACCAGTGCCGGCTCGCAGGAAAGCCTGCCGACTATGACTTCAAGTTTCCGGGAACCTACAACGCCCGCAGGGACAATCTGGAAGGGTTCTGGCGCGCCCAGTTCGGGACCACGCACGCCATCATGGTGGTCAATGCGTTCTACGAAAACGTTGCCCGGCATGCCATGGAGGGGCGCGAGCTGGTGCCGGGCGAGAAGCCGGAGAACGTCGTCCTCGAGTTCCGGCCCCGACCCGACCACGACATGCTCGTGGCCTGCCTGTGGTCGCGCTGGCAGGCTGGAAACGAGGACCTGTATTCCTTTGCCGCGATCACCGACCAGCCGCCTGCGGAAGTCGCTGCGGCCGGCCACGATCGCTGCATCGTTCCCATCACGGATGGCCAGCATGGATGCATGGCTTCGCCCCGTTGCAGGCGACACTTCGGCCCTTTATGCGATCCTTGATGATCGCGACCGGCCCTACTACGAACATCGTTTGGCTGCGTAGCCGGGCGCCTCGTCGCGACGCAGATGCTGACCTTCCCTCCTTGCTCGACGCTGGCCCCCCCCAAGTTCCGCAGCTAATGACGTAAGTACCTGATCCACTTGAGCTAGCAGTGGCGCTTGTGGCACAACGCTAGTGGTTGGGCGAGGTTTGGGTGCCGACAGCGCTGAAGAGTTCTTGCTGGGCGGGGGTGGGCACGTTGATGCCGCGCAGGGCCTCTGTGCCGACCTTGACCTGATGGCGCTGGATGGTCTGCAGGAGCCTGAGGACCGCTGTCGGCGACTGGGTGCTGCCGGCCGCCTTGAGCCGAATCCGCGATGCTGGCACATGGCGTCGACTACGATGCGGACGCCTGCCTGCAGCATCCGATGCATCGAGTTTCAGAGGGCGTCTGAGCAACGGTTTCGCTTCACGTCAGCGCGAGGGGGTAGGCAACGGTCAGACCCACCCGGAGAGAAACCTGACTAACTATTCGGACGTCCCAGGAGTGCGCCGGCTGATCCCCGGGCACTGACGACACCGATGGATGAACGAGGTCTCCGGGCGCGGTTTATACCCTGGTCCGCGCCGGCAGCTACGGAAATGCAGTCTGACGAGTTGCATTCCTCCTCCAACTGACACATGTCGTCACGACAATGCTGAGGTTCGCAACGGCCTGGCACTGGGGCAGAGGCTTCATGTGTCTGGAGTTGACGGGAAGTCTCTTACGGAATTGTTAGGGCGCAACGTTACCAAACATGTGCTCCCACGCGCCTTCGCCCAGTTGCTCGATTTCCGGCTCTACGTAACTTAGGACGTCCACGTAGTTGTTATAGGTGATGACGAGGTAATGGGTGGGCGGCTCTTCATTGAACTCGCGACGGATGTCGCTCAGACTTCCGGCCCAAGCTGAATTGACGACCTTGAGATAGGGATACGCACCACGTGTCGGTAGCTGCGGAAGGGCAGCATTTCGGTCGATTAGCGGATGGGTCGTTTCGTCGTGCGCGGCAACAGCGATGGTGCTTTGGAAGGTGATTTTCACGAAGCCGAAGCTGGTGGCGACGAGCAGCACTGCTAGCCCGTTGCCAAATGTCGCCAAGCTGACCGACTCGAGAGGCTGTGTGGGTGCGGGTGGATCTGACCAGCGCTCGTACGATTCTTCCATTGCGCCCTAACGCCTAAGCTCAGCGGCCGCGGTACGCGGTCCGCTGGAGCGAATAGTTAGCATCCACAAAGAAGCATGGTGTGTCCTCTGGATGTCCTGTTTTGATACCTGGCAAATCGCAGCGAACCTTGATTGAATCAAACTCATTGAAGTTGGCGAACCCGACCAGTGACGTAACCAAGGCTCCGCTGTGCAGATAGCAGACCTCGTACGCAAATCCACCAACTTCCGTCAGGAATGAAGGACGATACGTCGCCGGCACTCGAAATCTACCGAGAGCATCCGAGGTCGCAACAACAGGCAAACTATTGCAGCTTGGCCACTCCTTGGCCGGAACCATCGCTCTGCGCACTTCCAGTCCCGCGAGCGGCTTCCCATGAAGGGTAGCCACCCCTTCGATTTCCGGAAGTATAAGAACGGGCTCCGTGAGCTCTTGCCACATTCTAGCAACTGGCCCGACCAGCAAGACGAGCGACAGTAGGCAACCTATCAAAGTCACAAGGGTAGCGATCCGAGCGGGTGATATTGACGACCGTGCAGGCATGCTAACACCTGAGTTAAGCCGCGCCGCGAAGCGGTGTCGGCTTAAACGAGTAAAAAGGAGACTTCCCCTCCCTTCGGCCTCGTGGGCCATGATGGTGTTGCAACACAACCGTCAACAGCAGAGGAAGTCTCCATGGGCACTATAACCGCAGGCGTGGATCTGGCGAAGAAC
>JALOBC010000025.1 GCA_023228465.1 Dokdonella sp. | reverse complement strand
ATGCCCAACGCAACCATGCCACCTCGTCGTCGGCGCAGGCCGGGGCCCAGTGCCTTTCGCCCAAGTGGCAGCCAGGCACCCCCGGCGATGCTTCGGGTCTTCCAGACAAGGCACCGAGACTGAAATCCCTCCCACAGCGGCCCTGCGAAACTGAAGTCCTTCCTCCCACAGCGGTACTGCGAGACTGAAGCTCCGCCACAGCGCCTTGTCGGACTGACGCCAAGCGGCGGCTCGCCCAGTCGGCCGACTGACCGACGCGGGCCGCCTCAGCGCCGGGGATGCGGCGATCGAGCGCCCCGCTGCACCAGGGTCCAGCTCTTGAGCTCGGCGCCGAGGTGGCGCCGGATCACCGCGCGCACCATGCGGCGCAGCTGACTCAGATGCTCCGTCACCGGCGGCTCGTCACGCTCCAGCGCCAGCAGGGCCGCACCGGCCACGCGCACGAAGGGCGAGGGCTCGCACCAGGGCAAGGGACCGCTATCGGGATCGTAGGCGTAGTCCCGGCCGACCGCCACCGGCGTACCATCAGCGCATTGGGCGAGCGCCAGGCCGTAACCGAGCTCGGCCAGCAGGTCACGTTCGAAGCGGCGCAGCGTCCAGGGCAGATCGATGCCACCGGACAGCTGCGTGAGGCATTCCAGGTAGGCGGCAAAGGCCCCCGGGCTCGCATCCTGGCGCGCACTCAGGCGCAGCATGAGTTCATTGACGTACATCGCCGCAAGCAGGGCCTCGCCCTGCACGGCCAGTGGGCCGCCCGCCGCCTCGGCCGCGGTCAATGTCGCCAGCTCGCCCTGGCCGATCCAGTCCAGCAGCAAGGGCTGCAGCGGCTGCAACAGGCCGCGTGGCAGGCGGCTGCGCTCGCGCCGCACGCCGCGCGCAACCAGGCCGACACGACCATGATCGCGCGTGAAGGCCTCGATCAGCAGCGAGGTCTCGCGATAGCTCCGCGCATGCAGGATGAATGCGGCTTGCTGACTGACGCGCATGCGGCTCGTCACGGTGGCAGGGAAGCCACTATCGCGCAGACGACGCCGCGGCGCGAGCGTGGCGCTGGCCAACGCCACGCCAGCGCAAGTCCGACCCACGGTGAGGCGCCCGGGCCGTGCGTCCCGGGCGCGCGTCGCTTGCCCGGATCGGCGCGCCGGCACCGGCCGACCGGCCAGGTTCATGGGCCGCGTCCGGAAAAGTGCAGGCATCCGGCAGCAGGGCGCAGGCCATGGCCCGCGCGCGCGAGCGAGGCGTCCGGTCACCACGCGCGCTACACTTTCCGGTTTTCCGCGGCGGCGTTCGGCATGCCTCAGCCCTGACATGGCAAATTTCCTGCAACTTCCCGCGCTGCCTTCCTCACCGAAACAGCGCCGTTACTGGTCGATACCCCAGGGTTCCTCGCGCGCGCTGCTGCTCGCCGAGTGTGCGCGTACGCACGCCGGGGTGGTGGTGGCGGTGGCCGCGGACACGCACGCCGCGCAGGAACTGCAGGCAGAAATCTCGCTGTTCGCCGGCGCGGGCCTCGAGGTGCTGGAGTTTCCGGACTGGGAAACCCTGCCCTACGATCTCTTTTCGCCGCATGCGGAAATCGTCTCGCAGCGCATCGCCGCCCTGTACCGCCTGCCCTCGCTCACACGTGGGGTGCTGGTGGTGCCGGTGGCCACGCTGATGCAGCGACTCGCTCCGCGCGGCTACGTGGCCGGCTCCAGCCTGGTGATGGAATGTGGCCAGCAGCTCGACCTCGTCGCCGAGAAGCGGCGGTTGGAAGCTGCCGGCTACCGCAACGTGCCGCAGGTCGCGGAACCGGCCGACTTTGCCGTACGCGGCGCCCTGCTCGACATCTTTCCGATGGGCAGCGCGGTGCCTTATCGCATCGATCTCTTCGATGAGGAGATCGAATCGATCCGCAGCTTCGACCCGGAAACCCAGCGCTCGCAGGACAAGGTCGATGCGGTGCGCCTGCTGCCGGCACGTGAATTTCCGCTCACCGAGCAGTCGGCCAGCGCGTTCCGCAACACGCTGCGCGAGCGCTTCCCGATCGATCCGCGCCACTGCCCCCTTTACCAGGACATCCGCGAAGGGGCGACGCCGGCCGGCATCGAGTATTACCTGCCGCTGTTCTTCGAGCAGACCGCGACGCTGTTCGACTATCTGGGCGAGGACGCACTGTTCGTGCTCGGCGAGAAGGCGCTCGATGCGGCCGAGACGTTCTGGACCCAGACCGGGCAACGCTACGAGCAGCGCGCCCACGACGTCGAGCGACCGGTGCTGCCGCCGGCCGAGCTCTACCTGCCGCCGCAGCAGTTGCGCGAACGGCTCAACAACGTGCTGCGGGTGGATTTCGCCGCGCCCGGCAGCAACCCGCACGTGGTCGACCTCGGCACCCAGCCGGCGCCCGCACTGCCGCTCAACCGCAAGGGCGAGGAAACCGGCGATGCCCTGCGCGCCTTCCTCGACGCCTACCCTGGGCGCGTGCTGATCGCCGCCGATTCGGCCGGGCGTCGCGAGGCGTTGATCGAGCAGCTCGCCGCGGCACGCCTGCAGCCGGTCACGCTCGCCTCCTGGCAGCAGTTCACGGCGACATTTCCGACCGGTGAGCGCGACGCAGGTCGCCAGCCGACGGCGTCCTCCGCCCCTGCGGGGAAGGCCGATCTCGCCATCACCGTGGCCGCGCTCGAACAGGGTTTCGCGCTGGCCAAACCTGCACTCGTCGTCCTCACCGAACGCGAATTGCTGGGCGAGCGCGTCCAGCAGGCGCGTCGGCGCCGGCGCGCGGCACGCGATCCGGAAGCCGTGCTGCGCGACCTGTCCGAGCTGTCGATCGGGACCCCCATCGTGCATATCGACCATGGTGTCGGACGCTACCAGGGCCTGACCAAGCTCGAGGTGGGCGGCGAGCAGGCCGAATTCCTCGCCATCAAGTACGCCAAGGGTGACAAGCTCTACGTGCCGGTGGCACAGCTGCAGCTGGTTTCGCGCTATTCCGGCAGCGCGCCGGAACTGGCACCCCTGCACGCGCTCGGCGGCGATGCCTGGGAGCGGGCGAAGAAGAAGGCGGCGCAGAAGGTGCGCGACGCAGCCGCCGAGCTCCTGGCCATCTATGCCCAGCGCGAGGCGCGCCAGGGCACGGCGCTGGCCATCGACCGCGACATGAACGCCGAGTTCGCCAGCGCCTTCCCCTTCGAGGAAACACCGGACCAGACCAGCGCCATCGAGGCCGTGCTGGCCGACCTGCGCGCTGGGCGTTCGATGGATCGGGTCATCTGCGGGGACGTCGGCTTCGGCAAGACGGAGGTTGCCTTGCGCGCCGCCTTCGCCGCCGCGACGGCGGGGCGCCAGGTTGCCCTGCTGGCGCCCACGACCCTGCTCGCCCAGCAGCACTTCCAGAACTTCAGCGACCGCCTGGCCGACTGGCCGGTGCGCATCGACGTGCTCTCGCGCTTCAAGTCGCCCAAGGAAATCCGCGCGGCGCTGGACAAGCTCGCGGCCGGCGAGATCGACATCGTCATCGGCACCCACAAGCTGCTGCAGCCGGACGTGAAGTTCAAGGATCTCGGCCTGGTCATCATCGACGAGGAACAACGCTTCGGCGTGCGCCAGAAGGAGGCCTTGAAGAAGCTGCGCGCCGAGGTCGACGTCCTGACCCTGACCGCCACGCCCATCCCGCGCACGCTCAACATGGCGATGGCGGGGCTGCGGGATCTTTCCATCATCGCCACGCCGCCCGCACACCGGCTCGCGGTGCAGACCTTCATCGGGCCGTACGACGTGGCCACCATCCGCGAGGCGATGCAGCGCGAGCATGCGCGCGGCGGCCAGGTGTACTTCGTCCACAACGATGTCGAGACGATCGAGAAGACCGCGCGCGAGCTCGGCGAACTCATGCCCGAGGCGCGCATCCGCTTCGCCCACGGCCAGATGCCGGATCGGGAACTCGAGCAGATCATGCTCGACTTCTATCGCCAGCGCTTCAATGTGCTGGTGGCGACGACCATCATCGAATCCGGCATCGACGTGCCGAGCGCCAACACCATCATCATCAATCGCGCCGACCGCTTCGGGCTCGCCCAGTTGCACCAGCTGCGCGGGCGTGTCGGCCGCTCGCACCACCGCGCCTATGCCTACCTGATGACACCGGAAGGCCGTTCCATCACCGCCGATGCGGAGAAGCGCCTGGAAGCACTGGCCTCGCTGGATGAGCTGGGCGCCGGCTTCACCCTGGCCACGCACGACCTGGAAATCCGCGGCGCCGGCGAACTCCTCGGCGAGGAGCAGTCCGGCCAGATCGAGGAGGTCGGCTTCGCCCTCTACACCGAAATGCTCGATCGTGCCGTGCGTGCGCTCAAATCCGGCAAGGTGCCGGATTTCGATCTCACCCAGGAGCACGAGGCGGAAGTCGAGCTGAACATCGCCGCACTGATCCCCGACGACTACCTGCCGGACGTCAATACCCGCCTCACCCTCTACAAGCGCATCGCCAGCGCGCGCAACGAGGATGAGCTGCGCGAACTGCAGATCGAGATGATCGACCGCTTCGGCCTGCTCCCCGATCCGGTCAAGCACCTGTTCGCCGTCACCTCGCTCAAGCTCGCCGCCACGCCGCTCGGCATCCGCAAGCTGGAGCTGGGCCCCCATGGCGGACGCGTCAGGTTCCGCCCCGATCCGGCCATCGAACCGATGACCGTGATCCGCCTGATCCAGTCGCAGCCACGCGTCTATGCACTGGACGGCCCGGATCGGCTGAAGTTCAAGCTGCCGCTGGAAGATGCCGACGAGCGTCTGCGCATGGCCGGCGACCTGCTGGTCACGCTCGGCGCGCGCAAGGCCGCGTAGCAGGCACGCTCGACGCGGCTTCGGTTACGCTCACCCAGGAAGCCCTGGACGAACACGCCGTGCACCCGCGCGCCCTTCAGCTCATTGCCAACCTCGCTCTTGCCCCGCATCCGGAAGGCGGACATTACCGACGCCTGCATTGCTCGGCGCAGCAGGTGCGCGTCGCCGACGGCGCGCGGGACCGGCCGGCGATGAGCGCGATCCACTACCTGCTCGCCGCCGGCGAGGTGAGCCGCTGGCACCGCGTCGATGCCGACGAAGCCTGGCACCACGCCGAAGGCGAGGCGCTGGAGCTGTTCGTGTTCGATGCGGCAGCGGATCGCCTCGACCGCCATGTCCTGGGACGATTCGACCCGGCCAGCGGCGCCACGCCCCTGGTCGTCGTGCCGGCCCACGCCTGGCAGGCCGCCCGCCCGCTGGGCGCCTGGGCGCTGGTCGGATGCAGCGTTGCTCCCGCGTTCGAGTTCGCGGGTTTCGCATTGCTCGACGCAGAACCGGAAGTCGCCGCCAGGATTGCCATGCTGGCTCCGGAGCTCGGCGTCCTGGCCTGATGCGCCTGTCCCAGTGCGTGCCTGGCCACGCCGCCTGCCTGATGAGGGCGGCATGCCCGCTCGAGGCCAGCACACACGGCCTTGCCCTAAACTCGGCGCATGACCGATCGCTACACGCTCGTCGCCGAGGCGCGCCTGCAACAGGAGATCAAGCGCAGCCGCTTCCTGGCCCAGGCTGCGCCGGTGGGCGACGCGGATGCGGCGCTCGCCTTCATCCGACGCGTCAGCGCGAGCGATGCCACGCACAACTGCTGGGCCTGGCGCATCGGCAACGAGTACCGCTTCAACGATGATGGCGAACCGGGCGGCAGCGCCGGGCGGCCGATTCTCGCGGCCATCGACGGCCAGCAGCTCGATCAGGTCGCGGTGGTCGTCACGCGCTGGTTCGGCGGCACCAAGCTCGGCGTCGGCGGCCTGGTCCGCGCCTACGGCGGCTGTACGGCCGAGTGCCTGCGCACGGCGCCACGGCGCGCACTGGTTGACCTGGCCGACGTCGAGGTCGACATCGAATTTGCACTGCTGGCCAGCCTGCACGCGCGCCTGGACGAATTCGCCGCGATCAAGGTCGACGAAGCCTTTGGCGAGGATGGGGCGATGATCGGCCTGCGCCTGCCCGCCGATCGCGTGGCCGCGCTCGGCACGTGGATCCAGGATCTCAGCCGCGGGCGCGCGCAGGTGCGACCGCGGGTCGCAGGGTCGGTTGAATCGACGCGTGCCGACCCCTAGTTTGCAACGGATTACCTGCAGGCCCTGTCCATGGCGGAAAATCCCCAACCCAGCCCGCGCCAGTTGCAGACGCTGAGGCGGCTGCTGCCCTACCTGCGCAGGTATCGCGGCCTGGTCGCCGGCTGGCTCGGCTTCCTCGCCGTGTCCTCGACCGCGACGCTGGTGCTGCCGCAGGCGGTACGCATCATGATCGACCATGGCTTCACGCAGGAGAATGCGGCGGCGATCAACACGGCCTTCCTCGGCCTGTTCGTGGTGGCGGTGGTGCTGGCGGTGGCGACGGCGGCCCGCTTCTTTTTCGTCAGCCTGCTCGGCGAGCGCGTGGCGGCCGACCTGCGCCGTGCCCTCTACGACCATCTGCTCGGCCTGGACCAGGCCTTCTTCGAACGCACGCGCGGCGGGGAGCTGGTGTCGCGCCTGGCGGCCGATACCGAACTGGTGCAGACGGTGGTCGGTTCGACCGCCTCGGTTGCCCTGCGCAGCATGGTTACGCTCATCGGCGGCATCGTGCTGATGATCACCACCAGTCCGCGGCTGGCCGGCTACGTGCTGCTCATGATCCCCGCGGTGGTGCTGCCGATCGTGGTGTTCGGCCGGCGCGTGGCACGCCTTTCACGCGAGAGCCAGGATCGCATCGCCGATACCTCCGCCATCGCCGGCGAGACGCTGACGGCCATGCACACGGTGCAGGCCTATACGCGCGAACCGCAGGAATCGGCGCGCTATGCCGCGGCCGTGCTGCGTGCCCTGGAAACGGCGCGCCGGCGCATCGCCATGACCGGCACGCTCACCGCGCTGGTCATCGTGCTGGTGTTCGGCGCCATCACCCTGGTGCTGTGGGCCGGTGCCAAGTCGGTGATCGCGGGCAGCATGGCGGTGGGCGTGCTCAGCCAGTTCGTGCTCTATGCCGTGCTCGCGGCCGGCTCGGTCGGTGCCTTGAGCGAAGTGTGGGGCCAGTTGCTGCGTGCCGGCGGCGCGCTCGGGCGCATCGGCGAACTGCTCGATACGCGCGCGCAGATCCATTCGCCGGTGCCGAGCGAAGTGCTGGCCACGCCGGTACGCGGCGAAATCCGCTTCAGGGACGTCACCTTCCACTACCCGTCGCGCCCCGAACGGGCCGCGCTGGAAGGCTTCAACCTGACCATCCGGCCGGGCGAGACGGTGGCGCTGGTCGGGCCGTCGGGTGCCGGCAAGAGCACCGTTTTCCAGTTGCTGCTGCGCTTTCACGATCCGCAGCGGGGCCACATCACGCTCGATGGCAGCGACATCCGTCGCCTGGCCCTGGCCGACCTGCGCGGGGCGTTTGCCCTGGTGCCCCAGGACGCGGTGCTGTTCGGCGCCAGCGCCGGCGAAAACATCGGCTTCGGACGTGACCAGGCCGGCGAGGCGCAGATCGCCGCCGCGGCGCGCATGGCCGAGGCCCACGAGTTCATCGATGCGCTGCCCGAGCGCTATGCGACCTATCTTGGCGAACGCGGCGTGCGCCTGTCCGGCGGCCAGCAGCAGCGCATCGCCATCGCGCGCGCGGTCCTGCGCGATGCTCCGGTGCTGCTGCTCGACGAGGCCACCTCCAGCCTGGATGCGCAGTCCGAACATCTGATCCAGCAGGCCTTCGAACGGCTGATGCACAATCGCACCACCGTGGTCATTGCGCACCGCCTGGCCACGGTGCAGCGCGCCGACCGCATCGTGGTGCTGGATGGCGGGCGCATCATCGCCGAAGGCACGCACGCCGAACTGGTGCGCCAGGGCGGGCTCTACGCCGAGCTCGCACGCCTGCAATTTGCCGCCTGACCGGCTGCCACCTGACCGGCGCGCGGCGCGCCCTGCCGCTGTAGCGCAATACGGGCGATAATAGGCAATTGTCGGCCCCCCACGTGTCTGCGGCGGCGGCCACCGCGATTCCCAGCCATTGCCACCAGCCAAGGAGCCCTGCCATGACCGATACCTTTGCCACCCACAGCACGTTCGAGGTCGATGGCAAGACGTACCGCATCGCCAGCCTGAAGAAGCTCGGCGAGCGCTTCAACATCAAGCGCCTGCCCTACTCGATGAAGATCCTGCTCGAGAACCTGCTGCGCAACGAGGACGGGCTCAACATCACCGCCGCCGAGGTCGAGGCGGTCGCCAACTGGGATGCAAGGAAGGAACCGGATACGGAGATTTCCTTCACCCCGGCGCGCGTGATCCTGCAGGACTTCACCGGCGTGCCCTGCGTGGTGGACCTGGCGGCCATGCGCGATGCAGTCGTCAAGCTGGGCGGCGACGCCACGCAGATCAACCCGGTGGTGCCGCTGGAACTGGTGATCGACCACTCGGTTCAGGTGGACGTGTTCGGCTCGCCCGACGCGCTGGAGAAGAACGCCGCGATCGAGTTCGAGCGCAACCAGGAACGCTACGCCTTCCTGCGCTGGGGTCAGAAGGCCTTCGACAACTTCCGCGTGGTGCCGCCGAATACCGGCATCGTCCACCAGGTGAACCTGGAATACCTCTCGCGCGTGGTGATGACCGGCGAGCGCGATGGTGAACTGTGGGCGTGGCCGGATACCCTGTTCGGTACCGACAGCCACACGCCCATGGTCAACGGACTGGGCATCCTGGGCTGGGGCGTGGGCGGCATCGAGGCCGAAGCGGCCATGCTCGGCCAGCCCTCCTCGATGCTCATCCCGCAGGTGGTCGGCGTGAAGCTGACCGGCCGCCTGGGCGAGGGCGTCACCGCCACCGACCTCGTGCTGACCGTCGCCCAGGCCCTGCGCAAACTCGGCGTGGTGGGCAAGTTCGTCGAATTCTTCGGCGACGGCCTCAAGCACCTGCCGGTCGCGGACCGCGCCACCATCGGCAACATGTCGCCCGAATACGGCGCCACCTGCGCAATCTTCCCGATCGACGGCGAATCGCTGAAGTACCTGCGGCTGTCCGGGCGCAGCGAGGAGCAGATCCGCCTGATCGAAGCGTATGCCAGGGAGCAGGGCCTGTGGCACGACGAGTCCACGCCGGTGTCGGAATATTCCACCATCCTCGAACTCGACCTGGCCAGCGTGCGCCCGTCCATGGCCGGCCCCAAGCGCCCGCAGGACCGGGTCGCCCTGGGAGACGTCAAGTCCACCAGCCACGCCGTCATCAAGGGCCTGACCGCGCACCGCAAGCCGCGTGACACCGACATCGCCGACTTTGCCAACGAAGGCGGCGCCGTAGCCATCGGCAACCAGGCCAACGACATCATGAATGGTGGTGTGCGCGTGCAGCACAACGGCAGCCGCTTCACGCTGAACGACGGCGCCGTGGTCATCGCCGCCATCACCTCCTGCACCAATACCTCCAACCCCGCCGTGATGCTGGGCGCCGGCTTGCTGGCAAAGAAGGCCGCCGCCCGCGGGCTCACCGCCAAGCCGTGGGTGAAGACCTCGCTCGCGCCCGGCTCCAAGGTCGTCACCGACTACCTGGAAAAGACCGATCTGCTGAAGGAACTGGAGAAGATCGGCTTCTATCTGGTCGGCTACGGCTGCACCACCTGCATCGGCAACTCCGGCCCGCTCTGGCACGAAATCAGTAGCGCCATCGGCGATGGCGACCTCGCCGTCGCCGCAGTGCTGTCCGGCAACCGCAACTTCGAAGGTCGCATCCATCCCGAAGTGAAGATGAACTACCTGGCCTCGCCGCCGCTGGTGGTCGCCTATGCGCTGGCCGGCAAGCTGGAGGTGGACCTCACCAGCGAGCCGCTTGGCACCGGCAGCGATGGCCAGCCGGTATTCCTCAAGGACATCTGGCCGTCCAACCAGGAGATCGCCGACGTCATGCACGGCGCCATCTCGCCGGAGATGTTCAAGAAGAACTATGGCGAGGTGTTCAAGGGCGACGCGCGCTGGAACGGCATCGCCTCGCCGGACGGCGCGGTGTACGAGTGGGGCGATTCCACCTACATCAAGAACCCGCCCTACTTCGAAGGCATGACGATGGAGCTGACCCCGGTGGCGGACATCCGCGGCGCGCGCGTACTTGGCCTGTTCGGCGATTCCATCACCACCGACCACATCTCGCCTGCCGGCGCGATCAAGAAGGAGAGCCCGGCCGGCCACTACCTGATGTCCAAGGGCATCGAACCGAAGCACTTCAACTCCTACGGCTCGCGCCGCGGCAACGATGAAGTGATGGTGCGCGGCACCTTTGCCAACATCCGCATCCGCAACCAGCTGCTGGACGACGTGGAGGGTGGCTACACGCAGTACCTCCCCAGCGGCGAGCAGATGTCGATCTACGATGCGGCGATGAAGTACAAGGAGGATGGCACGCCGCTGGTGGTCATCGCCGGTCAGGAATACGGCACCGGTTCCTCGCGCGACTGGGCAGCCAAGGGAACACTGCTGCTCGGCATCAAGGCAGTCATCGCGGAAAGCTTCGAACGCATCCACCGCTCCAACCTGGTCGGCATGGGCGTGCTGCCGCTGTGCTTCACCGATGGTGCGAACGCGAAGTCGCTTGGCCTCACCGGCAAGGAAACCTACGATATCGTCGGGCTCGACGATGGCAAGGCGAAGACGGTCGAGGTCACGGCCACGGCCGCCGATGGCACGAAGAAGCGCTTCAAGGCCGACGTCATGCTGCTGACGCCCAAGGAACGCGACTTCTACCGCCACGGCGGCATCCTGCAATACGTGTTGCGCCAGCTCGCCGGCAAGAAGGCAGCCTGAGCGAGCGGTCGTGCGCTGCGCCCGCGATTGCCTCGCGGGCGCAGCGGCGAACGCCCGATCTCCCGCGCGCGCGACCGGCGATGCCGGTCGGCCTTGCCGCCCGTGGCCGAGGGAGCGCGTCGCAGGCCCGCGCCGCTGCGCGCCCGCCCTTACGCCGTGCGTTCGGGGGCGTCGGCGCGGTTGTCCGCTGGGGCGCGCCAGCGGAACGTGGTTTGCAGGACGTCCCGGTGCATGCTGACGGCCAGCACCGTCGTCGCCACGCTTTCGCCAAAGCGCGGGTGCCAGCTCGTCGGCAGGGTCCTGCCGACCCCGCCGTCGATGGTCCATGACAGGTCGGCCAGCCGGTCCTGCATGGACGCACCATCCGCCGGCTGGAAAGCCATTCCTGGGTGGAAATGAAAGCGTGCCACGCTGCGGCCAGCGCCGCCCGCGACGCGATCGATCACGACCAGGCTGCCATCATCGAGTACCCAGCGCCGCCAGTGCAGCGCGGGCGGCTGCAGGCGCTGGTAGCCATCATGCGCCGCCTCGATCCACGCCACGCCGCCTTCGCGACCCCAGCAAACGCGTGACACGCGCGCGCGGCGCGCCACCCGGAAGCTGCCCCACACTTCCGAGGAATCCGCGCCATCCACCACCACCGTGTTGTGCGCGGGGGTGGCGCGCTGGCGCTGGCGTTCGATCCCCGGCGCATACACGGAGGTGCCGGAATTGACCAGCATGCGCCGCCCGTCCAGGCTCAACTCGAAACTCAGCGTGTCGGCATGCGCATGGCCCGGCAGGTAGTCCGGACCGATGGCGCCGACATCGGCGATGAGCACGGCTGGACCCGCGGCCAGGCGCACATAGCCCGAATCTGCCAGGGCCTCGATGGCCGCCAGCGGTGCCTGGTCCACCTTCAGGCCCAGGGCACGCGCACGCTCGGCAAGTGCCGCATGACCGGGCGCGATGTCGAGCGCGGCATCGTTGAAGAATGCGATGCCGCCATCGGGATGGCTCATCACGCGCAGCCAGCGCAGCATGCGCGGCACCTGCTCGCGCCAGCGTTGCACGTCGGGCGTGGGCAGCAGGCCGGGATGACACTGCGTCAACTGGATCAGATCGAGCAGATCGGCCAGCACGATGGCGTGGTACATCGGGCTGCGCTCGAAGTGACCGCCATCGGCCAGCCACTGTTCTTCGAGTTCGCGCCGCAGCAGGGCCAGACCCCTGGCCCGCCAGGCCTCGGCTTGCGGACCGGCGAAAAAGCTGCCGGCGAATACCAGCGCCTTGGCATTGGCCCACAGGTGGTTGCCGAGCAGATGGACCTCCAGGCGCCGGCGCAACCAGCGCGCCTGCACGGCGAGGCTGTGGAGCATGGCCGAATCCGGCGCATTGCCCGCCAGCAGCCAGGCAATCCAGTTCACGATGCGCAGCGAGGTCGGGTACGGCTCCCAGCCATTGCCCTGTCCGGGCGGGTTCTGCGCGATCCAGCGCGCGATCAGGTCGCGGTGCCAGCTGACGCGCTGCGCTGCCCCGTCCGCCAGGAGATCATCGAAATAGTGGGCGTTGTAGAGCCAGAGCTTGGGCCAGTCCGGACGGTTCCAATCCGCCGCCTCGGCCAGGCGCCGCTCCACGGCGAGGAAGCGGAAGCGGTCTGGCCCGGTCATCGACGGCACGCGCGCGCCGGGCATCCAGGCCGCGCCGGCACCTTCGCGCAACGGCGGCGCCGGGCGCAGATCCGGCCGTGGGCGCTGGAGGCGGAACCACAGGCGCCCATACACCTGTACCGGGCGCAGCCAGCGCAAGGTGTGCCAGTAACGCGCCAGGGTCGCCGGGATCATGGCGCGCACCGGCCCCGAACCACGCAAGCCAGCTCAGAATCCGTAGCCGCCATACACCACCCAGGCCTCCGGCGGGGCAACGTTGACCTCCGGTGCCGGGCCGCAGGCCGGGTCGGCGCGGTCCCAAGGCCACTGCGTGAGATAGAACACCTTGCGCTGCGTGCTGGCAATGGCCGACGAGAGGTTGGCTGCCGCGAGCGGATCGTCGTAGTAGCCCTCGGCGATGATCCAGCCGGAATCGCGCCAGCCCAGGACGCCGTTCGGGTCCTCGCGCCGCATGGCATCGTCCAGGGCGACGAACCGGTCCGTCTCCGAAGCGTGCGGCGTGCCGTAGATGTCGGCGGCAAACAGGTACGGATAGTTCCCGCCGTACACGAAGCGCATGTGCCGCACGCGCCAGCGCAACCTGGCCGGATCGGCGTCGGTCAGAAAGGAAAAGCCAACGGTATCCGCCTTGCCGTAGGCAGCGACATAGCGCTGCCACAGATCGCGCACCGCATCGCTCCACTGCCTGTTGGCTGGATACTTCCAGGGATCGGGGACCGGCAGGTTGGAATCGCGCGGCGCACCTTCCACCATCAGGTCGATCCGATAGGCCAGATCGGCCGCGTGCAGGACGGGGCGCAGTGCAGTGACGAGGTGCCAGTACGCATCGAGCAGGGCGGGATTGAAATTCGCCTGCGATGGGTTGATTGCATCCACCGGGAAGAAGCGGAACAGCACTTCAACGAAGCCTGCCGCCTTGACGTCGGCCAGCAGGTCGCCCAGGTTCGTCGCGGCCTGGGCGACCGCCGCCGGATCGGCCGCATCGACCAGGGTGCCGTTGCCCGCGCCGTGGTAGAAGTGCACGCCCAGGCTGAGCCGGCGCTGGCCAGCCGCGCGCATGGCCGCCAGTTGCTGGCGCGCCAGCGTACGCACGGTGGTTGCGCCGCCCGGCACGGGCAGGTGATAGCTGGCCAGCACGCCGTAAGGTTCACGGTCGCACGCGGCGACCCGGTACCACAGGTAATTGCTGCCGCCGCGCTCCTGGGCCGGACGCTCGAAACCGCTGGCATATACCAGATCGCCTGCACCGGCGGTGCCGGCCGCCGCGAGGCAGAACAGGAGGAAGCCAGCCAGCAGGCGCAATCCGTGCCGCTTCGTCCCGCAGGCGCCGCGCGCCTTCAAGCGACCCCACCCGGGGCACGCCGCGCGAGCCATTGCGCGCGCGTCTGGCCCCAGACCTCCATCGGCAAGGTGTCGTGGGGCGGCGGCAGCCGGCACGCTCCGCGCAGCACCGAGCCCAGCCGTCCCGCGACCGCCTGCGAGGCCCGGTTGGCCGGCTGGATGGTGTGGATGACCTCGCTCCAGCCAAGCTGCGCGAACACCCAGTCGAGGGCGGCCGTTGCCGCCTCGACCGCGAAACCCTGCCCCCAGGCGTCGCGATGGAAGCTCCAGCCGACCTCGGTGCCCGGCCAGCCTTCCGGTTGCCACGGACCGCATTGGCCCAGCCACAGGCCGCTCGTCTTGTCGATCACGCTGAACATCGCGAAGCCCTGCATCGCCCAGGCACCCGGCATGTGCAGGAAGCGCCGCCAGGCCTCGCTGCGGGGCAACGCACCACCGATGTAGCGGACATTGTCCTCATCCGAGAACATGTCGGCGAAGCGCTCGAAGTCTTCGTGCGCCGGAGGGCGCAGCAGGAGGCGCTCGGTTTCGATGCGGAGCTGGGGGCTGGGCATGTTCGGGGGTCGGAACGCGAAGACGCGGGTGTCGCCGGCTCAGAACGCGTTGATGCCGGTGATTTCGCGACCGATGACCAGCTGGTGCACGGTTTCCGTGCCCTCGTAGGTGATGACCGATTCCAGGTTCAGCGCATGGCGGATCGGGCTGTGCTCGGTCGTGATGCCCGCGCCGCCGAGAACGTCACGGCATTCGCGTGCGATGTCGATGGCGGTGCGGCAGTTGTTCCATTTGGCCAGGCTCACCTGGGCCGGCTGCATGTTGCCGGCATCCTTGAGCCGTCCGAGCTGCAGCGACATGAGCTGGGCCAGGGTGATGCGGCGCGCCATGTCGGCGAACTTGATCTGCACGGCCTGGGTCGCGGCGATCGGACGTCCGAACAGCATGCGCTCCTTGGCATACGCCACCGTCTCGGTGAAGCAGGCTATGGCGGCGCCGATCGGCCCCCAGGTGATGCCGTAGCGGGCCTGGTTGAGGCAGCCGAGCGGGCCCTTGAGGCCACGCACGTTGGGCAGGCGGTTGGCATCGGGCACGCGCACGTTGTCGAAGAACAGCGCGCTGGTCACCGAAGCGCGCAGGCTCATCTTCTTGTGCACTTCCTGGGCGGTGAAGCCGGGCATGTCCCGCTCGACCAGGAAGCCCTGGATGCCGTCTTCGGTCTGCGCCCAGACGATGGCAACATGCGCCAGGTTGCCATTCGTGATCCACATCTTGGCGCCGTTCAGCAGCCAGTCGCCGCCGTCCTTCTTCGCGCTGGTCTTCATGTTGGCCGGATCCGAACCGCCGTGCGGCTCGGTCAGGCCGAAGCAGCCGATCACCTTGCCGGCCGCCATCGGTGGCAGCCACCGGCGGCGCTGTTCCTCGCTGCCGTAGGTGTAGATCGGATACATGCACAGCGAACTCTGCACCGAGGCGAAGCTGCGCATGCCCGAATCACCACGCTCCAGTTCCTGGCAGACCAGGCCGTAGCTGACACCGTTCATGCCGGCGCAGCCGTATTCTTCCGGCAGCGAGGAGCCCAGCAGGCCGAGCTCGGCCATCTCCGGGATCAGTTCGGCCGGGAAACGTCCCTGGTCGAAGCAGTCACCGATGATCGGCAGCACCCGCTCGTCGGTGAAGCGCGCCACGGTATCCTGCACCATGCGTTCCTCGTCCGAGAGCAGCGAACGGAGGTCATAGAGGTCAACGGAATTCAAGGACGTGGCAGGCATGGGGAGACGATCCAGTGGGTTGGGGCAAAGCCGGACATTCTAGCCGTGTCCGGCGATCCGGTCATGATCCTGGTGCCGCTGCCGGCAATTTCCGCTGGCTTCGCGCCAGTGCAGGCACCGGCATGCCGGAACGCCGGGCCGGAACGCAAAGGGGCGGGCCCATGGCCCGCCCCTTTGCGCAGAGCATTCACGCCAGGCTGGTGTTCAGCGGCTCACCGGTGGCGGTGGCAGCGGAATCACGATTTCCCCACCATGGCCACCATGGTTGACCACCAGCGCACCGACGCCGACGGTGGCGACCGCGCCGGTCATCAATACGCCGCCGGTAGCGCCGCCCCACCAGACGATCGGCGGGCAGCTGCTGTCGATTTCATAGACGCCAGGCTTCTCGTAGGTCACATCACAGTTGTCGTCGAACTCGACGACGGCCTTGCTGTCCTTGGCGACCATCAGGCGCGTCTTTTCGACGAGGCGCTGCTCATCGACACCACTGACGAAAGCGGCCTTGCCGCCCTCGCTGACCATGATCACACCGTGATCGATGCGCAGGGTGGCGATCTCCTCCTTCTGCTTGTCGGCATCACCAGCGCCCGCCTGGGCAGCAAAGGCAGACGCCGACAGCGTGGCCGCGAGGCCCAGCAGGCCCGCTTGCAACAATGATTTGCGCATTACCCACACCTCCCTGATGGCTTTGGGTCAACCCGAGTCTAGTGTGCGACCGGATTGCAAACAAGAGGCAATTACGAATCCACGCACCGCCAATTGGCATGAGCGTCTGGCGCCGCCTGCATCGAAGGGGTCACGAATACGGCAGGAGAACTGCCGCGTGCCAAGGCGCGGGCGCGGACGGGAGCGCCGCGATCGAATCGGCGGCGCTCCCGCGAAAGGCCGTTCAGCCTTCCGCCGCTTCCGCGGCCAGGCGCGCCTGCTTGGCGCGCGCGCTGGCCACCAGGTCTTCCTTGATGCGCGCCTTCTTGCCTTCCAGGCCACGCAGGTAATAAAGCTTGGCGCCACGCACCTTGCCGCGACGCTTGACGATGACCGAGTCGATCATCGGACTGTGCGACTGGAACACGCGCTCCACGCCGGTGCCGTGGGAAATCTTGCGCACGGTGAACGCGGAATTCAGGCCCGCATTCTTGCGCGCGATGCACACGCCTTCATAGGCCTGCACGCGTTCGCGATTGCCTTCCTTGACCTTGACGTTCACCACCAGGGTATCGCCGGGGGCGAACGTGGGCAGTTCACGGGTCATCTGCGCGGCTTCGAATTGCTGGATCAAGTTGCTCATCACGCTCACCAATCTCAAGTCTGGTAGTCAGTCCGGTCTTCGCCGGCAGTGCCGGTACCCTGCGGCGCTGGCGCCGCTCCCTTCGCGGCGTGCTCGCGCTGGAATTCTTCCAGCAGGGCACGCCCAAGCCTGTCCAGTTCCAGCCGCTCCAGCAGGTCGGGGCGACGCAACCAGGTTCGCCCCAGCGATTGCTTCAGGCGCCAGCGGCGGATCGCCGCGTGGTCGCCGGATTTCAGCACCGCCGGCACGTCGCCCCATTCGTGATGCTCGGGGCGGGTGTAATGCGGACAGTCGAGCAGGCCTTCGGAGAAGGAATCCTGCGCGGCCGATTCCGCGTCATTCAACACGCCTTCCTGCAGGCGTCCCACGGCATCGATCACGACCGCGGCCGCGAGTTCGCCACCGGAAAGCACATAATCGCCGATCGACAGTTCCTCGTCGACCGCGCGCCCAAGGAAGCGCTCGTCCACGCCTTCGTAGCGCCCGCTCAGCAGGATCAGGTGATCGCGCTGCGCGAGTTCGGCCACCCTGGCCTGGTCGAGCCGCCTTCCCTGCGGACTCAGGTAGATCACGCGGCCCGATGGCGAGCCACTGGCGGCGCGTGCTGCATCCAGCGCCCGGCGCAGCGGGTCGATCATCATCACCATGCCCGGGCCGCCACCGTAGGGCCGGTCATCGGCCGAGCGGTAATTGTCCGTGGCGAAATCGCGCGGGTTCCAGCACGCCAGTTCGATGATGCCGCGCTGGCGTGCCCGCCCCACCACACCGACCGACGCACTCCCCTCGATGAAATCCGGGAACAGGGTAATGACGTCGATGCGCATCAGAACTCCGGATCCCAGTCCACCGTGATCCGTCCTTCATCCAGAGCCACGCGGGTCACGAAGCGATCGAGGATGAACGGAACCAGCCGTTCCCGCTCGCCGTCGCGCACCACCAGCACGTCGTTGGCGCCGGTCGCGATGACATGCGAAACCCGTCCCAGCGACACGCCTTCCAGCGTGGCGACCTCGAGTCCTTCGAGGTCGAACCAGTAATACTCATCGGGTGCCGGCGCCGGCAATGCCGAACGCGCCACGCACACCTCCGCTCCGACCAGCGCGACGGCGGCGTCGCGATCGCCGACATCCGGCAATGTCGCGACCAGGCCCTTGCCCTGCGCACGTCCGCGCGCAGCTTCGACCACCCGCTCGCCAACCGCGCCACGCAACAGCCACGGACGATAACTGAAGATTCGCTCGCGCGGTTCGGTGAACGATTCCAGCTTCACCTCGCCACGCACGCCGTGCACGCCAACGATCCTGCCCAGCAGGACCAGGCGCTCCGGCGCGTCCATGCAATCAGGCAGCGGCAGGCTGCTTGCCGGCTTCCTTGTAGAGCGCGCGCACCTTGTCGGTCATCTGCGCACCCTTGGCCACCCACGCCGTCACCTTCTCGGTGTCCAGCTGCAGGCGCACTTCCTGACCCGAAGCCACCGGGTTGAAGTAGCCGAGGCGTTCGATGTTGCGGCCGTCGCGCGGGTTGCGCCCGTCGGCCACGATGATGTGGTAGAACGGACGCCCCTTGGCGCCGCCACGGGACAGACGAATCTTGACCATTCCGAGATCTCTGAAAATACCGGGAAATTCGTTCGGGAGCGCCAAAGCCGGCCTGACGGCCCCGAGTGAGCCGCGCATTCTAGCGCAACTGCGTCAAAAATAAAGCGCCGCGCCGCCAATCACCTGCCGCCTGGCGCACCCGGCAACCGGCGCCGTGCCGTACGCCGCTCGCGCGCCGGCGCGATTCAGCGTGGCGGCACGAAGCCGCCGCCGCCCATCTGGCGCATGGCCCCCGACATCTGGCGCATCAGGCCCTTCATGCCGCCGCTGCCGAGCTTGGACATCATCTTTTCCATCTGCTGGTACTGCTTGAGCAGGCGATTGACGTCGGCAGGCTGCATGCCCGAACCGCGCGCCACGCGCGCGCGCCGCGAACCGTTCAACAGGTTCGGGTGGCGGCGCTCCTTCTTCGTCATGGAGCCGATGATGGCGATCATGCGCTGCACCTCACGGTCGTTCACCTGCGACCTGACCTTGTCGGACAGGCCGGAAACGCCGGGCAGCTTCTCCATCAGCGAGGCCATGCCGCCCATGTTGACCATCTGCTCGAGCTGATCCTTCATGTCGTTCAGGTCGAAGCGCTTGCCCTTGATCACCTTCTCGGCCAGCTTGCGCTGCTTCTCCTGGTCGACGTTCTGCTCGACCTGCTCGACCAGCGAGAGCACGTCGCCCATGCCGAGGATGCGCTGGGCAACGCGATCGGGGTGGAAGGGCTCGAGCGCATCGACCTTCTCGCCCGCGCCGATGAACTTGATCGGGCGGCCGGTGACATAGCGCACCGACAGGGCCGCGCCGCCACGCGCGTCGCCGTCGGTCTTGGTCAGCACCACGCCGGTCAGCGGCAGGGCCTCGGCGAAGGCCTTGGCCGTGTTGGCGGCATCCTGGCCGGTCATCGAATCGACGACGAACAGCGTTTCGACTGGATCGAGCACGCCGTGCAGCGCCTTGATCTCGTCCATCATTGCCTGGTCCACGTGCAGGCGACCGGCGGTATCGACGATCAGCACCTCGGCGAAGTTCTTCCTTGCCGCATCCAGCGCGGCGCGGGCGATCTCGACCGGTTTCTGCTCCGTGCTGGAAGGATGGAACAGCACATCGACCTGCCCGGCCAGCGTGCGCAACTGCTCGATGGCCGCCGGGCGATAGACGTCGGCACTGACCAGCATCACCTTCTTCTTGCGCCGCTCCTTGAGGAAGCGCGCAAGCTTGGCCGCGGTGGTGGTCTTGCCGGCACCCTGCAGGCCGGCCATCAGCACGACGGCGGGCGGCGCGGCGGCGAGGTTGAGGTCGCTGTTGGCTGTGCCCATGACCGCGGTGAGTTCGTCGCGCACCACCTTCACCAGCGCCTGGCCCGGCGTCAGGCTGCGCAGCACTTCCTGGCCCAACGCCTTGACCTGCACGCGCTGGATCAGCGCCTGCACCACCGGCAGCGCTACGTCCGCCTCGAGCAGGGCGATGCGCACCTCGCGCAGCGCCTCGCGGATGTTCGATTCGGTCAGGCGCCCCTTGCCACGCAGGCGCTGGACGGTACTGGAAAGACGTTGACTGAGGGATTCGAACATGTCGGGATCACAAGTGAGCTGAAGGCAGGACGCCGGGAATTGCAGGCAACCAGGCGCCAGCGAAGCCTCCGATTATAGCCAGTGCCCGGCTTGATCGGGCGCGCGCGCCGCCGTCCGGCCGGTCGACAGCTTGCCTGGCATCCGCGCGCCCGGCCGGCGGTCCGCGTGCCTGGGCAGCGGGCATGGAGCAGCTGGCGGCAGCGCGCTACACTCGCTCGCCGTCCGGGGCATGGGCGGCCGAACCGAATCCCGCTCCGCCAAACCAGGGAGACCGAGATGCCAACCACCCCCCAATTCATCGCCGTATTGGCGCTCCTGGTGTTTGCCGCGCCCGTAGATGCGCAACAGAAGCCGAGCGTCTATCCGGCCAAGGGCCAGAGTGCCGAGCAACAGGGTCGTGACGATGCCCAATGCCTCGCCTGGGCCCAGCAGAGCACGGGCATCGATCCGGCCGCGGTCGCCGCCGCGCCCGCGGCAAAATCCGGCCCCCAGGGTGAGCGCATGCGCGGCGCGTTCCGCGGCGCCGCCGCGGGCGCACTGGTCGGCGAGGTCGCCAACGACGATGCCAGCCACGGCGCGGCGGTGGGCGCCACCGGGGGCGCCCTGGCCGGCGGCGCGCGCGCCCGCCGCAACCGCGCTGCGAACGCGGAGAAGGCCCAGGATGAAAAGGCCGCGGCGCTGGATCGCTACTACAGCGCCTATGGCGCCTGCATGAGCGGCCGCGGCTACACGGTCGGCTGAGCGCCCCGGGCATGCTGGCCCGATGCAAACCCCGGCGGCCGGCCCGGCGCCGGCAACCGGGCATGCTGCCCGTTCGTTGCACGCGCGATCCAGTCCCGCGCCCGCCTGCGGGTCACACCGGTGACGCCTCGCTCGGTGCGTGCACCACCGGCGTCGGCGCGGGCCCTTGCGGCCTGCCCGCGCCAGCGCGATCCGGGCAGGTCAGCGCAGCCGCACCAGGTGGTTGTCCCGGATCATCACGCGATCGCCCGGCCGCAGGTTGCCGCTGTCCCACTGCGTGACGGTGGCGTAGCGCCCGTCGTCCAGGCGCACGTGGAACTGCCATGCGGGGCGACCCGAGCCGCTGCCGGAACTGCGCTCGATCGCATTGCCGGCGAAGCCGCCAGCCACCGCCCCGCCCACGGTTGCGGCGGTGCGTCCGCGGCCGCCGCCGACGGTGCTGCCGAGCACGCCACCGATGATGGCGCCAAGCACGGCACCGCCACCGGTGGTGCTGTTGTCATTCACATAGACCCGGCCGACATCCTCGATGACGCCGCAGGTCGCGCAGGTCTGCGACCTGCCCGCGTACGGATCGTTGTAGCCATAATGCGGCTTCGGCGGCACTGGCGCGCATGCGGCCAAGGCCACACAGGTGGCCACGGCCAGCGCACTGGTGGAAATCTTGCGTTGCATCATGTCACTCCTTGCCTTGGCATGGAATTGGAAATGGCATGGTCGCGTGTCGCGGCTAAAGTCCACGTGAACGAACG
Organism: Dokdonella sp.; assembly: GCA_023228465.1. Taxonomy (GTDB): domain Bacteria; phylum Pseudomonadota; class Gammaproteobacteria; order Xanthomonadales; family Rhodanobacteraceae; genus Dokdonella_A. Next base: position 19,100 of record JALOBC010000025.1, on the reverse strand, counting down.
AAATCGCCACCGGCCTGCAGCACGCTACGCTATGTGGCGGCTGCCCGGACGATCACACCTGTTGAGGATTTGCCATGTCGCAGGAAATGCCCAGCGCCCGGGAATTGCGCGAAATGGATGCGGAAGCGGCGGTGAAGCGCCTGTCGAGCCTGCCCGATCCGGTGGTGGCAAGGCTGCTGCACGAACTCGGGCCGGCCCGCGCCGTCGCCATCCTCGACCGCTTCGGCGCCGCGCGCCGGCGCAACATCGCCGGGACCGAAGGCGCAACCTGGCTCGCCGGCATGGACTGGCCCGAAGGCTCGGTCGGGCGCCTGATGGAGGCGCCGCCGGCGGTGTTCACGCCCGAAACCACGGTCGCCGCGGCCATCGAGGCGCTGCGGCCACTGGTCACCCACCGTCTCATCACCTACCTGTTCATCGTCGATGCCGCGCGCCACCTGCTGGGCGTGGTGGCGTTCCGCGAGATCGCGCTGGCCCGGGCCGAACAGCGCCTTGGCGACCTGATGCTGCCGCAACCCTTCTCGCTGCGTCCGGAGACCAGCGTCATCGTTGCCATGCGCGACGTGGTGCAGCGCCACTATCCGGTCTATCCGGTGTGCGACCACGCACAGCACCTGCTCGGGGTGGTGCGTGGCTCGGTGCTGTTCGAGCAGCAGGCCTACGAGATCAGCGCCCAGGCCGGTACCATGGTCGGCGTCGAGAAGGAAGAACGCCTCGCCACGTCCTGGCAGCGCAGCCTGCGCATGCGCAACCCCTGGCTGCAGGTGAACCTGCTCACCACCTTCATCACCGCGGCGGTGGTCGGCTCGTTCCAGGACACCATCAACCATATCGTGTTGCTGGCCGTGTTCCTGCCGGTGCTTTCCGACCAGTGCAACAACACCGGCAGCCAGGCCCTGGCAGTCACCCTGCGCGGCCTCACCTTCGGTGAACTGAAATCCGGCCAGGGCCTGCGCCTGGTCGTCAAGGAGGGCTGGTTGGGCTTCCTGAACGGCGCCCTGACGGGCCTGCTCGCAGCCCTGGCCATGTTCGTGCTGGCCCGCTACCAGGGCAATGCCAATGCGCCGCTGCTCGCCTTCATCACCTTTGCCGCGCTGGCCGGCAGCTGCGTGCTCGCCGGGGTCGTCGGCACCGGCGTGCCACAGGTGTTGCGCCGTTGCGGCGCCGATCCTGCCACCGCTTCCAGCATCTTCCTGACCAAGGCCACCGACGTGGGCAGCCTTGGCCTGTTCCTCGGCCTGGCCGCCTGGCTGCTGGAGACCTGAACGCGCACAGCTGACGCTGGTTTCGCATCGGCGGAGTGCATAGACTCCCCCGCCACCGCCAGCCACCTGGAGAACGCCATGCGTCCTGTGCCCGTCCCGTCGCCTGCGCCAGCCGTAGCGCGCGGCAATGGCCCGTGCCGGGGCACGGCCCGGCTGTGCGCCAGACTCGCCGCCGGCGCGTTGCTCCTGATCCTTGCCGGTTGCGCCAGGGTGAGCATCGTGCCGGCACCGGCCACGCCAGAAGCGCCGCCGCGCGGGGCACGCTACGAACCGGCACCTGGCCGTGACATGGCGGATCTCGCACGCCTGCGCCTGGCGCCACCGCCAACCCTGCCGGAACTGGCCGAAGGCAGCACGCCGCTGGCCGATCGCAACCGCCTGGCCGGTGAAGGCTATACCCGCATCGGCACCGGCTGGATCGACGCGGACAGCCCGGAACAGGCGCGCCAGACGGCGCTGATACTCGGCCAGCGCGCCGGCGCCGAGCGGGTGCTGCTGTATCCACCCGACGCCAGCGACCGCGACTGGCAGGCCGCCTGCTACGTGCGCCTGCAGCTGCTGTTTGGCGCAACCTTCCGCGACCTGCGCGCCGAGGAGCGCGCGCACTTCGACGCCGGCGGCGTGAGCATCGGCAAAGTGCTTCCCGGCACGCCGGCATCGCGCGCCAACCTCATGCAGGGCGACATCGTGCTGGCCGTGGACGGCAAGCCGGTTGATGGCCGCAAGGGTTTCGAGGCGCTGCTGCGACAGCGTGCCGGCCAGGCGGTCACCCTGACGATGGTGCGCCACGACGTGACCCTGGCGCGCCAGGTGCGGCTGGGCGCGCTGCCGCCCGAGTCCTGATTCGACCACGCGCAACCATCGAAGGGCGTGCCCAAGGACGGCTATGCTTGGCGTTTTGGTGCGCGGGGAAGTCGGTGGCGAGCGACACATCCGGTCAGTCGCAGGCGGCAACTGGCGCATTGCGGCGCGCGGGCCTGGTCATCCTGGCACTCAGCCTGCTCGCGGTGTGGCTGGGCACCATCGCGCCCGCACCGGTGATGGGCTGGCTGCGCGAGCATGTACCGGGCTTCGCCGCCGCATGGGATGCGCTCAACGCGCTCCTGCCCGGCCTGAACCCGCTGCACGCGCTCGCCTACGCCTGGATGGCCCTGCTATGGGCCCTGCTGGTGCGGGGTCATTGGCGCTGGAAGGGCCCGTTCGTGTTGCTGGCCATCGGCACGCTCGGCGAATCCATACAGGCCTTCGTGCCGACTCGCACGGCGCGCGCCAGCGACGTGCTGAACGATCTTGGCGGCATCGTGATCGGTCTGTTGCTCGCCCACCTGATCCATCGCCTGCGTCGGCGCGGGTCCAGCCATCGATCCAGGGCGCGATGATCTGCCACGCGAAGACGCGGTCATGAGCGATGATCCCATCCGCGGCTGGCTGGCTGCCGTGTTGCGCGGCGACGCCGCCGCAGCGGCGCCGGGCCGCCAGCTCGATGCCAGCGCCGTCCTCGCCGCGGCCAGCGAGGAAGGCGTGCCTGCCCTGCTCCACGCCTGCCTCAGTCGCCCCGAACTGGCGCACAGCATGCCGCCCGCGCTGCACCAGCCACTGGCGCGGGCGGCGCGCGTGCGGGCGGCGCAGCACATGTTCCGCGAGCACCAGTGCCGCCTGATCCTGGCGGAAATCGCCGCGGCGGGCGTGCCGGTGCTGCTGCTCAAGGGTTCGGCCCTGGCCTACCAGATCTACCCGTCGGCGCACCTGCGCGAATGCAGCGACATCGACCTCCTGCTGCCTTCACGGCAGGCGGTAGCGCGCGCGGTGGCGATCCTCGGCACGCTCGGCTATGCACCGCGCGACGCGGCTGCACCTGGGGATCTGGTGGCCTTCGAAGTGACCTGCGTGCGCAGCGGAACGGAGCGCGCCGGACTGGAAATCGACCTGCACTGGCAGCTTTCGAGCACGCCGGCATTCGCCTTCCGCTATGCCTGGGCGGAACTCGATGCCAGCGCCATCGCGCTGCCGGCGCTCGCCCCCGATGCGCGCGGCCTGGCTCCCGTACCGGCCTATCTGCATGCCTGCATGCACCGCGTGCAGAACATGGCCGGCGGCATCGGCGACCGGCTGAAATGGCTGTACGACCTGCATCTGCTCGGCCAGCATTTCGGCACTGACGACTGGCAGGCGCTCGCGGACCAGGCCGGCGCTCGAGGCCTTGCCGGCACCTGCCTGGCTGGCCTGGATGCGGCGGCACGCTGCTTCGGCGGGATTGCCCCAGGCAGCGTGCGTCGCGACCTGGCCACCGCGGCACGCGGCGAAACACTCGACCCGCACCGGATGCATCGCTGGCTCTACATCCAGCGCATGAACTTCCTGGCCTTCCCGACTTGCGCCCAGCGCATGCGCTGGTTGCGCCAGCGCCTGCTACCCGACCAGGCCTACCTGCGCGCACGCCACGGCGACGCGGGCCTGCTGCGTCTGCTCCTGCGCCGGCTGCGCGCCGGCATCGGCCGCCTCTAGGCTGCGCGCCCGGCCTCAGCGCGGCGCTGGCAGATGCGCTGCCGAACGGTTGCGGGCGTTGCCCGCTTCCGCCCGGGTTGCGTCGGCATCGCGGGCGCAGGCCAGGGCGACACCGGCCAACACTGCGAACACCGCCATCAGCGCGGGCGTGCGCAGCGGATAGTCGACCGTGGAATGCAGGAACACCACCAGCACACCGGCCAGCGCGGCAAGGCCATCAGCACGGCGACGCGACTCGAGCGGCAGGCGCAACAGGCGACCGAATGCGCCGCCAAGCAGCAGCAGCACGCCCAGCAGCAGGGCCATGGCCGGCACGCCGCCTTCCAGCCACCACTGCACGTAATCGTTGTGCGCGGCATTGATGTAGGCGTGGAACAGCATGGCCTCACCCGCGCTCTGCTGGAACAGCGGTACGAAGCTGCCAAACCCCGCGCCGAGCGGCGCGTTGTCGAGGCCGAAGCCCAGCGTCAAGGCCGACATGCGCGCGCGCGACCCGGGCATGCCGACATCGTCGGCGTCCATCCAGGCCATGGCTGCCAGCACGCCAACGGCCAGCATGGCCAGTGTCAGGGCCAGCACCCAGCGCGGCGCTTGCTGCTGGCGCAGCCGCTGCAAGGACACCGCCGCCGAGCCCAGCATGACGGCCGCGACCGCCACCAGGGCAATGATCACGCCGGCCCGCGAGTTCACCAGCGGCAGGACCAGGAAGCACAGGCCGGCCAGCACGATCGCCAGCCCGGCGGCCAGGCCTTCGCCACGCCGCCGCGCATCCAGGAACAGACCCACCGCGACGGCAATGGCGATGGCAAGCATGTCGGCCTGATGGTTCTTGTTGGCGAACACCCCTGCCATGGCCGGTGCGTATTGCGGGAACGGATTGAGGAAGCTGTCCTGCGGCACGGCGAGCTGCAAGGTCGCCAGCAACAGGCTGAACGTGGCCAGCCCCACCAGCCACCACAGGAATCCGCGCGCCGCATCGCGTCCCAGCGCGAGCACGGCAAGGAACACCGCCGCTGCCGGCAGCAGGCTCAGCAGGTTGCGCTCGGTGGCGGCCGGGCTGAGCGTCCAGCGCAGATCGGGATGCTCGATCCCCGCGGAAACCAGGTGGGCGAGCAGGGCCGCGCGTGGGGCCGGCATCGCCCACAGCCATTGCGGCAGGGGCAGCAGCTGCAGCAGTGGCAGCGCGAGGATCGCCGCCAGCAGCCAGAGCGCGCGCGCGAGTCCCGCGAAGCGCGCCTGGCGACTGCCATGGAGTACCGCCAGCAGCAACACGGGCAGCGCCGCGAGCTGGGTGACCACGCCTCCCACGTTGTCGTCCTGCGAGCTGCCGCCGGTCAGGAAACAGGCGGTCAGCAGCGCCGCCGTGGCGAGGAACAGAACCCGGTCCTGCGGCGAGACGTCATCCATCGAGGCGCGGCGTTGCGGCATCGGCTTGGCATGCGGGAAAGCAGCCGCGATGATGCCATGATCGCGATCCGGACTGGCGCGAACGGGCAGGCTTGCGTCGCCGGCGCGGCCGGCCAGACTGCCAGCCCGCCGGCCTGCCCGCGTCAACCGGCAGCAACGATGCCGCCACCATCACACCACCGCCCCGTCACTCGAGCCCATGCGCGTTCCCGTCCTGACCTGGCATTCCAACAACATTCTCGGCAACGACTATGCGTCCAACGACCATCTCGCGCTGGCCGAAGACCTGCGTCTGATCCGGCGCCTGGGCCTGCGCATCGTGCCTCTGGTCACGCTGGTCGCGGTGCTGGACGGGCGACTGCCACAAGCGTCGCTGGAGAGCGCCGTCGCGCTCAGCTTCGATGACGGTTCCTGGTTCGACTGGCACGACCTCGAGCACCCCACCTGCGGCCCGCAGCGTGGCTTTGCGGGCATCCTGCGCGACTTCCGGCGCGACGCCGGCGTGCCCGTGCACGCAACCAGCTTCGTCATCGTCTCACCGCAGGCGCGCGCCACCCTCGACCAGACCTGCCTGATCGGCTGCGGCTGGTGGGACGATGCCTGGTGGCGCGAGGCGCAGCGCGAAGGGCTGCTGGCCATCGAGAACCACAGCTGGGATCACAACCACGCAAGCCTGCCGACCACGGTGGCCGGCGCGCGCAAGGGCAGCTTCCTGGGCATCGACGACCACGCAGCCGCGGATGCCGAAATCCGCGCCGCCAGCGACTGGCTGGATGCGTACCTTGCCCCGCATCGCTGCAGCCTGTTCGCCTACCCGTACGGCGAGGCCAGCGACTATCTGCTGCGCGAATACCTGCCGCACTTTGGCCACCGGCATCGCCTGCGTGCAGCCTTCGGCACACAGGCAATGCCGGTCGAATCCACGTCGAACCGCTGGCACCTGCCGCGCTATGTGTGCGGCCAGCACTGGCGCGACCCGGCCGAACTGGAACGCCTGCTGCAGACCCTGCGCCGGCCCGCGCGGTGCTGAACGGCAATTCAGTCCCTGTCCGCAGATGATCCGTTGGACGCGTCCCGTTGCCGTGCCGCCACGCGGGCACGCGCACGTGCCAATGCCGCCCGGGTGGCACCCGTGGACACTTGCGCGTCCGCTTCGCGCCGATGATCGAACCATGCACGGGCGAGGCAGCCCAGCATCAGCAACACCCAGATGACCAGGGCCGCACCACGCACGTCGACCGCGATCCAGCGCTGGTTCCACCAGTCGTAGCGCGCCGCAATGCCAAGATGGACGAGGGCGTGAAAGCCGCCCAGTGGCAACCAGAAGACGATGCCAAGGGTCAACGCAACCCACGATTTGTGCAGCCAGACCCACAACGGCCACAGTACCACCATGGCCATCATGGCGAACGCGAACCTCGTGATCGAACCGGCAATCAGCAGCGCCAGCAACGCGCACAACACGCCGCGCCCGACCAGCCACGCCAGGCGCTCCGCCAACCAGTTGGTGAAACCGGATCCGACCACGCCTATCGCCGATGCCATCGGCACCACGGCGGTGGCCTGGCCGGCCTCACGCGCGGCCCGGCCCGCGCTGCGCGCCGCCTTCGCCAGCGCGTCGTCCGCCGCGTTCGCGGACTGGTCCCGCCAGGCCGCGAATGCGCGCCGCAGGGCGTGGGGTTCGAGCGCGATGAAGCTGATCCCAAGCACCATCCACCAGAATGCCAGCGCGTACCCGCGGGCCAGTTGCAGGTGCCGATCGAGCTCGGCATCGCCGGGGTGATCGACGAGCGGATCCACGTAGCCGACGATGCCGATGCCAGGCGGCAGCAAACCGGGAAACCATTCGATCAGCCACGGCCAGGCAAGCACCAGCAACGCGCTCAGCGCCACGAAGATGAGACCGCGCGCGCCATGCGCGCGTGTCGATTGCGCCACCTGCCGTTCGCGCGGGTCGCGCACGGCACCGATCCGCTCAGCGCGGCGCGAGGATCGCGCCCAGGCGGTCATGGGTGCCGGGAATGCGCTCGAGGTGCGGGTACCGGAGTCCCGCGTGGTATTCCACCTTCATGGTCTTGTATTCCTCGCCATCCTTGACCAGCAACTCGATTGGCGTGCTGGTTTCCCTGGCCGCGGTGATGGCCGCCTTCAGGCGATCGGCGCTGAACGCGCGACCGTTGACCGCGATCAAGGTGCCGGAACTGGCAATGCCGGCCCTGAAGGCCGGCCCATCCCAGCGTACGTCGCTGATGCGCCCGCTGTCGCCATGCAGCGTGAGACCGATGGATGCGGACAGGTCCATGGATTTGCGCAGGCGCTCCGCGCTCTTCTGGAACTCGTTCGGCGCATCACGCCAGACCAGCTTCCAGCCGCTGGCGGCAAGACCGTCGAGCGGCGGTGCGTGGGCGTCGATACGCTCGCGCAGGAAGGACGCCCAGTCGAACGCGGCCACTTCATCCAGCGCGGCCACCACGTCGTCGAATTCGTAGGGTTCGGTCGTCCAGCGGCCATCATGGACGCCAAGGAAGAGGCGCGCGAAGTCATCCAGCGAGCGCCGCTCGCGGCTGAGCTCGCGCAGCTTCGTATCCACCGCCAACCACACCAGTTGTCCGGCGCTGTAGTAGTCCTCGCGCAGCTGCCAGTTGCGATAGGGCAACGGCCGGCGCTGGGCAATCACCGGATCGCGCGTGGTGTCCTGCACGTTGCGCCAGGCGAAGCCGGGGCGGTCGTCGGTGTAGGTCGCTGCGACCAGGGCCAGCGCCTCGCGTGCCTGCTCGGCCGTCCACAGGCCCGAACGCGCGGCCAGCACACCGCCCCAGTACTGGGTCTGGCCCTCGTACACCCACAGCAGGTCGCCACGCATCGGCACGTTGAAGTTCGGCGTGGCCAGGCCCGCAGGCCGGCGGAACTTGCCGTTCCAGGAGTGCGTGTATTCGTGGGCAAGCAGGCTGCGCCCGGGCGCCTGCCGGTCCCACTCGGTGAAGTAGCCACGCGGCACGCCGTTCTCGCTGGAGCGCTGATGCTCCAGGCCGATGCCGCCCTGCTGGCTGCTCAGCGCCAGCAGGAAGTCGTAATGATCGTAGTGCTCGGAGGCGAACAGCTTGCGCGCCTGGCTGACGAGCTCGCGATGCACGTCCAGTTGCCGGGGCGTGGCTTGGAGGTCGCCCGCCTCGTCAGCAACGATGTTGAGATGCACGGGCGCCTTGCCACCGGCAAGCGCCACGCGGCGGAAATGCCGGCCGGCGAACATCGGCGAGTCCACCAGCACGTCCAGATCGACCGGCTTGAAGCTCACCCAGCCATCCGCGTCGGTGGTGTTGGGCGTGTGGCCTGCAGCCACGTCGAGCGCGCTGGCAAAGCGCCAGCCGGACGGCAGTCGCACCGCGGGGGCCACCTGGATGCGGCGCGCGGCATGGCCCGCCGGATACAGCACCACGGTGTTCCACTGCAGGTTCAGCATGTCCGGTGTCATCACGCGCCTGCCCTGCGACGCGTCCAGCGGCGACAGGAACTGGAAGGTCACTTCCAGCGTCGTGACCCCCGCCGGCACCTGGACATGGAACGCCGCCACGTCGACCGGATCGCGCGTCCACGCCAGGGGCGTGCCCTGGGCGCGGATTTCCAGTCCCGCCAGCTTGTCGATCGGACCCCGCGGCGAATGTCCGCCGGGTACCCACTGCGGGTAGAGCAGGGTGAGCGGCCCGGCCTGCACCGGCACACTCTGCCGCACGCGGAAGATGCGGTGGTCGAGATCGGTGGCATCCACGCGCAGCTGCAGGGTGCCCGGATAGGCGACGTCGCCTGGCGGCGGCACCTGGGCGAACGCGGTGGACAGCGGCATCAGGACACTCCACAGGGCGGGCACCAGAACTCTGCGCGCGATCCGCATCCACTTCAACGCCATTGCAGGACTCTCCACATCGAGGGCTCGACCCTGGCGGGCAGGGCCAAACCCGTGATTGTGCCAGTGCGTGCCAAAGTGCAACTGTGCCAATGGACACCTTCGCAGGCGACGCGCGAGGGTTTACATTGACGGGTCGGCGGCGCGTTCTGCCACCATTCATGTCGTTCAACCGGAATCGTCGATGCTGTACTACTTCCACGAAGTCAACCGCGCCCTCATCAACCCGCTGATCAACTGGACCGGCGCCGCTGCCCAGGCGCTGACCGCGCCGGACAACTGGCTGGCCCGGGTACCGGGGATCGACCGCGTCGCAGCCGGCTACGAGCTGTTCTACCGCCTGGGCAAGGATTATGAGAAGCCCGTCTTCGGCATCAGCAGCGTGGAGGCGCACGGGCGCGAAGTGGTCGTGGTCGAGGATCGCGTGCTGGAAACGCCGTTCTGCAACCTGCTGCACTTTCGCCGCTGCAGTGATGATCCGTCCAACCTGGCCAGGCTGTGCAGCGATCCGGCCGTGCTGGTGGTCGCGCCGCTTTCCGGCCACCACGCCACACTGCTGCGCGATACGGTGCGCACCCTGCTGCACGACCATGACGTGTACATCACCGACTGGATCGACGCGCGCATGGTGCCGCTCGAACAGGGCCGCTTCGGGCTGGAGGACTACGTCGCGCTGATGCGCCGCTTCATGCAGCACCTCGGCGCGGCCGACCTGCACGTGATGTCGGTGTGCCAGCCGACCGTGCCGGTGCTGGCCGCCGTTTCGCTGATGGCCGCGGCCGGCGAGGCCACGCCGCGCTCGCTGATCCTGGTCGGGGGGCCGATCGACCCCAGCAAGAGCCCGACCCGCGTCAACGACCTCGCCACCACCAAGCCATATTCCTGGTTCCAGACCCACGTGGTGTTCGACGTGCCACCGAACTATCCCGGCAAGGGGCGCCAGGTCTATCCAGGCTTCCTGCAACACACCGGCTTCGTCGCCATGAACCCGAGTCGCCACCTCAGCGCACACTGGGACTTCTATCAGAACCTCCTGCGTGGCGACCTGGAAGATGCGGCCGAACACCGGCGCTTCTACGACGAGTACAACGCGGTGCTGGACATGCCCGCCGAGTTCTACCTGGACACCATTCGCGTGGTGTTCCAGGAGCAGCTGCTGCCGCGCGGCAAGTGGTACATCGACGGCGAACCGGTGGTGCCGGCAGCCATCCACGACACCGCGCTGCTGACCATCGAAGGCGAGCTGGACGACATCGCCGGCCTGGGTCAGACGCGTGCCGCGCACGAGCTGTGCAGGGGCGTGGCGGCCAGCCACCGCGAGCACATCGAAGTGGCAGGCGCCGGCCACTACGGCATCTTCAGCGGCCGTCGCTGGCGCAACCAGGTCTACCAGGACGTGCGCGGATTCATCCGCCGCTTCGACGGCGCGCACAAGGCCTAGCACACGGACGACGCGGCCATGGCCCACGCGGCGCCCATCCGGAGGTCGATGCGCATGCAGACACTCACCGCGCTGGTTCTCCTGGCCCTGGCTGGCGCGCCGGGCTGGGCCGCCGACGCGCCGCCCGCCAGGCCTGCCACCTTGCAGGACGTATTGGCCGCCACGCAGCCTTCGGACTGGCGCCGGCCCGATCCGGCCGACACCCTGTACATGGATCTTCCCGGGGGCCGCGTGGTGATCGAGCTGGCACCCGCCTTCGCGCCGCTGCATGCCGCCAACCTGCGCACGCTCATCCGCGCGAAGTATTTCGATGGCCTGGCGATCCTGCGCGTGCAGGACAACTTCGTCACCCAGTGGGGCGATCCGGCGGCGGGTGCCCCCGAGGCGCGGTCATTGGGCAAGGCGGCAGCCACGCTCGCTGCGGAGTTCGAGCGCCCGCTCAGCGCGGAGCTGTCCTTCACGCCGCTGCCCGATGGCGATGTGTACGCCCCTGAAGTCGGCTTCAGCCAGGGCTTCCCCGCCGCGCGCGATCGGCGCGCCGGCAAGGCCTGGCTGGCGCACTGCTACGGCATGCTCGGCGCCGGGCGCGACACCGCAGCGGAATCGGGCAACGGGGCGGAACTCTACGTGGTGATCGGCCAGGCGCCACGCCAGCTCGACCGCAATATCGCCCTGGTCGGCCGCGTCATCCAGGGCATGGAATTGCTGTCCGCCCTGCCGCGCGGGACGGGTGCGCTCGGCTTCTACGAGGACCGCGCCCAGCGCGTGCCGATCCGCGCCATGCGGCTTGCCGCCGACCTGCCGGTGGCCGAACGCCTGCCGATCGAGATCCTGCGCACCGACACGCCAGCCTTCAGCGCACTGGTCGAAGCACGCCGCAACCGGCGCGATGACTGGTACCACCGTCCGGCCGGTCGGATCGACCTGTGCAACGTGCCATTGCCGGTGCGCATGGCCCCACCGGGCGCCACCACGCCGTAAGGCGCACCGGCGCCGCGCACCCAGGCAATGCGTGGCCCAGGCCGGCCGCATCCTGGCCACAAGCCTTCGAGCCTCTCCGCGCGCACGCGGCGGCAGGCGGCGAAATGCGCTCTCGGGGCGTTTGCGCGCGGGGCATGGCGGGGCCCGTGATGGCATGCCCGACGCATCCGCGGCGAACGCTCGTCGCCGCCCTGCGTCGCCCGATCACAGCCGCGTGGCGCCGAAGGTGTCGCACTGCTCCAGCGTGCCGCCGGCGAGGCCGGCCTTGAACCAGCGCACGCGCTCGGCCGAGCTGCCGTGAGTGAAGGAATCGGGCACCGCATAGCCCTGGGCCTGCTTCTGCAGGGCATCGTCACCGATCCGGCTGGCGGCATTCAGTGCGGCCTCCACGTCGCCCGGCTCCAGCCACGCCAGCTGCTGCTGGGCATGATTGGCCCAGACACCGGCAAAGCAGTCGGCCTGCAGTTCCTGGCGCACCGACAGGCCGGTCGCGCCCTGCATCGGCGTACCGCGCCGGGCGGCCTCGTCCACCTGGCGCATGACGCCAAGCAGGTTCTGCACGTGATGGCCCACTTCGTGGGCGATGACATAGGCGCGCGCAAAATCGCCCGCCGCATGGAAGCGCTGCTGCATCTCGCGGAAGAAGTCCAGATCCAGGTACACCTGCCGGTCGGCCGGGCAATAGAACGGCCCCATCGCCGAGGACGCCGCGCCGCAGGCCGAACGCACGGCGCCGGAGAACAGCACCAGCTTCGGTGCCGGGTAGGTGCTGCCGCCGGCCTGGAAGATCCGCCCCCATACATCTTCGGTGCTGCCGAGGATCTTGCGTACGAATTCGGTCTGCTCGTCATTGCCGACCGGTTCGACCTGCTGCCCGGGGGGCGCCATGGCACTGCCGCCCATGTTGCCGATGAGCTGCAGGATCTCGCCCGGATTCTTGCCGAACAGGAGCCCGACGACGACGACGATGACGATGCCGCCGATGCCCAGGCCGCCGCCGAGGCGCCGGCCACCGCCCGAGCTGCGCACCACGTTGTCGCTCGCGCGACCCTTGCGCCAACGCATGGCTGATCCTCCGCTGCCCGCCAGTACGGGTCCGACTGGACACTAACCGCCGACCCGGTCATCCGCAAGTGAATCTTGCGCCGTGCCGCCCGTGGCTGCCGCGCTGCGAAGATTGTTCACATCCGCCGCCCGTCGGCGCGCGATGGTCAAGCGGCGAGCGCCGCCCGCTTGCTATGCTGGCGGGATGAACAATGCATCCGGCGCCACTCGCATGGCGCAGCGCTTCCGGGGTTTCCTGCCGGTCGTGGTCGATGTCGAGACCGGCGGCTTCGATTGCGAGCGCCACGCCCTGCTCGAGATCGCCGCCGTCGTCGTGGGCATGGACGAGGCCGGCTTCCTGCACCCCGAACCGGTGGTGTCGGCACACGTGGTGCCCTTCCCGGGTTCCGAACTCGATCCGCGCTCGATGGAAGTCACCGGCATCGACCCGTACCACCCGTTCCGCTTTGCCGTACCCGAGCGTGCGGCCCTGGAAGCCATCTTCAAGCCGGTGCGCGCGGCGCTCGGTGCCAACGGTTGCCAGCGGGCCATCCTGGTGGGACACAACGCCGCCTTCGACCTCGGCTTCATCAATGCCGCGGTACGTCGCACCGGGCACAAGCGCAACCCGTTCCACCCCTTCAGCTGTTTCGACACCGTCACCCTGGCCGGCCTCGCCTACGGCCAGACCGTGCTGAGCCGCGCGGTCGAGGCCTCCGGACATGCCTGGGATGCCAACCAGGCGCACTCGGCCGTGTACGACACCGAACGCACGGCCGGGCTCTTCTGCCAGGTGGTCAATCGCTGGCGCGAACTGGACACGTTCTGGCAGCGCGGCCACCCACCCGCTTGATTGCCGCACGCCACGGGCGCATCTTGTCGCCATGCCGATCCATGAATACGTTCCCGTCGAGCCGCCCGGTTGCGCACTGTGCTGCTACGGCTTTGAACGGCTGCAACGCCTGGATGAGCCGCCGCTGACTCACTGCCCGGCCTGCAACCGCCCGGTCCGCCGCCTGATCGGCGCGCCGCAGGTCGTTTCCGGCCAGGCGCACGTGCTCGCCGAAAAGCACCTCGCTGCGCACGGCTTCACCCAGTACCGACGTGCCGGCAAGGGCCGCTACGAGAAGACCACGGGCAAGGGGCCGGACACCCTCGGCAGCGATTGAGGGAGGCGATCCCGCCTTTCTCCCTCGCGGGCCAGGACACGCATGCAGCGCTCTTCGGTTCCTGCCGGAGCATGCATCTCCCGGCCATGTGGCCCTGGGCGAAATTGTAAAGGTCGCTTGACAGCGCGACACACGTGCGCGTATCGTCGTGTCAAGTGACCTTGACAGGCCTTCCGCCCATGCTTCCCACCTCGGCACGCCCCATCCGCACCGCGCCTCTCGCGCACTGGTCGCGACGCCAGCGCTGGCTGTTCGTGCTGTTTTCCTTTGCGCTGATGCTCGTCGGCATCCATTGGCTGATGCGCGGTGGCTGGCAGCTCTGGGCCGGCCTGCTGGCGATGAGCCTTTCCGTACCGATGGTTGCCTACAGCTGCCGCTCGGTGAGTCGCACCGAAACCGGCCCCATGTCGCCGGCCGAGCGTCGCTTCCTGATCGAGTTCAGCTTCAGCATGCCGGTCTACTTCGTGCTGGTCATCCTGCTCTGGGGCCATGCGCGCCAGATGGACCAGGGCTGGCTGCGCGCACTGGTGGCAGTCTCGCCGGCCCTGCCGGTGGCGTGGCTCAGCGTGGCATTCACGCGCATGATCCTCGGCAGCGACGAACTCATGCAGCGCATCCACCTGCAGGCCCTGGCCGTGTCGGCCGGCGCCGTGTCGATCCTGTCGATGGCGCTCGGGTTTCTCGCCGCGGCAAAGGTGCTGGCGCTCAAGGGCGACATCCTGCTGTGGGTCTTTCCGGTACTTGCCTGGGTCTACGGTTCGGTGCGCTGGTGGCTGATGCGCCGTCTCGGCCGCGGCGATTGAACCGGCATGCACAACCGCCTGCGCGAACTTCGTGGCGAACTTGGCTGGTCGCAGGGCGACCTGGCCGAGCAGCTGGAAGTGTCGCGCCAGACGGTCAACGCCATCGAGACCGGCAAGTACGACCCCAGCCTGCCGCTGGCCTTCCGCATCGCACGCCTGTTCCAGCAACCGATTGAAAAGATCTTCCTTCCCGACGAGGAGAATGCCTGACATGACGATGATCGAGAGCGCCAGCCGGCACCTTGCCGCCCTGCTGGCGGCCGCCGTGTTCGCCGTGCACCTGCAGCCACAACCGGCCGGCGCGCAGGAGGCGCACAGCATGCCGGCGCCGACCGAGGCCGACAGCGCCGGCCAGGCGCCGGCGCCGCGCACCTGGCGACTGGGCTCGCTGACCTTCACCGCCTGCGACCTCTCCGCGCCGAACTCCGGCGCCAGCACGGCTGCCTGGTGCAATGAATTCGACGTGCCGGAAGATCGCGCCAGGCCGGATGGTCGCCACATCAAGCTCAGGCTCGCCGTCGTCAGGAGCGATGCCGGCGACGCGGCCAGCAAGGACCTCGTGCTGATGCTGGCTGGGGGCCCGGGCCAGGCGGCAACCGAGGCCTTCGTCAACACGGATGCCTATGCCAGGCTGCTCAAGCACCACCACGTGGTCCTGCTGGATCAGCGCGGTACCGGCAAAAACAGCCCGCTGACCTGCCCGCAAGCCGAACAGGCGGCGCGACAGGCCGAGCAGGACAGCGCAACGGTCGATTACGAGCGCATGCGCACAGACACGGCGGCCTGCCTGGCCGAGGTCTCGAAGAAGGCCGATCCGCGCTTCTATACCACCACGGTTGCCGCCGAGGACCTCGAGGACGTGCGCCGCGCGCTCGGTGCCCCGCAGTTCGACATCATTGGTGTTTCCTACGGCACGCGCATGGCGCAGCAGTACCTGATGCGCCACGCCGACGGGGTGCGCAGCATGGTGCTCGATTCACCAGTGCCGAACACGCTGGTGCTGGGCGCGGATTTCGCCCGCAACCTGGAAGCGGCCCTGACGCTGAATTTTGCTGCGTGTACCGCCACGCCGGCCTGCAAGCAGCGCTTCGACGACCCCATGCAGACCCTCTACCAGTTGCGCGACGCGCTGCGCGCCAATCCGCACAAGGTCAGCTTCCGCGACCCGCGCAACTGGGAGAACACCGAGCAGATGCTCAGTGCGCACCTGCTGGCCCTGGTGGTGCGCCTGTACGCCTACACACCCGAAGCGGCGGCCCTGCTGCCCCTGTCGGTGGATGCAGCGGCGCACGGCAACGTCGGCCCCTTGCTCGGCCAGGCCAAGCTCCTCACCGGCGACCTGTCCGGCAACCTGGATGGCGGCATGTCGATGAGTGTCATCTGCAGCGAAGATGCAGCCCTGCTCAAGGAGAACCCCGCCGACGAGGACACCATCCTCGGCAACACCCTGGTTCGCGGCATCAAGGCCCAGTGCGAGGTCTGGCCGCGGGGTGCGATGCCGGCCGATTTCCACGCGCCGCTCGAAAGCGGCAAGCCGATCCTGATCCTTTCCGGCGAACTCGATCCGGTCACGCCACCACGCTACGGCGAGGAGATCCTCGCCCACCTGAGCAACGCACGCCACCTCGTGGCCAGGGGCCAGGGGCATTCGGTGATGGTGCGCGGCTGCATGCCCCATCTGATCGACGAGTTCATTGCCAACACCGACCCCAAGGGCCTGGACGCGAGCTGCCTGGACCGGCTTGGCCCTACCCCGGCCTTCATCAACTTCAACGGAGCCGCGCCATGATCGAAGTGAAGAATCTTTCCAAGGCCTTCGACAAGGGCAAGGTGAAAGCCGTCGATGGTGTCTCCTTCACGGCGCGCGACGGCGAGATCACCGGCCTGCTCGGCCCCAACGGTGCGGGCAAGACAACCACGCTGCGCATGCTCTATACCCTGATGAATCCGGACCATGGCCAGGTGCTGGTCGATGGCATCGACGCCACCGTCGATCCGCTGGCCGTACGTCGGCGCCTCGGCGTACTGCCGGATGCGCGCGGCCTGTACAAGCGCCTCACGGCCGGTGAAAACATCGATTACTTCGCGCGCCTGCACGGCATCCCGGCCACGCAACTGAAGACACGCCGCGAGGCACTGGTCGATGCATTGGAGATGCGCGAGATCCTCGACCGCAGAACCGAAGGCTTTTCGCAGGGCCAACGCGTGAAGACGGCCATCGCCCGCGCCCTGGTGCACGACCCGCGCAACGTCATCCTCGACGAACCGACCAACGGGCTGGACGTGATGGCCACGCGCGGTCTGCGCGCCTTCATGCGCAAGCTCAGGGACGAAGGGCGCTGCGTGCTCTTTTCCAGCCACATCATGCAGGAGGTGGCCATGCTGTGCGACCGCATCGTGGTGATCGCCGCCGGCCGCGTGGTCGCCGACGAGTCGCCCGACGCCCTGCGCCGGCAGACCGGCGAAGCCAACCTGGAAGACGCCTTCGTCAGGATCATCGGCAGCGCGGAGGGCCTGGCCGCATGAATACGTCCCTGATCGTGTTCTGGAAGGAGCTGCGCGAGAACCTGCGCGACAGGCGCACGCTCGCCAATGCCCTGCTGGTCGGGCCGCTGATCGGCCCGATCATGTTCGTGATGATCATCAACCTCAGCCTCAACCGCGAGTTCAGCAAGGCCGAGGCGCCGCTGGAGATCCCGGTCATCGGCGCCGAGCACGCACCGAACCTGGTGGCGGCGCTCGAGCAGATGGGCCTGGTGCCGCAGCCGCCGGTGGCCGATCCGATCCGCACCGTGCAGGAACAGGATGCCGATGCAGTGCTGCGCATCCCGGCGGGCTTCGCCGAGGCCTGGGAAAAGGGCGAGCCGGCACAGGTGGAGATCTTCTACGACTCCTCGCAGCGCGACGCCCACACACCCGTCAATCGCGTGCGCACGATGATCGAGCAGTACTCGCGGCAGCGCGGCATGATGCGCCTGATTGCACGCGGTCTGTCGCCCTCGCTGGTCCAGGCGGTCACCCTGGATGCGCGCGACCAGTCCACGCCGCAATCACGCGCCGGGCTGATCTTCGGCATGCTGCCCTACTTCTTCGTCCTGACCATCTTCATTGGCGGCATGTACCTCGCCATCGATCTCACTGCCGGCGAGCGCGAGCGGCAGTCGCTGGAACCGCTGTTCGCCAACCCGGTCGCGCGCTGGCGCATCCTGCTCGGCAAGCTCGGAGCGATCTGCGCATTCTCGCTGGCGAGCCTGATCATCTGCATCGTGGCCTTCGCCTTCGCGGGCCAGTTCCTGCCGGCCGACAAGCTCGGCATGAACTTCGACCTCGGCCTGCGCTTCGGCGTGCTTGCGCTGCTGCTGATGCTGCCGCTGGTGGTGATGCTGGCGGCGCTGCAGACCCTGGTGGCGGCCTTTGCCAAGAGCTACCGCGAGGCGCAGACCTACCTGTCGATCCTGATGTTCGTTCCCGCCCTGCCCGCGGTCGCCCTCAGCGTGGTGCCGGTGAAGGTGCAGACCTGGATGTATGCGGTGCCGCTGCTGGCACAACAGGTTGGCCTGAGCGAGGCACTGCGCGGCGCCCGTGTCGGTGCGCCGGAGGTGGCGCTTTGCCTTGCCAGCGGCTTCGCGCTGGCGCTGGTGGTGACGGTCGTCACCGCGCTGGTGTACCGCTCGGAACGCCTGGCGATCTCGGCATGAGGGCAGGCCGTGCGTGGTTCGCCCGGGCGCACCACGCACGGCACCAGCGCAGCGGCGCCGTGCGTGCGGCGGCCAGGCCGGCCCAACCGGTGCCGGGGCGCGGCTAGGCCCGCTGGCGCAGGGCCTCGAACAGCGCGATGCCGGTGGCGACCGATACGTTGAGGCTTTCCACGTCGCCGCGCATCGGGATGACGCCGAGAAAATCGCAGGATTCGCGCGTCAGCCGGCGCAGGCCCTCGCCCTCGCTGCCCAGCACCAGCGCCAACGGCCCCTTGAGGTCGAGTTCATACAGCGACTGGCCGTCCTCGCCGACCAGGCCGACCAGCCAGACGCCGGCATCCTTCAGGATCCTGAGTGCGCGCCCCAGGTTGACGGCGCTCACGATCGGCACGCGATCGGCGGCCCCCGCCGACGACCGGCGCACCACCGGCGTCACGCCGACGGCACGGTCCTTGGGCACCACCACGACCGTGACGCCGGCCGCCTCGGCGCTGCGCAGGCAGGCACCAAAGTTGTGCGGATCGGTCACGCCATCCAGCACCAGGACCAGCGCATCGCGCCCGGCACGCTCGACCAGGCCGGCCAGATCGGACTCGGCCAGTGCGGGTGGCGCCTTGTAACGGGCCACCACGCCCTGGTGGCGTGCGCCGCCGGTCATGCGATCGAGCGCGGCGCGATCGCGCGCATGCGGCTTGATGCCGCGCTCGCGCGCGCGTTCGCCCAGTTCCTTCAGGCGCACATTGCTGCTGCCCGACTCGATGTAGAGCTCGACGAGGTTGTCCGCGTCGTGATTCAGGGCGGATTCGACGGCATGGATGCCGATCAGAAGCTGGGCGGTGGTCATGGGAGGCCGGTGGCTGGAAGTGGGACGGATGGATCGGCATCC
>JALOBC010000024.1 GCA_023228465.1 Dokdonella sp. | reverse complement strand
GCCCTGGTAGGCAGCATCGTTGTCCATGAAAAGACTCTCCTCGACCTGCAGACGGGACGCTGAGCCCATGCGCAGGGCGCCACCATAGCCGGCCGTGTTCTCGCGCAGCACACAACGCAACAGGCGCAGGGTGCCGCTGTTGCTGAAGTCGATCGCACCGCCGCTCGATCCCGCCCCGGCATGATTGCCGAGCAGGACGACATCCTCGAGGGTGAGGTCGCCCCGGGCGTGGCGGATTGCGCCCCCGCGCGTCTCTGCCACGTTGCCGCTGAACAGGGCGTTGCGCACGATAAGGTTCTCATCCTCGACGAGGATGGCGCCGCCGCCATCGCTGGCCTGCCCGTTGGCGAAAGTCAGCCCAGCCAGCACGACGGTGGTGCGCGCACCGCCGGCGCGGGCCAGGCGGAACAGGCGGCTGGCGTTCGAACCGGCGACGGTCAGGCGGCTCGGGCCGGGGCCCTCGATCGACACCGATTCGGTGACCAGGATTTCGCGGGTGAGCGTAATCGTGCCCTGGAGGCCGGCCTGGAAGCGGATGCTGTCGTGGCCCGGCGCAGCGTTGGCATCCGACACCGCGGCGCGCAGGCTGCCGCTGCCGGCGTCGGCCAGGCTGGTGACTGTCAGGGTGGCAGCCTGGGCACACGCCAGTGGCAGCGTGGCAATGGCGGCGCAGGCAAGGCGGGTGAATGTCCGTTTCATCGGCGATCTCCGGTGAGTGAGGGCAGCCAGTCCCGCTGGTGGGTGGCCGGGCGCGCAGTGTGCCGCGCGCGGACGGCAGCGTCCGCCGACCGGTTCCGCAACGCCTGTGACGCCGGTCACGCCGCGATTGCCTGATGCGACGTGACCTGGGTTCGGGCGCGCCGCTTGCGCAGGATCGCGGACGCGCCGGCCACGTGGGTTGGCGCGTCCATCGGCCAACGTGCCCGGTCGAGGCTCATGGGTATTCAGCGGCCCCGCTGCGGCCGCTGCGGATCCGTGTACGCGCGTCATCCTTCCGAGGCCGGCGCCACCCCGGCCGACGCGCGCATCTGCACGTGGTGGGGCGACACCAGCGACATGCCGGCGCCGCGCAGGCGCGCGAGGATGTCGAACAGCAGCTCGCTGCGCACCGCGACTGCCCGGCGTGGGCTCGGCACGTAGGCCGTGGCGAGCATCACCAGGTTCGCGCCTTCGATGCCGTCCAGCAGCACGCTCGGTGCGGGTGCGGCGAGGAGATTCGGGTGCGCGGCGATCGCCTCGAGCACGATGCGCCGCACCGCCTCGACATCGGCGTCCAGCGGCAGCGGCAGGCGCAGGCGCACGCGGCCCTGCGCGTTGGCCAGCGTCACGTTGCGCACGCTCTTGGTGATGAGCTCGGAATTGGGCACGATGACCGTCGAGCGGTCGAAGATCTGGATCTCCGTGGCGCGCACGCTGATCCGCTTGATGTCGCCCTCGGTGTCGCCGAGCACCACCCAGTCGCCCACCTTGACCGGACGCTCGATCAGCAGGATCAACCCGGAAACGAAGTTCTGCACGATCGCCTGCAGGCCGAAGCCGATGCCCACCGACAGCGCGCTGGCCACCCAGGTGACCCGTTCCAGGCCGACGCCCAGCGCCGACAGCGCCATGGCGAATACCACCACGCCGCCGGCGTAGCCCGACAGCGTGCTGATCGAGCCGGCCATCGCCGGCTCCAGCCGCGTGGTCGGCAGGAAGCGGCGCACCAGCCAGCGCTGCAGCAGGCGGATGGCGAGGATGCCGGCCACGAACACCGCCACCGCGCCCAGCAGCGTACCGGGCGTCAGCTTGAGCTCGCCGATGCGCAGTACCGCGCGCGCCTGGCCGAGCTGCGCGAACAGGGCGCCCGGATCGCCGCCGAAGGGCGCCAGCGCGGCGAGCAGGCCGAGCACGAACGCGACCAGGCGCAGGAGTCCAGAGGCGACCACCACGGCCTGGTCGATCGCGCGCTGCTCGAGACCGAGTGTCTGGCGCAGCCACGGCGCCCGCGAGCAGGCCATGGCGCCGAAGGCGTCCTCGGTGAACCGCACCAGCAGGTAGAAGCTCGCCGCGATGATGCCCAGGCCCAGCATCTGTCGTGCGATCTGCTGGGCCAGCGCCACGTAGCCGAGCAGGGCGGCAATGAAGGTCGCGATCGCCCCCAGCCACAGCAATCCCAGCAGCGCACCGACCCAGCCCGGCCGACGCGGCCGCGCCGCGTCGTCGTCCACCTGCGGAACTGCGGACGTGCGCGCCGCACGCACCAGCCCGAAGGCCACCAGGCCCGCGTACAGCACGGCCACCAGCAGGCTGCCGGCAATGGTGGCAGCCAGGCTCGCGCCGACCAGCGTCGCCACCCGCTGCTGCAGGATGCCGAACGCGACCGCCATTCCGAACAGGCCCGGCAAGGGGCGCAGCCGGCGTGCCACCGCGTCGCTCATCGGCACCAGCCGCCAGGAGGGTCGCGAGGCGGACAGCAACGCGCGCCCAAGTCCGGCGACGAAGGCGCCGTAGAACACCGCCGCGACGATCGACTGCACCAGTGACCGCTCGGCGCCGGTGAAGGCGCCGTGCCAGCCGAGTCCGGCAATGGTGGCACGGGCAGCCAGGGCCGCCGACAGCGTGGTGGTCGCGACGATGGCCAGCGCCAGCGCCGAGCGGCGCAACGGCCCCGGCGGCACGCGACGGGTGCCCAGCCGCAGCAGCAGGCGCTCGAACCACCAACGGCTGCCCCCAAGCAGCAGCAGGCCGACCAGGATCCCGCCGATCGCGAAGCGCCGGTTGTCCGGCTGGACCGCTTCGGCCAGCGCGCCGGCGATGCCGCGCGCCAGTCCAGCGACCCGTTCGCGGTCGCGCCCGAGCCCGTCGGCGAGCGCCTTCCAGAACGCCGGCAGGACCGGTGAGGCGGTGCGCTCGGAGAGCATGGCCTGGAAGCTCGCGCGGCGCGCCTCGACAATCTGCGCGGCCAGTTGCTGGCTGTCGAGCGCGATCAGCCTGGCGCGCTTGATTTCAGCGTCGAGGGCGCTGCGCTGCTTGTCGAGCTCGGCGCGCTGTGCGGCGATGTCGCGGACCTCGCCCCCGCTTTCAGGCGCCGGACCAAGTTCGGCCAGGCGCGCCTCGAGCGCCGCCAGCCTGGGCGCGCGATCGGCGATGACGGCTTCCGCCTGGGCGCCGATGCCGAGCGCCGTTTCGCGCAGGCGCAGCAGTGCGGCATCCTCCAGCGGGCCTTCCGCGGCCAGCTGCTTGCGGATGTCGGCGAGCCGCTGGCGGGCTTCTTCGTAGCTCTTTGGCGAGCTGCCGAGCACGGCCGCCCCCGTGGGCGCCGGAGCAGGTTGGGCCGCGACCAGACAAGGCAACCCCAGCGCGAGCAGGCAGGTCAGCAGCAGGCGGAAGGAGTGGGCGCGCATCAGCGCATCCTAGCGTGGGATGCGCGGTCGTTCGCGTGCCGTGCTCTCGCGCGACGGGCTCAGCGATCCGCACCCTGGCTGGCCAGCCAGGCGACGAGTTGGCGTGCCGCCGCATCTTCCGGATCGACCGCGAGCAGGCGCGCCGCGAGGACCCGCGCGGCGTCGACCCGGCCGGCCTGGGCGGTGTAGAGGGCGGCGGTCTGCAGCAGGTCGCGGTCGTAGGGATGGCGGAGCAGTGCGGCATCGAGTACCTCGCGTGCGGCCTGTGCATCGCCGCCGTCGGCCAGCGCTACCGCCAGCACGAAGGCGTGGCGGGCCGAGTCCGGGGCGAGTTCGGCCGCCTTGCGCAGTTCCTGCACGCCCTCGGCCACGCGGGCCTCGCGCACGCGTGCCAGGCCCAGGGCGTGATGCAGCGCGGCTTCGTCAGGCTGCGCGGCCAGCGCCCGTTCCAGGGTGGCGCGCGCCGCGGCCTCGTCGCCGGCCCGCCGCTGCAGCTCGGAAAGCCGCACTGCCGCGGGCGCAAAGCCCGCTTCAAGCTTCAGCGCGCGCCGGTAGGCAGCCTGCGCGCCGGCGTCGTCGCCGCGCGCCTGCGCAAGGTCGCCGGCCGCCACCACGACGTCGGGGCGATCGGCGTTGTAGTCGAGCGAGGCCTGGTACTCGCCCAACGCTCGAACGAACGGCGCGCGCGCCGCCTGGGCAAGATGCGCCTCGGGCGCACCGGCAAGCTGCGCCGCCGCTTCGATGCGCACCGCGCGCACCGGATCCTCGAGTCGCGCGGCGAGAAGCTGCGCGCGTCGCTGCGGGTCCAGCACCGAGCTTGCCTCGACGGCCGCCAGGCGCAGCAGCGGATCGGGGTCGTCCAGCGCGGCGATGGCGCTGGCGACGCCGGCAGGCGTGGGCCAGCCGACGACACCGCGCAATGCACTCGCGCGGATGATCGCCGGCTGCGTCGGCTCTGCAGCGAGTGCCGCCAGGCTGCGGCCGATGCCGGGTGCGCCGTCCGCGGCGGCGGCGAGGGTGGGGAAGGGGCTCGGCTCGCTCTGCCGACCGGCCGGGAACCATTGCGCCAGCGTGGCGGCCGCCCAGGCCGGCTGGCGGTCGGTGTGGCAGGCCGTGCAGGCATCATGGCCTGCTGCGTCGCCCGCGAGGTCAGGTCGCGGCACGCGGAATCCGTGGTCGTGGCGCGCATCCACCTGCATGAAGGTGGTGGTCGGCATGTGGCAGGCGACGCATTGGCTGCCGCTGCTGTCCTGGACATGATGGGAATGCGCCGGCTGGTCGAAACGCGCCGGTTCGTGACACTGCGCGCACAGCGCATTGCCCTGGGCGCGCAGCTTCAGGCTGTGCGGCTGGTGGCAGTCGCTGCAGGTGACGCCGGCCGCCTGCATGCGGCTGGCGAGAAACGGCGCCCAGTTGAAGACCTCGGCACGCATCTGGCCATCCGGCGCGTATTCGCCGGCATCCAGCAGCGCCGGCCGGTGACTGTCGAGCAGCGCCGCGCCATGCTGCGCGCCGCCCACCAGCTCGGTGGCGCGGGCATGGCAGCGACCGCAGGCGTCGATCTCGATACGCGTTTCCCGGGGCGCGCTGCGCCGGGCAATGCCGCGGGCGGGATCGGGCATCCAGGCAATGCCGTGTCGTTCGTGGAAGGCGACGTCGAGGCCCTTGCGGGGATCGGCGGCGCGCGCCGCGGCGTCGGGCTGCCCGGCCCAGCGCACGTGCTTCTGACCCGGGCCATGGCAGGCCTCGCAGGACACGTCGATCTCGGCCCAGGTCGTGGCATAGCTGTCGGTGGCGGCGTCGTAGTGCTTCTCCAGCCCCGTGGAATGGCAGCCGGCACACATGAAGTTCCAGTTCTGGTCGCGGCCGGTCCAGTGCAGGCGATCTCCGGCCTTGAGGCCCTGGCCCGGATAGAGGTGGAACCAGCGCTGCCCGCCAGATGGCGCGGGGCGGCTGTCCCAGGCGATGCCGAACGCCTGCAGGCGCCCGCCCGGCAGCTCGATCAGGTATTGCTGCAGGGGAGAATGCCCGAAGGTGTAGCGGATCTGGAACTCGGCCAGCGAGCCGTCCGGCCCGTCGGTGGTTACGTAGTAGCGGCCGCCTCGCTGGCTGAAGGTGCTGGTGATGCCGGCATAGTCGAAGCGCGTGCCGTCGAAGTCGCCGAGCACGCTGTCCGCGCCCGCCTCCTGCATGGCAAGGTCGTGGTGCGAGCCCTGCCAGGCTGCCGATTCCATTGCATGGCAGCCGGCGCACGCCGCGCGGCCCACGTAGCCGGTGCTACCGGCCGGCGGCTCGATGGCAGCGGTGGCCAGCGGCACAGGCGCCGCATGCGGCGCCGGATCGGGCGGTCCCGCGCAGGCGGCCAGCAGTGCAAGCACCGCTGGCCCCATGCGCGCAAGCCGTCGGATCAGGGCGATACGATCCAGCATGTGGTGCCGAGGCTACCCTCGATGATCGCGAGGTCGTCGGCATCGGTGACGCCGTCCAGGTTGACGTCGTACCAGCTCGATCCCGAGTAGCCGCCCGCGACGGTGGCGTGATAGTTGTCCACGTCCTGCTGGTCGATGCGGCCGTCGTCATTGCCGTCCCCCGGGCAGGAGGTGCGCGATGCCAGGATCGAATCGAAGCTGTCCATCAGCCGCACGTAGTTGATGGCTTCCAACGGCGTCAGCGAACCGGTGGCAAGCACGTCGGTGCCTTCCTCGTCGAGCTTCAGCAGCGGGGGCAGCAACTGGTTGACGTGATAGAGCTCCTCGGAATCCTTTTCCACGCCGTCGTCGGACGCGATGTCGTACTCCATCCACTCGTTGCGCACCAGCTTGAAATGGTCGTTGCGCACGGCGCGGTAGGTCGTCGCGCCCATCGCCTTCTTGTTGGTCTCGTAGTTGACGGGATCATCGTGGTAGATCGCCTGGTTGACCTGCCAGCAGTGCTCGAGATCGCCCACCAGGACTTCCCCGCCGACATCCGCGCCCACGCCCCACCAGGCGCCGCCGTTGTCGATGCAGATGCTCTTGCTCATCGGCGTGTGCGTGCATTGGCCGCCGATGACGCACGGACCGTTGCGCGCCCCGTTGGCCTGCAGGTTGAGGCCGCCCTCGGTGAAGTTGACGTCACGCAGCGAGGCCTGGTTCGAATTGCGCAGGTAGGGCAGCATCGATGCGCCATCGAGAACCCGCGGCACCGCGCCGTCGACGTCGATGCTGGCCGCTTCGCCGAACAGGCGGAAGAGATCGGCCACGTTCACCATGTGCTCGACCGGCCGGTCCGGGTCGGCGACCTGCGCACCGGCGACGATCAGCGGCACCCACACACCGGTCTGGTAGGCCGATCCCTTCGAGCGCCCGAGATCGAATGGGAACTTGACGGTGGGGGCGAAGGATCCGTTGTCGCCGACGATGACGATCAGCGTGTTGCTGGCCGCCGGATCATAGACGACGCCGCCGCCCGGGTTTGTCGTCGCCAGGCCGGTTTCCACCAGCAGCCGTCCGAACTCGGTGTCCATTGCCTCCACCATGGCGTCGAAGAGCCGACGCTGGCCGAGCGTATCGTCCGTTTCGCAGCTGTTCCCGCGCGTCGCCCACGCGCCCGAAGGCAGCAGCGCCCCGGGCGGATGCTGCATCGGCGTGTGGCCGTTGCTGAAGCTGACGGTGGCCATCCAGGGATGGTCGGCATTGGCACGCGCGTTGATCCACTCGATCGCGGTGTCCACTTCGATGGTTGCGCGATAGCCGCGCCCGGCCGGATCGAGCAGGTCGGGCTCGTCGATCACGCCGTCGTGGTTGCGCGTCATGGGCGAGACATAGTGGGCGTTTTCACGGTTCCACGCGAGGTTGGCCGGCGGGCTGACCTGGCAGGTTTCATTGGGAACCAGGATGCCGCCGCGCGTCAGGCACTGCAGGCCGGGCGAATCGCCGAAGGCGCTGGTGCCGGTGATCACGGCGCAGCCAAAGCCGCCACTGCCGTCCTGCGTGTAGCAGGCGCCGGTGTCGGCCCCGTAGACGACGTCGTGCGCGGTGTCCGGCACGAAGCCGCAGCCGTACGGGCCGTTCCCATCGCCGAAGTCGACGACTCCGCCGGCGGTCCTGTCGATCGATTCGGGCAGGCCGCCGATCCAGCCTTCGAACCAGTCGAAGCCCAGGGCGGCGGGCAGACCGTTCTCGTAGGGATTGTTTTCCGGCCCACCGAGGTGGAACTTGCCGAACATGGCGCTTTCATAGCCCGCCGGGCGCAGCAGCTTGGGCACGGTGACTTCGTAGGGACTCACGTGCGAGTTGGCGAGGTCGTTTTCACCGATCGCCTGAAACACGTTGTGGCGCAGCGGATAGCGCCCGGTGAACGCAACCGCCCGCCCCGGCGAGCATTCCGGCATCGACCAGGTGTTGCGGAAGCGCAGACCGCCGTTGGCGATCGCATCGATGCTCGGCATGGGGGGCGGGTTGACCCCGCCGTAGCCGAACGAGGCCATCTGGTCGATGCCGACATCGTCCATGATGACGAACAGGATGTTGGGCGCCTTCTCGAAGCCATGCGTGAAGACCACGTCGCCGGCCGCGCGCACCTCGGCGGGCGGTTCCGGCGCGGCCATCGCATGGGCCGCGCCCAGGCCAACCAGGATGATGAGGCAGTGAAGGAAGCTACGCATGCTGTTCCCCTGTAGTGGTCGATGGCGTCCGCGCCACGAATTTCCGTTCCGCGGGTGGACTGGGCGCGCCGGGACGATGCCCATCGGCGTGCGCGCGGATCTGGCCGCGGGTCCCGTTTGGTCGCTGCGGCGCGCGGCGCCGAATCGCGCCCGCGCTACCCCTTGAATGATTCCATCCGCAATGACGTGCGTCAGATGCGCCCTGCGGCATATTGCCACATGCGCGTCTGTCCGCACATGTTGCCCGGTCGGGGGATTGCAGACAAGGCGTCAGCCAGAATTTGTGGAAAGCGTCATCGCGATTCGCGCGCCAGCCGTGCACTGCAGGACGCGCTGCGCCGTGCGGAGAGAACGGCGTGAGCGCCGCCCAGAACCGGGCGAGGCGCGTCGCGGGGCGCAGGTGCCAGACCGTCCCTACAGACCGGCACTGGCGATTGCGGGCCCACACCGACGAGATGCCCGGCGAGCTGGACCGCGGGTCGCGTTACCGCGCGATTTTGCTGGCAGACAGAAGCATGATCCGCCGGGCACCTGGCCAAGATAGCGGCACAGCCGGGCGTGTGGCTGGCCAACACCCTGTCAAGCCTGGGCCGCATCGCTTCGCCATCCAGGGCGCCGGCGAACCGGATCCCCCCAGGCGGAGAGACCCGAACCTACGCGCCTTCCCGGATCGGCGCGCCATCAGACCGTCATGGGATTGGGCTTGGCCGGGTCGAGCTTCCAGGTCTTGATGGCGCGGGCGACATCCTCGGGGTTCATGGCGCCATCGGCGACCAGGCCGACGATGGCGGCATGGGCGATCCAGCGCGCGTCCACCTCGAAGAACTCGCGCAGGTGATCGCGGGTATCGGAGCGCCCGTAGCCGTCGGCGCCCAGTGCAGTGAAGTGGCGATCCCGCGGGATGAAGGGACGCACCTGGTCGGCGACCGCGCGTACATATTCGCTGACTGCAACGACCGGGCCGGCGTGGCCTTCGAGGCACTGGGCGACGTAGGGCGCGCGCTGCTCGCCGGGCTCGGGATGCAGGCGGTTCCAGCGCTCGCAATCGAAGCCGTCGCGCGAGAGCTCGCTGAAGCTCGGGCAGGACCACACGTCGGCCTGGACGCCGAACTCGGCCTCCAGCAGGCCGGCTGCCTTGACCGCTTCGCCCACCGATCCGCCCGCCGCCATCAGCTGCACCCGGGGTGCACCATTGCGGCTCCTGGCCTTGCCCTTGCCCTTCGGTGCTTCGCGCTTCCCGCTTCCTGCTTCGCGGAACAGGTACATGCCCTTGACGATGCCCTCGTAGCAGCCTTCGGGCATGTCCGGGTGGTGGATGTTCTCGTTGGTGGTGGTGATGTAATAGAAGACGTCCTTCTGCTGCGCGTACATTTCCTCGATGCCCTTGTGCAGCAGCACGGCCACCTCGTAGGAGAAGGTCGGGTCATAGGCGCGGCAGTTGGGGACGGTGCCGGCCATCAGCAGGGACGCGCAATCGGAATGCTGCAGGCCTTCGCCGGGGAAGCTGGCACCGGCGGTGGCGCCGATCAGGAAGCCGCGCGCATGCTGGTCGCCGGCCGCCCAGATGAGGTCGCCGACGCGGCGGAAGCCGAAGAACGAGTAGAAGATGAAGAACGGCAGCATCGGCTTGTTGGACACCGAATAACTGGTGCCGGCGGCGATCCAGGACGACAGGCCACCAGCCTCGGAAATGCCCTGCTGCAAAACCTGGCCCTCCTGTGCCTCGCGATAGTAGAGCAGCTGGTCGGCATCCTGCGGGCGGTACTTCTGTCCGAACGGGGCGTAGATGGCGATCTGGCGGAACATGCCTTCCATGCCGAAGGTGCGCGCCTCGTCGGCGACGATCGGCACCAGGCGCGGACCGATTTCCTTGTCGCGCAGCAGCAGGTTCATGCCGCGCACCAGGGCCATGGTGTTGGAAATCTCGCGCTCGCCCGAGCCCTTGGTGATCTGCGCAAAGGCGCTGAAGTCGGGGGCGTGGCAGGCGACGTCGGTGCGCATGCGCCGCTGCGGCAGGAAACCGCCGAGCGCACGTCGGCGCTCCAGCATGTACTCCACTTCCGGCGAATCCATGCCCGGGTGGTAGTAGGGCACCTCGGCCAGCTTGTCGTCAGCGATCGGGATGTGGAAGCGGTCGCGGAACATGCGTACCGCATCGTGCTCCATCTTCTTCTGCTGGTGGGTGGGGTTCTCCGCCTCGCCCGAGCCGATGCCCATGCCATAGCCCTTGACCGTCTTGGCCAGGATCACCGTCGGCATGCCCTGGGTGTGCGTGGCGGCGTGATAGGCGGCGTAGATCTTGTGCGGATCGTGGCCGCCGCGATTCAGGCGCCAGATGTCCTCGTCGGACAGGCTGGCCACCAGCTCGCGCGTTTCCGGGGTCTTGCCAAAGAAATGCTCGCGGGTGTAGGCGCCGCCGAACGCCTTGCAGGCCTGGTATTCGCCATCCACCGTATCCATCATGATCTGGCGCAGCTTGCCGCTGCGATCCTTGGCCAGCAGCGGATCCCAGTAGCTGCCCCACACGACCTTGATGGCATTCCAGCCGGCACCGCGGAACACGCCTTCCAGCTCCTGGATGATCTTGCCATTGCCGCGCACCGGGCCGTCGAGGCGCTGCAGGTTGCAGTTGATGACGAAGATCAGGTTGTCCAGGCCCTCGCGGCCGGCCAGCGAGATCGCACCCAGCGATTCGGGTTCGTCCACCTCGCCGTCGCCGATGAAACACCATACCTTGCGGTCGGACTTGGGAATCAGCCCGCGGTTTTCCAGATAACGGAAGAACTGCGCCTGGTAGATCGCCTGGATGGGCCCCAGGCCCATCGACACCGTCGGCACCTGCCAGTACTCGGGCATCAGCCAGGGGTGGGGATAGGAGGTGAGCGAGCGGCCCGGCGCGATCACATCGGCGCGGAACAGGTCGAGCTGTTCGGCGCTGAAGCGTCCTTCCAGGTAGGAACGGGCATAGATGCCGGGGCTGGAATGGCCCTGGTAGCAGATGAGGTCGCCCGGATGCTCGGCGCTGGGGGCACGCCAGAAATGGTTGAAGCCGACGTCATACAGGGTCGCGCTGGAGGCGAAGCTGGCGATGTGCCCGCCCAGCGAGCCCGGCTTGCGGTTCGCGCGCACCACCATGGCCATGGCGTTCCAGCGCGTCAGCGAGCGGATCTTCCATTCCATCGCCGGATCGCCCGGCGAGCGGGCTTCCAGGTGCGGCGGGATGGTGTTGACATACTGCGTGGTCGGCGCGAACGGCAGGTGGCCGCCAGCGCGGCGCGTCTCATCGACCATGCGCTCGAGCAGGAAGTGCGCGCGCTCGGTGCCGTCGGCATTGATCACGCCGGTCAGCGAATCGATCCATTCGCGCGTTTCGGTCGGATCGAGGTCCTGGTCGAGGATGTCGTTGAGCTGGTTCATGGCAATTCTCATGCTGGCGCCGGGGCGCAGGGTGACGGCGCTCTGGGTGGCGCCGTCGCGTGAAAGGCCTAGTCTAATCGGCCCTCGCCCGTACTGCATGCGCTGCGCGGCTTCCGGATGTCCGCTGCGGCCGCGATCCGGCGTATTACGCCTTCAGGGTCGACGACGCACGCGGGCTGCCCGCATCCTGCGGCAGCGCTGGGCACGGCGCGGTGCACATTCCATCGGGAGGGGTTCCATGTTGCCTGGCAAGCTTGCGTGTGTGCTGTTCGCCGTTGCCGTGCTTGCCGTCGCATCGCACGCCCGCGCCGACCTGGTGATCTATGCCGATACGCTGCACAACGGTTTCGAGGACTGGTCCTGGGGCGGCGGCAGCGACTTCGCCAACCCGCTGCCGGTACATGCCGGCGAACGGTCGATCGCCTTCACCGGCAACGCCTGGAACGCGGTCTCCCTGGCCCGGCCGCAGGCGCCCATGGCGATCACCGACTGGGCCAGCCTGCGCCTGTGGGTGCACGGTGGCAGCGCCAATGGCCAGCAGCTCAGCGTGATGCTGGAGAACACCGGCACGGGCGCGTCCGCCAGCGTCCCGCTGGCCAGCCACCTGCCCGGCGGTCCGGTCGCCGGCACCTGGAAGGAGGTGGTGGTGCCGCTGGCCGCGGCCTTTCCGAACCTCGCCACCTTCGACCGCATCAATCTCCAGAGCGCATCGGCCGGAACCCAGCCCACGCTCTATCTCGACGACATCGCGTTGCTGGCCGCGCGCACCGATGCCCTCTTCGCCAACGGCTTCGACGGCAGTGGTCCGCCGCCCGGCAACGGGCTCGTCATCGACCACGATGTGGTCATCGATGGCCTGAGCGCCGATCGCTTCACCTGGCAGGACAGCGCCAGGCAGCCACGCGTGGCCCTGCTGGCGCACAACGACGGCGGCGTCGGGGCGGCAGGTAGTCGCGGCGGCGAGCTGCGCCAGTTGCGCTATCAGGTGGGCGCCGCCACGCGTCGCGTGACGGCCACCGCTGACGCCTTTGGCGGCTTCGGTTACGTCGTTTCGCATCCGTCGCACGAGGACGGCGCACATTGCACCGGCGCGGGTGATCCGTCCAGCCTCGGCCACTTCCATGCCGGCAACTTCCAGCGCCTGTTCACGGGGCGCCATCACGCGATCGTGCGCTTCACGCAGTCCTATCCGCGCTACTGCACGCCGGCCGGCCCGGCCAACCATGTACTGGCGGTCACCATCGACTGGCTGTTCTCGACCGGCCGCGACCATCCACTGTGGTCGGTGACCTGGGATCTCTCCGGCGTGCCGGTGGATCGGCTCGAAGATGACGCACGCGGTCCCTATGGCCAGCTGCGCATCGATGGCGCGCCCAACGACGCCGCCCGCGCGCTGATCGGCGGCGTCGCCTGGGGCGACTACTACCGCTTCACCACCACCACCAGCCCGGTCACCTTCGCCAGCAGCTGGCGCTGGGACCAGCCCAACACCATTCCCTACGTCAAGCTGTGGAGCGCCGGGGTCGATGCCACCATGGGCATCGTCCAGACGCGGCCCATCGCCCAGCAGGATGCCGGCGGCTACTGGGGCCAGGATGCCTGGGGCCGGACCAGCGCCGAGGGCGATGCCTGCAGCGGCCAGTACCGCATGCCCTGCGACTACAACTGGCCGTTCCAGTCGATCAACTACGAGCTGTACGGCGGCCCGACGCAGAACGCGCGACTGGCCTGGGGGACCAACTTTGGCTTCCTCGGCCAGGCGCAATACCGCATTCGCGGCAACGCCGCCTATGGCGGTGGCGCGCTGGCGCTGCCGGGCGATCCGCACGCGGCCGGCTGGCCAAAGCAGAGCTACGCCACCTGGATCGTCCTCGGAACGCATTCGGGCGATCCGGTCGGCCGCCAGGTCGCCGCGATGGAAGCCGTCCAGACAGCGACGCTCTCGGCCACCCTCGGCAGCGTCGCCACGCAGGGGCGTCGCGGGGTCGCCGACCCCAGCACCATGAGTTACCAGCCGGCCGGTTACGACCCGGTGTACGCTGCGCTGACCTTCAACGCCGCCGGCAACCGGCTGACCGGCAACATCGCGCTCGCCGGTGGCGCAAGCGTGGAGCATCCGCTGGTGGTGCTGCGCGGCTACACCGGCGCGTTGCCGGCCACGGTCCGCCTGGGCGGCGTCGCGCTGGTGCGTGACGTGGATTACTTCCCCTCGCTGCGCGCGGACGCCGGCGAACTGTGGATCACCCTCGCGCGCAGCCTCGCGGGGGCGAGCAATAGCCTGGAAATCATGCCCTGAAGCGCTGCGCGCGCACCTGGCAGCGCGCCCGTTCGGCCAGGCCGACGGTGCGCGTCTGCCTGGCGCCGTGCCGGTTGCGGGCGGCGCGTGGCTGGGGCACAGTCGCCGTTGGCAGGAGCAGCGCCGATGAAACGATCTCGCCCCAACCCCGCGACCGCGCCCAGCGACCGCTTGCCGGCCGCCGCAGCGGCGGCGGTGCACGCGGCCATCGATGCCCAGCATGGCCAGCCGGGCGCCCTGCTGCCCATTCTGCATGCGGTCCAGGACGCGCTCGGTTGCGTGCCGCCCGACGCCGTGCCCGTGATCGCACACGCGCTCAACCGCAGCCGCGCCGAAGTGCATGGCGTGCTGAGCTTCTATACGGATTTTCGCAGCACCCCGCCCGGTCGGCATGTCGTGCGCATCTGTCGTGCCGAAGCGTGCCAGGCACGCGGCAGCCGCGCGCTCGAGGCGCACGCCAAGGCGCGCCTGGGCATCGATTATGGCCAGACCAGTGAGGATGGCGCGATTACGCTGGAGGCTGTCTACTGCCTGGGAAACTGCGGCTGCGGCCCGTCCGTGCTGGTCGATGCCGATGACCTGCGCGCCGGGATCACCCCCGCGGCCTTCGACGCACTCCTGCGCGAACTCGACGGGGCGTGCGCATGAGCGCGTCGGTGCGCGTGTTCGTGCCCGGCGATGCCAGCGCGCTCAGCCTCGGCGCCGAGCGCACCGCCAGCGCCATCGCGCGGCAGGCTGCCTCGCGCGGCGTGGACCTCGAGCTGGTGCGCACCGGGTCGCGCGGCATGTTCTGGCTGGAGCCGCTGGTGGAGGTGGAGATCGACGGCGGTGGCGCGCCGTGGCGCATCGCCTATGGCCCGGTGGCCGCGACCGAGGTGGAGGGGCTGTTCGCTGCCGGCTTCCTGCAGGGTGGCGCGCATCCGCGGCGCGTGGGCGCGCCCGAGGCGCTGGACTGGTTCAGGCGCCAGCAGCGCCTGTGTTTCGAACGCGTGGGCGTGGTGGATCCGCGCTCGCTCACCGATTATCTCGCTCACGGTGGCTTCCAGGGCCTGCGCAGGGCGCTTGAGCTGGCGCCGGCGCAGATCGTGCAGGAAGTCACCGATTCGGGCCTGCGTGGCCGCGGCGGCGCCGCCTTTCCCACCGGCATCAAGTGGCAGACGGTCCACGCTGCCGTGGCCGCAGGCGGCGCCGATCCCGCATCCGCGGCGGGCACCGCCGGTGCCTTCGTCGTTTGCAATGCCGACGAAGGCGATTCGGGCACCTACTCCGACCGCATGCTGATGGAGGGCGATCCGTTCTGCCTGATCGAGGGCATGGCGATTGCCGGCCTTGCGGTCGGCGCGCGCCAGGGCTACATCTACCTGCGCAGCGAATACCCGCATGCGCGACGCGCGCTGGAAGCGGCCCTCGCCGCGGCACGCGACAGCGGCTGGCTGGGCGGGCCGCCGGGCAGTGGCCGGCATTTCGACATCGCGCTGCGCATCGGTGCCGGCGCCTACATCTGCGGCGAGGAAACCGCGCTGCTGGACAGTCTCGAAGGCAAGCGCGGCCAGGTGCGCGTCAAGCCGCCGCTGCCGGCCATCCGCGGCTTGTTCGGCCGACCGACCCTGGTCAACAACGTGATCACCTTTGCCTCGGTGCCCGTGATCCTGGCGCGTGGCGCGGCCTTCTATCGCGACTTCGGCATGGGTCGCTCGCGCGGTACGCTGCCGATCCAGCTGGCCGGGAACCTCAAGCGCACCGGGCTGGTGGAACTGGCGTTCGGCGTCACCTTGCGCGAGCTCCTGTACGACTACGGCGGCGGCTCGGCGTCCGGGCGACCGCTGCGCGCGGTGCAGGTCGGCGGCCCGCTGGGTGCGTACCTGCCGCAAGCGCAGTTCGACACGCCGCTCGACTACGAGGCGCTCGCCGCCGTGGGCGGCATGCTCGGCCATGGCGGCATCGTTGCTTTCGACGACAGCGTGGACATGTTCGAACAGGCGCGCTACGCGATGGAGTTCTGCGCGGCGGAATCCTGCGGCAAGTGCACGCCGTGCCGGATCGGCTCGGTGCGCGGGATCGAGGTGCTGGAGCGCATCCGCGCCGGCGTCGACCGCGAGGCGAACTTGGATCTGCTGCAGGATCTGTGCGACACCCTGCGCCACGGCTCGCT
Organism: Dokdonella sp.; assembly: GCA_023228465.1. Lineage (GTDB taxonomy): Bacteria > Pseudomonadota > Gammaproteobacteria > Xanthomonadales > Rhodanobacteraceae > Dokdonella_A. The sequence continues at coordinate 24,703 of JALOBC010000024.1, read as the reverse complement.
GTGTGCGCTCGGCGGGCTGACGCCCGACCCGGTACGCAGCGCGCTCGCGCATTTTCCGGAAGACTTTGTTGCGCCGCACGTCGATCACCCGGGAGGCGGGCATGCGCGGATTGGGTGAAGCCGATCGGGGTACGCCTGCGGCGCGCGGCGCGCCGGTGACGCTGCAGATCGACGCGTGCGAGGTGCGCGTGCCGGCCGGCACGTCGGTGCTGCGGGCGGCCGCCGAAGCCGGCATCGAGATCCCCAAGCTCTGCGCCAGCGAACTGCTCGAGGCGTTCGGATCGTGCCGCCTGTGCCTGGTCGAGATCGAGGGCATGAAGGGCTATCCCGCCGCGTGCACCACGCCGGTCGCGGCCGGCATGCGGGTGACCACGCACGGCGCCCGGCTCGAGCGGCTGCGGCGTGGCGTGATGGAGCTGTATCTGTCCGATCATCCGCTGGCGGCCATCGCTGCGCCAGCGGGCGGGCGCAGTGAGCTGGAAGCCATGGCCCGCGTCGTGGGCGTGCAGGACGTGCGCTACGGCTTCGCCGGCGCCAACCACGTCGCGCCGCTGCGCGCCGACGGCCAGGCCAATCCGCTGCACGCGCCCTGCGACGCATCCAATCCCTACTTCAGCTTCGACCCGGCCCAGTGCATCGTCTGCTCGCGCTGCGTGCGCGCCTGCGATGACGTCCAGGGCACCTTTGCGTTGACGATCCAGGGCCGTGGCTTCGCCTCGCGCCTGGTGCCCGGCCAGGACGAATCCTTCCTCGCATCCGAATGCGTTTCCTGCGGCGCCTGCGTGCAGGCCTGCCCGACCGGCGCCCTGCTGGAGAAATCGGTCGCCGCACTCGGGCCTGCCGAGCGCGGTATCGTCACGACCTGTGCGTACTGCGGCGTGGGCTGCTCGTTCCGCGCCGAGATGCGGGGCGAGACCCTGGTGCGCATGGTGCCGGACAAGGATGGCGGCGCCAACCACGGCCATGCCTGCGTGAAGGGGCGCTTTGCGACCGGCTACGCGACGCATCCCGACCGCATCCTGCGTCCCATGGTGCGCGCCAGGACGAGCGATCCCTGGCGCGAGGTGTCCTGGGAAGAAGCCATCGCGCATGCCGCGCAGCGCTTCAAGGACATCCAGCGACGCCACGGACGCGACGCGATCGGCGGCATCACCTCCTCGCGCTGCACCAACGAGGAAACCTACCTGGTGCAGAAGCTGGTGCGCGCCGCCTTCGGCAACAACAATGTCGACACCTGCGCGCGGGTGTGCCACTCGCCGACCGGCTACGGGCTCAAGAACACGCTCGGCGAAGCGGCCGGCACGCAGGCCTTCGATTCGGTCATGCAGGCCGACGTCATCCTGGTCATCGGCGCCAACCCGACCGATGCGCACCCGGTGTTCGCCTCGCAACTCAAGCGTCGCCTGCGCCAGGGCGCCCAGCTGATCGTTGCCGATCCGCGTCGCATCGACCTGGTGCGCAGCCCGCACGTCGCGGCACGCCACCACCTGGCCCTGCGACCGGGCACCAATGTGGCATTGCTGAACGCGCTGGCACACGTGGTGGTGGCCGAGGGCCTGGTGGACGAGGCCTTCGTTGCGGCGCGCTGCGAGGCAGCGGATTTCGCCCGCTGGCGCGCCTTCATCGCCGATCCGCGTCACGCCCCGGAAGCCAGCGCGCCAATCACCGGCGTGCCCGCCAGCGAGGTGCGCGCGGCCGCGCGCCTGTATGCGCGGGCCGACAACGCGGCCATCTACTATGGCCTGGGCGTGACCGAGCACGCGCAGGGCTCCACCGCGGTGATGGCCATCGCCAACCTTGCCATGGCCACCGGCAACATCGGTCGCCCGGGCTTGGGCGTCAATCCGCTGCGCGGCCAGAACAACGTGCAGGGCGCGGGCGACATGGGTTCGTTCCCGCACGAGTTCAGTGCCTACCGGCATGTCGCCGATGACGCGGTGCGCGCGAGCTTCGAGCAGGCCTGGGGCGTTGCGCTGTCGCCCGAGCCGGGCCTGCGCCTGCCGAACATGTTCGAAGCGGCGCTGGACGGCGAGTTCCTTGGCATCTACATCGAGGGCGAGGACCTGGCCCAGTCCGATCCCGACACCCAGCATGTCACGGCCGCGCTGGAAGCCATGCAATGCGTCGTGGTGCACGACCTGTTCCTCAACGAAACCGCGCGCTACGCGCACGTTTTCCTGCCTGGTTCGAGCTTCCTGGAAAAGGAAGGCACCTTCACCAATTCCGAGCGCCGCGTGTCGCGCGTGCGCCGCGTGATGACGCCCAGGAACGGCCATGAGGACTGGCAGGTGACCCAACTGCTCGCCAATGCCATGGGCTACCCCATGCACTATGCGAGCGCCGCCGAGATCATGGACGAGATCGCGCGCCTCACGCCGACCTTCCGCGGCATCGGCCACGCCCGCCTCGACGCGCTTGGCAGCCTCCAGTGGCCCTGCAACGAGGCCGCCCCCGAGGGCACGCCCACCATGCACGTGGACACGTTCGTGCGCGGCAAGGGGCGCTTCCTGGTCACCGAGTACGTGGCCACGCGCGAGAAGGTCACGCCGCGTTTCCCGCTCATCCTCACCACCGGGCGCATCCTCAGCCAGTACAACGTCGGCGCGCAGACGCGGCGCACCGCCAACGCTGCCTGGCACGCCGGCGACCTGCTGGAGATCCATCCGCAGGATGCCGAGGATCGCGGCATCGCCGACGGCGACTGCGTGGGGCTGGAGAGTCGCGTCGGGCGCACCACCCTGCCGGCGCGGGTGACCGATCGCGTGCCGCCCGGCGTGGTCTACACCACCTTCCATTTCCCCGATTCGGGCGCCAACGTGGTCACCACCGAGAACTCCGACTGGGCGACCAATTGTCCCGAGTACAAGGTGACGGCGGTGGAGGTGACCCGGGTCAGTCGGCCGTCCGCGTGGCAGGAGCGCACGCGGCGCCTGCGCGAGGACCAGGCGGCATTGCTGCCGGAGGCCGACCGTGGCAGCGCTGGTTGAGGCCTGCGTGGCGCCGCCGGGCGAGCCGCCAGCCGCGCCGGGGTATGCGCTGCGCCCGGTGCGGCGCTGGCGCGAGGGCAGGTTCGCGGGCGGCCAGGACTGCATTGTCGAGGAGGTGCCGGTGGCCTTGCTCTACAACGGCGAGCCCTATGCGGTGATGATGGCGACGCCACGCGACCTGGAAGACTTCGCCCGGGGGTTCAGCCTGAGCGAGGCGGTGATCGCGCACGCCGGCGAGCTTGCGGCCATCCAGGTGCAGCCACGCCTGGAGGGCATCGAACTGCAGCTGTCGATTCCGCCGGCGCGTGCGCAGGCCTTGGCCGCACGCCAGCGCGGCATCGCCGGGCGCAGTGGCTGTGGCATTTGCGGTGCGCGCCTGCTCGAGGACGTGGTGCGCCAACCAGCGCGGGTCGGTGCGGCGCCCGCGATCGCCGCGCCCGTGTTGCACGCGGCGCTGGCGCGCCTTGGCGAGGGCCAGGCGCTCAACGCCGCCACCGGTGCCGCGCATGCGGCGGCCTGGGTGCATGTCGATGGCCACATTGCCCTGCTGCGCGAGGATGTCGGTCGTCACAATGCACTGGACAAGCTGATCGGCGCCATGGCCACACGCGGTGAGAACCCGGGCGCGGGGTTCGTGCTGCTGACCAGCCGCGCCAGCTTCGAGATGGTGCAGAAGGCGGCGACCGCCGGCATCGCCTACGTTGCCGCGATCTCCGCGCCGACGGCACTGGCCATCCAGGTCGCCGACGCGGCCGGGGTGACCCTGGTCGGATTCGCCCGCGGCGACAGTCATATCGTTTATGCGCAGGCGCCGCACGGCCGGGTGGCGCCGGTGGAGGGCGCCTCGTGAGCCGCGTCGATCAGGCCGGGCGGGCCGAGCGCCGCCTGGTCGCCATGGCCAACGACATCGCCGACTACTTCGCCTCTGCGCCCGACCGCGCGACCGCCGTGGACGGCATTGTCACGCACATGCGTCGCTATTGGGTGCCGCGCATGCGCGAGCGGATCTGCGCCCACCTTGCTGCCGGTGGTGCGGGGCTCTCGGACCTCGCGCGCAGCGCCGTTGCGCGGCTCGGTGCCGCCGATGCGCCCGCCAGGCCGGGCGATCCATAGGCCGAACCCGGGTCGCGACCGCATTGGCACCCGGTTTGCGGCGGCGCACGATGGTCATGGCCGAAGACTTGAGGCATGATCGCTACGGATTTGTTATAAACCCGCAAAGAAGCCGTTTCGAATCTCGAGGAGCGTCGTATGCCGTCCAGTTTTCGCACCCAGCGGCTTTCGCCCGTCCTGGCCATCCTTCCCCTGGCCCTGGCCACCGCGCTGTGCATCCAGGATGCACAGGCGAGCGGGTTCCAGCTCAAGGAAAACAGCGTGCAGGGCCTCGGCCGCGCCTATGCGGGCGCCTCCGCGGCACCGGGCGACTGCGCCGTGGTGGTCAACAACCCGGCGGCCATGGTCGATCTCCCCGCCAACTGTGCCCAGGTGGATCTCAACATCATCAACTTCGAGACCCACTTTCACGGCAGCGGTACCGACGCGCTTGGCGCGCCGCTGACCGGCAACAATGGTGGCGATGGTGGCCTGACCAAGCCGGTTCCGGCGACCTATGGCACCTTCCGCCTGAATGACGATGTGACGCTCGGTCTCTCGATCAACGCGCCCTACGGCTTCCAGACCGAATACAAGGACGGCTGGATCGGGCGCTACGAAGCCCTGCTCTCCAAGCTGGAGTCGATCGACCTCACCGGCTCGATCGGCTGGCGGCTCAACGACCAGTTCTCGATCGGTGGCAGCGTGATCGTGCAGCGGACCGCGGCCGAGCTCACCCAGGCGATCGACTTCGGCACCATCCTCATGGCCCCGACCAACGGTGCCCTGCTGCCGCAGGAAGCGGACGGCTTCGGCGGTCTCAAGGGCAACGACTGGGGCTACGGCTTCATCCTCGGCGCCCTCTGGAAGCCGACGCCGAACGATCGTTTCGGCATCCGCTACCACTCCGAGATCGACCACGTGATCGATGGCAACGGCACCTTCCTGGTGCCGTCCAACCTCGTGCCATTGCTCAACGGCGCGTTCACCAACTCGTCCGGCAAGGCGGACTTCACCACGCCCTGGTTCGCCAGCGTGAGCTGGTGGCACGACTTCAACGACCGCTTCAGTCTTGGCGCCGACGTCAGCTTCACGCACTGGTCGAGCTTCAAGGAACTGCGCGTCAATTACGCCAATCCGGCGCAGCCCGATTCGGTTTCCGATTTCGACTGGAAGAACACCTGGTTCTACTCGATCGGCGGCGACTACCGCCTCGATGAGCGCTGGACGCTCCGCGCCGGCATCGCCTTCGACGAGACGCCCACCCATGTCGGCACGCGCACTCCGCGCGTCCCGGACAACGACCGCAAGTGGCTGTCCCTGGGCGTGGGCTATCGCTACAGCGATGCACTGCGCTTCGACGCCGGCTATACCCGCATCTGGGTGGACAAGGCCGAGATCAACCACACCACGCCGACCTTCAGTACGCTGGTCGGCCATTCCGACGGCAAGGGCAACGTCCTGGGCATTGCCGCCCAGTACCAGTTCTGAGCCACACCGCTTTGGGGAGGACCTCGACGGGCGCCTGCGGGCGCCCGTCGACTTTGCGTCCCTGCAGGGCATGGCGGCGGATCGACGAATGCGCTCTGGTGTCCGGCAATCGCCGCCGGGCCTGAAGGAAGGCGACGCGCACCTCGGTCTGGCAGGGCCGAGGCAAACGCTGCCCTGGGCGCGGGCTCGCAGCGGTGTTGCCGGGCGTCACCGGCGCGCGCCGGCTGCAGATCAGCCGCACGCCGGACGCGCGCGTCGATCAGCGCGGCACGCGCGGGCGCGGCCCGGATTGCCGGGTCACTCGTCCAGCGTCAGCAGCGAAGCATTGCCGCCGGCCGCGGTGGTGTTGATCGTCAGGGTGCGCTCGGTGGCGAAGCGCAGCAGGTAGTGCGGGCCGCCGGCCTTGGGGCCGGTGCCGGACAGGTTCTCGCCGCCGAAGGGCTGCACACCGACCACCGCGCCGATCTGGTTGCGGTTGACGTAGCAGTTGCCGACGCGCGCGCGCCGGGCGATGTGCTCGACGGTGTCGTCGATGCGGCTGTGGATGCCGAGCGTGAGGCCGAAGCCGGTGCCATTGATGGCATCGATCACCTGGTCGAGTTCTTCGGCCTTCCAGCGCACCACGTGCAGCGCCGGGCCGAACACCTCGCGTTTGAGCACCGCGATCGAGGTGATTTCGTAGGCGCGCGGGGCAAAGAACGTGCCGTGCGCGGCCTCTTCCGGCAACCTGGCCTGGTTGATGAGGGTGGCGACGCCTTCCATTTCGGCCGCATGCGCGTCGAGGCTGGCACAGGAGGGCGGGTCGATGACCGGGCCGACGTCGGTGGACAGCCGTGCCGGATCGCCCACCACGAGTTCATCCATGGCGCCCTTGAGCATGGTGATGACCTTGTCGGCGATGTCATCCTGCACATACAGTACGCGGGCCGCCGAGCAGCGCTGGCCGGCCGAATCGAAGGCCGAGGTGACCACGTCCTTGACCAGCTGTTCGGGCAGCGCGGAAGAATCGGCGATGAGCGCATTCTGGCCGCCGGTCTCGGCGATCAGGCTGGCGATCGGGGCGTTGCGCGCGGCCAGCGTGCGGTTGATCGTCCAGGCGGTTTCCGTTGAACCGGTGAAACACACGCCGGCGATCTCGGGGCGCGTCAGCAGGGTCTTGCCGAGCATCGAGCCCTTGGCCGGCACGAACTGCAGCACGCGTTCCGGCACGCCGGCCTCGTGCAGCAGCTTCACCGCCGCGTAGCCGATCAGGGTGGTCTGGTCGGCCGGCTTGGCGAGCACCGCATTGCCTGCGGCAAGGCCCGCCGCCACCTGGCCCATGAAGATCGCCAGGGGGAAATTCCACGGGCTGATGCAGACGAAGACGCCGCGCCCGCGCAGGAACAGCTGGTTCGATTCGCCGGTCGGGCCGGGCAACTGTTCGGGCTGGCCAAACAGCTTGCGCGCCATGGCCGCGTAGTAGCGGCACATGTCGGCCGCCTCGCGCACTTCGGAAACGGCTGCCGGGATGGTCTTGCCGGCCTCGCGCACGCACAGGGCAATGAACTCGCCACGCCGCGCTTCCAGCAGGTCGGCGGCGTGCTCGAGGATGGCGGCGCGGCTGGCGGCGGGCAGCGTATCCCAGCCTTCCTGCGCGGCCACCGCATTGGCCAGGGCCTTCTCGATGGTCGCCTGGTCGGCGTTGCGGCTCTTGCCGACCACCTTGCGCCGGTCGGCCGGATTGGTCACGTCGCGTTCCGCCTCGCTGCTGGTCGCACCCGGCACCAGCGGCGCGGCCGTCCACGGCGCATGCGCGGCGTTGACCGCGTCGGCCAGGGCCCGCAATTCGTCATCGTTGGCGAGATTGACGCCCATCGAGTTCTTCCTGGATACGAAGTGGGCGCCGTGCACCTGCGCGGGATGGTCGCCGTACAGGGCGACCGGCAGCGGGATGCGCGGATGCGGCCGGGAGGCAAGATCGCGCACGATCTCGCAGGGATCGGCGACCAGGTCGCGGATGGCCACGTCCTCGTCCACGATGCGGTTGACGAAGGACGTGTTGGCGCCGTTTTCCAGCAGGCGTCGCACCAGGTAGGGCAGAAGGTCCTCGTGACTGCCCACCGGCGCATACACGCGGCAGGGCACGCCGAGGTGCTCCTTGCCGATGACCTCGTCGTAGAGATCCTGGCCCATGCCGTGCAGGCGCTGGAACTCGAACGGCCGGCCCTGCGCATAGTGGTGCACGGCCGCGATGGTGTGCGCGTTGTGGGTGGCGAACTGCGGATAGATCGCATCGCCGCCGGCGTCGAACAGGCGCCGCGCGCAGGCCAGGTAGGACACGTCCGTGTTCGGCTTGCGCGTAAAGACCGGGTAGCCGCCCAGGCCCGCCTCCTGGGCACGCTTGATTTCCGAATCCCAGTAGGCGCCCTTGACCAGGCGCACGCACCAGCGGCGACCGGCCTGGTGCGCGGTTTCGGCCAGCCAGTCGATGACAAACGGCGCGCGCTTCTGATAGGCCTGCACCGCAAGACCGAAGCCGTTCCAGCCGGCCAGCGATTCGTCGGCGAACACCGTGCCGATGACATCCAGCGAAAGTTCGAGCCGGTCGGCTTCCTCGGCGTCCACGGTCATGCCGATGCCGTGCTGCCTGGCCAGTTGCGCCAGCTCCAGCACCCTGGGCGTCAGTTCCCGCTGCACGCGCTCGCGCTTGGCGAACTCGTAGCGCGGATGCAGGGCCGAGAGCTTGACCGAGATCGAAGGCGCGTCCAGCACGTCGCCGAACGGTCCGCGCGCGCCGAGCGCGGCGATGGCGTCCATGTAGGCCTGGTGATAGCGGTCGGCGTCCGGTTGCGTCAGCGCGGCTTCGCCGAGCATGTCGTAGGAATAGCGGTAGTCGCGGTTGCCCTTCTCGGCCGAGCGATCGAGCGCTTCGGCGATGTTGCGGCCCATGACGAACTGATGGCCCATGATGCGCATGGCCTGGCGCACTGCCAGGCGGATCACCGGCTCGCCGGCGCGCCCGGCCAGGCGCTTCACCGCACCGACGAAGTCGCGCCGCGTGTCCTCGGCCAGGTTGACCAGGCGTCCGGTCAGCATGAGGCCCCAGGTGGACGCGTTGACGAACACCGATTCGCTGCCGCCCAGGTGCTTCTTCCAGTCCGCCTCGCCGAGCTTGTCGCGGATCAGCTTGTCCGCGGTACTGCGGTCGGGGATGCGCAGCAGCGCCTCGGCCACGCACATCAGCAACACCCCTTCCTCGCTGGAGAGGTCGTACTGGCGCATGAAGGATTCCACCGCACTCTGCTCCGACGCCCGCGCGCGCACGCGCGCGACCAGCTCCGAGGCGCGGGCCAGCACCAGTTCGCGTTCGGCCGGGGGCAGGCTGGCCTGCGCCAGCAGCTCGTCCACCGCCTGGGTTTCATCGCGTGACCAGGCTGCGGTGATGCGCGCGCGCGCAGACGTCCCGGGCGGGGGGAGATCAGGAATCAGTGATGTGCTCAAGGCAACTCTCGTGCGCAAGGAAACGGCGTGCGCGCACCGCGCGCCCTGGCCGCGAAGACATCCGTGCCCGCCCCGCGGGCCGGCATCGGCGCTAGTGTAGTGAGGCACCTGCCGCCGGCCAAGCGATGCACGCCCCGTGGTCCGGGCGGGGCCGACTGCAGCGCAGCATGCATCCCCGCGCCGGGTGCGTCATATTGTCGCTGGCGCTCGCGATCTACTATGATCGCTGCCGATACCTACCCGATTTTCCGAATGGCTGCCGGCTGGGGACCCGTCGGCGACGCGCGTTGCAGCGTTGCCCGGGCGGCCGGAGTTCGAACAAGGTGAAGGCGATGATTGCATCCGGGGTAACGCGCACGCGGCGCGCATTCGCAGGGCTGGCCCTTCTGGCTGGTGGCGCGCTGGGGAGCACGGCGGCTTTCGCCAATCCGGTGCCATGGCAACTCAACATGCCGCAGGGCGTGTCGGACATCTCCAAGCGCGTCTACGACCTGCACATGCTGGGCCTGTACGTGTGCGCCGGCATCGGCATCGTCGTGTTCGCGGTGATGTTCGTGGCCATGTTCCGCTTCCGCAAGTCGCGCGGCGCAGTGGCCCAGACCTGGGCCCACAACACCAGGCTGGAAGTGGTGTGGACGATCATCCCCATCCTGCTGCTGATCATGCTGGCCTGGCCGGCGACCAGGCTGCTCATCGACATGAACGACGTCGGCGAGTCGGATCTGACGGTCAAGGTCACCGGATTCCAGTGGCGCTGGCGTTATGACTACGTCGAATACCAGAAACAGGATCCGGGCGTGCACTTCATCTCCAGCCTGGACACCGAATCCAACCGCGTGCGCCAGCTCGGCTCCGGGCTCGACCCCAACGCGGTCAAGGACGGGGACTATTCGAGCTACCTGCTGAACGTGGACAACCCGCTGGTGGTGCCGGTGGGCGTGAAGATCCGCTTCCTCATCACCGCCGACGACGTGATCCACTCGTGGTGGGTGCCCACCCTGGGCTGGAAGCAGGACGCGATTCCGGGCTTCATCAACGACAACTGGACCAAGATCAACACGCCGGGGCTCTACCGCGGCCAGTGCGCGGAGCTGTGCGGTCGTGACCATGCGTTCATGCCGATCGTGGTCAAGGCGGTGCCGCAGGCCGAGTTCGAGCAGTGGCTGGCGACGCACAAGAGCGCGGCAGCCGCCACCGCCGCCGTAGGTGCGGCGCCGGACGGCCAGGGTTGAGCGGGCGGCGCGCGCCAGTCGGCGCCGTCGAGTCGGGTCAAACAGCGGCCAGCGCGGGCCGCACCATTCAAAATCGAGGTTCGTAGGCCATGGCCGCAGTCAATCCCGCCATCCAACCAGATGTCCACGCAAGCCACGACCACAAGCCGCACGGCTTCCTGCATCGCTGGCTGTTCACCACGAACCACAAGGACATCGGCACGCTGTACCTGATCTTCTCGCTGACGATGTTCTTCATCGGCGGCAGCTTCGCGATGGTCATCCGTGCCGAGCTGTTCCAGCCGGGCATGCAGCTCGTGCAGCCGGAGTTCTTCAATGAAATGACTTCGATGCACGGCCTGATCATGATCTTCGGCGCGATCATGCCGGCCTTCGTCGGCCTCGCCAACTGGATGCTGCCGATGATGATCGGCGCACCGGACATGGCTCTGCCGCGTCTCAACAACTGGTCGTTCTGGATCCTGCCATTCGCCTTCCTGATGCTCATCTCCACGATGTTCATGCCGGGTGGCGGCCCGCAGGGCGGCTGGACGATGTATCCGCCCCTGGCGCTGGAAGGCGGCATGAACGTCGCCTTCGCGATCTTCTCCGTGCACATGATGGGCATCAGCTCCATCATGGGCGCGATCAACATCATCGCCACCATCCTCAACATGCGCGCGCCGGGCGTGGACCTGCTGCGCATGCCGGTGTTCGTGTGGAGCTGGCTGATCACCGCCTTCCTGCTGATCGCCGTGATGCCGGTGCTTGCCGGTGCGATCACCATGCTGCTCACCGACAAGTACTTCGGCACCAGCTTCTTCCACGCCGCCGGCGGCGGCGACCCGGTCATGTACCAGCACATCTTCTGGTTCTTCGGGCACCCCGAGGTCTACATCATGATCCTGCCGGCCTTCGGCATCGTCAGCGAGATCGTGCCGACCTTCTCGCGCAAGCCGCTGTTCGGCTACCAGGCGATGGTCTATGCGCTGGCCTGCATCGCCTTCCTGTCGTTCATCGTGTGGGCACACCACATGTTCACGGTAGGCATGCCGCTCGGCGGCAACCTGTTCTTCATGTACGGCACCATGCTGATCGCGATCCCGACCGGCGTGAAGATCTTCAACTGGGTCACCACCATGTGGGGCGGCTCGCTGACCTTCGAGACGCCGATGCTGTTCGCCTGCGCGTTCGTCATCCTGTTCTCGATCGGCGGCTTCTCCGGCGTCAGCCTGGCGCTGGTACCGGCGGACTTCCAGTATCAGGACACGTTCTTCGTGGTCGCCCACTTCCACTATGTGCTGGTCACCGGCGCCGCCTTCGCCATCATGGGCGCGGTCTACTACTGGCTGCCGAAGTGGTCGGGCCACATGTACTCGGAAAAGTGGGGCAAGATCCACTTCTGGTCCAGCGCCATCTCGGTCAACCTGCTGTTCTTCCCGCAGCACTTCCTCGGCCTGGCCGGCATGCCGCGGCGCATCCCCGACTACAACGTCGCCTTCGCCGACTTCAACATGCTGAGCTCGATCGGCGGGTTCTGGTTCGGAGCGACCCAGCTCATCTTCGTCGGCGTCATCATCCACTGCGTCTATTTCTCGAAACAGCGCGCCACCGAACGGGTCTGGGAAGGCGCCAAGGGTCTGGAATGGACGCTGCCCTCGCCGGCGCCGTATCACAGCTTCACCCATCCGCCGGTGGTCACGGCGGGGATGCTGGCCCACGGCGACGTGAGTCATTGACCCTGGCCAGCGCCCATGAGCGCCGCGCAGGGGCTGCCGCCCCGGGCGCGACGCGGAAGCGCAGGCGGTCGGGCCCGGCAGCGGCGATCCATGGCCGCCGGTTCAAACACGCATGCGCTGCCCGCGAGGTGGCAGTGCAGCAGGCATGAAAGCTCTTGAAATGGTGCAACACGATGACAGGCCCGAGGACATCGAAGCGCGACGCGCCGCAGCGCGGCGTACGGCGTGGATCCTGGCCGGCGTGGTCGTGGCCATCTTCGTGCTGGCCATCCTGCAGGGCGTGCTGATGCGATGAACGATCCGGCGCGCAACCTCAATCGCAGTCTTGCCCGCACCGCCGTTGTGGTCATTGCCTGCTCGTTCCTGTTCGGCTTCGCCATGGTGCCGCTCTACCGCATCGTCTGCCAGCATGTGCTGGGCATCAAGTTGTCCGGCGAGGCGGCCACGGCCCAGGGCCTGGTCGAGGACACCAGCCGCAGCATCAGCGTGCAGTTCGTGGCCAACGTCAACAGCAAGCTGCCCTGGACGTTCGCGCCCGAGCAGCCGAGCATCGAGGTGCATCCGGGCAAGGTCATCGAGGTGTGGTTCGATGCCAGCAACGAGAGCGACCACGCCATCGTCGGCAACGCGGTGCCCAGTGTCGCGCCCAGTGCCGCCTCGCTCTACTTCAACAAGACCGAATGTTTCTGCTTCACCGAGCAGGTGCTGCAGGCGGGTGAATCACGCCGCATGCCGGTGCGCTTCTTCATCGATCCGCAGTTGCCGCACACCGTGCAGCAACTCACGCTGTCCTATACCTTCTTTCCCAACGAGACCGCCACCCGGCGGCTGGCCGATGCCGGCTCGCCGTCCACGGCGGTGAACTGAATGCGGCATTGACCGCGACTGCACGGGTTCCCACGCCATGGCGCAAACACAAGGTGCTTACTACGTTCCCCACGGCAGCCACTGGCCGATCTTCGGCTCGTTCGGGCTGCTCGGCACGCTGAGTGGTGCGGCGCTGTGGATGGACGACTTCGTCGTCGGCAAGTTCATCATGGCCGCAGGCATCGCCCTGCTGATCGTCATGCTGATCGGCTGGTTCCACTCGGTCATCACCGAATCGGTGGGCGGCAAGTACAACCAGCAGGTGGACGGCTCATTCCGCCTCGGCATGATCTGGTTCATCTTCTCCGAGGTGATGTTCTTCGGCGCCTTCTTCGGCGCCCTGTTCTACACGCGCATGTTCGCCATTCCGTGGCTGGGCGGCGCGGGCGATGGCGCATCGACCAACGAGTTCCTGTGGCCGGCGTTCACGGCGATGTGGCCCAGCAACGGGCCGGCCGACATCGGTGGCCAGTTCACCACCATGTCGCCGTGGGGCATCCCGCTCCTCAACACCCTGCTGCTGCTGTCCTCGGGTGTGACCATCACCATTGCCCACCACGCGCTGCGTACCGGCCATCGCGCGCGGCTGCTGACCTTCCTCGCCCTCACCATCCTGCTTGGCGCGACCTTCATCGGCTTCCAGGCCTACGAGTACTATGAGGCCTATCACCACTACAACCTGACCCTGGGCAGCGGCATCTACGGCAGCACCTTCTTCCTGCTGACCGGTTTCCATGGGGTCCACGTGACCCTGGGTGCGATCATGCTGTGCGTCATCTGGGCGCGCTGCGCCAAGGGCCACTTCTCGCGCGACCACCATTTCGGCTTCGAGGCGGTGGCCTGGTACTGGCACTTCGTCGACGTGGTGTGGCTGGGCCTGTTCGTGTTCGTGTACGTGCTCTAGGGCTGGGACGGGAGTTTCACGGTCCGGAATTCGCAAGGCAGGCCCGGCCGGGCGATGGCAGCGTCTCGACGCGCTGCGCCATCGGGAAGCGGTCCGCTGCGCTGCCCAGGTTCCAACGGCGAATTCCGGCTCTGCTCAGCCACCCACGCCGTGCGGCTTGATGACGCCGGTCCAGATACCGAGGATGATCAGCACGATCAGCAGCACCGACAGGCCGATGCGCCAGGTGAGCGAGCGCAACATGCGGTCACCGCCGCTCCTGTCGGTCATCATGAAGTACAGGCTTGCGCCCAGGTTGTAGACGATCGCGGCGAGGAACAGCAGGATCAGGATTTTGCTCAAGGACATGCGGGTGTCGGGTTGGCTCGGCCAGATGGCGGCAGCGGGAATTCTATAGTTTCGTGGGCAGGCATTGGCATCGACCCGGCGCGTTCGCGATCTTGCTGACCCTCGCGGGCCTGGCCTTCTTCATTGTGCTCGGCACCTGGCAGGTGCGTCGCGGGCATGAAAAGCAGCAACTGTTCGCCGCCTTCGATCGGGTCGCCGGCCAGCCGGCCATGCCGCTCGATCAGGCGCGACGCGTGGTGCGTGACGGCAGCTATGAGCATGTGCGCGTCAGCGGCCGCTTCGATCCGGCCCACAGCTGGCTGCTCGACAACCAGATGCGCGGGGGTCGCGTCGGCGTCATGGTGTTCGCACCCTTCGAGCCGCTCGATGGCAGCACGCCGTTACTGGTCAACCGCGGCTTCCTGGCGCGCGACCCGCGCGGCGCCCCGCTCGCTGTCCCGCCACCCTCGCCCGGCCAGCAGACCCTCGATGCGCTGTATGCGCCGGCGCCCGGCACGGGTCTGCGCCTGGGCGGCAACGCCCTGCCCGGGCAGCAGGGCTGGCCCAAGACCACGATCTATCTCGACATCGGCGAGATTGCCGCCGACCTTGGCCGTTCGCTGGACCCGCGCGTCCTGCTGCTCACGCCCGCTGCCGGCAGCCCCTTCGTGCGTGAATGGCGCCCGCCGTTGTTTCCGCCCGAGCGACATTTCGGTTATGCCTTCACCTGGTACAGCTTTGCCGCGCTGACTCTCGTATTGTTCGCCATCCTGCATCGGCGCCGGCAACGACCCTGACATGACGACCAAGACTTCCCGACCCCTGGGTGGCATCCTGCTGCTGGTGCTGTTCGCCGCGCCCCTGCTCATCGCCATGCTGCTGACGAGCATCGAATGGCGCCCGGAAGGCACGCGCAACTACGGCGAGCTCATCGAGCCACCGCAGGATCTCAATGGCGCGCGTTTCGTCCTCGAGGATGGCCGCACGCTCGCGTGGCGGGACGCGGCCTGGTCATGGACCCTCTTCGCCCTGCCCGGCCCGGATTGCGCCGCCGGCTGCATGGCGCGGCTGGACGAGCTGCGCCGCGTGCGCATCAGCATGGACCAGAACCAGCAGCGCGTGCGGGTCATCGTGCTCGATCCGGCGCTGGCCCCGCGGCTGGCCCCGCTCGCGCCGGTGCAGGCCGCCGATGACGCCGAGGCGACACTTGCCGCCCTGCGACCGGCCGGCGCCGACCAGGTGGCCGTCGCCATCGCCGATCCCCACGGGTTCCTGGTGCTGCGCTACCCGGTCGGCTACGACGCCAACCGGCTGCGCAAGGATCTTGCGCGGGTCATCAAGGGGTGAACATGCCACGCCTGCCGCTGGCCGTCCGCCTGGCCGCCTTCGCCACCGCGTTTGCCTTCGTCGTGATCGTGTTCGGTGCCTTCGTGCGCCTGTCCAACGCGGGTCTGTCCTGCCCCGACTGGCCGACCTGTTATGGCAAGGCGACCTGGCCGGAACACGCGCACGAAATCGCCAGCGCCAATGATGCCTTCCCCGAGCGCCCGGTCGAGCGCCACAAGGCCTGGCGCGAGCAGGTGCATCGCATGATCGCCGGCACCCTCGGCCTGCTGGTGTTTGGCCTGGCGCTCGCCGTCACCTGGCGGCGCCGCGCAGCGCGGACGATGGTGATGGGCGCTGCCGCGTGCGCCGCCGTTGGCGTGCTCCTCTACATGCAGGGCGCGGTGTTCCTCTCCAGTGTCCTGTCCGGCATTGCCATCGCCTTGCCGCTCGTCGCCGCCTGGCGACTGCAGGGGACGCCCGCGCAACGGGTCGCCGTGGCCGCCTTCGCGGTCCTGATCGTGCAGGCCATGCTGGGCATGTGGACGGTGACGCTGCTGCTCAAGCCGATCGTGGTCATGGGCCACCTGCTGGGCGGCCTGCTGCTCTTTGCCCTGCTCGGCTACGTGGCCTTCGGCCACGGCGACCCCGCGCGCGTCGCGGCCGAGCGACGGCGCCTGGTGCCGTTGGTCGTGGTCGCGATCGTCTTGCTGGTCGTGCAGATCGCCCTCGGCGGCTGGACCAGCGCCAACTACGCCGCGCTCGCCTGCGGCGCGGATTTCCCGCGCTGCGCCGGGCGTTGGTGGCCGGCCACGGATTTCCGCGAGGCCTTCGTGCTGTGGCGTGGCATCGGCGTGGACTATGAAGGCGGGGTGCTGGATGGCGCGGCGCGCGCGGCCATCCAGATCGCCCACCGCATCGGCGCGCTGGTCGTACTCATTGGGCTGGCCGGCCTGGTGGCCGTGGCCTGGCGGCGCGGCCTGCGTGCCTTCGCCATCGTCATCGGCGGCCTGCTCTGCGTGCAGGTGGCTTTGGGTATCGCCAACGTGCTGCTCCTGCTGCCGCTGCCGCTCGCCACGGCGCACAATGGCGTGGCCGCACTGCTCCTGCTCAGTCTCGTCGCCCTGCTCGCGCGCCTGCGCCCAAGTTCCCAGCCATGACCTCGCTCGTACACCAGTATCTTGAAGTCACCAAGCCGCGCATCGTCGCCCTGATCGCGTTCACCGCCCTGATCGGCATGTTCCTCGCGGTGCCGACGCTGCCGCCGTTGCGCCAGACGGTTGCCGGCTTCTTCGGCATCTGGCTGGCGGCGGCCTCGGCGGCGGCGCTCAATCACCTGATCGACCAGCGCATCGACAAGCTGATGGCGCGCACCGCGCGTCGCCCGCTCGCCACCGGCAGCCTGCGCCCGCGCCAGGTGCTGGTGTTCGCGCTCGTCCTCGGGGCCCTGTCGATGCTCATCCTGCTGGTGTTCACCAACACCCTCACCGCCCTGCTGACCTGCGCCTCGCTGATTGGCTACGCGGTCATCTACACCGCCTTCCTCAAGCGCGCGACGCCGCAGAACATCGTGATCGGCGGCCTGGCCGGCGCGGCGCCGCCGCTGTGCGGCTGGGCAGCGGTGACCGCCATGCAGGGTCCGCGCGACTGGGCGCATGCCTTGCTGCTGGTACTGATCATCTTCATCTGGACGCCGCCGCACTTCTGGGCGCTGGCCATCTTCCGTCGCGACGATTATTCGCGCGCCCACGTGCCGATGCTGCCCGTCACGCATGGCGTGACCTACACGCGCTGGCACGTGCTCGCCTACACCATCCTGTTGCTGGTGGCCACCGTGCTGCCTTACCTGGCCGGCATGAGCGGTGCCTTCTATCTCGGCGGCGCGCTGGTGCTCGGGATCGGCTTCCTCTATTACGCGATTCGCCTGCTGCGCCCGCCGGACGAGTTCTTCGCCATGCGCGTGTTCAACTATTCGATCGTCTACCTGATGGCCCTGTTCGCCTTCCTGCTGA
Organism: Dokdonella sp.; assembly: GCA_023228465.1. Taxonomy (GTDB): domain Bacteria; phylum Pseudomonadota; class Gammaproteobacteria; order Xanthomonadales; family Rhodanobacteraceae; genus Dokdonella_A. The sequence continues at coordinate 7,270 of JALOBC010000024.1, read as the reverse complement.
TCGATCACTACCTGCTGCCGCAGCCTTCATGGGCCACCGGCAGCGTGCCGTTCGAGCGCCTCGGCTGAGCGGGCATAGCGCTGCGCAAGCAGGGCACCGGCCATCAGCTGGAGCTGGTGGAACACCATCAGCGGCAACACGATGAGGCCCAGTGCCGGATTGCCGGCGAACAGGATCTTGGCCATCGGTACGCCCGTGGCAAGGCTCTTCTTGGAGCCGCAGAACACGATCACCACTTCATCGCCGCGGTCAAAGCCCAGGCGCCGCGCCAGCAACGTGGTGGCGCCGAGCACGAGCGCGAGCAGCACCAGGGAAAGCACCACCGTTGCCGCAAGTGCAGCGGAGGGAAGCCCTTGCCAAAGCCCATCCACCACCGACTCGCTGAAGGCGACGTACACCACCAGCAGGATGGTGCCGCGATCGGTGGCCGCGAGCAGGCGCTGCCAGCGCGCCACCGGCGCGCCGATCCACGGGCGCAGCAGGTGTCCGGCGAGGAAGGGCAGGAGGATCTGCAGCACGATGGCGCCGATGGCCGCCAGCGGCGAACCTGCCGCCCCCGTGTCCCTGGCCAGCAGGGCGATCAGCAACAGCGGGGTCACGAACACGCCCGCCAGGTTGGACAGGGAGGCACTGCAAACCGCGGCCGCGACGTTGCCGCGCGCCATGGAGGTGAAGGCGATCGACGACTGCACCGTGGAAGGCAGGGCGCTCAGGTACACGAACCCGAGCACCAGCGGCGCCGACAGCCAGGGTGATGCCAGCGGCTCCAGCACCAGGCCCAGCAGCGGAAACAGGCCAAACGTGCAGGCCAGCACCAGCAGCTGCAGCTTCCAGTGCAGCAGGCCGGCAAGGATGGCCGCGCGCGAGAGCCGCGCGCCATGCAGGAAGAAGAGCAGGGCGATACCCGCCACGCTGGCGACATCGAGCGCGCGCGCCGCGTCGCCGCGAGCCGGCAGCAGCGCCGCCAGCACGACCATCCCGATCAGCGCCAGCGAGAAGCCGTCGAACAGCGCGGCCAGCCCGCGCAAGCGCCGTCTACTGACGGAAGCCATGTTTCAAGCGACGCCCGCGCGTGCCGCCACCCGGCGGATGGGACGCGCGCTCCGCCTCACTCCTGCGCGGCCACGCCCAGGCCAAGCCGCTCGCGTACCACCGGTTCCAGCGACCTGAGGCCGGCACGGCGACCAAGTTCCAGCGCGGCCTGTGGATCCAGGCCCCGCACCTGGGCCGCTTCCAGCGCCAGCAGTGCGCCGACGCGGTTGCCCGACGCGCAGTGCAGCAGGATCGGGCCGCGTGCGTTCACCAGTGCCGCATACAGCGCTGCGGCGTTGCTTGCATTGATGCCTTCGGCGCCCTCGATGGGCAGATTGATGTAGTCCACGCCAAGCTCGTCGGCCAGCGCGCGTTCGTCGTAGCCGCGCGCTTCGTCGGGCGTGCGCAGGTCGATGATCCGCCAGCCGCCATCGTGCGCGAACTGGCGCAGCGTGGTTGCATCAGGCTGGCCGCCGGTGATCAGGCCGGGGCGCGGTTCGCTGAACCCGTCCGGTCGCGTGACCTGGGCAGTGCAACCGGCCAGCAGGCTGGCGAGCGCGACGAGGACGAGCGTGAGGGTCCAGCGCATGGCGGCGATTCCCGGTGAGCTAAGAGCGCCATTATGGCATCGTCCGTCCTTCCCATCTGGCGTCGGCGCCGCGGTGATGTTGTATCGTCGCGCAACCCTCCCGGAGGCCATCGCGCATGCCCGCATCCGCTTTGCCGCTTTCCCGCCGCGACCTGCGCACCCTCATGCTGGCTGCGCTCGGCGGCGCGCTCGAATATTACGATTTCATCATCTTCGTCTTCTTCGCCACGCTCATCGGGCAGCTGTTCTTCCCGCCCGACACGCCCGAATGGCTGCGCCAGCTGCAGACGTTTGGCCTGTTTGCCGCCGGCTACCTCGCGCGGCCGCTGGGCGGCATCATCATGGCCCACTTTGGCGACCGCAGCGGGCGCAAGCGCATGTTCCTGCTGAGCGTGCTGCTGATGGCGATCCCGACGCTGGCCATCGGCCTGCTGCCCACCTACGCGGCCATCGGCCATGCCGCGCCCCTGGCGCTGCTGCTGATGCGCGTGTTGCAGGGCGCCGCGGTTGGCGGCGAGGTGCCGGGTGCATGGACCTTCGTCGCCGAGCACGTGCCCGAGCGTCACGTCGGCGTGGCCTGCGGCGTGCTCACCGCGGGCCTGACGGCCGGCATCGTGCTGGGGTCGCTGGTGGCCAGCGCCCTCACTGCCGGGCTGGGCCCCGAGCAGATGCTGGCGTGGGGCTGGCGCGTGCCGTTCCTGATCGGTGGCGTGTTCGGTCTGCTTGCCGTCCAGCTGCGCCGGCTGCTGGCCGAGACACCCGTGTTCGAGGAACTGCGCCGCCGCCGGGCGCTGGTCGCCGGCCTGCCACTCAAGGTGGTGCTGGCCGGCCGCGCCCGCGCTGTCGTGCAGTCGATGCTGCTGACCTGGCTGCTGACCGGCGCCATCGTGGTCGTCATCCTGATGACCCCGACCCTGGTGCAGAGCCTGTTCGCGGTTCCGGCCGCCGCCGCGCTGTCGGCCAACACCCTGGCCACCCTGGCGCTGACCGTCGGCTGCGTGGTGTTCGGCTGGCTGGCCGACCGCCTCGGCGCGGCCCGCGTGCTGGGCCTCGGCAGTCTCGGTCTGCTGGTGGCCACCTATCTGCTGTATGCCGGCGTGCGCGCGGCACCAGCGCATCTGGATCTGCTCTACGCCACGGCGGGTCTTGCGTCGGGCCTGGTGGCGGTGGTCCCCGTGTTCATGGTGCGCGCGTTCCCTCCCGCGGTGCGCTTCTCCGGCGTATCCTTTGCCTACAACGTCGCCTATGCGGTCTTCGGCGGGCTCACGCCGCTGCTGGTCACGCTGCTGATCCAGCGCGACGCGCTGGCGCCGGCGCACTACGTGGCGGCATTGTGCGTGATGGGAATGGCGGTTTCGCTCATCGCGCGCTCGCGCGTGGCTGCGAGTGATTCCATCGCAGGCGGCGTGGCGGCATGAATCCTGCGCCGGGCGGATCCTTACCCATGCATGCACGCCATGATGTCGTGCTGGTCGGCGGCGGACACAATGGCCTCACCTGCGCGGCCTATCTCGCGCGGGCCGGACTCAAGGTCTGCGTGCTGGAGCGGCGCGCGGTGGTGGGCGGCGCCGCGGTCACCGAGGAGTTCCATCCCGGCTTTCGCAATTCGGTGGCGGCCTACACGGTGTCGCTGCTGCAGCCCAAGGTGATCCGCGAGCTGGAACTCGAGCGCCACGGGTTGCGCATCGTCCTGCGTCGTGCCAGCAACTTCCTGCCGCAGCCGGACGGCAGCCACCTGCTCACCGGGCCCGGGCGCACGCAGGCGCAAGTGGCGAAGTTTTCCACGCGCGACGCGGCGGCCTTGCCCGACTACGAGCGGCGCCTGGAGGCCATTGCCGACGTGCTGCGCGCGCTGGCCCTGGAGCCGCCGCCGAACATCACCGAGGGCGGCTGGCTGCGGGCACTGCCGGAGCTTGCTCGTGCGGGCAGGTTGGGTCGGCGCCTGGGGGCGCTCGATGCCGCCCTGCGCAGCGACCTGCTCGACCTGTTCACCATTTCGGCGGCCGAATACCTCGATCGCTTCTTCGAGTCCGCAGCGGTCAAGGCGCTGTTCGGCTTCGACGGCGTGGTCGGCAACTACGCGAGCCCGTACACACCGGGCAGCGCCTATGTGTTGCTGCATCACGTGTTTGGCGAGGTGAACGGCATCAAGGGTGCCTGGGGCCACGCGATCGGCGGCATGGGCGCGATCACCCAGGCGATGGCGACGTCGGCGAGCGCCGCCGGCGCGCAGATCCGCACCCGCTGCGGTGTGCGCGAAATCATCATCGAAGCCGGTCGCACCGTCGGCGTCGTCACCGACCAGGGTGAAACCCTGCGTGCCCGCGCGGTGGTCGCCAACGTCAACCCGAAACTTCTCTATGAGCAACTGATCGACCCGACGGCCGTGCCGGCGGCAACCCGCGAGCGCATGGCGCATTGGCGCTGTGGCTCGGGCACGTTCCGCATGAACGTGGCGCTGGCGCAATTGCCGCGCTTCACGGCGCTGCCGGAACCGGGTGACCAGCTCACGGCCGGCATCATCCTCGCGCCCAGCCTTGCCTACATGGATCGCGCGTATCTGGATGCCCGCGCGTACGGCTGGTCGCGTGAACCCATCATCGAGCTGCTGATTCCCTCGACGCTGGATGACTCACTCGCGCCGCCGGGCCGGCACGTGGCCAGCCTGTTCTGCCAGCACGTGGCACCCGCCCTGCCGGGGGATACCACCTGGGACGCGCACCGTGACGAAGTCGCCGACCTGATGATCGAAACCGTCGATCGCTGGGCGCCCGGTTTCAAGGCGGCCGTGCTGGGCCGACAGATCAAGTCGCCGCTGGATCTGGAGCGTGACTTCGGCCTCGTCGGTGGTGACATCTTCCACGGCGCGCTCAGTCTCAACCAGCTCTTCAGCGCACGCCCGATGCTCGGCCAGGCGCACTACCGCGGCGCGCTGCCGGGCCTGTACCTGTGCGGCGCCGGCACCCATCCGGGCGGCGGCGTCAGCGGAGCGCCCGGGCACAATGCGGCGCGCGTGATCCGGCGGGATCTGCGCCGCGCTCGCCTAGTCGGCGGTGGTGGCGCCTGAGTTCTGGGTCGTCGCCGAGGGGGGATCCGCTGGATCGTTCTGCGCCAGCTTCTTCTGCCGCTTCTCGTCCTTCTTCTTCTTCTTCGCCAACTCGCGCTGGCGCTTTTCGTAGGAATAATTCGGCTTTGCCGGCATCGTTTGCCTCCTCGTTGTTGCGGCGGGATGCGCCTCGGCGGATCACGCCGCTGCGCGCCACCAATAAAAAACCCCGGGCCTTGCGGCCCGGGGTTGGTAGGGTCTTGCGAAGGCGACCGGCTTACGCCAGTTGCACTTCGTCAGCCTGCATGCCCTTCTGGCCCTGCACGGCGACGAAGCTCACGCGCTGGCCTTCCTGCAGGGACTTGAAGCCCGAACCCTGGATGGAACGGAAATGCACGAAAAGGTCGGCGCCGCTTTCCGGCGTGATGAAGCCGAAGCCCTTCGCATCGTTGAACCACTTGACGGTACCCATCTGGCGATCTGCCATGACAAACTCCTGAAACTCAAACAATGATTCGCGATCGGAGAACGCCCCCGATCGAGACTGAGTTGCAAGGAGAACGCGAGGTGAGGCGATGAAGCGGATCGCAAGATCGACCGCATCGGGCCACGATTCAGAGTGACCCAAGCAAACACAGTGCACGCAGCCTACAGCATTGCGTGGCGCGTGGCAATCGCGGGTGATCGGGCCGGCCGCGGTCGCCGGCGCGTGGTGAGTCTCCCAAGGATGCCCGGGGCGGCAGCGGCAGCGGCCAGGGCCGTGCCGTAACCCACCTGCAAGCGTGGCCTGGCGTGCATGAAGCGCGCCCTGGCAGGCCTTGGAATCTTTGTTTACAAGTCGTGCCGGGCGCGCCGATCCCGGCCGGGTGGGAGCGAACCACAGCGTCTGCGCGGCCGCAGGCAGGCCGGAGCCTGAAGACGAAAAACGGCTTGGCCCCGCGGTTTCCCGGTCCCGGTCCGTGCACGAAGGCGCGACCACCGACCTGCGGAGCCCGGGGCATGGGTGTTGCGTCCGGCGCCGCAAAGCGGTGCCGCCAGGGCCGAACGCGGCTTCCGCGACCTTGACGTGCGTCACGGTTTCGCCGTTACTTGTTGAAGCAACAGGGTCTTGGCGCAACTGCGCCTCGAGCATTTCAAGACGTTTCCATCGCAGGCCGTCAAGCGGCGGCAGGACTGCGCGCAGCGCGCGGCCTGCATGACGACGGCCTGCCGATGAACGTGCAGGGACAATTGGAGCCGATGATGAAGTCGTGGACTTTCGCCCCCTCGTGGCTGGAACGAGCAAACAGCCGCATGATCGCCTGCGCCGGTGCGGCGCTGCTGCTGCTGGCATCGGCCGGTGCCTTCGCCGAAGGCACCCGCACGCTGCACCCGGCGACCGGGCCGGGATCGACCGGCAACCGCGGCGTGATGGACCTCACCACCTCGGCGGCCTTCGCCGGGGTCGCGCGCCAGCGCCAGTTCCTGTACGTCTTCGCGCGCAGCGGGGAAGTGATCCTGCTCGGCTCGCGCAACCGCAGCAACGGCGGAGACATCTTCGTCTATGACCCGCAATCGTTCGGCAACAAGGGTGACGAGACCATTCCGGGCACGGCCAGCTTCACCTGCAGCACGCAGGCGGGCCGGGGCACCATCGCCAGCCGCGCGCAGGAACTGGCCGGGCCCAACAGCGCCGACGGCACCGCGACCGTCACCGACGGCTTCAATCCGTGCTGGTACGTCGCGCCCGTCACCGGTGTGTACGGGGTGCGCTTCACCGCCGCCACGTCCGGCAATCTGACCAATACCGCGTCGATCGCCGATCCGCGCGTGCACACCAGCCTGGTTTCCGCATGGGATGTCACCGTGCGCAGCGACACCTCTTCCTTGACGGATATCAATGGCCGCCTCTTCACGTACGCCTGGACCGTGTACCTGCAGGACAACGGTCGCGTGCTCAACAACGACCTTTATTACGTCTCGTCGGATGGCTACCGGTACCGTCAAAGCTTTCGTGAAATCGATCCCAACCGCGCCGGCTTCTACGCCAACTCCAAGGGCTTCATCGATGACGGACAGCCGCTCTACCGGGACCTGCGCGGCAGCAACCAGAACGTAAGCTCCGGCACGTCCTTCAACGCCGGCATCACCGCGCAGCGGCCCGAGTACCCGATCTTCTTCAGCGACGTGACGCCTGGCGGGCCGAACGCCAGCGAGGTCGACCGCGTATTGACGGCATTGTCGATCCCGCACCAGCCGCTGCCGCCGATCCTCACCAATCCGGCCTTCGTCGGCAACATCGGCGGCAACACTTCCACGGTAAACGCCGGGGGCCTGTTCACCTTCGACACGGTGAACACGCTCACCTACGAGATCGTCATCAGCCTCGATGGCGTGGATTTCGACCCGGCCAATCCGGTCAACCGCGTGCTCACCGGCACCGCGCTGACCGGCAGCCACTCGATCATCTGGGACGGCCTGGACAACAACGGCAATGCCTTCCCATCGGGCACCTACCCGTTCCGCATCGTCGGTCGCAACGGCGAGATCCACTTCCCGATGATCGACGTGGAGGGCAACGTCATCGGCGGGCCGACCCTCACCAAGCTCAACGGCCCAAGCCC
>JALOBC010000023.1 GCA_023228465.1 Dokdonella sp. | reverse complement strand
TCGCCGGGGTCACGCTGAAGTTCGCCGTGCCGCCATGGTTCACCGTCTGCGTCGGCGGCGTGATGGTCCCGTTGCCGGCCGAGCTTGCGGTAACGGTGTAGCTGGTCTGCGCAAACGTCGCCGTCACCGCGCAGTCGGCCTGGATGTTGGCTGCGCTCCAGTTCGCACCGCTGCCGGTCACCGTGCAGGTGTCGCCGGTCACGCTGGCCACGTGGTAGCCGCTCGCCGGGGTCACGCTGAAGTTCGCCGTGCCGCCATGGTTCACCGTCTGCGTCGGCGGCGTGATGCTGCCGTTGCCGGTGGACGCTGCCGTGACGACATGCGTCGTGCCACTGCCAACGACGAGGGTGTAATCCTCCGCCTGGCCGTAGCCGGAAGAATTGCAGGGATTTCCAAACGAGCTGTACTTCTTCAGCACGCGCATGCGCGTCGTTCCGGGTGCGGCGCCGGCGGGTACCGCGATGCTGCCGGTGGACTGCTTGCCATCCGTACCCGTGGAGTTCCTGAGATCGGTCAGATCGTAGGATTCACCGGCATCGGTGAAGTCGCCATCCTGGTTCCAGTCGATGTAGGCGCGGATCTTCGTCGTGAAGTCCCCCGCCGTGTTGCCCTCGACGCTGATCGGCAGGGTGGCGCCTGGCATGACGTTGCCGCTGATGGCGGTGAAGTCTTCCAGTGCCGGGCTGCCATTCACGGCGGCCGGACTGGTGTTGTCTATGCCGGCAAACACGACCCGCGTGATGGGTTCGACGGCACTGGGGAAGGACACGCTGCAATAGGGATGGGGGAACGGCGCTGCCGCGGTGGTAAAGCTCCAGGCAGCCGACGCCGGGCTCGTACCGCACAGGCTTTCGGCTCGGGCGCGCCAGTAATAGGTGGTGGAGGTGCCCAGGTTGAATGTGGCGCTGGTGCCGACGATGCCGGACTGGCTGGCAACGACGTTGCTGAAGCCGGCATCGCTGGCTACCTCCACGGCATACGAGGACGCGCCGCTGCTGGCATTCCACGCCAGCGCAGCCACGGGCGCCACGCCCACGGCGCCATTGGCCGGCGTGGCCAGCGCAGGCGCGGGCGGCACACCGTTGGACACGGTCAGGCTGGTGCCGGCGCTCTGATTGTCGGCTCCGCTGGCCTGGCCATTCACCGTGATCGCGTAGTTCCCCGCCGCAGCCGCGCCGCCGACGTTCACAGTCAGCGTGCTGCTGCTCCCGGGCGTGACCGGGTTCGGCGCAAAGCTCGCCGTGACGCCGGCCGGCAGCCCGCTGGCGGAAAGCGTGATCGGGTTGCTGAGCGGCGGCAGGCCGGTCGCCAGCGTGGCCACGGTGTAACTGGTGTTGCCCGGTGCGCACACCGCGCCGCTGGCTGGCGTGATCTCGAGCAAGAACCCGGCGGCGACCGGACTGCAGGCGGGACGCGCGCCGCAGGCGATGCCATGCGCGTTGAAGGCATCCCAGATGCGGCAGGCGTTGGGCGTACCGTTGGCGAGGTTGCCATCGTCATCGTCGGCAGCAAGGAACACGGTGTACCAGTTGTTCGAACCGCAGCCGTCCACGCTGGCGCTCGCATTGCACTGCCCGCCCGAGGCAACGCGATAGGCGCTCTTGGACGGCACCAGGGAGCCGTACCAGATCTTGTCCATCTGCGCGTAGCCCTGTTCGGTGCCCCAGGCGCCGACCAGCGACTGGGCGAGATCCCAGTTCGCCGACCCGGCGATGTAGCTCTCGCAGTGCCCTTCGTATCCCATCGGACCCATGTAGGGCCAGATTCCGCTCTGGTAGTACGGGCAGGCGAAGCGATCGCAGTTGATGCCGCCGTCATGGGTGACTGTCGATGGCCTGGCGACCACCGCCGCCCCGAGCGTGCTGAAGGCGGCGACATCGCGCACGCCGGTACAGCTCGCATCGCAGTTGTAGCAGGGCACGCCCGGCCTGAAGTTCTTGCCGATGCAGGCGTCACGGGTTTCGAGGAAGGCAAAGGTGTCGCCCACCGCCTCGCCACTGCCGTTCTCGCTGGCCGCGCCGCCGGTGTTGGTGTCCATGCCGTGGCCCCACTCGTGCAGGAACACGGCAGCCAGCTCGCCGGTGTTCGAGCAGCCGCCGCCGGACTTGAAGAAGTTCATCGACGTGCCGTCCCAGCTCGCGTTGCACTGGTCGTTGATGTTCATGTTGGCGGTGACCTTGCTGGCCAGCCAGGAATTGCCCGGATGGAAGGTCGCCGCCTTCCGGTTGATGTTGGTGAGGTGGTAGAAGCCGGTGCGCGAGGCGTGCGTGTTGCCGACCCCGCCCACGCCCGGCGTGGTGCAGTCGGTACCCCCGCTGATGCCAAAGGCAAGATTGCCGTCGATCGCGTTGGACAGCGAGATGCCACCACAGCCGTCACTCATCTTGAAGTACTTGCCGTCCAGCGCGGTGCTTGCCGTACCGCCGGTGTAGTCGTACATGCCCAGTGCATCGGTAACCTTCGCGCCGCCGTTGCTGACCGCGAGGAACGGCATCGGCACGACGATCTCAGGATCCGTGTTGGTGGTCGGATAGATTCCGCCGGTGACGGTCGCCTGTGCATTCACCGTCAGGTTGCGCAAGCCGATGATCTGGCCGCGGTGGGCATCGAAGCGCACTTCCCAGGTGGCGTCGCTGCCACTCACGCGGAACACGAAGCGCCAGGCCAGGCGATGTTCGTATCCGGCGCCCGCCATGCCGGTGTAGGGTTGCCCCGGCTGCTCACCGGCCAGCGCCGCCGGCAGCAGGATAAGCTCGCCGGGCTCCAGCGTCTCGGTGATCTGTACCTCGGGCGCGAAGCCAAGTTCCGTCCAGACACTGCGAAACGCCGCCTGGCGATCGATCGAAGGGCGCGTATCGATCAGCACCGGCGCGACCTTCTCTGCGCCGAACTGCACGATGTTGCCGTGCGAGAGGCGGAAGAAGAGCTGCGCGCCATCCACGCGCACGCCACCCGCATACTGCTCGAGCTCGATGAACCAGTGCGTGGAACCATCGCCATACGGAATGCTGGCCTCGGGATCGAGGCGCAACTCCAGTCCGCGGACCTGTAAGAAGGCCTCGTTGGCCGTGATGAAATCGCGCAACAGGGTTTCCACGGTCGCCAGATCCACCGTCGCGCCGGGCGCCAGGCCAAGCGAGGCCATCGTCAGGCGATTGCCGCTGCCGGGCACCAGCGCGATGCCGCTACCCTGGATCAGGTTGGGGCGATCGTTGCGGCGGTCCCAGGTCACCGTCCACGAACCCGGGTGGCGTTGCAGGAAATGCGCGATGCCCGGATGCCCCGCCGCCATCGCCTGCAGCCCCTGCGGCGCTTCGAAGGAAGGCGCCACCTCAAGTTCGGCGGCGTTCATCAGGGGGCTCGCGCCGCTGGCGAGCACGCCGCTGGGCCCCTGGCCCGGATCGGCCGGCTGGATGGCTTGTGCGTGCGGAACGAACCCGGCCCACGCGAACATCACGCCCAGGGCCAGCACCACCAGCCGACGGCACCCAAGAACCTTCCTGCAAGATGCGAACATCGAAAATCCCCCAAGACTGTCTGCAAACGAATGAGGCGCCGGTCCGGCAGCGCGACCCTGGGCTGCGCTCCCGCAACCCCGGAACCGAACAGGCGTCCTGCCCGGGCGTCCTCGGCGGAATGCCGCTGCTGCCCACCTCACGCGCGCATCCGCGCGCCGATGGGCGCGCGGCCAGATGCGTGCGTACGGTACGTCAGGCCGCCGACCCGGCAGGCATGGCCCAAACGATGATGTCCCCAGGATCGCTTGACGCGAAAGGCGCGAAACTAGATGCATGGGCCGGTCGGGTCAAGCCGCGCTGCAGCAGCCTTGCTATGCTTGCCGGCGTGTTTCCCCAAGGGTGAGATCATGGTTTCCAGCACCGAAACCCGCCAGCCTCGCGGTGATGAACGCCTGGCCTTCATCGGCGGTGGCAACATGGCGCGCAGCCTGGTCGCCGCGGCCCTGCGGGGCGGGTGCGCAGCAGCGTCGATCAGCGTCGCCGAGCCCAATGCCACCACGCGCGAAGCACTGGTACGCGACTTTGCCATCACCGCCCATGCGACCGCGCGGGAAGCCGCGCAAGGCGCGGGCACCCTGCTGCTGGCGATCAAGCCGCAGATCATGAAGGGCGTATGCGCCGAGATCGCTCCGGTCGTCGTCGCGGCGCAACCGCTGGTGATTTCGATTGCTGCCGGTATCCGCCTCGACCAGCTGGCGAGCTGGCTGGGTGCGGACCTGCCGATCGTGCGTGTCATGCCGAATACGCCGGCCCTGATCGGCGCCGGTGCCAGTGGCCTCATCGCCAATGCCCGGGTGACGCCCGCGCAGCGCGAACGGGCGGCCGGCCTGCTCGGCGCCGCCGGCAGCATCGTGTGGATCGAGCGCGAGGCCCTGATGGATACCGTCACGGCCCTGTCCGGTTCCGGGCCGGCCTATTTCTTCCTGCTGGTCGAAGCGCTGGAAGAGGCCGCCGTCGCCCAGGGCCTGCCGCGCGACATCGCACGGGCGCTCGCCACGCAGACCTGCCTTGGTGCCGGGCGCATGCTCACCGAGGAGGGCGAGCCGCCCGCCGAACTGCGCCAGCGCGTGACCTCGCCGGGCGGCACCACCGCCGCCGCACTGGACGTGTTCATCCACGGCGGCCTGCGCGAACTGGTCGCCAACGCCGTCACCGCCGCCACCCGACGCGGCGCGCAACTGTCCGAGCAGTTTTCCTGAGCACCGGCCGCACCACCCTTACTGCGCCCATCCGTTCCCACGCCCGCCCAGCACATTCGACGAGCCTCTTCGATGAGCTATCTCGCCAACGCCGGTCAGCTCCTGATCGACTTTACCTTCGGTGCGCTGATCGCGCTGGTCATCCTGCGCGTCCTGCTGCAGTGCGTACGCGCCAACTTCTACAACCCGATCTGCCAGTTCCTCTACAAGCTGACCAATCCGGTCTTGATGCCGCTGCGCAAGATCATTCCGGCCTGGCGCAACCTCGACCTTGCCGGCATCCTGCTGGCCTGGCTGCTCAGCGCGATCAAGCTTGCCCTGCTTTACACGCTCGCCGGCCAGGGCCTGGGCGTGCTCGGCCTGGCGGTGATGGCGCTCGCCGACCTCGCCGATTTCGTCCTGGTGCTCTACCTTGGCCTGATCCTCGTGCGCGTGCTGCTGAGCTTCGTCAGCCTGGAGCGCTCCAACCCGGTCGTCCCACTGGTCTTTCAGCTCACCGAACCAGTGCTGATGCCGCTGCGCCGCATCCTGCCGCCGATCGGTGGCCTGGACCTGTCCCCGCTCGGCGCGTGGCTGATCGTGCTGCTGGCGCGCGTGCTGCTGGTCGCACCGGTGCTGGATCTCGGCATGCGCCTGGCACAAGGCAGCTAGCGCGAGGGTCCGACTGGCCGGACGCAACGCGGCCGGCGTGGCGCCCGCACAGGTGCCAGGCAGCCGCCACAGGCCGCGCACGTGACGATCGGCATCCACTCTGCGCGCACCGCCCGCCGCGGCGTGCAGTCCTCGGCCGGGCCGCAACGGCCTGCGCACCGCGCGGCTATGGATACAGCATCTCCTGCCGCCACACGCCCGCCTCGCACAGGTACAGGTGACGCTCGTGCAGGCGGAAGGTGGCGCCCTGCCAGAACTCGATGCGTTCGGGCACGACCACGAACCCGCCCCAGTGCGGCGGTCGCGGCACCGGCGAACCGGCGTAGCGCCGTTCGACTTCATCCAGGCGCGCCTCGAAGGCGGCACGCGCGGGCAGCGGCTGCGACTGCAGGGAGGCCCAGGCGCCCAACTGGCTGCCACGCGGCCGGGTGGCGAAATAGGCATCCGATTCCTCGCCAGACAGCCGTTCCACAGCGCCTTCCACGCGCACCTGCACGCCTGCTTCGCCCAGGGTCTTCCAGTGGAAGCACAGCGCCGCACGCGGATGCGCGGCAAGCTGCGCGCCCTTGTCGCTGGTGTAGTTGGTGAAGAAGCGGAAACCGCGCTCGTCCACGCCCTTGAGCAGCACCACGCGTGCCGAGACGCGCTCGCCCACGCCGGTGGCCAGCGTCATGGCGGTGGGCTCCGGATCACCCGCCGCGCGGGCCTGTTCGAGCAGCGCGGCAAAGCGCGTGAGGGCTTCCTGATAGAGTGCGGAGGATGCCGCCGTGGCAGGGTGGGTCATGCGACAGGATGCTAGCACGCAGCCCGGCTGGGACCGCGCGACCGTCGCTGCCGTGGGCGACTTTCTGCTCGAAGCCATGGCCGCTGCGCAGCGGCCGCCGTGCATCGGCGTGAGCGGCCTGCAGGGCAGCGGCAAGACGCGGCTTGCCGGGCAGCTTCGACGCGCCCTGGCGCGGCGCGGCGTGCGCGTGCAGGTGTTGTCACTGGATGACTTCTATCTCGGGCGCCGCGAGCGCGCGGAGCTGGCCCGCACTCTGCATCCGCTGTTCGCCACCCGGGGCGTGCCGGGTACGCATGACACCGACCTGCTCCGGCACGCGCTGGATGCCTTGCCGCGCGTCCGTCCCGTGCAGCCGCTGGCCCTGCCGCGTTTCGACAAGGGCCGCGACACCCGCCGGCCACCCTCGCGCTGGCGCCGGGTGAGCGCGCCGCCGGATCTCATCGTGCTGGAAGGCTGGTGCGCAGGCGTGCCGGCGCAGGCGCGGGCGGCGCTGATGCAGCCGATCAATGCACTGGAACGCGACGAAGATGCAGAGGGTCGCTGGCGACGCGCAGTCAATGCCGCGCTGGCCGGGCCGTATGCGCGCCTGTGGCGACGGCTCGAGCACTTGATCGTGCTGGCCGCGCCCAACTTCGAGGTGGTGGCCCGCTGGCGTACCGAACAGGAACAGGCGCTGCGCGCGCGCCACGCGCCGCGGGCGCTCGATGACGCCGCGCTGCGCCGCTTCCTGATGCATTACGAGCGCCTCAGCCGCCACGCCCTGGCCAGCCTGCCGGAGCGGGCCGACCTGTGCCTCGAGCTGGGGCCGGCACGCGAAGTGCGAGCGCTGCGCCGCGGCCCGCGCTTCAGGCCCTGACCTGCGGCGCGTCGGAGCGGGTCGCGCCGCGCTCGCCCAGCAGGCGCTGCATCACTCCGATGAAGGCCTCGATGTCCAGCGGCTTGGTGAGGTAGTGATCGGCCCCTGCGCGCAAGGCAGCCTCGCGCGCGGCACTGGCGGCCGTGGCCGAGAGCGTCACGATACGCCCGCGATAGCCGCGGCTGCGCAGCCGGAATACGGCGGCATTGCCGGACAGCCCGGGCATCTGCACGTCGATCAGCAACAGGTCCGGCGCCTCGCGCAGGACCTCGTCGATGGCGCCGGCCGCGTCGCTCGCCAGGCGTACCCGGCATCCAAGGTCGCTCAGCAAGGCTTCGAGCAATTGCGCGATGTCGGGGTCGTCATCCACCACCAGTACGCTGGCGCCGCGACAGCCGCGGGCCGGCTGGGCCGGCGCCGCGGCCGGCCGGGGCGCGGCGGCGCGCTCGGCCGGCAGCTGGATGTCGAAACGGGTGCCGGCGCCGAGGCGCGATTCGAGCTCCAGCTTGCCGTGCATCTGCGCAACCAGCCGGCGCACGATGCTCAGGCCCAGCCCGGCGCCCTTGCTGCCGTCCTGCGCACCACGATTGAATGGCTGGAACACGCGCTCGCGGAAATCATCGGAAATGCCGATGCCGGTATCACTGATGCGCAGGTGCAAATGGCCCTCGCGCCAGGCCAGGCTGGCGCTGACCGCGCCGGCGGCGGTATAGCGGATCGCATTGGACAGCAGGTTGATGAGCACCTGGCGCAGGCGCACGCCATCCAGGAACGCCGTCGTTGCCTCGCCGAGCGCGCATTCGATGCGAAAATCCAGCCCCTTGTCCTCGGCCAGGGGACGGAACATCGCCTCCACGTCGGCGGCCAGCGCCAGCAGGTCGATCGCGCTGGGATCCAGCGGCACTGCGTCCGCCGCGCCGCGCGCGTAGGCAAGCAGGTTCTCGGCCAGCGCCAGCAGGTACGTGGCGTTGCGGCGGATGGCCTGCAGGGCCGGCAGCGCCTCCGCGCCCGGGCCCACCTGGCGTTCGAGCAGGTGCAGGTAGCCGAACACCGAGGTCAGCGGCGTGCGGAATTCGTGGCTGAGCGTGGCAATGAGTGCGCCCTTGAAGGCATTGGCTTCGGCCAGGCTGGCGCGCTGGCGTTCCAGCTCGCCGCGGATCTCCTTCAGGCGATCGATCGCGCGGGTCTTGGCCTGGCCGGCCAGTGCCGCCTCGTTACCCAGCTGCTGCCGGACCTGCTGGCGCGCGTGTTCGTCTTCGGCATCCAGCAATAGCACATGGAAGCGCTCGCCATCGGCGATCAGGTGCACATGCGCGGCGCGCGCGTTGCCGAACTCGACGAAGGGCAGCCCCTGGTCCTGCCCGGTCGGCAGCCCGGTAAACAGGTCGCGCATGATCTCGGCCATGCGCGCGCCCGCGTCCGCGTCGGCCCCATGGAAGGCGGCGTCCCCACGCACGGCCTGCAACTGCCAGCCCTCACCGAAGGTGAACAGCAGCGGGTGCAGGCGTTCGACCATGAGCGCGTGCATGTACTCACCGACGCGCGGCGGCAGGGACGGCGAAGTGCTCACGACGCAAGCCGTCCGGCCAGATCGGCGAAGGCGGCCTCGACCCCCTCGCCGGTGCGCGCACTGGTTTCGAACACCGGCAGGCTGCGGCGCAGCTCGACCAGCACCGGCGGCACGACTTCCCACTCGTCGAGCAGGTCGAACTTGTTCACTGCCAGCGTGACAATGGCGCCCGGGACCACGCTGCGCGATTGCATCAGCAGGTCCAGCGCCGAGGCCAGGCTGTCTTCGCGCGTGCCATCGGCGACCAGCAGCAGTGCGGCCGCGCCGCGCAGGTAGTTGCGGCCCAGCGCATCGAGCGCGTTGCGCCCGGCGATGTCCCAGATGACCAGCTTCACCGCCGCGCGCCCGGGCAAGGCGACCTGCTTGCTGTCCACCTTGACGCCCACCGTGGTCAGGTACTTGTCGGAAAACGTGCTATGCACGAAGCGCGCGACCAGGCTGGTCTTGCCCACGCCAAAATCCCCGAGCAGGCACAGCTTGTGGGTCGCGCCGCTCACGGCACGTCTCCGATTGCCAGGCGCAGCCAGGCGCTGCGGTGGCGGCCACTGCCGACATCGGTGCTGCGCACGCCGTCGATGCCGCGCGCGGCCAGCGCCGTGGCCAGCCACTGGGCGCGCTGCGCGCGTACGCGCCGGTTGATCTCCACGCCGCCGGTTTCATCGTTGCTGCCCACGCTCTCCAGCACCAGGTCGACCCCGGCTTGCCCGGCCAGCACGCGGGCGCGCCGGGCGCGCTCCACGATCGCCGCCAACTGCGCATCCGCGCCAGGGCCGGGTGCATCCCCTTCCGTGAAGGGCACCTCGATGTCCTCCAGTTCGCGCGCCAGCCCGCGCAGTTCGAGCAGGGCGGCCGCGGCGGGATCCGCCTGCGGCTGCACCGCCAGGTCCACCCGGGCGACGCCGGCAATCCAGCCCGCGCGTTCCCGCGCCGCGGCCAGCCAGGCGCCGGGCGCGCTGCCTTCCAGGCGCAGAACGCCCTGCTGCACACCGAGCGTCACCGTGGCCGGCGGCGCCAGCAAGCGTGCGGCGCGGCGCGCGACCACGGCATCATCGGTGGAAACGTAACCGTCCAGCGCCAGCGTCGGCACGACACCGCCCAGGCCCGCCGCGACGACGCCGGCGTCGAGCGGCGGCGCATCCGGGTCGATCAGGCCATGCACGGTCAGGCTGCGCCAGGGGCGGCTGTCGATTGCCCCGACGATCATCCCCGGCTGCGCCGCCAGGCGCGCGCGCAGCGCCTGGATGCGCGTATCCCACACGTGGTTGCCCAGCAGCCAGGCAACCAGGCCGCAGGCCGTTAGGCCCAGCAGCAGGATCCACGGCCACAGGCGCGCGGGCGGTGTTGCCGGCGCGGCGGCGTCGCCCGCCGACAGCAGGGCCGAGGGCTGCAACAAACCATCCCATTCGGGCAGCGGCCGGCCCTGCTCCGGCCAGCCATCGGCGCAGCGCGCATGGACTTCCTCCAGGCGCTCCTGCAGGCGGCTGCGCAGGCGCTCCGGCGGCGCACCGCGCATGAAGCAGGCCAGGTTGGCCGCCGGACCCGACGCGATCCACACCAGGTGCTCGCCGACGGTCGCCGATTCGAGGTTGCCGCCGCCCTCGCCGGCGCCGACCGAATCCTGCACGAAATCGCCCAATGCCGTCAGCATGCCGGCGATCGCGTCGGCATCCAGGGCGGCCAGCTCCGGCGCTGCGGCATGCCAGAGCACGCGCCCGGAAGCGCGTTCGATGAGGAACACGTGATCGATGCGATAGGCCAGCCGATGCTTGAGCACGACTTCCGCATAGGGCACACCGGCGCGCCAGGCCTCGATGCGCCACTTCAGGCCACGCAGGGTGAAGCTGCTCTCGATCGCGGCATTCAGATCCGCGACCAGGTTGCGCAGGGCCTCGGCGATGGACTTGCGGATCAACGGGCCAATGACCGGGAACAGCGCATCCACCAGCAACTGGCGCCGCGTGCGCACCGCCGTACCAAGGGCCTGCGCGACCGGGGCCGACAGGGCGGCCGCCATGCGCCGGGTTTCGGCCTCGCCCTGCAGCGCCTCGAGCGCGCCGGGCAGGCGCCGGGCCAGCGCCTGCTGGCTCGCCTCCAGGTCGGCAAGGCGCCCGCGCACCTCGACAAGCGCACGCACTTCCGGCGCCAGCAGCAGTTCGCGCAGGCGCTCGAGAGGGCCGGCATCCGGCGCCGGCCGGGCCACGGAATCGGCCGGTGCGATGGGCGATTGGCCAGACCCGGACGTGCCCATGGCGCTGGTGCTCAGGCGCCCGGCAGGTCGAAGTCGCCCTTCAGCCGCAATGCGAATTCGGTGAGCAGGGCCGCGAGGTCCTCGCGCCCGACCTTCTCGGCACGCAGTTCGGCACCGGCGCGGACCAGCGCCGAATCGGTCTCGCCGGCGCGCGCCTCCAGGCTGGCCTGCAGTTCGGCCAGGGCCGCCCGCAGGCGCTCGTCACTGCCGGCCAGATCACCGGCCAGGCCGTCCAGCGCCTCGTTGACCTCGGCACGTGCGCTGCGCGCGGCCTGCTGCATGCGGGTTTCGAGGTCGTCCACGGCGCGCGTGCGGTCGGACACCTCCTGGCGCACCAGCCGCGCGAGCTTGTCGAGCTGCTCGTCGATGCGCTTGTCGATCTGCGCGAGCCGCTTCTCCTGGTTCTCGCGCAGGCGGGCGAGGTCGGCCTCCAGACGCTGGTTGAGCTCCTGGAAGCGGCGCTCGTAATCGCGCATCTGGCCGCCGAACAGGATGTCGCGGATCTGATCCACGTTGCGGTCTGCCGCACCATCGGCGGCGGGCTTGCTGGCATCTGCCATCTGCGGATTCCTCGGCTTGGGCGGCTTCACCGGGGCACGACCTGGGGGTGCCTTGCGACGCGCACCGGAGCTGTCCGTGGCCATGACCATACCCCCATGCGAAACCTGATGGCTGCCATTCTGGCATCCGGCGCACATTCGCGCACCCGGCGACCGGCACGCGGCGTCAGACCTGCTCCAGCCGGTAGCCGTGCTGGTACACCGCGGTCAGGCGCCAGCCGTTGGCCCCGCCGAGGTCGAGCTTCTTGCGCAAGCGGCTGACGTGGGTGTCCACGGTGCGGGTGGAAACCGCCGCACTGAGGTTCCACACGTTCTGCAGCAACGCGTCACGGCTGACGATGCGCCCATGGCGACGGAACAGGAAGTTGGCCAGGTCGAATTCGCGCTGGGTGAGTTCGACCTCGTTGCCATGCAGGCTGATGCGCCGGCGCACCCCGTCGAGCCGGTAGGGAGGCACTTCCAGCAGATCGTCGGTGCCGCCGTCCGGCGCGTGGCGACGCAGCACGGCGGCGATGCGCGCCAGCAGCTCGCGCTGGCGCGGCGGTTTCACCACGTAGTCATCGGCCGCGCAATCGAGCCCGTCGACGATGTCGTCCTCGCTGTCGCGCGCGGTCAGGAAGACCACCGGCAAGCTGGCATTTGCCGAAGATCGGATGGCCCTGATGACCTCCGGTCCGGTGGCATCGGGCAGCATCCAGTCGAGCAGCAGCAGATCCACCGATTCGGCGCCCTGGCGACGCCGGAACTCGTGCGCATTGCGGAACCAGCGCACCGCATACCCGGCCTCCTCGAGCCACAGCGAAACCAGCGCCGCCATGTCCGGGTCGTCTTCCAGCAGGCCGACGACCTGATCGCGTTTGCTCATGCCACCCCGCAATCCATGCCTGGCACGCGTTCAGTCAACCAGGAAGTTGACCCGCATGTTGATACGCCACTCGGCGATGCTGCCATCGTCGTGGGTCGTGCACTTGATCTCGTTGACCCAGGCACCCTTGATGTTCTTGACCGTGCGCGCCGCCTTGTGCAGGCCGTGCTGCACGGCGTCCTCGATGCCCTTGGCGGACGAGCTGCTGAGTTCCAGAACCTTGGTGACCGACATGTCGCGCACTCCTCTGATTGGGTTGCCTTGGCACTATAGCAAACGCACGAAGCGGCCAGCGCAGCGCGGCAATCTGCCATTCATGCCGGAGCGGGCATGGATCGCTGCACGTCCCCGCGCGGCAGCCAGCGCAGCCAGAGCAGGAACACCACCAGCGCATCCAGCACGATCAACGCCTGCCACAAGTACAGGTGGAACCACTCGAACCAGACCTGGTTCCATTGACCCAGGTAGAACAGGCTGATGATGCGCACCAGGTTGAGTGCCTGGATGGCAACGAAACCGACCGCGATGCCGGCCAGCCGATGTTTCCAGGAGGCGGGGAACGCCAGCATCGCCGAGATCAGGATGATGACCGCCTCGATGCCGTTGCAGCCGCGTTCGATGGAAATGGCGAAGCTGCCATCCGCCGTCGCCAGCACCTTGCCGTGCGCCACCGCGGTATCGTCGAACAGGTCGACGATCCACATGGAAACGTGCGCGATCCCCGCCGTGAAGGGTTCGATCACGTGCAGCTCGACCGGGCGCAGGAGTTCGAGCACGAACAGGCCGAGCAGGCAGGTGATGAAGACCAGCATGAAACGAAACATGATGCGCGGGAATCGTCGTCGGCGGCGCGGATCGCCGATCGATCCGCTGCCGCCATCATACGACACGGGGACTGCCGCAAAGGCTGCAGACGTACCCCCGTCGACAGTCCCGATCTGTTGCGCATCGCCATGGCACCCGAAAACGCTCGCCACCATCACCAATACCCGGGTGAACGCCCGGCGCCTGCCCGGTGCCGCCGCACCAGGCCGCGCGGGCGAGGCCACGGTCACAGGCCAGCCGATGACCGGTGCCAAGGCTTCGCCCAACATGCCTGCAGGCACGACCCCCCGCAAACCTGCAGCGCAAGGATTCACTCGGAAGCCCATTCAGCCATTGACACACAGCAGGACTTCGTGATATATGACCCATGTACGTTCCGCACCATCCTTGGGGCTGCTCGATGAATCCGACATTCGACAAGATCGATCCCAGCGGGATTACCGTGCAAGCGGACGGTTCCATCCTTTTCAACAACCGCACGCTGAGAAGGGCTGTTCTCGATACGCCTACGGATACAGGAAGCCAGATCGCGGCGGATAACTATGGGACCTGCACCAACAGCAGCGTGTGCAGTGGGACGAATCTTGACTGTGCGAACACGGGCGATTGTTCCGGCGCGGACAATCTCGGCCAATGCGGCAAGGTTATCTGGTGACCGGCGATGTTCACCGACGCCGCAGTTGCCGCGGCCCTGAGCCCAGAGCGTCTTTCGCTCACCGTACTCCCTACGGAGAAGTGCAACTTCCGATGCACGTATTGTTATGAGGACTTTGCGATCGGGCGGATGCGCGCGCCCACGATCCGTGGACTGAAGGCGCTCATCGGGAACCGCGTCCCTCACCTGCGCCATCTCACTCTCTCATGGTTCGGTGGAGAACCCCTGCTGGCCTTGCCCGTCGTCATGGACGTCGGGGCGCACGCTTCCTCGTTGTCCCGGCAGCACGGCGTGACATTCAATGCCGGGTTCACAACGAACGGGTACCTCCTGACCTACGATCTGTTTTGCAGGCTCCTCGAAATCGACCACAATGAGTTCCAGATCACCCTGGATGGCGACGAGGAGTGGCACGACCAGACTCGCATCCAGGCCAACCGCCGTGGCACCTTCAATGTCATCTGGAAGAATGTTCTGAGCTACAAACGCGTCGAAGGACACTTCGCGATCACCTTGCGGTTGCATGTTCATCGCGACAACATCGAGTCCGTGCGGCGCCTGTACAAGCGCCTGCACGACGAAGTGCTGGTTGATTCCCGCTTCAGGATCTACTTCCACAAGATTTCCAACCTGAACCCTGCCGAAAGGATTGGCGAAAGCGTTCTTGGCACGAAGGAATACCTCGACGCGATCGATTACATCACCGACCGTAACAGCACGCGTGACATGCCCGGCGTACCGATATCCGAAGAACACCTTCAGAGCTACATCTGTTACGCAGCCAAGCCGAATTCATTGATCATCCGGGCCGATGGGCGCCTCGGAAAATGCACCGTTGCGCTGCATGACTCAAGGAACGATGTCGGGCAATTGAACGAGGACGGCAGCCTGTCCATCATCGATGACAAGCTGCGTCCCTGGTTCGAAGGGTTTCGCGACATGTCCGAACAGGCGCTTGGCTGTCCCTGGTCGATGCTGAATACAGGAGGATCATCATGATCGCAGTCGATCCGGACACGTTGTCCATATCGAGTGATGGCGCGGTTCGCGTGGACGACGAAGCTCTTCGCACGAAGCTCAACGAGCTGGACACTGTTCTTCAACCCTACGGTTCCGGGACGAACTCCGGGGTTTGCTCTGGCAACAACATGGCTTGCAGCAACACCGGCGACTGCAGCGGTTCGGACAACACGGGGCGATGCAGCAATTCCGGTCGTTGCGTCTACGTAATCAAGTGAATACCGAGGAGAACCTATCGTGACCACATCGCGCAGATCGTTTCTGGCCACCCTTTCGGCAGCAAGCGCGGCCGTGTTCGCCGCGATCGCGACGCGCGCCCATGCAGACGACGCGCTACCCTGGCATATCGGCCCTTCCAGGGAGGGCGAGGTGGATGGCTCCAGCGACACACTGCAATTTCTGACCGCATCCATTCGGGCCGACCTGACCAAACCACCGGTGATCCTCGACCTGACGCCCGGCGTGATGTCGGAACCTGTCGACTTGGGTGTGCACGGGATCTACCGCGTTCAATGCACGCCAACCCGCTGGGATGATCGTTTTGGCCAGATCTATTCCCTGGTGCTGGCGGATGCCGAAGGCAAGCAACTGGATCAGATGAACATCGGTGGGAATACGACCGCCAACTTCATGTCCTTCGGACTGCAGGTGTACGTCCTCTCGGTCGTCGTTCATCCCCAGGCCGGCTCCGCGCAGAAATCGTAGGCGACCCGGCAGTCCGGATCGGCAAGCATCCGACGCGGGAGCCTTCGCGCAAGCATCAAGGGTCCAGCAAGACCAGGAGCGCGGCTGATCCGCTGCCGGCCTGCTAGCATCGCGCCCATGAACCCCGCGCCCAACCTGTTCCTGGTCGGCCCGATGGGGGCCGGCAAGACGACTGTCGGTCGCCATGTCGCCGAACTCTACCGCCTGCCCTTCTTCGACCTCGATCAGGAAATCGAGGCACGTACCGGGGCGCCGGTCAGCCTGATCTTCGATCTGGAAGGGGAAGCCGGCTTCCGCCGCCGCGAGAGCGCGCTGCTGGACGAGCACAGCGCCCGTCGCGGCTGCGTGCTTGCGACCGGGGGCGGTGCGGTGCTGGCTGCCGACAATCGCCGTCGGCTGCACGAGCGCGGCTTCGTGGTGTGGCTCGATACGCCCGTCGAAGCACAACTGGCGCGCCTGTCACGTGACCGCCAGCGCCCGCTGCTGCAGGCGCCGGACCGGCGCCTGCGCCTGGAGCGCATGGCCGCCGAGCGCAATCCGCTGTACGCCGAGGTCGCCGACCTGCGCGTGCCGAGCGGCGGCCCGGGGAGCAGCTTGCACGCCGCCCATGACCTGTTGGACCTGCTCGAAGCGCGCTGGCAGCGCGGTCCCATCGAGGCTTCCGCATGAATGCATCCCGCTGCCTGGAAGTCGGACTGGGCGCGCGCAGCTACCCGATCCGCATCGGCCGCGCGTTGCTGGCCGATGCCGCCCTCTGGCGTCCGGCCCTGCGGGGGCGCCACGTGCTGGTGGTGACGAACGCCACCATCGCGCCGTTGTACCTGGCGCGCGTCACGGCCGGCCTCGCCGGTTTCGAGCATGCCGAGCTGATCCTGCCCGACGGCGAGGCGCACAAGACCCTGGCCAGTGCGGAACGCATCTTCGAGGCCTTGGCACGGCTCGGCGCCAGTCGTGACGCCACCCTCATCGCCCTGGGCGGCGGCGTCATCGGCGACCTGGCCGGCTTCGCCGCGGCCTGCTGGATGCGCGGCATCGACTTCGTGCAGATGCCGACCACGCTGCTTGCCATGGTCGATTCATCGGTCGGCGGCAAGACCGGCGTCAACCTGCCGGCCGGCAAGAACCTGGTCGGCGCCTTCCACCAGCCGCGCGCGGTGATCGCCGACACCACGGCGCTCGCCAGCCTGCCCGCCCGCGAGTACCGCGCGGGCCTCGCCGAGGTGGTCAAGTACGGCGCCATCGGCGACCCCGGATTCTTCGCCTGGCTGGAGGCGCATGTCGATGCCCTGCTGCGCCGTGATGAGGCTGCCCTGGTCGAGGCGATCGCATCCAGCTGCCGCCACAAGGCCGGCGTGGTCGCGCGCGACGAGCATGAACAGGGCGAACGTGCGCTGCTCAACTTCGGCCACACCTTCGGCCACGCGCTGGAAGCGGCCACGGGTTACGAGCAGTTGCTGCACGGCGAGGCGGTGGCCATCGGCATGCTGCTGGCAGCGCGGTTGTCCGGCGAGCTGGGACGCGCGCCCAGCGCCGATGCCGCGCGCCTGGCCGCCTTGCTGGATGCGCTGCAGTTGCCGACCCGCCCGCCGGCGTGCGACCCACTCCGCCTGCTCGAACTGATGCGCCTGGACAAGAAGAACCTTGGCGGCCAGTTGCGCCTGGTGCTGTGGCGCGGCATCGGCGCGGCCGAAACCGTGGCGGGCGTCGCTCCCGCGGCGGTGCGCAGCGTGCTGGAGCAGGCGCTGGCGGGCCCGGCGTGACGCTCGCGCGGCGGGCCCGGGTACAATGGACCCATGCGCGTTTTCATGCAGACCCGGCCATCCGGCAGCGACCCGCCCCGCTATTACCAGATCGTGCTCGAGCAGGATCTGCTCGGCGGCTGGCTGCTGTTTCGTGAATGGGGGCAGCCGGGCAGCCGGGCCAGCAGCAAGCGCGACCTTTTCCTCGAACGCGACGCGGCCCTGAGCGCGTTCGAACACACCCGCGACACGCAACTCAAGCGCGGCTTCCAGGTCATGTTCAGCCAGGGATTCGATGGCCCCCATGCAGGTTGATTCCAGTTCCCCCGCGGCGCCCGGCGCCGCCCCCGATCACCGCTTCCTGCGCGCCCTGCGCCGCCAGAGCGTGGACAAGACGCCCATCTGGATCATGCGCCAGGCAGGACGCTACCTGCCCGAATACCGCGCCACGCGTGCCCGCGCCGGCAGCTTCATGGCCTTGGCGCAGACGCCGGAGTTGGCCTGCGAGGTCACCC
Organism: Dokdonella sp.; assembly: GCA_023228465.1. GTDB lineage: Bacteria > Pseudomonadota > Gammaproteobacteria > Xanthomonadales > Rhodanobacteraceae > Dokdonella_A. The sequence goes on along the minus strand of JALOBC010000023.1, from coordinate 23,929 downwards.
TGCAGCCACTGGCGCGTTTCCCGCTCGATGCGGCGATCCTCTTTTCCGACATCCTCACCATCCCCGACGCGATGGGCCTGGGCCTGCACTTCGTCGACGGCGAGGGTCCGAAGTTCGCCCGTCCGCTGCGCAGCCGCGCCGACATCGAGCGCCTCGGCGTGCCGGACATGCAAGCCGACCTGGGTTATGTGACCGATGCGGTGCGCCTGATCCGCCGCGAGCTGAATGATCGCGTGCCGTTGATCGGCTTTTCCGGCAGCCCCTGGACGCTGGCCTGCTACATGATCGAGGGTGGCGGATCGGCCAGCTTCGCGCGCGCCAAGGCGCTGGCGCTGGAAGACCCGGCCAGCATGCAGCGCCTGCTCGAGGTGCTGGCCGAGGCCGTTGCGGTCTACCTGGCCGCCCAGGTCGCAGCCGGTGCCCAGGCGCTGATGGTGTTCGATACCTGGGGCGGCCTGCTGGCGCCGCGCCTGTTCCATGAATGCTCGCTGCGCTGGCTGACCGGGATCGTCGCCAGGCTCAAGGCCGACGCGGCCACGCGCGAGGTGCCGCTGATCCTGTTCTCCAAGGGCGCCAACGGGCATCTGGAAGCACTGGCCGACACGCGCTGCGATGCGCTGGGCGTGGACTGGACCATCGACATCGGCTTGGCCCGCCAGCGCGTGGGCAGCCGCGTGGCGCTGCAGGGCAACCTGGATCCGGCCATCCTCGCCGCCAGCCCGCAGGTGATCGCCGCCGAAGCGCGCGCCGTGCTGGATGCCTTCGGAGCGTACCCTGGCCACGTCTTCAACCTCGGGCACGGCATTACCCCGGACATCCCGCCAGAGCACGTCGCCGCCCTGGTCGAAGCCGTGCACGCACACAGCCGGCAGGGCTGAATCCAGGCACGCGCCGGCCGGTCTGCCGGCGCGAAGCGGCGCCGCAACCTTGGCGCAGCGCCCGGGCAGCGGGCGCAGTGGCAGGCCGTGCACCTTGCGGCAGCCCCGATCAGAGGCGACAAATCGCCGGCCATGCCGCGTCATCCACAGGTCGCGCATCCCATGTCGCGTGGGCTCTCCATTTTACGTTTAGCGTAGTGCGGATCGACGTTCCGCCCACCCATGGAGTGCCAACAGCATGAAAAGACAGCTGATCCCTCTTGCACTGGCCATCGCGCTCGCCGGCCTGTGCGTCCCGCCAGCGCAGGCCGAGAGCTTCACCTACCACGGCTCGCTGAGCACCGCCGAGGGCCCGGCGGATGGCCGCTACGACCTGCGCCTGACCCTGTACTCGGCCGAAAGCGGCGGCAGCATGCTCGCCGATCCGGTCGAGGTGTACGGCGTCGACGTGCACGAAGGCAACTTCAGCACGCGGGTGGACTTCGCTTCGGCCACCGCCGCGGCAGGTGGCTGGCTCGACGTCGCGGTGCGCAGCGCCGGCGGCGCCTGGGAAACGCTCGACGGTCGCAGCATGGTGGCGCCCGCGGGCAGTGCCTGTCCCGGTAGCTGGACGCTCGATGGCAACGCCGGCAATCCCCCCGGCAGCTACCTGGGCACGGCCGACACCGGGGAAGTCCAGATCCGCCAGAACGCGGAGATTGCAATCCGGCTGCGCGGCGCCTTTGGCGCGGTCGAGCTGAACCCATGGAGCGGCGCGGCCGCGCCCGGGCTCTATGCGACTTCGCTTGGCCTGTCCAACGGTGCGAAGGGCAATTATTCATTTGCCGGGGGCTACAACAGCCTGGCAAACAACACCGCTTCGTTCGTCTGGGGCGACCGTGACTCATCCAGAACCTATTCGGACAGTGCGCCCGACCAGTTCATCATCGGCGCCAAGGGTGGCGTGGGTATCAATACCTCGACCGCCGACGATGGCAGCTCGCCGCTCAACAAGACCTTGACGCTGGCGCCAGCCAACGGCAGCAGCGCCGTATCGCTGTCAATGCAGCTTACCGGCAACGAGAGCTGGAATTTCGGCAATTTCTTCAGCGCGATGACATTCGGCTATCACAGTGCCAGCACGTCCGACATAGCGATGTTCTTTGGCACCAACAACACCCTTGGCCTGCTCAACGCCATTGGCACCTCCAGCCAGCCGTTCAAGGTCGGCACCAATGCGACCAACGGCAATGGTGCCTATCTCTCGCCCGGCGGCACCTGGACCAATGCCTCCAGCCGCTTCTTCAAGCAGGGGTTCGCCAATGTCGATGCGGGCGAGGTGCTGGCCAGACTGGTGGCGCTGCCCATCCAGAGCTGGACCTACCTTGATGACGATATCGAAGGTCGTCATCTGGGCCCGGTCGCCGAGGACTTCGCCAGCGCCTTCGGACTGGGCAAGGACAGCCAGCACATCTCCACCGTCGATGCCAACGGCGTGGCGCTGGTGGCGATCCAGGGCCTCAACAGCAAGGTCGACGGCGAACGCAGCCGGGTCGATCAGCTCGAAGCCGAGAACGCGGCCCTGCGCGCACGCCTGGATCAGCTGGCCGCCCAGGTCGAGCACCTGACGACCCGCGCGGAGTGAGTGCCATGGCCGGCCCACTCCATTTCCGATCCCGCTCACGCGGCCTGTGTTGCGGATTGGCCTTCGCGGCGGCACTCGCGGGGATGTCCCCGCTGCAGGCCGCCGGCCACTTCACGCTGAAGGCACGACTCAGCCCGGTACAGGATGCGTTCTACGCACAGGGCGTGCAGCAGGGCAGCGTGCACGCCCTCAAGGCCCGCGCATCCGCAGTCCCGGCGGATTCACCCGACCAGCTGGGCAGCCGGCATGTCCTGAAGGCGACCCTTGCCGTATCGCCGATGGTCTGCTACAGCGACACGATTTTCCGCGACAACTTCGACTGGCTGTAGTACCCCCGGATCCGCGACGCCGGCACGCCCGGCGTCGCGGCCCGGACGCCGCTTCCGCCTGTTCGATGCTCCGACGGCCGACGCCCCAGCCGCAGACCACGCGCCTGGCGAGGGCCACTGCGGTCGCCTGTGACTTTCCGGGTGCCCGATTTCCAGTGCCAACCGCACCGTCGGCGTGTTGCCGGGCGCTGCGCGCAGCTGCGTTGCGGCGCACCCGCAACACGCACATACTAGGCGTGCCGCTCGGCCACGGATGCAGATCCAGGTCACATCCCGGGGACCCATGCCATGGGCTTGGCTGACAACCTCTCCAGCGCGACCACGACGCTGCAAGGTCGACCCGCGCACTGCGCGCATCACCAGGCCTGGTTCGCCTTCCCATACGACGACCTGTGCCGGCACGCCCGCCGGCTCATGCACGGCGACCACGGCCTGATGCCACCGGCCGTGCTCGTCCACGAGACCTGGATAAGACTCGCCGAAAGCAAGCTCGCGCTGCACGATCGCGCGCACCTCATCGCGCTGGCCGTGCGCACCATGCACCAGGTGCGCGACGATGCCCGGCGCCAGAGCGCGGCACTCAAGCGTGGCGGCGGATTCATGCGGATCGACCTGGACGTGGAACAGATCACGGTGGTGCGCTCGTGCGGCGACCGGCTCGACCTGCTGCATGCACTCGAGCTGTTGGGCACCCGCCATGTCCGCCGGGCGCGGGTGTTTCATCTGCACCATTTCGAGGGCCTGGAGTTCGCCGAGATCGCCCACGAGCTCGCGCTGTGTCCACGCACCGTGGCCCGCGACTGGAACGCAGCCTGTGGCTGGCTGCGCCAGCATCTGCAAGCCGGCCGACCAGGCTGAATCGACCGGCTGCGCAATGCACCGTCACCCCCTTCAACCCGAAGCGGCCACGGCGCGGCGCCGTTCCCTGGCCGCCGCGATGGCCTGCGCGAGTCGCTGTTCGGTAGGCGGCTTGCGCAGCAGCCCGTCCATGCCGGCCGCCATCACGGCCTGCTCCTCGTCCCCGCGTGCACGCGCGGTGACCGCCAGCAGCGGCAGGTCGGCGTAGCCGGCCTGGCGGATCATGCGCGCGAGCTGCAGGCCATCGATGCCGGGCAGGTCCAGATCGAGCAGGGCAATGTCGAAGCGGGCGGCCGCCAGGCGGCCAAGGGCATCCAGGCCATTGGCCACATGTGTGGCCGTACAACCCTGGCGTTCCAGCAAGCCGGCAACGACCTCGGCGATGATGGCGTCGTCTTCCACGAGCAGGACCTCGAGTGCTTCGGCTGGCGCAGGCGCGGCGTCCCCCGGCACGCTCGCGTCCGCCACCGCCTGACCGCTGCCGCGGATCGGCAGCAGCAGGTCGAACGTGCTGCCCCGCCCCGGCTCACTGGTCACCGCGATCGTGCCGCCCATGAGTTCGGCCAGCTCACGGCAGATGGCCAGTCCCAGCCCGCTGCCGCCATGCCGCCGCACCACGCCGGCGCCCTGCTCGAAGCGTCGGAACAGGCGCGCGCGGAACTCCGCCGACATGCCCGGGCCGGTATCGAGCACGCGGCAGCCGAGGCGCTCGTCATCCAGCCGGGCCAGCTGCAGCGCGACGCGACCGCGGTCGGTGAACTTGATGGCGTTGTTGACGAGGTTCAGCAACACCTGCTTGACACGCAGGGCGTCGCCCCACATCTGCGCAGGCACGCCTTCGGCGATCTCCAGTTCCAGCACCAGTCCCTTGCGCTGGGCCAGCGGCCTTTGCAGTTCCAGCACCTCGCGCGCAACCGCCGCCGGGGCAAACGGCTGTTCGTCCAGGCTCAGCTTGCCGGCGTCGATGCGGGTGAGATCCAGGCTGTCGTTGATCAGGCGCAGCATCATCTCGCCGGACTGGTGGATCGCCTGCACGTAACCGCGTTGGCGTGGGTCGAGCGAGGTGCCGAGCAGCAACTCGCTCATGCCCAGGACGCCGGTCATGGGCGTGCGGATCTCGTGGCTCATGGTTGCCAGGAAGGCCGACTTGGCCTCGACCAGGGCCTGCGCCTGGCGGCGCTGGGTGCGCGCGCGCCAGGTGCGCACGGCCTGGGTCACGACCAGCAGCAGGGCCAGGGCATACAGGGCAAAGGCCCAGACGCTGGCCCACGGCGGTCGCGCAACGGTGATCGACAGTGGCGTGGCCAGCTCGCTCCAGTCGCGGCCGGCGTTGGTGGCGCGTATTTCCAGGCGGAAGTCGCCCGCGGGCAGGCGCGACCATTGGCGCACCCCGCGCGCGTTTTCGATCCAGTCGGCATCCACCCCGTCCAGCCGGAAGCGGTAGCGGTTGGCCGCCGGATTCGCATAGGACAAGGCGCGCGCCTCGACCTCGAACTCACGATCTGCATGGCCCAGGCGAATCGGCGCGCGCGCATTCAAGGCCACCGTTTCGCCGTCGCGACGCACATGCACCGCCGTCACATGCAGCGGAGGCGGTGGCAGATCCAGACGCAGGACGAGCGGATCGAAGGCCACCACGCCGCTGACGCTGCCGGCCACCAGGGTGCCATCGGGCGTCATCTGCAACGCCCCCGGCATGAACTCCTGGCTGGGCAGGCCATCACGCGCATCGAAGCGGCGGACTTCACGCAGCATGCCATCCACCCGCCACAGACCGCGCAGCGAGGTCACCCAGACCGTATCGTTCGCCGCCACCGCCAGCGCCAGCGCACGCATCGCCGGCCAGCCCTGCGCGGCATCGATGCGTTGCTCGAGGCGCACCAGCGGGCCCTCGACCCACCAGCGCTCCAGGGCACCCAGCCGATGCAGCCACAAGCGCCCATCGGCTGCGAAAGCCAGCGCATGCACCGCATCTTCGGGCAGGCCGGGCACCGCCGCAAAGCGGTTCGCGCCCGGATCGAAGCGCTCGACGCCAGCCGCGGTAGCGACCCACGGCCGTCCTGCAGGGTCGATCGCCAGGTCGCTGATGTCGCTGTTGGCAAGGGTGCCGCTGGCCGGGAGGTAGCGTGCCAGCACGCGTGGCGGTTCGCCCCCCACGCGGGCCACGCCGCCGCCGCGCGACGCCACCCACAAACCCCCGTCGTGGGCGGGGCGCAACTGGTCGAAAATGCCGGGCGGCAAGGCATCCTCGCGTACCAGGTCGACCGGCAGTTCAAGCGCGGCACCGCCGGTCAGCGAATAGCGGCGCAAGGCCGTCTGGGTACCGAGCCACACGTGTTCGTCGCCGTCCGGCAGGACCGCGACCAGACGGCTGTTGCCCAGACCCAGGCGCTCCCCCCAGTGGGTGATTTCGCCGCTGGCGCGCTCGATGCGATCGAGGCTGTCATCGCCACCCGCCACCCAGATGGCTCGCGTCTCCTCGATGCCAACGGCACGCACGCGCGAACTGGCGAGGCTGGTCGGGTCACCCGGGATGTGACGGAACGTGGCGAAGTTGCGCCAATGTGGCGGCAGGTGCGCAATACCCCCATCGAACAGCGCGAACCAGGTGTTGCCTTCGTGGTCGCCGAGGATGCTCATGGTGCGGGTACCGGGATAGGCACCGGGAAGGCCCGGATTGCCACGCCAGGATTGCAGTTGACCGGAGCGCCCCAGGCGCGAGACACCGCGCAGCGTGCCCACCCACAGCGCACCATCCCCGGTGACGGCCAGGGCCGACACCCGCAGGGGCGGCGTCATCGGCATCAGCTCGTCGCTGTAGGCGAGATCGCCATCCACGCGGAACAGCCCCTTGGCCGTACCTACCAGGGTGCTTCCGGAGGCTTCCTTCAGGAAGGCGGTGACCACCGGGGGACCGGCGCGGGCGGCGAACGGCGGCAGGTCCACGTGCACGATGCGCCCATCGGGTTCGCGCACGTCGAGGCCGGCGTCGGTGCCGATCCACAGCCTGCCACCCGAGTCCGCGTGCAGTGCATAGACCGTGTTCGAGCGCAGGCTGGCCGGATCCTCGGCGTCATGGTCCACGTGCAGGAAGCTGCCATCCGGTTGCAGGCGATTGAGTCCACCCAGATAGGTGCCCACCCAGATCGCGCCATCGGCATCCTGGGCCAGCGCGAACACATCGTCGCTGCCGAGTGTGCCCAGCTCGCCCGCGCGGTGGCGCCAGTGGGTGAACGATTCTCCGTCGGCTTCCAGGCGGTTGAGCCCGGAGGTCTCGCCACCGCACCACAGGCGCCCGTCGCGGTCGATCAGGATGGAAGACACGTCGTTGGAGGCCAGCGATGCCGGATTGGCCGGTTCATGCCGGAAGATGCGGAATCCAGTGCCGTCGTAGCGCGCCAGGCCGTCCTGGGTGCCGAACCAGAGGAAGCCCTCGTGATCCTGCACGACCTTGTAGGCCACGCTGGACGGCAAACCGTCCTCAACCCCCAGTTGCATGAACTGCGGGGCTGCCGGCGGCGGTGCCGCCAGTGCCACGAAAGCCCCAAGCAACGGCAGCGCAAGCAATCGTCGCATGCCCATCTCCCTGTCCCCGGGGGGATGGTGCCATGTCGGCGGCTGCGCTGCATCCCTTCGGGCAATTGCCACCCGCGGCCCGGGCCGAGCGACACCCGGGCCTGGAATCGGCCCTGGCCGGCCGTGGCAGCAGGGCTCCGGTCACCGGGCACGGCGCGCAAGCACACCCCGCGGGGCGTGTGCCCGGCGCAATGCGACGCGCGGACGAAGGCTGACCGGAAGCATTCGCGGCTGAAACCGTTCGCGGGGCGGTATGGGTGCCGGGCAGGCGGCTAGAATCCGCCCATGCCTTCACCGCGCCTGCCCCTTCGCCTGATCCTGCTGGTCGCCCTGGCGGTCGCCGCAGCGCTGGTGCTCGGCCTGCTGGTCGCCACGGTGAACAGTGTGCTGGAGTTCTATCAGCGCCTGGCCGAACTGCCCCTGTGGCTGCGCGCGCCCCTGGTCATCCTGGCCGCAGCGGTGCTGGCGGGCCTGGCCTGGCTGTTCTGGCGCCTGGCGCGGCCGGCGCGCGTCACGCCGCTGGATGCCCCGATCCCGGTATCGCGCGCCGAGGTCGATGCGCGCGTGGCAGCCTTGCGCGAACGCCAGGTGGAAACGCGCGCGCTCGAGGCCGAACTGGTCGAACTCGATCGCCGGCGCGCCGGTGGCGAGGTGCACGTGGCCCTGTTCGGCGAGATTTCCAGCGGCAAGTCCAGCCTGATCCGTGCGCTCGCGCCTGCAGCCGACAGTCCCATCGACGTGCGCGGCGGCACCACGCACACGGTCATGCAGCACCGCGGCCGACTGCCCGATGGCCGCACGCTGGTACTGGCCGACGTGCCTGGCAGCGGTGAGGTGGATGGCGCGGCGCGCGAACAGCTGGCCCGCGACGAGGCCCTGCGCGCGCATGTCGTGGTGCATCTCGCGGCCGGCGACCTCAGTCGAGCGCAGGATGCCGAGTTTGTCTGGCTGGTGCGTTTTGGCAAGCCGCTGGTACTGGCCCTCAACAAGGCCGATCTCTACGACGAGGACGAACGCGCCGCCCTGCTGGCGCGCTTTCACGCGCGTTACGGCGCGCAGGCCCGTGCCATCGTCGCCATCAGCGCCGGCGGGCGCGAGCGCTTCGAGCGCCAACTCGCCGATGGCCGTCGCGAATCGGTCGAGCGCGAACGCGTGGCCGACATCGCGCCCCTGCTGGACGCCCTCGAACACCTGACTGCGCCGGGGGCCGCGGCGCTGGAGCCGGCACGCGAGGCGGCCGTGCTGGCCGAAGTGGGCCGCCGCAGCGACGCGCTGGCACGCGCCACCGCCGTGCGCGAAGCCGAGCAGGCGGTCGGCAAGTACACCCGCCGCGCCGTGGTCGGCGCGCTCGCGGCGGTGGCGCCGGGCAGCGACATCCTGATCCAGGGCGTGCTCGGCACGGCGCTGGTGCGCGAGCTGGCGCGCATCCACGGCGTGGCCGTGCGCGAGCTCGACGTCGAGGCGCTGCTGGCACGCGTGGGTCTGACCGTGCGCAATACCACCGCCATCGTGCTGGCAATCGCCGGCAATGCGCTGAAGGCCTTTCCCGGCCTGGGCACCCTGGGTGGCGGCGTCCTGCATGCGATCGCCTACGGCCTGGTGTTCGACAGCCTCGGTCACGCGCTGGCCGCCACCCTGGCCGAACGCAAGGCCCTGGATGCCGGCGACGTGGAAGCGCGCGTGCGCGCCCTGCTCGCCGCGCCGACCCGCGATCGGGTGGAACGGGTCGCGCGCATCGCGCTCGAAGCGGGTCGCGAACGTCTGCGCGGCGACCCCGGCTGAGCCCCGGGCAACACAGCGTTCACCCCGTGGCGCTGGCGGGCGGCGGCGCTTTTTGCCAAGCTGGGCGCATGCTTGCATCGCGCCAGTGCTGCACTCCGGAACGCCGCGGCGTCGCGCGCCGATGGCCACGCCCGTGGCTGCGTTCGGCGGCTGCGCTGCTGATGCTCGGCGGCCTGCTGCCCACGCTCGGCCTGGCCGCGACCTGGCGTATCGATACGGTACACTCGCAAGTGTGGTTCACGGTGGACCACCAGCAGTTTTCCTTTCCGCAGGGGCGCCTGCACATCAGCGAAGGCTGGTTGCGCTTCGATCCAGACGACTGGGCCGCAAGCACGCTCGAAGTCAGCGTGGCCACCGGTTCGGTGGATCTGGGCGACGCCGACTGGAACCAGGCGGTGACCTCGGCGCAGTTCCTCGACGCCAAACGCTGGCCCACCGCGCATTTCACCGCTCGCAGCGTCAGCCAGACCAATGCGCGCCAGGGCGTGATCCATGGCGAACTCACGCTGCACGGCCACACCCTGCCGTTGGACATCACCTTTACCCTGAACCGCATCGCGCGCGATCCCTATACCCTGCCCTCGCGCGAAAAGGCCGGATTTTCCGCGCGGGCCAGCCTCTCGCGGCGCGCCTTCGGCATGCGCCGCTTTGCCGAAGTGGTGGGTGACCGAGTCGATCTGCGCATCGAAGTCGAGGCCGTGCGCGACCGGTCCGCAGGCACGAATCAGCCACCCGCAGCCGGACCACCAGGAGCCCGCAGCCATGCAATTGAAAAGTGACACGTACCAGTGGGGCAGCCTGGCCAAGACCTTCCACTGGCTCATCGTGGTGCTGATCCTCGCGCAAGCGACGCTCGGCCTGTACATGGTGAGCCTGCCCAAGCGCCCGAGCATCATCCCCTACTACACCTTCCACAAGTCGCTGGGCCTCACCATCCTGCTGCTGGCCGTGTTGCGCCTGCTGTGGCGCGCGGTCGACGCGCGCCCGCGGATGCCGGCGGCGATGCCGGCCTGGCAGGTGGCCGGCGCGAAGCTCGGCCACGCCCTGCTGTACGGACTGCTGTTCGCCGTACCGCTGTCGGGCTGGCTGTTCGATTCGGCGAGCAGCCTGCGCCCGCTCTACTGGTGGCACCTGGTGAAGATGCCGGCCCTCACCCACGCCGACAAGGCCTTCGCACAGACTGCGCAACTGCTGCATGAGAGCCTGTTCTGGGCGCTCGCGAGCGTGGCACTGGCACATGCCGCGGTCGCCATCTTCCACCATTTCGTCAGCCGTGACGACGTGCTGCGCCGGATGTTGCCGGGCCGCCGCGCCACCCCAGAATCCAGCCACTGAGGAGTATTCCCGATGCTGCGCATGCTGATGCTCATCCTGTGCCTGCTGCCCGCCGTCGCCTTCGCACGCGACTGGCAGGTGGATGCGGCCAGGAGCACCCTGACCTTCCAGGGCAGTTATCAGGGCGAGGTCTTCGAGGGTCGTTTCAAGTCCTTCCAGGCCACCATCGCCTATGATCCCGCCGACCTCGCGCAGGCGAAGTTCGACGTCTCCATCGACCTGGCCAGCGTGGACACGGCCAGCGCCGAGCGTGACGACACCCTCAAGGCCGGCGACTTCTTCGCCACCGACCGCTTCCCCACGGCGCACTTCGTCACCGAGTCATTTGCGCAGGCCCCTGACGGTTCGGTCACTGCTCACGGCAAGCTGACGCTGCGCGGGCACACCCAACCGGTCACGCTGAAGGTGACGTTCACGCCACGCGGCGACGACGCGACGCTGGATGTCACCACCAGCCTCGAACGCAGCGCCTTCGGCCTGGGCACGGACAGCGACTGGAACGACATCAGTGCCGAGATTGCCGTGCACGGCCATCTGTTGCTGCATGCAAGGTAGGCGGCGGGCGATGCGTCCGCAGCGCATCGGCCACCACGCCGGGCCGCCTTGCCGGCTGCCGGCGATCGCGGCGCGGGCAAGCCCGGGACGCCACGCCCCATGAATGGCGGGTCGCGCCCGCATGAACCCGCGCGCGGCATGCGCGCCCTCTGGCAGCGGCTGCGCCGTGGCCTGGACGGACGTGGCCAGGCCGCCAGCCCCGCTTCCGCAGGTGACGCCCACACCAACCTCGCCACCGCCAGCCTGCGCGCGCTGCTCGACGATGCCTCGATCCCGGCCGCGGTGCGCAGCGGCCTGGCCGCGGATTTCGCGCGGCTCGAATCGATGCTTGCACGGCTCGAACGCGGCGAGCTGCACATCGCCGTGTTCGGTCGCGTCAGCGTGGGCAAGTCGGCGCTGGCCAACGCCCTGCTGGGCGAGGATGCCTTCGCCGTCGGCGTGCTGCACGGCACCACGCGCGAAGCCAGCGAGCGCAGCTGGCGCGAGGTCGCCGGCAGCGGCGTCCACCTGATCGACACGCCCGGCATCGACGAGCTGGATGGCGAGGCGCGCGAACGGCTGGCCTTCGAAGTGGCCGAGGTCAGCGACCTGGTGATCTTCGTCGTCGATGGCGACATGACCCAGCGCGAACGCGATGCGCTGGTCACGCTGGGTCAGACCGACCGCCCGCTGCTGCTGGCGCTCAACAAGGCCGACCGCTATGGCGAGGACGAACGCGAGCGCCTGCTGCAGCGCCTGCGCGAACACGCTGCCGGCCATGTACAGCCCGAAGACGTCGTCGCCATCAGCGCGCAGCCGGCGCCACTGAAGCGCCTGCGCGTGGATGCCGACGGCATCGAGCAGGCCGAACTGGTCGAACGCATGCCGGATCTCGATACCCTGCGCGAGCGCCTGACGGCGGTGCTCGAACGCGAAGGCAGGACCCTGGCCGCGCTCAACGCCAGCCTGTTTGCCGGCCGCGTGTCCGACCAGGTCGCCACGCGCATCGCCGCGGCGCGCCGCGAGCTGGCCGGCAAGCTGATCCGGCAGTATTGCCTGGCCAAGGCGGTCGCGGTCGCACTCAATCCGGTACCGGTGGCCGATCTGCTCGCCGCCGGTGCGCTGGACGCCGCGCTGGTCATGCACCTCGGGCGCGTCTATGGCCTGCCGCTGACGAAGAAGGAAGCCGGCAGCCTGATCGCGGTGATCTTTGCCCAGCTTGCCGCATTGATGGGTGCGATCTGGGGCGTGCACCTGGTCGCCTCGGCCCTCAAGGGCCTCAGTGCCGGCCTGTCGACCGTGGTCACTGCCGGGGCCCAGGGCGCACTGGCCTGGTATGCGACCGAACTGGTGGGGCGCGCGGCGGAGAAGTACCTGGTCGGCGGCAAGTCCTGGGGCGACCTCGGCCCCAAGCGCGCGGTGGCCGACATCGTCGCCAGCCTGGATCGCGATTCCATCCTGCGCGAAGCCCGCAGCGAGATTCTCAAGCGCCTGCGCGAGCGGGCACGGGACTGATCGACCCGCCGCCCTGGTTCTGCTCGTGCCGGGTGTATCGGGACTGAAGCCCCTGCCACGCGCGCAGCGGATCGGCCAACAGCGCCTGTTGCGGCGTGTCGTGCAGGCAGACCGCGTACCGGCCGAGGTCTGTGGCGTAGCATCTCGTTCGAGGCGAACGGCTACGCTGCTGCCTGACTCGTGCGCCAGCTGGTCGTGAATCGGCTTCTGCGAATCACCAAGGGCAATCACCATGAACAGGATATCCAGCATTCCCGTCGCTTCACTCACCGAACTGATGTCGGCGCTTTCCGGCGAGGGCCCCCGCACCATCGAGCTCACGACTTCGGTGGCCTGCCCGCATGCGATCACCCTGCCACCGGGATTTTCGCTGGTCGGAACAGACAAGGACCGTTCCGTGCTCAGCTTCGTCAACGGCGATGGCATCGGCCTGACCGCGAACAACCGCGTCGCGAACCTCACCGTCATCGCCGCGCCCGCTGCCCGCGCAATCTACACGCAGACCAGGATCGCCGACATGGGCACGCTTGCGCTTGCAAACCTCGCGGTGACGGGGCAGGTGTCGATCATCACCCGCACGGGCACCGACAAGTTGAACCTCGTGGTGGACGGGCTTCACATCGCCGCTTGCGACGCACGCCGCTACAGCGAGCAGCCGCAAAAGTACGGAGTCAACGTGTACCAGGGCGCGTTGACGGTCTACAACTTCAATGGTGATGCCGATTCCCGGATCACCGCGTCACTGTCCAACATCAGCGTCGGCGCGAAGAACGCGCCGGTGCTGGGCTCGGGCATCTTCGTCAGCGGCTTCGGCGATCAGGCCGGCCAGGTGGAGCTCGACACGCTCACCACCGGCGAAGTCCACTCCACCGGCATGCTGCCCTACGGCACGGCCGACATGATCACGGGCGGCGTGTTCATCGTCTACGGTGTTCATGCAAAACGCATCGAACACTTTGGCGACATCGTCACCTACGGCGTCAACGACATGGTGCTGGACACCTGGGGGACGGTGGATACCTGGATTGCGCACGCGCCGGTGGTGTCGTACGGGCCGAGCGGAATCGGTTTCGTGAATTTCGGCACCGTGGACACGTTCCATGCGGAAGCCGAGATCATGACCTACGGGTTGGGTGCGCGCGGCTTCAACCAGTACGACGGCACCGTGCGCAGCGCCCGCTTCAAATCCATCGAGACCTTTGGCAATGGCTCCATCGGCATCCAGGTCAGCAAGCCCGTGGGCACGATCACGGTGGACGAGGACGTGACGACCCACGGTTCGATCGGCAACACGCTGGTCAAGGGAGCGAACGTGTTGCTGCCGGCCGAAGCCTTCAGCGTGAAGCCCGGAGGCGTGGTCGAGAAACTCGGTGTCGGCGGCAGCCTGGTCACGCACGGTGCCAAGGTCACGACGTATGCCGTCGAAGGCGGCAGGGTGCTCGCGATCGACATCAAGGGCAAAGTGCTCGCGCATGGCGAGGGCTCGGATGCAGTACGGGTTGCCGACAAGGGTTCGACGCCGCTGACCCACGTGCGCGCAAGCGCCAGGGCAGGCAATGCCTTGCGCGAAGCGGGCGGCGAGATTACGGATCGAACCGGCTTCCTGGCCGGGTAAGCGCTGCCGGCATCCGCTCACGAGCCCCGCGGTGGTGGCGGGCCGTGAGCCGACTCATCGCCTCGCAACAGGGCGGCCTTCGAGCGGCGGCGCCTCCAGCCGTGTTCCCTGATAAGCCGTGACCTCGCCAAATACCCGGCGTTGCTGCCAGTTCTCGCGTGCGAGCTGGATTTCCTCCGCCGTGCGCGCAACGAAGTTCCACCACATCACGATCGATTCGCCCAACGGCGCACCGCCAATGAGCACGACGTGCGCGGGGTGCTCCGCCGACAACTCCAGGCCAGCACGGCAGGTACCAAGGTAATGCAGGCCTCCCGGAGTCAGGCGCGTGCCATCGAGCGTGACTTCGCCCTCGATCACGACCAGCGCGTGTTCCCACGACGCCTCCAGGGGCAGGCGCAGCACGCCGTGCCCGCCCACGCGGACGTCCGCTCCCACCATGGGCGAGAACGTACGGGTGCCACTTTGGGCAGTACCTAGGCTCCCCATGAACACCTGCGCGCGGCCGCCGCCAGGCTCCAGCACGGGCAGATCCGTGTAATGGTCGAAGCCGGGTTCGCGATGGCGCTCGGCATCGGGCAACGCGACCCACAGTTGCACGCCGTGCAGACGACCCGAGTTCCGTGGAGGCGTCTCTTCGGAGTGTGCGATGCCGCGGCCTGCGGTCATCAGGTTGAGCTCGCCGGGCCGCGCCGTCGCGGTGCAGCCCAGGCTGTCGTGATGGATGGCTTCGCCGGCGAACAGCCACGACACCGTCTGCAGGCCGATGTGCGGGTGCGGCGCGACGTCCATGGCCTTGCGGTTGGCAAACTCCAGCGGCCCGTACAGGTCGAAGAAACACCACGGCCCGACCAGGCGGCGTCCACGCGTCGGCAGTGATCGTCGCACGATGAGCCCGGCACCGAGGTCCGCGGTGCGTTCCGGGAGGTGGACGATTTCAGGCTGTGCGGCGGGGTGCGATTCGCAGCGCTCGGGGACGGCTTGAGGAAGCAAGTTGCTCATGGTGTAGCCTGCAGTCGAGTGACGAACGAACCGGGCGCTGCCATGATCGATCCCGTGGCCATGACGTCAGCGGGCCGTGCCGGTGGTTTTCAGGAATGTGTTCCGCTGCAGCTCATCGAACGCCTGCTGCAGCTCTTCCTGCTTGTTCATGACGATGGGGCCGTACCACGCGACGGGCTCACGCAGCGGGTAGCCCGCCACCAGCAGGAACCGGACGCCCTGATCGCCCGCGTGGACTTCGACCGCATCGCCGTCGCCAAAAAGCACCAGGGTGTGATTGTCGGCTTCCGCATACGGCGTGGTGTCCAGCCACTTCACGCTTTCGGTCGGTACCGCCAATGGGGTGGCGGCATTGCAGAAGCGGCCGACGCCATCGAACACGTACGCGAACGCGTGATGGCCCGCCGGTACCGGGAAGGTCTTCTGCGCACCGGGCGCCACCGAGATGTCCAGATACATCGGGTCGGCCGCGACGCCATCGACCGGCCCGGTGGTATCGCCGAACCGGCCACAGATCACGCGCACGTGGGTGCCGTCGGCATCGCGCACGACCGGGATGTCCCCGGCGTGGATCTCCTGATACCGGGGCGCGGTCATCTTGAGCTCGCGCGGCAGGTTGGCCCACAACTGGAACCCGTACATCTGGCCAGCCTCGTTGCCCCTGGGCATCTCCTGATGAATGATCCCGCCGCCTGCCGTCATCCACTGCACGTCGCCCGGGCCGATGACGCCTTGGTGGCCGAGGCTGTCTTGATGTTCGACGGTGCCCGCCAGGACGTAGGTGATCGTTTCCATGCCGCGATGCGGGTGAAACGGGAACCCCTTGATGTAGTCCTCGGGCACGTCACTGCGGAAATCGTCCAGCAACAGGAACGGATCGAACTCGCTGTCGGCGCCGCGGAATCCGATGGCGCGATTGAGGTGCACGCCGGCGCCTTCGAGTGTCGGGCGCGATTTCGAGAGCCGCTTCACGGGTCGTATCTGCATGGTCATTTCCAACGGTCGGCCAGGGTCTTCGCGGCGGCCAGGTGCCACGCAGGCGTCACGCGGCGATCCTTCCTGCGAAGTCCACAAGGCGGCGGGTCTGGTGTTCGACGGCCGCGCGGATTTCATCGCTCAACTTGCCATCCTGCACCGCGACGGTACTCGTCCCGTACGGATTGCCGCCGGCGGCGGCGATCGACGGATCGGTATAGCCGGGCGGAACCAGGATCGCGCCCCAATGCATGAACGTCGCGTACATGCCAAGCAGCGTGCCTTCCTGGCCGCCGTGCAGATTCATGGCGCTGGTCATCGCGGACGCGGCCTTGTTGGCCAGGTCTCCCTTCTGCCAGATCGGACCGAGCGTATCGATGAAGGCCCGCATCTGGCTCGCCATCGTGCCGTAGCGTGTGGGTGCGATGAACAGGAAGGCGTTGGCCCATACGAGATCGTCGGGCTTGGCGATCGCAACGTGTGCGGTCTTTTCGGCGTGCCCCAGCCAGGCTTCCTGTGCCTTCACCACTTCCGCGGGTGCCGTTTCATGCACCTTGCGAAGGCGTACCTCCGCTCCCGCCGCCTTCGCGGCAGCCGCTGCCACGTCGGCCATCGCATGGTTGGTACCGTAGGTGCTGTAGTACACCACCGCCAATCGGACATTGCTCATGATTGCTTCTCCTTGATGTTCATCCCGCTTCGAACCGTACCGCCTTGCGGTCATCACCCGGCAGCGGGATGAACTCCGGGTCACCCTCGACCATGGCGTAGCGTTGCTCGCGCCATGCCTGTCTGGCTTCTGCCAGCAGCGCCTCGCTGCTGGCGACATAGTTCCACCACAGATAGCGCGGTGCATCCAGCGGCGCACCACCGAGCAACACCACGTGGCTGTCGGCGCCGGCGCGCAGCGTGACCTGCGCGCCGGGTTCGAACACCATCAGTTCGCCAGGCTGCAGCGGTTCGCCATCGGCTTGCATCCCGCCTTCGACCAGGTAGGCCGCGCGTTGCACATGCTCGTCCGGCACGCGCAGCGTCTTGCCGCGCGGCACGTGCGCATCGACGTAGAACAACTTGCTCAGCGTCGCTACCGGCGAGCGCGCGCCGTAGGCGGTACCGGCGACCACCCGCACGCTGGCACCGTCGACGCTCAATTGCGGCAACGCCGTGGCGGCGGTGTGCTCGAACGACGGCGCACCACGTTCGTGTTCCAGCGGTAGCGCCACCCACAATTGCAGGCCGTGCAGCGTCTGTCCGCGGCCGCGGTCTGCGGCGGCGGTGCGTTCGGAATGCACGATGCCGCGCCCGGCGGTCATCCAGTTGACTGCGCCGGGCTCGATGATCTGCGTGTTGCCGAGTGCATCCTTGTGCTCGATGCGACCTTCCCACAGGTAGGTCACCGTGGCCAGGCCGATGTGCGGGTGCGGGCGCACGTCCATCGCTTGCGTCGCCGCCAAGGTCAGAGGCCCCAGATGATCCATGAAGACGAACGGACCGATGGCGTGCCCGCTTGGTTGCGGCAACACGCGGCGGATCATCAGGCCACCACCGAGGTCGTGTTCCTGCCCCTTCATGCGTTCGCGGACCAGCGTCGTCATGCGTGAGTCTCCCGCATCGTCAATACGTGCTTGACCGGTGCACCGCCCTGGGCAACCGCTGCATAGGCCGCGACCGCCTGCTCGAACGACCAGGTCTGGGCGTCCGGCGGTTGCAGTACGCCTTGCTCGAAGCCGGCACGCATCTGATCCATCAGTGCGACGATATCCGCGCCGCCCAGGCCCATGGTATCAACGCCAAGCAGACGTTTGCGCCCATGGTAGAAGTCGACCAGGTTGAAGCTGACGACCTGCGGATTGCTGGCGATGGCCACCTGGCGGCCGCCACCGCGCAACGCTTCGAGACATGGTTCGAACAGTGCGCCACCGACGACGTCCAGCGCGAGATCCGCGCCCTTGCCATCGGTCAGGGCGCGAACCTCGGCGACGAGGTCCTGTTGGGTGGTGTCGATGATGGCATCGGCGCCGGAAGGGTTGTCCGACGATCGCGACGCACCGATGACCCGTGCCTTCTTCCAGTGTGCAATCTGCGTAGCGGCGCGGCCGACCGCGCCGGAAACGCCGGTCACGAGCACGGTCTCCCCGGCCCGGATTTCCCCGGCGGTAACCAGCGCAGACCAGGCCGCCAGGTACGGTACGCCGATCGCCGCCGCCTGCTCCATGCTCAGGTGTGGCGGTTTGCGGCTGACCCACGCCGAAGGCATCACGAAATACTCGGCATGCGCGCCATCGCGCGTCACACCGAAGCCGGGGCCGCTGCCCCAGATTTCCTCACCTTCGCGCCCGTCGCCGGCAACAATGGTGCCGGCAAAGTCGCGCCCGGGTATCCGCGGCATGCTGGACTTGAAATGCCCCGAAACGTTTTTCACGTCGCTGGGATTGATCGCGGTGGCAGCGACCTTGACTAGTACCTCACCGGGGCCGGGCCGGGGCAGCTCGCGCTCCTGCAACCTGAGTGCGGAGGGCGGCCCGTATTGCTCGAAATACCAGACCTTCATCTTGCTCATGAAGAATGTTCCTTGTGTGGATGGTCGTCGGCCGCGCCATCCGCATCGCCGACGACCTGCCAGGCTTCATGGCATTTGCGGCAATTCGTTCGCACGCAGGTCGAACACCAGGACCTCGGCATCCTTGCCGGCGCCGAGCGTCAGCGTCTGCGGCCTGCGCAGTCGCACGCCGTCGCCGGCCTCCAGCTTCGCGCCATCGAGCTCGATCATGCCGCGGGCGACATGTACGTAGGCATGACGGTTCCTGTCCAGGGTCAGCGTGGCCGTTTCATCGCCGTCGAACAGGCCGGCGTACACCCGGGTGTCCTGCTGGATGCGCAGCGAGCCCTCGCGCCCATCCGGCGAAATGATCAGGCGCAGGCGTCCACGCTTGTCGGCATCGCTGAAGTGCCGTTGCTGATAGACCGGCTTGCCACCGGTGCGGTCCGGCACGATCCAGATCTGCAGGAAGTGCACCGGCTCCTCCTTCGAGCCGTTGAATTCGCTGTGGGTCACGCCACTGCCGGCACTCATCAGTTGCACGTCGCCGGGCCTGATCTGCGAGCCAGTGCCCATGCTGTCACTGTGCGCGAGGGCGCCTTCCAGCACGTAGGAAAAGATTTCCATGTCGCGGTGCGGGTGCGTGCCGAAGCCCTGGCCCGGCAGCACGCGATCCTCGTTGATCACGCGCAGGTCGGAGAAGCCGATCTGCTCGGGATCCCGGTAGCCGGCGAACGAAAACGTGTGGCGCGAGCTCAACCAGCCGTGCTCGGCGACGCCGCGCTCGGAAGCCTTGCGTATCTGCATCGTCATGGCGTTTTCTCTCGTTGATGGGGTGTCGGGGAGCCGTCCTCCCCGGAAAGCCTCGTGAAAGCGCTCCAAAGTGGGAGGGCATGCAGAATTTGTTGCATCCTTGGCGATACATTACAGTCGCCAGGCCATGCAAAGAAGATGATGGCACGCTTAACACTGTCCACCTGAGGGCGACAATGGGCCAGCTGCAGGACATGCGGATCTTTGCCGAAACCGTGGATGCGCAAAGCTTCACCGCCGCGGCCGATCGGCTGGGGCTGTCCAAACAGCTTGTCAGCAAGCGCATCGCCGCGCTGGAGAAGCGGCTGGGGGCGCGGCTGCTGCTGCGTTCGACGCGCAAGCTGCGTGTCACCGATCTGGGACTGGCCTATCACGAACGCGTCCGGCGCATCCTGCAGGAGGTGGATGCCGCCGAGCAGATGGTCACCAGCCAGACGGCGACGCCGCGCGGCGTGTTGCGGTTGAGCGCGCCGATGACGTTCGCCACCCTGCACCTGGGAGCGCTGATTCCGGCTTTCATGCAGCGTCATCCGGAGGTGTCGGTGGAGCTCGAACTCAACGATCGCAGGGTCGACCTGATCGACGAGGGTTACGACATGGCGGTGCGCATCGGCGCGCTGGCCGATTCCAGTCTGGTGGCGCGGCGGATCACCAGCGTGCAACTGATCACCTGCGCAAGTCCGGACTACCTGCGCCGGCACGGCGTACCGAAGGAGCCGCAGGAGCTGGCCGCGCATGCCTGCCTTCATTATGGCCATGCACGGAGTGGCGAGTGGGCCTTTCGCAATGGCGCACGCAGCCGCAAGGTGACGGTAAGCGGGCCGATGCGCTCGAACAATGGCGAGATGTTGCGCGACGCGGCGATCGCCGGCCTGGGCCTCGTCATCCTGCCCGACTTCATCGTCGCCGCCGCGCTGGCGGACGGACGACTGGTGGAGGTACTGGAGAAATTTCGTCCCGCCGGCCTTGCTGCTTATGTGGTGTATCCGCAGCATCGACAATCATCGCTGCTGGTGCGCGCCTTCAGCGATTTTCTCGTCGAGCACTTCCGCGCGGTCGGCGCATGATCGAGGGAATCAGCGCGGCCAGTTGCCTGCGACGCGGGCAGGCGCATGCCTCGTCCAGGACGCCCTTCCGCGCAGCGGGTGATCCTCGGCGACCACGGCGGGCAGGGCGACCAACGGGCGAGTTCACGATTCCCGGGAATGCGTGCGCTTGCGTTCATGGATCTGCTGACAGCCAAGGCAGCGCTTGGCGGTGGGATAGGCGACAAGACGCGCGTAAGGAACCGGCTGTCCGCAATCGATGCACACACCATACGTACCCGCCGCGAGACGCGCTTCGGCGGCATAGATGTCTTGCAACTCGGTTGCGTCCCGCACCACTTCCGCGTTGTTGATATCGGTTATCAGCGAGGCCAGCGATTCATCGCCCGCATCGGCGGTGCTCGACAGCAACTCTTCATAACCTTCCACGCGCATGCGCGTGAGCCCCGTACGAATTTCATCCAGCAACACCGGCTTGCGCTCGTTCATCAGAGTTGCGAGGTGCTCGCGTTCACTGCTGGTCAATGTCGTCATGGCTCAACTCCTTGCGCTGCTGTGTGCGTGGAAAAATCGCTTCCGAGATTGGGAATGCGCTTCGTTGCGTGACACGGGATTTCCCTTGGATCGTTGCGGGCAGACATCACGGCGAGCCACGTTCGTTCAGGCGGCCGAGGCCGGCTCGGCGCCCGGGTTGACCCGGTTGCATGTGCGCGTGAAGCCGCGCTCAAGAAACGGCCGGCGACGGCGCAGCGGAAAAGACCTCGCGCAAAGCTGTCGGAAGCTGGCCCTGCACGTCCTGCATCTGGCCGGAACTGACACCCTGCGCGATCAGCGCGCCGATCGCGGCAAGCAACGTTGCGGCACGGGACGCGTCCACCCCGAGTTGCTTGACCAGCTCCTGCTCGATGGTTTCCCGGGTGACGCTCCTGTCAGGGCCAAGCGGAAGCCCGTACAGCGTGGGCTGCAGCAATGAAGGCAGCTGCGCAATGAGATCTTCAGCCTCGCCGGGGTTGAGTCTTTGCACCAATGCCTCGAGGACGATCTCGAGTGCGGTCTCCGCCTGTTCCGGGTTCTCGAGTCCGGTGTCGGCACGCACCTGGTTGAGCAAACGCCTGTAGGTGGCTTCGGCACGGGCAGCGCTGCGCCTTCTTGCTCGTGACCGCGGACTGGCCTCCGGCCCGCCCTCGCCAATCTGGCCCGCGATGATCGCCGCCAGGCGATCGATCGGTGCCGCCTCGTCAAGGAGCAAGTCATCGAGCGTCACCATGCCGACGAACCGCCCGTCCTCCACCAGCGGAATGCGTCGAATGTTGCGCGTTTGCATGAGGCGAATCGCGCTGGCCTGGGTGTCGGAGGGCGCCAGTGAGACGACACCCGAGGTCATCACCTCGCCAACGGTCGTCGTGCGTGGATCGCGGCCCCGGCCCAGGACGCGGATCACCAGATCACGGTCCGTCAGGATGCCCACGACGCTCCCCTTGTCCTGCACGACAATGGCGCCGATGTTGTTCTGCTCGATTGCGCGCGCCGCGTCGAATGCGGATGTGTCGGATTTCAGCGCCACGAGACGTGGCCTTACATACCATTTGAGAGACATGTGGAACTCCTTGGGTTGGGGTGAGCGCCCAGCAGGGTCAGCCACCTCGCACCGTGCTTGAAAACCGAATGCGCGGCCATGCAAGATGATCGAATCCGCAAGACTCCGCGCAAGCGAGCATGCGACCTGATCTGCCAGGATGCTGAAAAAGTCCGTCCTGGACTTTTACGTATCGCACACTCGCGGCAAAGCCGCACCACCTGCTCCGCGAATAAGTCACTTGCGTGATCGACCCGCGAATGCTTGACCAGCCTCATTCACCTGCCTTCTACTGCGCCGGCCCGGTCACACACCCGGATCAAGCATTGGGCAGGCTCTTGCGCCAATTCGCTGCGAACGCTCACGAAAAATGCGGGATAACGGTCGAAGGCAATTATGGAAGCTCTATCGCCAGCTACCCACTGCAGTGTATCTCCTTTATGTGAACCGATACTGTCAGGGTGAAATCATGCCCGGAAATCAACCGTACGCCCCGACGCCATCTCGGCGCGTCCCACGCTGGTTTCACGGGCTTCGAGCCGCGCCGCCTCCCGCTGGCAGGCGAAGATGTCGCCATCCACGGCAGGCACTCCGGCTGCCGCATCGCTGCCATGGCAGGCCACCGCGTTGGTCCCGGCGCGCTGCGCGCGCTCCCAGGCCATGAAGTTGGGGCCATCCTGAGGTGCCGCTGGGCGTTACATGGCGCCCGATCGCGCCCGGCGCAGCTGCCGGGTCCCCGATGCAGGGCCCGTGCGCCGGTTTTCAGGCGCGCGCGCCGGCAGCGCGCTGCTTGCATGGCAGACGCGACCAGGCCCGGCGCCGTCACGCGAAGCGGTTCAGTGAGCACTGGTTAGACTCGCGGTTCAAAAATCCCCCAGCAAACCCTCCTCAGGCAGATTGGGGGCTTCCCCCGCAATTCCGCGCCAACAGGAGTGAACCACATGAAGTTTCTAGCCCTCGGCGGAGCCGGACAGGAAGGCAGCAGGACCGTCAGGGACCTGGTGCTGAGCGCGCAGGTGGATTCCGTCGTCATCGGCGACCTGAATCTCGATGCCGCCAACCAGCTCAAAAAGGACATCGGCAGCGACAAGGTGTCCACGCTGCAGGTCGATGCCACCGTCCATGCCGAACTGGTCGAGGCCCTGAAGGGAGTAGACGTCGTCATTACGTTCGTCGGCCCCTACTACCGTTTCGGCGTGCCGATTCTGCAAGCCGCCATCGAGGCCGGCTGCCATTATGTCGACATCTGCGACGATGCCCAACCGACCGTGGACATGCTGGAACTGCACGAGCAGGCCCAGGAGGCCGGTATGGTCGCGGTCATCGGCTGCGGCGTCAGCCCCGGCACGCTGAATGTCCTGGCCAGGGATGCGGCCAACCGCCTGGACCAGGTGGAGGACCTGCATTTTCGCTGGAACGTGGCGAGCAGCGACGTCGAAGGCGACATCAGCCAATCGGCTGCCGTGCAGCACGGCATCCATATTGTGCATGGCGACGTCGTCCAGTACCTCGATGGCGACTGGACGAAGGTGCCCGCCATGTCGGGCAGCGAGCAGGTGCGCTTTCCGGTACTCGGTGAATGCGAGGTCTATTACCTCGGGCATCCGGAGCCGGTCACCATTCCGCGCTATATCGAGGGCCTGCGCAACGTGACGCAAAAGGGTGGCGTGCTCGGGCTGGACGACCTCCTGCGCGCATTCCGGGAGTTGGGCCTGACCAGCGAGGAACCGCTTCAGCTCGCTGCAGGCAGCGTACGCCCCTCCGAAGTCGCCGTTGCCCTGCTGGGACGCATGCCCGAACCAGACCCGGTGGATTCAATTCTGAAGTGCACCACTCACGCTGTGAGGTGGCGCAGGTGCGGTAGCCTGTGCAGCTTCACCGCCAAGTGGAACCACACATGGGCTACGCGCACCTGAGCCAGGACGAACGCTA
>JALOBC010000022.1 GCA_023228465.1 Dokdonella sp. | reverse complement strand
GTCGGGCTTCCTGTTCGAAATCGATGCCATGCCGGCGCCGATCCAGGCCATCACCTACCTGATCCCCGCACGCTACTTCGTGTCCTCGTTGCAGACGGTCTTCCTGGCCGGTGACGTCTGGGCGCTGTTCCTGCCGAACCTGGCGGCGATGGCGGCGATCGGGGTGTTCTTCTTCGCGATCGCCAAGCGCAAGACACGCAAGAACCTGGAGGCCTGAGCAATGCGGCGCCTGTTCAACATGCTGATCAATGGCCGCCTGCGTGCGCAGATCGTCAAGGAACTGCTCAGCATCCTGCGCGACCCGCGCAGCCGCCTCATCGTGTTCGCGCCGCCGTTGCTGCAGTTGCTGGTATTCACCTTCGCCACCACGCTGGAAGTGCGCAACGCCAACATCGCCGTCTACAACCAGGATGGCGGCCACTGGTCGTACGAAATGGAGGCCCGCGTCGGCGTCGCCGACTTCGTCGACAAGGTCCATACGGTGCACAACCGTGACGAGTTGCGGCGGCTCATCGATCAGCGCAAGGTCATTGCCGCGCTCGACATGGGGCCGGACTTTTCCCGCAACATCGCAGCCGGCGGCACCGGCGCCCTGCAGGTGATCGTCGACGGCCGGCGCAGCAATGCCGGCCAGATCACGGTGGGTTATCTCAACGCCATTGCGGCAGAGGTTGCTGTCGATGCCAGGAAGGAGCCGCAGCGCGCGTCCCCGGTAGTCGTGCGCCACTGGTTCAACCCCAACCTGATCTACCGCTGGTTCGTGGTGCCGGGGCTGTCCGGCATCCTGGTGTTCTTCAGCGCACTGATGATCACCGCGCTGTCGATCGCCCGCGAACGCGAGCTGGGTACCTTCGACCAGTTGCTGGTCTCGCCGACCACCACCACCGAAATCATCGTCGCCAAGGCCATGCCGGCACTCGCCATCGGCACCGTCCTGGGTCTGATGATGATCGCCGCGGCGACATTCCTGTTCGGTGTTCCCTTTACCGGCTCGTTCTGGCTGCTGCTGCCGAGCCTGCTGCTGTTCATCCTGTCGGTGGTGGGCATCGGCCTGATGATCTCCGCGGTTTCCGCGACGCAGCAGCAGGCCATCATGGGGGCCTTCGCGATCGGCGTGCCGGCGGTGCTGATGTCGGGCTTCGCCACACCGGTGGAAAACATGCCGCTGGTGCTGCAGTGGATGGCGCAGGCCATTCCGCTCACGCACTTTCTGGTCATCGTCGAAGGCACGTTCCTCAAGGCGATGCCGGCGTCCGACATCGTCGCCAATGCCTGGCCACTGGCGGTGATCGCGCTGGTCACCTTGACGATGGCCACCGTGTTCGTGCGTGGCCGCCTGCAATGAGCCCGCTGCAGCAGACCAGAAACTTGATGCAGGAGTTGTCATGAAAACCGCGTCATCGATTCACTATCGGGCCGCACGCTTGCCGGTCACTGTGCTGGGCGCGCTGCTGCTCGGCGCCTGCGCCGTCGGCCCCACCTACCGCGCGCCACCGCCGGTCGACACGGGCAGCGGCTGGTCCCAGCCCGCCGGTACCGTGCAGGCGCAGGTCGACCTGGCGACCTGGTGGACATCGCTGGGTGATCCCGTCCTGGACCGGCTGGTGACCACGGCGCTGTCCGACAATCTGGATCTGCGCCAGGCGCAGGCCCGCATTCGCGAGGCGCGTGCGTTGCGTGACCGCGCCGCAGGCGGTTACGTACCAACGGTCGGAGTCGGCACCAGCGTGACCCGGCGCCAGCAGAGCGAGAACGGGCCATTGCCGATCGCGTCCATTCCCGGGCTCGCACGCGACCAGACGATCTACGATGCCGGCTTCGACGCTGCCTGGGAAATCGACCTGTTCGGCGGAACCCGGCGCGCAGTGGAAAGCGCCCAAGCCAGTGTCCAGGCCGCGCAGGCCGACGCCAATGACGCACGCATCAGCATCGTTGCCGAAGTGGCACGCAGCTACTTCACCCTCCGCGGCGCGCAACACGAGCTGGCTGCCCGGGAGGCCTCGGTGGACACCCTGCAGCAGACCCTCGACCTGGTCCGCAGGCGTCTTGCTGTGGGCGACGCGGCGCAGGCCGAGGTCGACGCCGCACGGGCGCGTCTTGCCGCCGCCGCCGCGGGCGTGCCCGACATCCAGGCACGCTTGCGCGCGGCAGCCCTGGGCCTGGGCGTGCTGCTCGGCGCGCCGCCGGAGCGCGAGCTGGCGCTGGCGGACTCCGGCGCGGCAGAAATCAGGCTGACCCCGATTCCCGTGGGTGAACGCGCCGACATGCTGCGTCGCCGCCCCGATGTGCGCGCCGCCGAGCGTCGCCTGGCCAGCCGCACGGCCGATGTCGGCGTGGCCACCGCGGAGCTGTTCCCGAAGCTCGTCATCGGCGCCGGTGGCGGCTTCCAGTCACTGGAGGCAAGCAGCCTGTTCGATTCTGCGAGCCAGCGGTTCTCGATCATGCCGCTGATCTCCTGGCGCGTGTTCGATGGCGGTCGCGTGCGTGCGGAGATCCGCGCCAGCGAAGCACGCCAGCAGCAGGCCGCACTGTCCTATGAAAAGGCCGTGCTGGCCGCGTTGGGTGATGCCGAACGTGCGCTGAGCAACTACCAGCACGGCCTGGACGCGGTGCAACGCCAGCGCGCCGCCGTGCAGGCCGCGCTCAGCAGCTACGCGCATGCGCAAGCGCGCTTCAAGGCCGGCGACATCGCGCTCAGCGAGCTGCTGGCCGAAGAGCGCGTGCTGCGCGATGCCCAGGACGCATACGCCCGCACCCACAGCGCTGCCGCCATCGATCTGGTGGCCTTGTTCAAGGCGCTCGGCGGCGGCTGGGATGCGCATGCAGCCGAGGGCTCACCGACTGTCGATGAGCGCGGGTCGGCGACCGACACCGGACGCGCTCCAGGACAACCCGGCGGACAGATCGGTGCATGACCGACAGCAACAGCAGCCCGCACAAAGGAACCGTCCGCGCAGCATCGACCGGATGGGGTTTCAGGGGCCGCCATGCGGCGCAGCGAGCGTTGACGATGGCGGCCCTCCCCCCTGCCGTCGGCACGCGCGCCGTATGGCGACCCGTGAGACTCCGTCCGCGCGCTCTTCCCGCCAGGCCCCGGTTGCGTGGCGCGCGGCGCAGCGGCTTTCATCGAGCGTCGCCACCCAGGCCGGCGGCGGCTGGACCCATGGCGCGTCAGGCACCGGCACGCAACGGCGCTACCACGACAGCGGCATACCGACATGATCGATCCTGACCAGCGCGAACGACTGCAGCAGGCAATCCTCGCCGGGTCTGCCTATCGACTTGCGCAGGAGGATGTCGAGTTCCTGGCCCACGACGACCTGCGCCCGCTGCGCCTGCAACTGGAACTGCTCAAGCCCGAACACGAGTTGCGCGCCCAGGGCATCGGCTCGACCGTGGTGGTGTTCGGCAGCGCACGCATCCAGGCGCCCGAGGACCTCGCTGCCGCCGACGTTGCGGCCGGCAGCGAAGATGCCGCGAAGGGCATTCGTGCACGCACCCAGGTACGCCTGTACGAGGAGGCGCGTCGCTTCGCGCAGATCGTCTCGGCGCGCTTCCAGCAGGAAGGTCGCTGCGACTTCGTCGTCGTCACGGGTGGCGGTCCCGGCATCATGGAGGCCGCCAACCGGGGCGCCTTCGAGGCCGGTGCGCGATCGATCGGCTTGAACATCACCCTGCCGCACGAGCAGGCACCCAATCCGTACATCACGCCCGAGCTCGCCTTCCGCTTTCACTATTTTGCGCTGCGCAAGATGCACTTCCTGCTGCGCGCCAGGGCGCTGGTCACTTTTCCCGGCGGCTACGGCACCCTCGACGAACTGTTCGAGGTGCTGACGCTGGTACAGACCGGCAAGATCGCGCGCATGCCCATCGTGCTGGTCGGCGCGAAATTCTGGCACCGCCTGATCGATTTTGCCTACCTGGTCGACGAAGGCTTCATCGCTGCAGCGGACGCCCGGCTGTTTACCGTGGTCGACACGGCCGAGGAGATCGTCTCGGTCCTTGAAGCGTTCCATGCCGGCAAGCCACCCGCTGCGGTGGGGTGATCAATGCGCGGGGCACTGAATTGGATGCTGAAGTGCACCGCGATCGCAGGGTGCTTCGAAGACTCGCTGCGGAATGCGCACGCCTGAGCGCTTTCATGGCCGGTTGGTGAGGCCCCGTCCTCGATCAGGCGACCGGATCCGGGCGAACCGCCACGTCAGGCTCCTCGAGTGGCGCGGGACCCGGTCGCCGCAATCCCTTGGCGATTTCGCGCAGCGCCGCCTCGTCCAGGGTTTCGACCTCGAGCAAGCGCGCGGCGGCCGTGTCCAGGATGTCGCGATTGTCGATGAGGATTGCCAGAGCCTGCTGCGACACGGTCTGCACGATGGTGCGCACGGCCTTGTCGATGGTTTCGGCCGTGGCCTCGCTGTAGCTGCGCTCCAGGTAACCGGTGCGGCGTTCACCGAGAAATCCGGGCTTGTCGCTGTCGTAGCTGACGCTGCCCAGATCGGCGTCCATGCCATAGCGCGTCACCATCGAGCGGGCGATGTCGGTGGCGCGGGCGAGGTCGTCGGACGCGCCGGTGGAAAGGTCGCCGAACACCAGGCTCTCCGCCGCGCGTCCAGCCATCAGCACGGCGATCTTGTTGCGCAGTTCGCCCTCGGTCATCAGGAACCGGTCCTCGGTCGGGCGCTGGATGGTATAGCCGAGCGCGCCGACTCCGCGCGGGATGATCGACACCTTGTGCACGGTGTCGCCATCCGGTAGCGCCATGGATACCAGCGCGTGGCCCATTTCGTGATAGGCAACGATCCGGCGTTCCTTCGGGTTGATCAGCCGGTTGCGCTTTTCCAGTCCGGCCACGATGCGCTCGATGGCATGCGTGAAATCGGCCATGCTCACCGCCTTGGCGCGTCGCCGCGTCGCCAGCAGGGCGGCCTCGTTGGCAAGGTTGGCAAGATCGGCGCCGGTCATCCCGGTGGTCATCGCGGCAACCTGCTCCAGATCGACACCCTCGGCCAGCGTGATCTTGCGCACATGCACCTTGAGGATGTCCACGCGTCCGGCGCGGTCGGGGCGATCGACCAGCACCTGCCGGTCGAAGCGACCCGCGCGCAGCAGCGCCGGATCAAGGATCTCCGGTCGGTTGGTGGCGCCCAGCAGCACGACACCCTCGGTAGGGTCGAAACCGTCCAGCTCCGACAACAACTGGTTCAGGGTCTGCTCGCGTTCGTCGTTGCCGCCCTGGATGACGCCGGCGTTGCGCGCCCGTCCGAGCGCGTCGAGCTCGTCGATGAAGACGATCGCCGGTGCGGCCTTGCGCGCCTGCTCGAACAGATCGCGCACGCGCGCCGCGCCGACGCCGACGAACATTTCGACGAACTCGGACCCGGAGATCGAAAAGAACGGCACGCCCGCCTGCCCGGCCACCGCACGCGCCAGCAGGGTCTTGCCGGTGCCGGGCGGACCGACCAGCAGGATGCCCTTGGGCATGCGCGCGCCGAGCGAGCCGTATGCCTTCGGGTCCTTCAGGAAGTCGATCACTTCCTGGAGCTCCGCCTTGGCTTCATCCACCCCGGCGACGTCGTCAAACGTGACCTTGATGTCGGTCTCGACGAAGACCTTCGCCTTGCTCTTGCCGATCGACATCATGCCGCCCATGCCCTGGCGACCGGCCAGGCGGCGGATGAAGAACAGCCAGATGCCGATGAAGAGCAGCGCCGGCAACAGCCAGGAAAGCAGCGAGGTGAGCCAGGTGTTCTCGACCGTGCCGGTATAGGTGATGCCGGTATCCCTGAGCCGCTCGGCGAGCTCGGGCGATACCGGCACGGTGACGAAGCCGGTCTTGCCGTCCTTCGGCGTGACATAGGTGCCGCGGATCGCGTCGGTGCCGATGACCAGGTCCTTGATGGCGCCCTTGTCGAGATCGGTTTCGAACTGGCTGTAGGGGATGGCCTCGATGGTCTGGGTCTGCACCCACCAGCCGTGCAGCAGGAACACGCCGGACAGTGCGAGAACGAAGTACCATGCGTTGATTGTTGTCGTTCGGTTCACGGCGTTGGTTGTGTTTCCCGGTCACGCGCTGCGGTGGTGCGCGTGCGCAGCTTCGCATCATATCGGGTCTGCAAGGTCCGGCAGGGCGGTGCGCCACAGGCGTTCATGCTGCAGAACCCGCAAGCCAGGACTGCTGCGCGGCAAGCGCAGCCTGCCATGTGCAGGTGGACACAGCGGCCCGCGCGCGGCGTTGCCGCCATTCATCTGGTGTAAGTGCAGCACACTTCGCGTAGGCTACGAAGCGTAGGTGAGACAGCCGCCTGTCGAGCTTGAAATCGGTGCCCGGCGGCTGGATGTCTCAGGTTCAATCCCCCCAACAAGGCGCACTCAGACCATGGACCGACTTGCGAACTATCCGGAGGCCATCCTGACCGGACACGCGGCGCCCTGCCTTTCCCTGTACCAGCCCACCCACCGCCGGCATCCCGACAACGTTCAGGATCCGATCCGATTCCGCAACCTGGTCAGGACCTTGTCCCAATCGCTGCAGCAAGGTTATCCGGATCGCGAAATCGAGCCGCTGCTGCGCCCGTTGCACGCGCTGGCCGACAACCACGATTTCTGGAACCACACGTTCGATGGCCTGGCCGTGCTCGCTGCACCGGACTTTTTCCGCGTCTACAAGTTGCAGCGCGCGGTCCCCGAGTTGGCGGTCGTCGCCGACAGTTTCCACACCAAGCCATTGATGCGCATCATGCAATCCGCCGACCGTTTCCAGGTGCTGGGGCTGAGCCGCCATGCAGCGCGCCTGTTCGAAGGCAACCGCGATCACCTCGACGAGATCGGCCTGGCAGCGGAAGTCCCGCACACGCTGGACGACGCGCTGGAACGCGATTTCGAACGCGAGCCCGCGACCCGCACCTACGGGCCGATACGCGACGCCAGCATGGGGCGCCACGGCGACAGCGACGTGAAGCAGGACGGCGTGCGTGCCGATACCGAGCGGTTCTTCCGCATCATCGACCAGGGCGTGCTGGAACAGCATTCGCGCCCGAGCGGATTGCCGTTGCTGTTGGCAGCGCTGCCGGAACACCATCACCAGTTCCGCGAAGTCAGCCGGAATCCGAAGCTGCTCGACGCCGCGATCGACGTCCATCCGGACAACCTGACGCTGGATGAGCTGCGCGAGTCGGCCTGGGCGAAAATGCAGCCGCACTATCTCGCGCGGCTGGCCGGGCTGATCGACCGCTTCAACGCAGCACGGGCGCGCGAGCTGGCCAGCGCGGATCTGTCGGATGCGGCTCGCGCCGTGGTCGCCGGTCGCATCGACACCTTGTTGCTGGATGCCGGGCGCAAGGTGCCTGGCCGCATGGATCCGGCCAGCGGTGCCATCACGTTGGGCCAGCTGGACGATCCGCGCATGGACGACCTGCTCGATGATCTGGGTGAGCGCGTCCTCATGACCGGCGGCGAAGTGGTGGTGGTGCCGAGCGAGCGCATGCCGACCGACAGCGGGCTGTCGGCCATCTATCGTTACTGAGCAACCGGCGGGAAACCGCTCGCGCCGCCCCGGCGCCCGCGCACGCTGATTCCCGCTGATCCCTGGCTGACACCCGCACGACAGGAGAAGGAATGAAAAGGCAGCCCCCCGTGACCGACCGCGTACCCAAGGCCGCCAAGCGCGCCGCTGGTCGCACGCAAACCGCGCAGGTTCCTGCGCACATCGCCGCATTCGGCGTGACCCTGGACCGGGACGCGCGCGACCTGATTCGCCAGCAGCTTGGCACGAAGCTCGGCAAATATGCGACCTCCATCGAACGCATCAGTGTCCGCGTCTCCGATGTGAACGGCCCGCGTGGGGGCGTGGACAAGAGCTGCCGCATCAAGGTGGTTCTGAGCGGGCTTCCCTCCGCGATCTTCGAGAGCCAGGCTTTGTCCGTGAACGATGCCGTCAATGGTGCGCTTACCGGGACGGAGCGCCTGGTGCGGCGCAGCCTGGAACGCCGGCTCGCAATGGCCCGCAAGGCTGCCGCCGGTGGTGGGCCGTCCGAGGACCCATCCGGCGAGGAGCCATGACACGTCATTGAAGTGGCACGCAAGGCGCGTGTCGTGGCGCTGATGCCCGCGGCTTGCGAGCGCGCGCTCGATCGCATGGCGAAGCGACAGTTCCGGCGCGCCCCTCCGGTGGCAGAAGATCACCCGGCGGGCATCGCGACGCGCGCTGACTTGCGGCTCGACGCGGCAGCCCAGTCACACCGGGGCGCCTCGATCCTTCAAGGACAACAGCCATGACACGCACAACCCGCATCGTGATCCTCGGGGCCGGCACCGCCGGCCTGACCGCCCTCAACGAGGCTCAGCGTTACACCGACGAGGTGTTGCTGATCAACGACGGCCCGTACGGCACGACCTGTGCGCGCGTGGGCTGCATGCCGTCGAAGGCGTTGCTCGAAGTCGCCCATGCGCATGCCCGGCGTAGCTGGCTTGCCGACGCCGGCATCGACGGCGCCGCCGAGCCGACAGCGGACCTCGCGGCGGTCATGGCGCACGTGCGCACACTGCGCGACCGCTTCACCGCCGGGGCAATCCGGCTGGCCGAGTCACTCGGCGAGCGCAGCATCCGTGGGTCGCCGCGGTTCCTCGATGCGCAAACGATCGAAGTCAACGGCGCGCGCATCCACGCCGATGTGGTGGTCATCGCCACCGGCACGCGCCCGGTGGTGCCCGCGGACTGGCGGGCACTGGGCGAGCGGCTGGTCACCTCCGACGAGGTGTTCGACCTGGCCGACCCCGGGCGCCGGGTCGGGGTGATTGGCCTGGGCCCGATCGGCGTCGAGCTGGGCCAGGCCTTCGCCGAGCTCGGCTGTGAGGTGCACGCCTTCACCCAGGGCAGCACGATCGCTTCGCTCAGCGATCCGGCGGTCAATGCAAGCCTGCTCGATGCGCTCGGCAGGCAGATGTCGATCACCACCGGCGCGACCGTCAGCGTGCATGCGGACGAGGCCGGGGTGGCGCTGGAGGATGGCAACACGCTGGTGGTCGTCGACTGGGTCCTCGCCGCACTCGGGCGGCAGCCCAACATCGAAGGCCTGGGCCTGGAAGCCCTTGGCGTCGAACTCGATCGCCGCGGCGTGCCGGTCTTCGATCCGGCGACCCTGCGCCTTGGCGAGCTGCCGATCTACATCGCCGGCGATGTAGGCGGCCAGCGCCCCTTGCTGCACGAAGCCGCCGACGAGGGGCGCATCGCCGCCTACCATGCGCTGCATCCGGACGCCGAATGCCTGACCCGGCGCGTGCCGCTCGGCATCGTGTTCACCGAGCCCGGTGCCGGTCGCGTGGGGCTGGCCTACCGCGAACTGCCCGCGTCCGGCGTGGTGACCGGCAGCAGCGATTTCTCCCGCCAGGCCCGCGCCGCGATGGCCGGGCGCAATGCCGGACACCTGCACGTCTATGCCAATGCCGAAGACGGACGGATCCTCGGCGCCGAGGTGGTCGCGCCCGATGCCGAGCACCTGTTGCACCTGCTCGCCTGGTCGATCCAGCAGGGCCTGACGGTGGACGCGCTGCTGCAGATGCCGTTCTACCACCCGACCGTGGAGGAAGGCTTGCGCTCGGCCTTGCAGGCGGCGCGTCGCGCCCTGGGCAAGCAGCGCGGCCAGCCCGACCTGCCGCTGTGCCGCAAGGCCATCGACTGGGCGCTCGGCTGACCCGCACCGCAAGATCGCCGGCGACCGCGCCATGCCGCAACGCGCCGGGACGTTCTGGTCGTCCGGTCCTGGGCATGCGGGAGGAAGCGCGCGACTGCGCCCGCGCGGACGTACCGGCCTGTGGAATGGCGGCGGTGCTCCGCGGTGGGTATAGTTGCACTGGCCGTGATCAACGTCCGCTGCCCTCGCAAGCGCGCGCCCAACAGTCACGTTCCGTGGAGAACCCCATGTCGAAAGCCCACGCGTCCGCAGGTACCGGCTGGAATCTGAAACTCCACGATGGCACCGATGTGTTGATCCGCTCGATCAGCCGTGACGATGCCGAGCGCGAACTCGAGTTCCTCGAACATCTGTCGCCCGAATTCCGCAATGCGCGGTTTCTCGGCCTGATCCAGGATCCAAGCCCCGAGGTGGCACGCAGGCTGACCGATCTCGACCCGACCAAAGCGGTGGGCTTCATCGCGCTGGTGTCGCACAAAGGCCGCGATCGCCAGATCGGCGCCGCGCAATTTCACGTGAATGCCAGGGGCGACAGCTGCGACTCCTCGCTCACGGTCAGCGGCGAATGGCGCAAGCGCGGCGTCGGCACCCTGCTGATGCAACGCCTGATCGAAGCCGCGAGAGCCCGCGGCATCCGGCATATGCGTGCATACATTCAGGCTCCCTCGGGTGCTGGCGATCAGCTCGCCATCCGCCTCGGATTCCAGCGTCGCCTGGATCCACACGACCCGGCGACGGTGATCTACGATCTGGAGTTGCACTAGCCGGAAGCCGAATGCAGGGTTGCCGCGCGCTTTGCCGATGTGCCGGGCGCGGCCCTTGCAGTGACCGGGCCGCAGCGAACCTTCCACGGGACACCCGCCGGGTACGCTTCCCGACGCCCTGCCGGAACGCCGTCTGCGCGGCTCCGTAGCGGCGAACCGGCACGCGCGACTGACACCGGTCAACGAAACATTACCGGCACGCTGGTACCGTAGAAGGCCCGACTGACGAGGATGAATGTCATGTCGCAAGCAAACGCACTGCCAGGCGCGAGCCGGACGCCACAAGCCGGCGCACCACCAACCATGGGCTGGACCACGCGGCTGTACGACGGCACACCGGTATCGATACGGCCGATCGACAGCCAGGATGCAGAGCTCGAGCTGGAATTTCTCAACCGTCTCTCGCCCGCAATGCGCGAGCTGCGCTTTCTCGGCCTGATTCGCGAGCCGTGTCCACAGGTGGCTCGCGAACTGACCGACCTCGACCCGGCGACCGCGGCGGGCTTCATTGCGGTGGTTTCAGAAGAAGGTCGCGAGCGCCAGATTGGCGCGGCACACTTTCATCTCGGCGCAACGGACGACCAATGCGACTGCTCGGTCACGGTCAGTGACGAGTGGCAAAAGCGGGGTGTCGGATCAACGCTGATGCGCCTGCTGATCGAGGCGGCGCGATTGCGCGGCATCCGGCACATGCGCGCCTTCGCTCCGACACGCTCCGATGGCAGCCATCAGCTTGCGGCGCGCCTGGGGTTTGAGCGCCGCCTGGACCCGCGCGATCCGGCTGCGGTGGTCTATCACCTCGAACTCGAATAGGGCACCACGCCGTCGCGCGGTGACCAGCCACCCATCGGTGGAAGGGTCGGTACGATGAAGTTCAACGCGCGCTGGTGGCTGGACGGGAGCTTGCTGGGCGTCAGCGTGCTGGCGTTGGTCGCCGGCGCCGCATTGCACTGGACCGGGCACCCGCAGGCGGCGCACTGGAGCTGGACGGCCGGCGCGCTGGTCATGGCCGCGGTGCTCCTCGTGGAAAGCACGATCCGCGCCTGGCGACGCGATGTTGGCGTGGACCTCATCGCCCTGCTGGCGATCGTCGGCGCATTGCTGCTGGCGCAGTCCCTGGTGGCCGCGGTCATCGCGGTGATGCTGGCCAGCGGCCAGGCGCTGGAAGCCTATGCCTCGCGGCGGGCGCAACGGGAAATCAGCAAGCTCGTCCAGCGCGCACCCGCGGTGGCGTGGCGCTACGACGGCGAACAGCTCGAACAGGTGCCGGTTGCGACGATCGCTGTCGGTGACCGGCTGCTGGTGCGCTCGGGCGAGCTGGTCCCGGTGGACGGGGACGTGGTCGCGCAGGTGGCAGTGCTGGACGAGTCGTCGCTGACCGGCGAATCCCTGCCGGTCCGGCACCTGCCCGGTGCGCGCATCCAGAGCGGCAGCGTGAACGCGGGGACGCCGTTCGACATGCGCGCGTCCCACCCGGCGGCGCAGAGTACCTATGCGGGCATCGTGCGCCTGGTCGAGGAAGCGCAACGCGCGCGCGCGCCCCTGACGCGCCTGGCCGACCGCTTTGCACTGCTGTTCATACCGCTGACGCTGGCGATCGCGGGCGCGGCGTGGCTCTTCAGCGGCGATCCCATACGCGCGCTCGCCGTGCTGGTGGTCGCAACGCCCTGCCCGCTGATCCTGGCGGCGCCGGTCGCGTTCTTCGGCGGCCTCTCGCGCTCCGCCCGCCGCGGCATCCTGGTCAAGGGCGGCGCCGTGCTCGAAGCGCTGGCGCGGGCGCGCGTGCTGTTTTTCGACAAGACCGGCACGCTGACGACCGGCGACATGCACCTGCTGGCCGTGGAGACCGGCGGCGCCCTGGACGAAAACGAACTGCTGCGCAGCGCCGCGTCGCTGGCGCAGGCCTCCGCACACGTTGCCTCGCAGAACATCGTGCGCATCGCCGGCGAGCGCGAGCTGCCGCTCAGCTCGCCCGGCCAGGTCCGCGAGGAAGCCGGCGCCGGCCTGCGCGGCGAAGTGGACGGTCGGCACGTCGCCCTCGGCAGTTACGACTACGCGGCCGGCATCGGCCAACCGGCGGCGTGGGCGCCGCGCTTCCTGCGGCAGATGGACTATGACGATGCCACCGGCAGCTTCGTCGTGATCGACGGCGTCATGGCCGGCGCCTTGAGCTTTGCCGACCGGCTGCGCCGGGACGCGCCCCGCGCGGTGCGCAAGTTGCGCCAGGCGGGCATCCGCCGCATCGTGGTGGTCACCGGCGATCGACAGGAACCGGCGGCGGCCGTCGCCACGGCGATCGGTGCCGACGAGGTGCACGCAGGGCTGCATCCGCCTGACAAGCTGGCGGTGCTCGAGCGCGCGGCCGCGCAGGGCGCCACGATCATGGTCGGTGACGGCATCAACGATGCGCCGGCGCTGGCGGCCGCCGGCGTCGGCATCGCCATCGGCGCGCGCGGCGCCACCGTCGCCAGCGATACCGCCGGCGTGGTGTTGTTGACCGATCGCCTGGATCGCGTGGCCGAGGCGGTGCGGATTGCGCACCGTACGCGCGACATCGCCATGCAGAGCATCGTCGTCGGCATGGGCCTGTCGCTGCTGGCGATGCTCGCGGCCGCGCTGGGAT
Source organism: Dokdonella sp. (assembly GCA_023228465.1). Classification (GTDB taxonomy): domain Bacteria; phylum Pseudomonadota; class Gammaproteobacteria; order Xanthomonadales; family Rhodanobacteraceae; genus Dokdonella_A. The sequence goes on along the minus strand of JALOBC010000022.1, from coordinate 29,255 downwards.
ACCTGCCGCCGCTGGCCGGCGCGGTCCTCCAGGAATTCATCGACGTGGCGGTCATTGCCAACGCGCTGCGGGCGCTCGGCGCCGGGCGTGCTGCCGTGCCGCCGCCTTCGCTCAGCGCGCAGATGCTCGCGGAAATCGAACGCGACCACGCGGCGCTGGCGCCGCTGCTGGCAAGCACCCATGAGCTGGCGCAAGGCCTGCATCGACTCCCGGAGGACGCGGCACTGGCCGAGCTGACGTCGCTGATCGCGCGCTTGCGCCAACACCTGGTGCCACACGAAAAAAGCGATGAGGCGGAGCTCTATCCGCAGCTCAGCGCGCAGCTGGGCGGCGACGATCCGCTGGCGGCGCTGAGCCAGACCCACCGTGAAATCTTCCGCCTGGTGCGGCTGCTCGAACGCATGACCGGAGACAGGGCCGACAAGGAGGCGGCATCGGCGCCCACGCTGCGCGAGATCCATGGCGTGCTGCACCGCCTCGATGTGGTCCTCGATCTGCACTTCGACCAGGAAGCCGAGCTGTATCGCAATTTCGAGGCGACCGGGTGACTGGCGGCGCCGCGTGGCGATGGGATGCGGAACCGGATGGGCGAAAGGCCCCTGCCCCACGCCCTGCGTCGCCGCGCGGCGGCGCGCGGCGGCGCGCGGTGCGGCGGTAGCTCAAAGGTCGGGCAGGTCCGCGTGCGGGCCAGCGGATTGTTCCGCATCCTCGCTGCCGTGGTGGTCATGCCAGAGATCGTGGGCATCGATGCGCACGCGCGCGACCGCCTCGATGGCGTCAACCGCGGCGCTGCGCTCGGCCAGCGCCGCCTCCAGCTCGCCGCGACGGCCGACCAGCAGCTCGGCCAGGCCACTCTCGCCCAATGCATAGGCGCGCTCGAGCTTGGCCGCGCTTTCGCGAGCCGCCACCAGCGCCAGTTGCCGGCTGTGCCAGATCGCCTGCGCGGCACGCACCCGTGTCAGGCTTTCGCGCGCGCCGTGGGCAATGTCCCGTCGCACCAGGGTCAGTTCCGCCTGCGCAGCCAGCGCGTCGGCCCCGGCTGCTGCTGCACCGGCGTCGCGCTGGCGCACGCCGATCGGAATGCTGACGATCAGGCCGATGGCGCGTTCACGGCCACCCAGGTCGTCCAGAACGCGCACGCCCACGCTGGGGTCGGGCAGGCGATCCGCGCGCGCGCGCCGGGCCGCGATCTCGCGCTGGCGCGCCAGCGCGTCGGCCGCGCCGATTTCATGGCTGCGCCGCACGATCAACCCGCTCCAGTACGCATCGGTGCCAGCCAGGGTGGGTGGCTGCTCGCCCAGCCGGATGCGTTCGGGCAGCGGCAGATCGGGAAAGTCGCTGCGCAGCGCCAACTCGGCGACCTGGGCATCGACATCGGCCTGCAGCGCGGCGGCGCGCGCCTGCGCCAGCATCGCATCCGCGGCGAGCAGGTCCCGGCGGGCGGCATCGCCAAGTTCGACGCGCCGCGCGATGGCCTTGTGGTCCCGTTCCCAGGTCGCCACCTCGGCGTGCTGCTGCTCGGCCATGACGGTCGCGCGCTGCCAGTTCGACCACCGCGCCAGCAAGCGCAAGGCACCGGCGTGGTGGGCGTCGGCAAACCTCAGTCGGGCGGCCTCCACGCCGACCGCGCCGATGTCCCGATCCAGCCGCGCCTTGTGCGGCCAGCGCACCGGACGGCTCAGATCGACTTCCCATTCATTGAACGTGGGGCCGCCCTGCAGGTGGCGGCGTTGCGGGATCACCGTCAGGGTCGCCTCATGCGTGCCCACATCGCGCAGGCGCGCCTCGGCCTGGGCGCGCGCGAGTGCCGCCGCGGCCGCCTGTACCTCCGGCGTGCGCTCGATGGCCGGCAGCACCAGTTCATCGGGTGGCAAGGGCAGTGTCGCGGGCGGCGCCTGCGCGGCGAGGGCCAGCGGCACCATGAGCAGCAGGGGCCAAGCGAAGCCGGCGCGCTTCATGCGAACCTCCCCATTGCGTCCACCGGTTCCAGCCACCAGACGAGGTCGGGATTGGGCATGCGCTCGCGCACGCTGGCGAGGACGCGCTCGGCCTGTTCCGCGGGCAGCACCAGCCACATCATGGTGCGATCGACGCGACCGCGCACCTGCTCCTGCACGCGGGTGCCGGCAAAACCTTCGCCATGCCCGGAAACCTGCAGCGTGGTGAAGCCGGGCAACGCCGGCTGCAGGTCCAGCACCGTGGCCAGCAGTGCATCTTCGAGTTCGCGCGGCGCGAGGATGGTCAGCCGTTTCAGTACGAGGCTCATGGGTGGGTCCTCAGGTCGCGCGGCTCGCCAAAGCGGTGGAACAGGGTGGGCAGCAGCAGCAGGGTCAGTGCGGTGGCAGTCACCAGCCCGCTGATCACCACGATGGCCAGCGGCTTTTGCACCTCCGAGCCGGGGCCACTGGCGAACAGCAACGGTACCAGCGCCAGCGCCGCGATCGAGGCAGTCATCATGACCGGGCGCAGGCGGCGCAGCGCGCCTTCGCGCACCACCTGGTCCATCGGCATGCCGTTGGCGCGCAGCTGGTTGAAGTGGGACACCAGCACGAGGCCGTTGAGCACCGCGATGCCCAGCAGGGCGATGAAGCCGACCGAAGCGGGAACCGACATGTACTGGCCGGACAGCCACAGCACGACGATGCCGCCGACCATCGCGAACGGCACGTTGAAGAGGATCAGCAGCGCCTGGCGGATCGAGCCGAAGGTGGTGAACAGGACCAGGAAGATCAGCGCCAGCGAGACCGGCACCACCAGGGCCAGGCGCGCAGCGGCGCGCTGCTGATTCTCGAACTGGCCGCCCCAGGTGATGCGGTAGCCGGTCGGCAGATGAACCTCGGTCTGGACCGCCGCACGTACCTCGTCGACGAAGCCGACCAGGTCGCGCCCCGCCACGTTTGCCTGCACCAGCGCGAAGCGCGAAGCGTTTTCGCGACTGATCTGCACCGGACCGGTGGTCGCCTCGAGCCGGGCGATGCGCTCGAGCGGCACCGTGTCGCCGTCGGCGCTGGCGAGACTGAGCCGTTCGAACAGGGCCTGCGTGTCGGCCAGCGCTGCCTCGCCGCGCACCAGTATCGGCACGCGTCGTTGCTCCTCCAGCACGATGCCCACCGGCATGCCCTCCAGCTGACCGCGCAATTCGTCCTGCACCGCGGCCACGTCGAAGCCATGGCGCCCGGCGGCCTGACGGTCGATGCGCACCGCCAGATAGCGCACGCCCTCCTGGGTCTGCGCGATCACGTCCTCGCTGCCGCGTGTGCGCTCCATGATCGCAGCGATGCGGTTGGCGAGCTGGTTGAGCGAACCCATGTCCGGGCCGAACACCTTCACCGCGATGTCGCCGCGACTGCCGGTGAGCATTTCCGAAACGCGCATCTGGATCGGTTGCGTGAAGGCGTACTCGATGCCCGGGAAGTCCTGCATGACCATGCGCAACTGGCCTTCGAGCCAGGCCTTGTCGCGCACGCGCCATTCCTTCTTGGGCTTGAGCTGCAGGAACATGTCCGATTCGTTGAGGCCCATCGGATCCAGGCCGAGTTCGTCCGAACCCAGGCGCGAGACCACGTGCTCGACCTCCGGCAGGTGCGCCTTGATCGCGCGCTCGATGGCCAGGTCCTGGTCGCGCGCGGCATCCAGGCTGATCGAGGGGTGCTTGACCAGCTGGATCAGCAGGTCGCCCTCGTCCATGTCCGGCATGAAGGTCTTGCCGGTGGCGACGTAGGCCAGCACGCCCAGCGCCAGGGTGCCCGCGGCTATCACCGCCATCCAGCGTGCATGTCCCAGCGACCATTCCAGCAGCGGCCGGTAGCCGCGCGTGATCTGACGCATCAGCCACGGCTCGGCGTGCGGGCGCTCGTGCAGCAGGATGGAACACAGCACCGGCACCACGGTCATCGACAGCAGCAACGAGGCGGCCAGCGCGAAGATGATGGTCAGGGCGACCGGGCTGAACAACTTGCCTTCCAGCCCCTGCAGGGCCAGCAGCGGCATGAATACCAGGCAGATGATGACGATGCCCGAGACCACCGGCCGGGCCACCTCGCCGACGGCGCGATAGATGCGGTGCAATTTGGGCAGGTCGCCTGCCCCGTGTCCGGGCACCAGGTGGTTGACGGTGTTTTCCACCACCACCACGGCGGCGTCCACCAGCAGGCCGATGGCGATCGCCAGCCCGCCCAGGCTCATCAGGTTCGCGCTCAGGCCGAACAGGTGCATCATCAGGAACGCGATCAGCACGGCCAGTGGCAGGGTCAGCGACACCACCACCGCGGCGCGCACATCGCCCAGGAACAGCAGCAGCAGGATCACCACCAGTACCGTGGCCTCGAGCAGGGCGCTGCGCACGGTGCCGACGGCGCGCTCGATCAGCGCGCCACGGTCGTAGAACACCTCGATGCGTGTCCCCTGCGGCAGCGCCGATTGCAGCTCGGCCAGGCGCGCACGCACCGCATCGACCACCTTGGAGGCATCCGCGCCGCGCAGGCCCACCACCAGCCCCTCGACCGCCTCGCCGACTCCATCGCGGGTCACTGCGCCGTAGCGGGTCAGGCTGCCGTAGCCAACTTCGGCCAGGTCGCCCACATGCAGCGACTTGCCATCGCGCGTGGCCACCACCACGCGGCGCAAGTCGTCCAGCGTGGCAATGGCGCCTTCCACGCGCACGATCAGCGCATCGTCGCCGTCACGCAAGCGGCCGGAACCGTCGTTGCGGTTGTTGTGCTGCACGGCATCGGCCACATCGCGGAAATTCAGCCCCGCGGCCGACAGCCGCGCACGATCCGGCGTCACCAGGAACGTGCGCACCTTGCCGCCCAGGGCGTTGAGGTCGGCAACGCCGGGAATCGTGCGCAGCGCGGGACGGATGGTCCAGTCCAGCAGCGTGCGCCGTTCGGCCAGGCTGAGGCCCGCGCCCTCGATGGTGAACATGAACACGTCCGACAACGGCGTGGCGATCGGCGCCAGTCCCCCGTCGACGTCGTCCGGCAGATCGCCGGCCGCCGCGGCGAAGCGCTCGGAAACCTGCTGGCGGGCCCAGTAGATGTCGGTGCCCTCGTCGAAGTCGAGCGTGATGTCGGCGATCGCGTACTTGGAGATCGAGCGCAGCATGTGCGCATGCTGGATGCCCAGCAGCTCCATCTCCAGCGGCACCACCACGCGGGTCTCCACTTCCTCCGGGGTCATGCCGGGCGCCTTGAGGATCAGCTTGACCTGGGTCGGCGCGATGTTGGGGTAGGCATCGATGGGCAACGCGAGGTAGGCGAACACCCCGGCGCCGACGACCGCCAGCGCGCCCAGGATCACCAGCAGGCGCTGGGCCAGCGAGAAACCGATCAGGCGCTGCAGCACGTCATTCCCCCGCGACCAGCATGGCCTTGAGCGTGCCCGCCGCGGCCACCACCACCTGGTCGCTGGCGTTCAACGACCCGCTGACCACGCTGCGACCGTCGCCCGTCTGCGCCAGCAGCGTCACCGTCACCGGCTCGAATCCGCCGCTGCGCTCGACGAACACCAGCCGCTGGCCGGCGCTCTCGACGACCCCGCTTGACGGCAGCGCCCACGCGTGGGGCGGCGCTGGCAGCAGCAAGGTGGCGCTCGTGTGCTGGCCAGGCAGCAACTGTTCGCCCTGCATGCTGGCGCGCACCAGCACGGTCTGGCTGGCCGCGTGCACGGTGGCGCCGAGCTCGCTGAGCGTGCCCGTGAGACCGCCGGCGGTGCGCACCTCGAGGCCGGTGTGCAGCTGTCCGACGTAGCGCGCCGGCACCTGTATTTCCAGCATCGCGCGGCCAGGTTCGGCCACCACGAAGGCCTTGGCCTGGGCGGCCACCGGCTCGCCCAGGCGCAGGCTGCGCTCGATCACGCGCCCGTCCAGCGGCGCGCGCAACTCATACGTGCCCGGCGCGGCACCGGCAGCTTGCGGCGCCAAGGCCCGCGCCGCCTGCAACTCCCGCAAATGGGCGGCGGCGGCATCGCGGCGCGCCAAGGCCGCCTGCGCTCGTGCAGCGGGAATGATGCCCTCGTCGAGCAATTGCTGGTCGCGAATCGCCTGCGCCCTGGCCACCCGCATCTCGCCCGTCGCCGCGACCAGTTCGGATCCGAGGCTCATCACTTCGCGGCTCTGGATGCGCGCCAGCGCCTGGCCCCGGTGCACCAGGGTGCCCTCGCGCGCCAGGATGGCCACGGTCACGCCGGCAAACGGCGCGGTCACCACCGCGCTTTCGTGCAAGGGCGCACGCACCGTGGCCGGCAGGCCATCCAGCGGCACGTAGGCGGCAGGCTGTGGCGCGCCGACCTCGATGCCCAACGCGCGCCGCTGCGCGGCGCTGACCTCGAGGAGCGATTGGGCAGCGGCGGGAGCCACGACCAGGGCCAGCAGGGTGCCGGCCAGCAACAAACGACGCATGTGCCACCTCACGAACGGGGCGAATCGACCACGACCATGGATCGACCTGCTTAAGACAGACTTAAGACAGGCTTGAGACGCTCTGCAACAGGCCGGGTAGGCCACGCGTTCCTCGGCCAGGGCGAGCGGGATGGTGAAGGTTGGCCTGGCATGGCAGCCGGCCCGACATTGGGCGTACCAGGTTCTGGCGGCCTGCCAGGTGCCGCCTGCGGCCCTGTGCGGGGGGAAGATGCGCAAGCCGGATCCGGGCAGACCTGGCCAGCGCGGCGCGCCCGCGGCAGGCGTGGCATCGAACGCGTGGTTCATGGTCGCATGCGCGATGCATGCGTGCCACACCTGCGTATCCCGGTCCCGCACGCGTGCCGACCGGCGGCCTTCCCGCTCGTGCGGCCTAGCTGTGTAAACCCATCACGCGCAGGCGCGGTGCCTGCGGCATCGCCCGACGACGCGGCAAGTCGCGCTGATCGCTGGGCGCGCGGGCGCCCGACACATGCAGGGCACGCGGTCGTTCCGCTACCCTGCATGCAACGCCCAGCGTGCCGGCGGCCAGGTTGCCGCCGGCGGCCGCGACTCGAGCACGCGCTGGAGCAGCGCGGCGTTGCCGGCCGCCCGCAGCGACGCGCAGCAGCGGCGCAATGGGTGGATCATCCCCTGCAACCAAGCGGAGAAACTTCTCATGACCACGGTCCTCATCACCGGCGCCAATCGCGGCATCGGCCTCGCCCTCACCCGCCTCTACCGTGAACGCGGCGACGCCGTCATCGGCGCATGCCGCGAAGCCAGCCCCGAGCTTGCCGCCACCGGCGCGCGTGTGGAAGCGGGCGTGGATGTGCGCGAGGAGGCCTCCGTGCAGGCGCTCGCGCAACGCCTGGACGGCACCCGCATCGACCTATTGGTGCTCAACGCCGGCATCCTGCGCCGCGACGACTGGGACGAGCTGGGCACGGCCGCTTTCGAGGCCATGCGCGAACAATACGAAGTCAACGCGCTCGGTCCGTTGCGCGTGGCCCGGGCGCTGGACGAACACCTGGCGCCGGAAGCACGCATCGGCATCATCACCAGCCGCATGGGCTCGGTCGGCGACAACCAGTCCGGTGGCTCATACGGCTACCGCGCCTCCAAGGCCGCCGTCAACGCGATCGGGCGCTCCATGGCCATGGACCTCCAGCCACGCGGCATCGCGGTGTTCCTGCTGCATCCGGGTTTCGTTTCCACCGACATGGTGGGCGGGCGCGGCGAGATCAGCCCGGAACAGGCCGCACGGCAGCTGGCCGCACGGCTCGATTCGCTCGGGCTCGCCGAGACGGGCACCTTCTGGCATTCGAACGGCTCGCCATTGCCCTGGTGAACGCTCGTGGGACGGCGCAGTCGCGTGGGACGTTCAGGCGCCTGGTGACGCGCCGCCTTCCAGCGCGGCGTAAAGCCACAGGCGCGCGGCCTGCCAGTGGCGCTTGACGGTGGCCGGCGACAGGTCCAGCGCATCAGCCGTGTCCTCCACGCTCATGCCGGTGAAGTAGCGCAGTTCCACGATCCGCGCCTTGAGGGAATCGATGCGTTCGAGGCGTTCGAGTGCGGCATCCAGGCCGATCAGGTCGATGGCGTTGGCATCGTCAGCGATTTCCAGGCCATCGAGATCCATGCGCCGGCCGCCGTCGCGCTTGGCCGCGGCGCGGGCGCGCGCATGGTCGATGAGGATCTGCCGCATCGAGCGCGCCAGCAGGGCGAGCAGGTGGTGTCGATCCTGGCTGTTGCCGACGCTGACACCGGAAAGCCGCAGCCAGGCTTCATTGACCAGGGCGGTCGGCTGCAGGGTATGGTCCGCGCGTTCGCGGCTGAACAACTGGCCGGCCAGGCGCCGCAGCTCCGGGTAGAGGACGCCGATGAGGCGATCGCGCGCCTCCTCGTCGCCCGCGCGCCAGGCCGTCAGCATCTGGGTCACATCTTCGTCCATGCGAGCAGTTTAGCGCTCCGGCGCCCCGCGTCCCCTGGTTCGGGTGAACCCTGATCCGTACCGGGCCCGCAGCACGGCGCGCCGGGCCCGCTCAGCCCAGCGCATCCAGCCAGGTACGCAGCGCGGCGGGCGCGAACGGCCAGTCCAGCTCGCGCCCGGAATCGGCTTCGCGCAATACCGGCACGCGATCGCCATAGCGGGCCTCCAACGACGCATCGTCATCGATCCATGCGCTTTCGAACTCCGGCGCGCGCGCCGCCGCCAGCACGGCCAGTGCCTGGTCGCACAAGGGGCAATCGTCACGCTGGAACAGGACAAGGCGCATGCGCATGGCTGCAGGTTTGCGGATGCGTAGAATAGCCGCAACCCTTCCTGTGCGACCTCCCATGTCCGTCAGCGTGTTCGACATCTTCAAGATCGGCATCGGCCCCTCCTCCTCGCACACGGTCGGGCCGATGCGCGCCGCGGCGCGCTTCTGCGAGCGCTGGCTGGCCGAAGGCGGCGTGCTCGGGCGCGTGGCGCGGGTGCGCTGCGAGCTGTTCGGGTCACTCGCCCTGACCGGCCGTGGCCATGGCACCGACAAGGCCGTGCTGTGCGGCTTCGAAGGCGAGTGGCCGGATCGCATCGATCCGGATTCCATCCCCGAGCGACTCGAGCGCATCCGCAGCAGCGGCAGCCTCCGGCTGCACGGCCGCTGCGAGATCCCCTTCGACGAGAAGACCGACCTGATCTTCAACAAGCGCCAGAAACTGCCGCACCACCCCAACGGCATGCGCTTCTCGGCCTTCGACGCCGCCGGCCACGAGCTGGCCACGCGCGACTACTACTCGGTCGGCGGCGGCTTCGTCGTCAACGCCGACGAGGCCTCCGAAGACCGCATCGTCGCCGACACCACACCGCTGGCCTACCCCTTCAGGAGTGGCGACGAACTCCTGGAGATCTGTGCGCGCACAGGTCTTACCATTGCCGCCCTCATGCTGGAGAACGAGAAGTCCTGGCGCAGTGAAACCGAGATCCACAGCGGCCTGCTGGCCATCTGGCGGGCCATGCAGGGCTGCGTCGCGCGCGGCATGCGCCATGGCGGCACCCTGCCCGGCGGCCTGCACGTGCGCCGGCGTGCACCGGAGCTGTTCGCGGAACTGCGCGACCGCCCCGAAGCTGCGCTGCGCGATCCGCTGACCATCCTCGATTGGGTGAACCTGTATGCGCTGGCCGTCAACGAGGAGAACGCCGCGGGTGGCCGGGTGGTGACCGCGCCGACCAATGGCGCCGCCGGCATCCTGCCTGCGGTGCTCCACTATTACGCGCGCTTCTGCCCCACCGCCAGCCAGGCCGGCATCCTGGATTTCCTGCTCACCGCCGGGGCGATCGGCATCCTCTACAAGGAAAACGCCTCGATTTCAGGCGCCGAGGTCGGCTGCCAGGGAGAAGTGGGCGTGGCCTGCTCGATGGCCGCCGGCGGCCTGGTCGCGGCGCTCGGCGGCAGCATGCTGCAGGTCGAAATGGCCGCGGAAATCGGCATGGAACACAACCTCGGCCTCACCTGCGATCCGATCGGCGGGCTGGTGCAGATTCCCTGCATCGAGCGCAATGCGATGGGTTCGGTCAAGGCGATCAACGCGCAGCGCATGGCCATGAAAAGCGACGGCAAGCACCATGTATCGCTGGACAAGGTCATCAGGACCATGCGCGAGACCGGCCGCGACATGAAGGACAAGTACAAGGAAACCAGTCGCGGCGGACTGGCGGTGAACGTGATCGAGTGTTGACCGGAACGGGAAATCGAAACGCGGGCTGTCCCGGCACGCCCGCCAGTCACCCACGCACCTTCGGTTCCTTGCGTTGTACCCCATATGCGCTGTGCGAGGCGCTACGCGCCAAGGAGGTCACATGCAAGCCTTCCGTCCTTTCACGGTCGCCGGTCTGCTGGCCGGCCTTGCGATGGGCGCGCCGGCGGCTGCCGCGCCATTGCTCGGCATCCAGGCAGGCGCGAGTTTCATGGATGAGGAAGCGACTCCAGCGGTCTTCCTGGAAAGCGTGCTGGCCGAACATCCGCTCGGCGCCAGTCGCTTCACCTGGGCACCGGACTTCTCGCTTGGATGGATAGATGGCCGCAACGTCACAGGTCATGACGAACGCGGCTACACCCCGCGTGAATCCGTCTGGCTGGCTGCCGCCGGCGCACGCCTGCGCTACGGCAACACCGGCGATCCGCACCACGCCTGGTTCTTCTCCTTCCAGCCGGCACTGCAGCGCGGACGCACCGTCGCCCTGAGCAGCGGCTACGAGTTCATCAGCACGTTCGGCTGGCAAGGCGAGCGCCTCAGTGTCGCCCTGCGCCACGTCTCCAATGCCGGCTTCCACGAACCCAACCTGGGTGAAACCATGCTGCTGGTCGGCTTCTCGCTGGCACCCTGAGCGCAGCGCCCTCAGGCACGGTGGTAGGGGTGGCCCGCCAGTTGACTGGCGGCGCGGTAGAGCTGCTCGGCCACCACGAGCCGTACCAGCATGTGCGGCAGGGTCAGCGGGCCGAGCGACCAGCGCTGGTCGGCACGGGCGAGCACCGCATCGGCGTGTCCATCGGGACCGCCGATGAGGAAGGCGAGATCCCGCCCACCCATGCGCCAACGGGCAAGTTCCTGCGCAAGCTGTCCGCTCGACCAGGGCTTGCCGCGTCCATCGAGCGCGATTACCTGCACGTCCCTGCCCAGCGCTGCGAGCACCGCCGCACCCTCGTCGGCGATGGCGCGCGCCACATCGCGCCCCTTGCCGCGCGCGCCCGGTGCAAGTTCCACCAGTTCGAGCGGCAAGTCGTGTGACAGGCGCTTGCGGTATTCGGCAAGACCCGTGGCGATCCACGCGGGCATGCGTTCGCCGACCGCGATCAGGCGCGCCTTCACCCGCGTGCTCCGGCGCCGGCTGCCGCCACTAGCCGACAAGCATGCCGGCGTCGGCCTCGCTGTCCTCGGCGTCGCCCACGCCCCACAGGCGCTCCAGCCCGTAGAAGTCGCGCACGCGCGGCAACATCACGTGCACCACGACGTCGCCCAGATCCACCAGCACCCACTCGGCCTCGCGCTGGCCCTCGACGCCCAGGGGCGGCAGACCGGCCTGCTTGGCCTTCCTGACCACCTCGTCGGCAATGGATTTGACATGCCGCGAGGAGGTGCCACTGGCGATCACCATCAGGTCGGTCACGCTGCTCTTGCCGCGCACGTCGATCTCGGTGATGTCGCGTGCCTTGAGGTCGTCCAGCGCGCCACGCACCACTGCCTGCAGGCGCGCAGCCGCATCCGGCTCGACCTTGCGGCGCGGGCGCGGGCGCGGTGTGCCGGCGGGCGCACGCGAGGCGGCAAGCGTCTTTGGCGCGGCCTTGCTCGCAGGAACCTGCCTGGCAGGCGTCTTCTTCGGCGCGGCCTTGCTGGCGACGGCCTTCCTGGCTGCAGCCTTCGTGGGCACGGCCTTCTTCGCCGCAACCCTGGTCGGTGCGGCCTTCTTCGCTGCGACCTTTGTCGGCGCGGCCGCCTTCTTCACTACTGCCGCCTTCTTCGTCGTCGCCTGTTTCGCGACAGCCTGCTTCGCGACAGCCTTCTTCGCGGCGGGACCCGTCCTGGTGGCGGGGGATTCACTGCTTGCGCTGCCGGCGCTGGGCGGCCGGGCGCTGGTCCTGGATGTGGCCAAGCGGAGGTGACCTCTGGTCATTGCGCCACGGCGGCGCGGATACAGTATAGGTGCAGCCCCGCGGGCTTACATGCCCCGCCCGCACACGTGCATGTTGCGCGCCATACGGCGCCCGTACAGTCCGACGCGCTAGAATCATCGGTTGCCTCCCATTGCGGTCACTCCGCCTTCCACGCATGTCCATTCCGGAGGGCGCCACCCCGCCCGCAACGCCCGCATTTTCCGACCTCAAGCTCGGCCCGGCCCTGCTCGCCGGGCTCGCCGACGTCGGCTACGAAACGCCCTCTCCCATCCAGGCGGCAACCATTCCACCCCTGCTCGAAGGCCGCGACGTGCTCGGCCAGGCGCAGACCGGCACCGGCAAGACCGCCGCCTTCGCGCTGCCGATCCTGGCGCGGCTGGACACGTCCAGGACCACGCCCCAGGCGCTGGTGCTGGCGCCGACGCGCGAACTGGCCATCCAGGTGGCCGAGGCGTTCCAGAGCTATGCCGCCCACCTGCCGGGCTTCCGCGTGCTGCCCATCTACGGCGGGCAAAGCTACATCCCGCAGCTCGGCGGCCTCAAGCGCGGCGCGCAGGTCGTGGTCGGTACGCCCGGCCGCGTGATCGACCACCTCGAGCGCGGCTCGCTGGACCTGTCCGGCCTGACCACCCTGGTGCTCGACGAGGCCGACGAGATGTTGCGCATGGGCTTCATCGACGATGTCGAAAAGGTGCTGGCGAAGACGCCACCCGGACGCCAGATCGCGCTCTTCTCGGCCACCATGCCTGCGCCCATCCGGCGCATCGCCCAGGCGCACCTCAACGATCCCGCCGAGATCGCCATCAAGGCCAGGACCACGACCGCCGCCAACATCCGCCAGCGCTACTGGTATGTGAGCGGTGTCCACAAGCTCGATGCCCTCACCCGCATCCTCGAGGCCGAACCCTTCGAAGCCATGCTGGTGTTCACCCGCACCAAGCAGGCCACGGAAGAACTGGCAGAAAAGCTCAAGGCGCGTGGCTTCGCAGCCGCGGCCATCAACGGCGACATCGTGCAGGCCCAGCGCGAGCGCACCATCGCCCAGCTCAAGGAGGGCCGCATCGACATCCTGGTGGCCACGGACGTGGCCGCGCGCGGGCTGGACGTGGAGCGCATCAGCCACGTGCTGAACTTCGATATCCCCTACGACACCGAAGCCTACGTGCACCGCATCGGCCGCACCGGCCGGGCCGGCCGCAGCGGCGAGGCGATCCTGTTCGTCACGCCGCGCGAGAAGCGCATGCTGCAGGCGATCGAACGCGCCACCCGCCAGCCGATCGAGGAAATGCGCCTGCCCAGCGTGGAGGCCGTCAATGACCGGCGCATCGCCAAGTTCAAGCAGCGCATCGATGCCGCGCTGGAGCGTGATGACGTCAACGTGTTCCGCAGCCTGGTCCAGCAGTACGAACAGGAACACGACATCCCCGCGCTCGACATCGCCGCGGCGCTGGCGCAGCTGCTGCAGGGCGACGAGCCCTTCCTGCTGGCGCCTCCCGCACGCAGCCCCCGCCACGCAGCGCACGAAGGACGTGAAGCGCGCCCGTTCGAGCGCACCAGCGAGCGCGAGCGCCCCCGACATCCGGCCGCGCCGCACCAGCGCACCGATGCGCCCGGTTCCACGCCCGCCGCCGGCTGGAAGGAGCGCGCGCCGCGCACCGAACACCCACGCCCCAGCGCACCGCGACATGCAGCACCGCCCGTCTCCGACCGCCAGCCGCCGGCCGACCAGGCCAGTCGCAGCGAGACGCGCCCGCCGCGCTCGCACCACCGCGAGGAACACGACGAACGCGCGCGCCGCGACGCGGGCGGCGACCGCGGCGAATTCGCGAAGACGCGGCCACCGCGGCATGACGAGGTCACGCCCCGCGCGCACGCCACAGCCCGGGCCCCGGGCTTTGAAACCTTCCGCATCGAGGTGGGCGAAGCACACGGCGTCAAGCCCGGCAACATCGTCGGCGCCATTGCCAACGAAGTCGGCCTGGATTCCAGGTACATCGGCCGCGTCGACATCCGCGAGGACCACAGCCTGGTGGACCTCCCCGAAGGCATGCCGCACGAACTGTTCAAGCATCTGAAGAAGGTCTGGGTTTCCGGCCAGCAGTTGCGCATCACCCGCAGCGACGAAGGCACCGCCCTCGCCAGACCACGCAAACCCAAGGGCCCGCCGCCTGCGCGAAACACGGCGGACGACTTCAAGCGACCGCGCGGCACGCCGCACGGCAAGCCGCCCCATCGCGGCAAGCCACGTTAGGGGTCCCCGCGAACAGACAGGGCAAGAGCCGATCACCGCACCATGAGCGCCAACCCTCACGGTGCAACCGCGCAAAGGTGGCCAAGTACGGCCGGATCGCAACTTCCGAAAGCATCGGGAGCCGCTTCCGCGATTGCCAGGCGATATCCTTGCAGCGCCAGTCCGCCGGATTCGGCCGTCGCTTCCAAGAGATTGGCTTTCGTAGGCGACCTTCACTCAACGGCCTGCGGCAATCCGCGCGCCTGCAGGCGCGGTCAGGTCACAATGCGGCGCAAGGGCTCATGCGCGCCTGCAAGATTCGTGGGTACCAAGGCCCGTGCATCACGCAAGAGGGAACGCTGCTAGGGCACCGGCGCCCAAGGGCGGAGTGGGATTATCCCGTTGTGAACCGCTCGCTCCCGTACCTCAGGTGAGTACCGCTTCTCTGTGTTCATGCTCCAATCCTCTCAAAGGTTGGAGCCTCCGGAAAACCCGGGGCGGTTCACCGAGCGCGGCGCCGTGCGATACGGCGCCAGCAACGCCGGGTCGGCCAGCAGCGCGTCAGGTACCAGCCAACGCGGATCGCGGTCATCGGCAAGCAGTGTGCGAATGTGGCTGGCGGAAATCTCCAGCGGCGTGACCGGGATCTGCAGCACCCGGCCGGCGGCCGATTCGGTGAGGGCGCGCGGGTCGTGGCTGCGCCGCGAGGCGATCTTGATGCGCAGGTCGGTCGGCAGCGGTGACTCGTTGCCGGGGCGGTTCAGGATGCCGATGTGGGCCAGTTCGAAGAGGTCCTGCCAGCGGTGCCAGGCCGGCAGTCCGGCGAATGCGTCGGCGCCGACCAGCAGCACGATCGGGCGATCCGCGCCGACTTCCGCGCGCAAGCCGGACAGGGTATCGACGGTGTATGAGGGGCCCTCGCGCTCGAGTTCCCGCGTGTCGAGCAGCAGCCGTGCCTGGCCGGCGAGGGCGGCGCGCAGCATGGCGACGCGCGCGCCGGCGCTGGCGACCGGCGGGTCTCGGTGCGGGGGCATGTTGGCCGGCACCAGGCGGACTTCGGCATCCAGGTATTCGGCGGCTTCCCAGGCCACGCGCAGGTGCGCGTTGTGGATGGGGTCGAAGGTGCCGCCGAGGATCGCCAGCGGGCGCGGGCCGCTCATGCGATGAGCTCGCCGGCCTGGCGCGGCGCGGCGATCGCGGCAACCAGGCGTTCGAGCTCACGCCAGGCATCGCCGGGCGGGCGCCCCTTGGCCATGGCGTCGATGCGCCCGGCCTGGGCGAGGCAGCGCTCCCAGTGCGCGCGATCGCCGGCCTTGAGGGCGTGACGGAACAGGGCTTCGCGCGCGGCCGGCCAGATGCGTTCGCTACGCAGCGCCTGCGCGAGATTGCCGCCGGCGGACGCCAGGCGCAGCAGCAGGCGGAGCTGGGTCAGCATCCAGCCCAGCAGCGGGATGATTTCCTCGCCCTCCTCGCGCAGGCCGGCGACGATGTGCAGGGCGCGGGCGGCATCGCCGCCGATGGCGGCGTCGGCCAGGCGGAACACGTCGTAGCGCGCATCATCGGCGACGCTCGCTTCCAGCATGCCCGCGTCCAGCGTGGCACCCGCGTGCAGCAGGGCCAGCTTGTCGATCTCCTGCGCGGCCGCCAGCAGGTTGCCTTCCACCCGCTCGGCAAGGAAGCGGATAGCCTCGGGCGTGGCCTTGAGGCCGCGACTGGCCATGCGCTTGCCGATCCAGCCGGGCAGTTCTTCCACCTTGAGCGGCCAGGCCACGGCGGCGGCGCCGACCTTCTCGATCCCCGCGCTCCAGCTCGTTTCGTGCTTCCTGCTCCACTCGCCGGTGGTCACCAGCAGCACGGTGTCGGGCGGCGGATCGGCACAGAATTCGAGGATGGCCGCGCTGCCTTCCTTGCCCGGCCGCCCGGTCGGCAGGCGCAGGTCGATCAGCTTGCGGCTGGCGAACAGCGACAGTTCGCGCCCGGCGTTGCCGAGTCGGTTCCAGTCGAAGTTCGCTTCCACATCGAGCACGTCGCGTTCCAGGTAGCCCAGTTCCTTCGCCCGCGCGCGCAAGGCATCGGCCGCCTCGATGACCAGCAGCGGCTCGGCGCCGGCAATGAGATAGGCGGGCTTGAGCTCACCGGCGGCGAGCTGCTTGTGAAGCACGGAAAGCGGGATGGCCATCGGGGCATTGTACGGATTCGCCGCCATCGGGCGCTGGCGCACGTTGCGGGGCCAGTTGCGCGTGCTTTCACGAACGACCGTGGTCGACTCGCCAGCACTTGACACACACAACGCAACGCAGTAGGTAGAAGCAAGAGCGATGAACCCTCGACCATGACAAGCCAACCGTGTGGAGGGACACCATGCCGAAACCTGCGTTGTCGCGACTTTCGTTGAGCCTTGCGCTCGTTGCCGCCTTCGGGCTTGGCAGCGGAAATGCCCACGCCCGTGAGGAAGCGCCTTCCTTCACCCAGTTCAATTCGTTCATCGAAGGCCATCCGGACATGTTCTGGCGCCGTGCCGGCGTGCGCGCCTACAAACAGGATCGGTTCGCCGAAGCCCTGTCCGCCTTTCGCCGTGCGGCCCGTTATGCCGACAAGCCTTCCCAGGCGATGATCGCCCAGATGCTCTGGAACGGCGATGGCGTGGCGGTTGATCGCGTGATGGCCTACGTCTGGGCGGATCTCGCCGCGGAGCGCGGGTATCCGGAGTTCATTGCCACCCGCGAACGGTTCTGGCATGCGCTGAACGCGGCGCAGCAACGTGCGGCCGTTGAAGCCGGACAGGCCATCTTCGACGAGTACGGCGACAAGGTTGCCAAGCGGCGCGCGGCAGGCGCCATGTTGCACGCGCGCCGCAGCATTACCGGCAGCCGCACCGGCCACGTTGGCACGCTGATGGTCAGCCAGCAGCTTCCGGACGGAACCTTTGCCAGTATCGATGGCGCGCTCTTCTACGCCGACAAATACTGGAAGCCGGAACTTTACTGGGAATGGCAGGACAGCACCTTCGAACGACTCCCCGAAGGCAAGGTCGAAGTCGGGCCGTTGCAATTGCCGCCAAAACCATGACCGGCAAGTTGTCCGGCCTGGCAGATCCACAGCCTGTCTGGACAGCCTACGACAATGCGCAGGTGTAGATTCCATGGATAAGACCCCACGCGATCATCCTGCTGTCGAGCACATGTGGCGTGGAGCGGGCGTGGAATCCGGCGGACGTTGCCGCAGCCAACGGCATCGCAGACGCTGGCCATGGACTTTCATCCTGTCAGCCCTGCTTCTCGCTTCGCTCTCTGTGCTCGCCGACGACAACCCGACCTTCATCCACCGGGACTCGTTCATCGCGGCGCATCCCGATCTCTACTGGCGTCGCCAAGGCGTTCGCGACTACGTGCGGGGACGCCACGCCGAGGCCATGAAGGCATTCCAGCGGGCCGCCAAATACGCCGACAAGCCCTCGCAGGCGATGATCGCGCAGATGCTCTGGAATGGAGATGGCGTGCCGGCGGACCCCGTGATGGCCTACGCCTGGGCCGATCTTTCCGCCGAGCGTGGCTACCCGGTCTTCGTGGCGACGCGCGAGAAGTTCTGGAGCGAACTGGATGCCGATCAGCGACGTGCGGCAGTTGCGAAGGGCCAGGCCATCTTCGACGAATATGCGGATGATGTCGCCAAGCGCCGCGAAGAAAAGGCGCTGTTGCTCGCCCGCAGGCAGATCACCGGCAGCCGCACCGGTCACGTGGGCGCTTTGATCGTAAAACAGGTTAATCATTCCACTGGCCAAACTGACGACACCGAAGGTGTTCTCTATTATGCCGATAAGTACTGGCAACCAGAACAGTATTGGCAATGGCAAGACAACCATTGGCTGCCTGATCCCAAGGAGAAAGTCGAGGTCGGACCGATCCGGGTGCCGCCCGGAAAATAGCCGTCACGAAGGCTTTCGATTCCGCTGCCGTACATGGACGCGCACAGGGTGCGCTCCTACGATTCGCGTGGCGTACCGTCCTCGCCCGTAGGAGCCCACCCTGTGGGCGATGGGCCTAGCTGGAAGCTGTTGCGGTCTGCCTGATGGCGTCGGGTTCACCCGATGATCGCAGCGTGGACGCAGCGCCATCGCCAGGGGCGTTCGACGGCGTCCACGGCAGGTGGATGATGTCTTCACATGCCCTCAGTGGGCTTCCGCCACCACTTCCACCCGGCGCAGGATGGCCTGCACCATCTCGCGTTCCAGCTCCCTGGTGAGCAGGTCGATCTCGGCGCTGACGCCAAGCGCCTGGGTGGAATCGAAGGTGAATTCGCGGGTGAGATCGATCGACTGCATGGGCACCACCATCTTGCCGTCCGCGTCGCGTACGGCAAACTCGACGTGGTGGCGCACCGTGTACTCGTTGGCGCGCGCGGTGCTACCCACCGTCAGCACGTCGGTGCGGGTGGTGTTGACGGGGACAGCCAGTACCGCCACGCCTGGTCCCGCCTGGGGGACCACGGTCACGCCGGCGCGCGGCAGGGCGCGGGCGAGGTCGCGCGCCAGCGCGCTGCCGGGATCGGCAATCTCGATGAAGACACGTTGCATGCTCGCCGGCAGCACGGCTTCCTTGCGCAAATGGAAGCCGCAGCCGACGACGAGCAGGCTGGCGAGAACCGGAACAAGAAACGGCAGGCGGCGCAGGAACATGCGGGATTCCGAAGGCGATCGAGGGGGTCGGGGCGGCTTGCGGGCCGGCTCAGGGTACATTTTCGCGGTGACGGCAACCAGAGACCGCGGCCGTCGCTCGGCCCCGAGCGTCGCCGGGATGATGGATTCTGGAGGATTTCGCTGGCCCTGTCGCCACGCGCCCTGGCCTGCCACGCCGGGAGCAGCCCTTGCCGCGACCTGCATGGATGCAGCGGTCGTTCAAGAGTGCAGCGCGGCCCCGCTCCAGCCACCAACGCGATGGCTTGACGCCCTCGACCCGGCGATGTACGAATGACCTCGCAGACGCGCCCTGCGGCAGTCGAGGGAGAGGCCCATGCAACCGAACGAGCTGCCGCCCATCGGGGCGCTGATCTTCATCCTGCTGCTGCTCGCCACCGCGCCGGGACGAGCGCTGGCGGACGAATCCAGCCCGAGCTTCGTCAACCTCGATGCCTTCGCCAATGCCCATCCCGATGTCTTCTGGCGCAAGAAGGGGGCCGAGAGCTACCAGCAGGGCCGCTACGGGGAAGCCATGACCGGGTTCCGCCGCGCGGCAGGCTTTGCCGACAAGCCCTCGCAGGCGATGATCGCGCAGATGCTGTGGAATGGCGATGGCATCCCGGTCGATCACGTGATGGCCTATGTCTGGGCGGATCTTGCCGCCGAGCGCGGTTACCCGGATTTCATCGCCACGCGCGAGCGCTTCTGGCTCGAACTGAGCGAGGACGAGCGCACCCGGGCGGTTGCCGCCGGCCAGGCCGTGTTCGACGAGTACGCCGACGTGGTGGCCAAGCCGCGCCTCGAGCGCGCGGTGCAACGCGCCCGACAGGCAATGACCGGCAGCCGCACCGGCCGGGCCGGGACCATGGATGTCTTCCAGATCATGCATGAGACGGGGACCTACCAGCGCTCCGACGGCGCGCAGTACTACGCGGACAAGTATTGGGATGCGGACGCCTACTGGCAGTGGCAGGACAGCACCTGGAAGCAGCCACCGAAGGGCAAGGTCGACGTCGGGCCGATCCGGATCCCACCGGAGAAATAGGCTTCGGCGGCCGCCAGCCGCACGGCTCCGCGCCACCGCGAAGCGCAGGCGGCGCCGCCTGGGTTGTGGCAAAACACGGACAAGGCGCAGGCCACGCGCGGGAGGCGCAGCGTGCGCGCGCCGGCCGCGCCGCCCCTGCCCGGCGTGCTGCGCCGAGCACGTCCGTCTTCACGAGCCGACAACACCCCATGGGTGCCAACGCGCGCCGATGCGGCGCGTTGGCGAGCGCGCCTACAACACGATGTTGACGATCTTGCCGGGCACGACGATGACCTTCTTCGGTGTGGCGCCATCGATGAAGGCAGCGACTTTGGGTTCGGCCAGCGCCTGGCGCTCGATCTCCTCGCGCGGCGCACCCACCGGTACGTCGATGGTGCCGCGCAACCTGCCGTTGACCTGCACCGCGAGCGTGAGCGCGTCCTTCGCCAGCGCCGCCTCGTCCACCTCGGGCCACGGCTGATCCTCGATCAGGGTTTCATCGTGGCCGAGCATCTGCCACAGTGCGTGGCAAGCGTGCGGGGTGACCGGGTTGAGCAGCAACACCAGGGTTTCCAGCGCTTCCTGGCGCACCGCGCGCCCCGGTTCGCTCGCATCGTCGAAGTGGCTGATCGCGTTCAGCAGCTCCATCAGCGCGGCGATCGCCGTATTGAAGGCGTAACGCCGGCCGATGTCGTCGGACACCTTGCGAATGGTTGCATGCACCTGGCGGCGCAGCGCCCGCTGCTGCGCTGACAGGGCGGAGGCCGGATTGCCCGCATTGCCATTGCCGGTGCCCGACGCCCGATGACCGCCGGCGCCCGCCACCTCGCGCCACAGGCGGCGCAGGAAGCGCGACATGCCCTCGACGCCGGCCTCGTTCCATTCCAGCGACTGATCCGGCGGCGCGGCGAACATGGAAAACAGGCGCACCGTGTCGGCCCCGTACTTGCCGACCATGGCGGTCGGATCGACACCATTGTTCCGGGACTTGGACATCTTCTCGGTGGCGCCCGTCCCGCCCGGCCGACCGTCGGCGCGCAGCACCGCCCCGGTGATGCGCCCGCGCTCGTCGCGCTGCACGTCCACATCGGCGGGATTGAACCATTCCCGGCTTCCGGTGCCCGATTCGCGATAGTACGTATCGGCGATCACCATGCCCTGGCAGAGCAGGTTGGTCGCCGGTTCGTCGGTCTGCACCAGGCCCGCGTCACGCAGCAGCTTGTGATAGAAGCGGAAATAGAGCAGGTGCAGGATGGCGTGCTCGATGCCACCGATGTACTGGTCCACCGGCAGCCAGTAGTTGGCGCGAGCGTCCACCATGTCGGCGGCGCCCGGGCTGGTGTAGCGGGCGTAATACCAGCTCGATTCCATGAAGGTGTCGAAGGTGTCCGATTCGCGCCGCGCCGGCCCGCCGCACTCGGGGCAGGTCGTTTCCCAGCAGGACGGATCGACCTTGATGAACGCCTCGCCGCCGCCGAAGACGACTTCCTCGGGCAGGACCACCGGCAGCTGGTGATCGGGCACCGGCACCGCGCCACACTGCTCGCAGTGGATGATCGGAATCGGGCAACCCCAGTAGCGCTGGCGCGAGATGCCCCAGTCACGCAGGCGGTAGTTGACGCGGCGCACGCCCGTGCCTTCGCGTTCGAAGCGCGCGGCCAGCGCCTCGAAGGCGGCGTTGGAATCCAGGCCGTCGTACTCGCCCGAATTCACCAGGGTGCCGTAATCGGTGTAGGCGCCCTTCTCGATGATGTCGCGCTCGAATTCCGAGACCAGGCTTTCCGCCGCCGCCGGCTCGACCGGATCGATCGGACGGCTGCCGCCCAGCGCCACGGTCATCGCGTCGGCGTTGCTGGCCGCATCACGCCCCAGTTCGCGGATGGCATCGCGCACCGGGTCGCTGACGATCACCATCTTGATGAACAGGTCGTACTTGCTGGCGAACTCCCAGTCGCGCTGGTCGTGCGCCGGCACCGCCATCACCGCGCCGGTGCCATAGCCCATCAGCACGAAATTGGCGATCCAGATCGGGATGCGTTCCCCGGTGACCGGATGGATGGCGGCAAGACCGGTCTCCACGCCCTTCTTCTCGGCCGTCTCCACATCCGCCTGGGCGGTGCCGCCGTGGCGGCATTCCTCGATGAACGCGGCGACCAGTGGCCGGCTCGCCGCCGCCTTGTGCGCCAGGGGATGTTCGGCCGCGATGGCGAGGTAGGTCACGCCCATGAGCGTATCCGGGCGCGTGGTGAAGATGGCCAGCGGCTCGGCCTCGCCTTCCACCCGGAACTGGATCTCCAGCCCCTGCGAACGTCCGATCCAGTTG
This sequence comes from Dokdonella sp., assembly GCA_023228465.1. GTDB lineage: Bacteria > Pseudomonadota > Gammaproteobacteria > Xanthomonadales > Rhodanobacteraceae > Dokdonella_A. The sequence continues at coordinate 6,949 of JALOBC010000022.1, read as the reverse complement.
CGCTGCATGGCCTTGACCGCATCCGGCCAGCCCGGCAGCGTGTCCAGCCCGTCCAGCAGCTCGTCGGCGTAATCGGTGATCTTGAGGAACCACTGCGGAATCTCGCGCTTCTCGACCACCGCGCCGGTACGCCAGCCGCGCCCGTCGATGACCTGCTCGTTGGCAAGCACGGTCTGATCGACCGGGTCCCAGTTCACCACGGATTTCTTGCGGTAGGCGAGCCCCTTGCGGAACAGGCGCAGGAACATGCGCTGTTCGTGCACGTAGTAATCCGGCTTGCAGGTGGCGAACTCGCGCGCCCAGTCGATCGCATAACCCATTGCCTTGAGCTGCGCGCGCATGTGCTCGATGTTGGCGTAGGTCCACTTGGCCGGCGGCGTGCGGTGCTTGATCGCGGCGTTCTCGGCCGGCAGGCCGAAGGCGTCCCAGCCCATCGGCTGCAGCACGTTCCTGCCCTGCATGCGCTGGTAGCGGCTGATGACATCGCCGATAGTGTAGTTGCGCACGTGGCCCATGTGCAGTGCGCCGGAAGGATAGGGCAGCATCGACAGGCAATAGAACTTCGGCTTGCCCGCATCCTCCTTCACCTCGAAGGCGTGCGTCTCGTTCCAGTACTGCTGCGCGGCGGCCTCGATGGCCTGCGGCTCGTAGGTTTCCTGCATGGAATCTCCGGCGCGTCCGGGCCGCGCCGTCCTTGATGGATGGGTCGGTGCCAGCCTATCGCAGTGCAGCATGCGAGGAAAGGCCGGCCGCGCGGTGGTACGCCCATGCTGCCGACCGCGCTGGCCGCGGCATGCCGAACGGCACTCCCTCGCGCGATGGAATCGGCCAAGATGGCCTTTCCTCCACTGCCGGGAATCCGCTCATGCACCATCGCATCCTCACCCTCGGTGTCCTTGCGGCACTGGCGATGCCGACCGCGCACGCGGCCACGGTCCAGCCGGTGGCGCTCCAATGCGGCCAACTGGTCGATACCGCCGCCGGCAAGCTGCGCGGCCCGACCACCGTCACCATCGAGGGCAAGCGCATCAAGGCGGTGCAGGCCGGCAAGGTCGCCGTGCCCGGCGCGACGCTCATCGACCTCGGCGATGCCACCTGCCTGCCCGGCCTGATCGACAGCCACACCCACCTCACCGGCGAAACCAGCCGCAGCGGCGCCATCGACCGCTTTCGCCTGAACACCGCCGACTACGCGATCCGCTCCACCCTCTACGCCCGGCGCACGCTGGAAGCGGGCTTCACCACGGTGCGCAACCTCGGCGATGGCAAGAACATGTCCATCGCCCTGCGCAACGCCATCAATGCCGGGCTCATCCCCGGCCCGCGCATCTACACCGCCGGCGGCGCCATCGGTTCGACCGGCGGCCACGCCGACCACACCGACGGCCTGCGCCTGGACCTGCAGGGCGACCCCGGCCCGAAGGAAGGCATCATCAACGGCGTGGACGACGCCTGGAAGACGGTGCGCCAACACTACAAGGACGGCGTGGACGTGCTCAAGATCATGCCCTCCGGCGGCGTGCTGGACGAAAGCGCCAGCGCCGACAACGCGCAGATGACGGTGGAGGAAATCAAGGCCGTGGTCACGGCGGCCCACGACTACGGCTTCACCGTGGCGGCCCACGCCCACGGCGCCGAAGCCATCCGCCGCTCGGTCATCGCCGGCGTCGACTCGATCGAGCACGGTACCTTCATGGACGACGCGGACATGAAGCTGATGAAGGAACACGGCACCTGGTTCGTGCCCACCATCATCGCCGGCGAGTACGTCGCCGAGCAGGCCAAGGTACCCGGCTACTACCTGCCGCAGGTCGCGGCCAAGGCGGCGCACGTCGGCCCGCTGATCCAGCAGACCGCCGGCAAGGCCTACAAGGCCGGCGTGAAGATCGCCTTCGGCACCGACGCCGGCGTCTATCCGCACGGCCAGAACGCCAAGGAGTTCTTCTACATGGTCGAAGCGGGCATGCCGCCGATGTACGCCCTGCAGGCAGCCACCACGCATGCAGCCGAGCTGCTCAGGCAGAGTGCCAACCTGGGCAGCGTCGAGGCCGGCAAGCTGGCCGACATGATCGCCGTGCAGGGCAATCCGCTGGAGGACATCCGGCTGATGCAGACGGTGGATTTCGTGATGAAGGACGGCGCGATCTGGAAGCAGGCCGGCCAGGTCGTGGTCGAGTGAGCACGGCCGGACGGGCCGGCGCTGCGGCATGGCTGCCCGTCAGCGGCGCGCCTCAGCGGGTCGGCGCGACGGGCGCCGACTTGCGTCCGGCCATGTGTCCGAGATAGGCCAGCACGGCGTCGAGATCGACGTCGCTGAGGTCGTTGCGATCGAAGCCCGGCATGCGTGCGGCGGGCCAGCGGCGTAGCGATTGCGGGTCGCGCAGGTAGGCGCGCAGCAAATCCGCGCGCAGGTATTCGGTGGGGTTGTACGGGATATTGAGATCGGGCCCCATGCGCGCGGCGCCGGCGCCATTCAGGGTGTGGCAGGCGAAGCAGGTGGCCTGGAATACGGCAAAGCCCCGCCGCACTTGGCTATCGGCCGGTAGCGCGGGATCCGGCAGGAGGGCCGGAAAGCGCTCGGCCACCGGCGCCAGACGCCGGATCGCCACCACCTGGTAGGGCCACTGCTCGGGCCCGATGCCGGCGGCCTGCGGATCGGTCCAGACGAGGTAGAAGGGTCCCGCGCTGGCTGCCTTGCCGGGCAGGCGTGGCCAGGGCCGGGCCGGATCCTCGATGGCGAGCCAGGCCACGCTGCCGCGCCCGTCGAGGAATAGCGCCGCCGGGATCTCGGCGGTGAACCCGTCGCGCGCGGTGAACTGCAGGTGGTCAGCCGGACGAAGCGCAGGCAGCAGGGCGCGCAGCGGCACTGCGCGATAGCGCATGGGGCGCCGGTAGGCGACATCGCGTGCGATTGCCACGTCACGGACGTCATCGCGCGCCAGCAACGCGGCCGTGCCGAGCTTGCGCGCCGCCTGGCCGATATCGAGCTCCAGGCTGGCGGCAACCGCCGGGCACGCGGCCACCACGAGGAGCGCCAGAGCGGCGCTGCGTAGCCAGGCGACTGCACGGTGTGGCTGGGGCATGCCGCCATGATAGATCGGTCTGGCGCCGCGCAGGCAAGCGCCCGACTGCGCCAGGTCCGACCGCCTGCACAGGCAGCCGCGAAGGCCGGTCACCTCGATGCGCCGCCGGCCCCGGTCCGTGCGGTGGCTTGCATTCGCCTGTCCATGGCGCCACCTTGCAGCCACCTTCAAGGAGTCATGCAATGACCGACGCCACGACCAACGCATTCGTGTTCGATGCCACTGCCGCCACCTTCCAGGCCGACGTGATCGATGCCTCGTTCCAGCAGCCCATCCTGGTGGATCTGTGGGCGACCTGGTGCGGACCGTGCAAGACCCTCGGCCCGCTGCTGGAAAAGGTGGTCGCAAGTTTCAACGGTGCCGTGCGCCTGGCCAAGGTGGACGTGGACAAGGAACAGGAGCTGGCGGCCTCGTTCGGCGTGCGCAGCATCCCGACCGTGGTGCTGCTGCGCGACGGCCAGCTGCTCGATGCCTTCACCGGTGCGCTGCCGGAAAGCGCGATTCGTGAATTCCTGCTGCTCCACGTGCAACCCCAGGACGCTGCCCCGGAAGCACCGCCGGCCCCGACTATCAGCGAGACACCGGAACAGGCGATCGCGCGCATCCAGCAGGAAATCGCCGCCGCCCCGGACAAGGCCGAACTCAAGCTCGACCTGGCGGTGGCGCAGATGCAGGCCGGCAACGCCGCGGCCGCCGCGGCCGAACTCGATGCGCTGCCGGCCAACCTGGCCGGTGAGGACCGCGCGCGGCGCCTGCGCGGCCAGCTCGACTTTGCACGCGCGCTGGAGAACGCCCCGCCCATGGATGAACTGCGCGCGCGCATCGAGCGCGATCCCAACGACTTCGCGGCCCATGACCTGCTCGGCGTGCGCCTGCTGATCCAGGGTGAAGCCAGTGCCGCGCTCGAGCAGTTCCTCACCATCCTGGCGGCCGATCGCCACTGGAACGACGACCAGGCAAAGAAGCGCCTGATCGCCGCCTTCACCGTCCTCGACGACGAGGAGCTGGTCGGTACCTATCGCCGCAGGATGTCCTCGCTGCTGTTCTGAGACAGCGCGAGGCGCCCGCCCATGCCAGCGCAGATTTCCGCGCGCAACCTGCGCCGGATCATGAACCTGTGGCCGCCGTTCCTGTTCTGCGGCATCCGCGTGCTGGAAATCGGCGATGACTGGCGCTATGCCCGCGTGGTCCTGCGCAAGCGCTGGTACAACCGCAACTACGTTGGCACCCAGTACGGCGGCAGCCTGTTTTCCATGACCGATCCGTTCTGGATGCTGCTGACGCTGCGTTGCCTGGGCCCGGGCTTCATCGTCTGGGACCAGGCCGCCGCGATCGACTTCGTGGCGCCCGGGCGCGAAGACGTGCATGCCGAGTTCTGCATCAGCGATGCAATGCTGGAGGACCTGCGCGCGGCGACCGTCGGCGGGGAGAAGTGCCTGCGCTGGTATGAAGCCCCGATCCGCACCTCGGACGGGCAACTGATCGCCACCGTGCGCAAGCAGCTCTACGTGCGCCGCAAACGCAGCCGCCCGGTCACTGGCACACTTCGCGCACAGCCCGCAAAATGCAGGGCCGCGCAGGAGATCGGCCATGCACGACCCCGCCAGCACAGCAGCGGCACGGCACAGCGCTGACGACCAGGCGCCGGCCACGCCGGCGTCCGCACAGGCCGCGCTCGGCAGCGTGCACACCCGCAACTTCCCCAACCTGCTCCGCCAGCTTGGCGGCTGCCTGCTGGTCAGTACCTACCAGGCCGGCAAGCTGGTGATCCTGCGTCCCGACGGCGCCAGCATCAACACGCATTTCCGCAGCTTCAACCGGCCGATGGGCATGGCTGCCGACGGCGAGCGCCTGGCGCTGGGCGCGCACATCGAGATCGCCGAGTTCCGCAACATGCCGGCGGTGGCCAAACGGCTGCAGGATCCGCCGCGCCACGATGCCGTGTTCCTCGCCCGGCGCGGCCACATCACCGGCGCCATCGACATCCACGAGATGGCCTGGGACGCGCGCGGCGGGTTGTGGTTCGTGAACACGCTCTTCTCCTGCCTATGCACCCTGGATGAGCAGTCCAGCTTCGTGCCACGCTGGCGGCCGTGGTTCGTCAGCCACTACGCGCCCGAGGATCGCTGCCACCTCAATGGCCTGGCCATGCGCGAGGGTCGCCCGCGCTACCTGACCGCGCTGGGCGAAACCAACACCCCGCAAGGCTGGCGCGCCAACAAGCGCGATGGCGGGCTGCTGATCGACATGGAGAGCAACCGGGTCATCACGCGCGGCCTGTCCATGCCCCACTCGCCGCGCTGGCATGACGGGCGCCTGTGGGTGCTGGAGTCCGGCCGCGGCGCGCTGGTGACGGTCGACCCCGTGAGCGGTGCCAGGAGCGACGTGGCGCGCGTGCCCGGATTCGCACGCGGGCTGGATTTCCTCGGCCCGATTGCCTTCATCGGCCTGTCGCAACTGCGCGAAACCAATGCCTTCACCGACATCGAGATCACCGAGGCCAACGCCGACCGCCTGAGCGGGGTATGGGCGGTGCATACCGGCACCGGCAACACCGTTGCGCTGCTCAAGTTCACCGGCGGCGTGCAGGAGGTCTTCGCGGTGCAGGCCCTGCCCGGCGTGCTCTTCCCGGAAATCATCCACGAGGGCGAACACCTGGCGACCTCCTACGCCCTGCCGGACGGCGCATTGCGCGAGGTCCGGTTCAGCACGCCGGCCGACCCGCCGGCCGCCGCCGACGGCGGCGCCCCGCCCACCCCGCCCTGATCCGCACCGCCGACGCCGATCGCGCCGCTGGCACCCGGACAGCCAGCCGGCGATGATGGCGCTGCCCACGCGCACCCCGCCGACCGCCATGCGCCTGTACGTCCAGCGATACCTCATTACCGGCCTGCTCACCTTCATTCCGGTGTGGCTGACCTGGGTCGTATTCAAGGCGATCTTCTCCCTGCTCTCGGAAATCAACCTGCCCTGGGTGACGGCGCTGTTCGAGGCGCTCGCCGCCGCCTATCCGCGCACGCTCGGCCACATCAACCAGGGCTGGCTGACCTCCCTGCTGGCCTTCGTCGCCACCCTGCTCGCCCTGTACATCCTGGGCTTCGCCGCCAGCCGCGTGCTCGGCCGGCGCCTGCTCGGCGCCTTCGAGCGCCTGATCGCGCGCATTCCGCTGGCGCATACCATCTACAGCGGCAGCAAGAAACTGATGAGCATGCTGCAGACCCGGCCCGAGGGCACCCAGCGCGTGGTGCTGATCGACTTTCCCTCGCCGGGGCTCAAGGCGGTCGGCTTCGTGACGCGGGTATTCCGCGATGCCGACGGCGCGGAACTGGCCGCCGTCTACGTGCCGACCACGCCCAATCCCACCGGCGGCTACCTGGAAATCGTCCCCATCGAACGACTCACCAGCACCGACTGGAGCATGGATCAGGCGATGGCCTTCATCCTCTCCGCCGGCGCGGCCGCGCCCGACCGGCTGGCCTTCCGCGCCAGCGGGGCGGCGAGCGCTCCCGCGCCGCCGGGCAGCGAGGTCGCCAGCGAGTCCTGACCCCAATGCTCCTAACCTTGCGCCTTGCCGGCTACTTGGACGGGTTTGCCAAAACTCTCTTCGCCGTCATTCCGGCGCAGGCCGGCCAAGGGCACAGCCCGCAGAACGCCCACAGCGCGGCCCGAAGGGTGAGCGCAGCGAATCATCCATCTTGTTCTTCGAAGCATCACGATGAATCAACATGGATCCCGGCCTCCCAAGTTCCGCACTTCCCTCCCGGCCTTGAGCGTAAAGAGTCGCGTACCGCTTGACGCTCCGCGCTTTTCTCGTCGTATTCTACGTATTGATGTTGTGCCACGTTTTACGTATACAGTGGCTTGTA
>JALOBC010000078.1 GCA_023228465.1 Dokdonella sp. | reverse complement strand
ATATGTCATAATCTTTAGCTAGTCGAGAGAGTCGTTCGTATGATCGTTTGAACGCAGTTTTATCCAGACGACGTGGTAGTTCATTTACTTCATGACACCACCACTGCAAATCATCGAAAGCCTCGACGTGAACATTATCGGGCAAGATGGCGGGATCGGGCGCTGCGCTTGTCGGAAATGCAATCGTCCAATCATAATCTGCAATCGTCGATTCGATTAATGACTTTAGGGCAAGCTCGCCACCACCTATAGATGATGAATGTGAAAGTACTAATATTTTTTTCATAACTGTACCCCTCTATTTTTTGAGTGGTCGATATATCGATCTGCACGTACGGTGATCCCGTAATATTGGCTGTATGCTTTATTGCACCATGTATTAGGGTCTGGTTCCGGCATACAGTAAGTAAAGTAACGCTCAGACGTTCCAACTGAGACGCTGGACTTTCCGTCACGAATAGCCATACTAACAATCTTTTTTATCTCGTTACTTTCAGCCTGCTGTTTTTTCCCGAGGTCATATATTTGGGTGATTCTCAGGGCGGCCGGTATACATGTAAGTAATATCAGTACCGTAGCTATGTAACGAGCAGCTTTAATTCTCCGTATGTGATTCAGGTGGGTAGTATGCAATATAGTAACCCAGAAGGATATCGCGCTTAAATAGCCAAAGTAATTTGCCGTAAGTAGTGAATAAGAAGTAATAGATGGTTGATAGGCATAATGTACGCCCAGTGACAATGAGTAGAAAGCGAATAGGGGAAGCGTTAATATCCAAAATGCGACAGCAACAAGTTTTCGATTATCTACAGTAAAGCGTTGTCTATCGCGGGTATTTAGCATGTATAGAATTGCGATGAGTGAAACTAACATTATTCCGTATACGTTAGCGGTAATATAATTACTAAATTCGTTAACGCTAGTTGACGATGCCATCTTGATAAGTGCAATGTAACTATGGTCAAAATTATCCGGAGCAAGAGATGCATTCAGTTCTGATCTATAAGCTGTGCCAGGAGCTACTTTCATCACTGCCCCGGCGGTAATAAATCCCGCAACTCCCGTTGCTACTAATGAAAAATATTTTTTTATCACACTTCTATAGAAAAGACTTACCGGAATTATCAATAATATAGACACGAGGACAGTTTGGATAACAAAAGCCTCGTTAAATAACCCGACGAACAAACTTGCGAGGTATAGGATTATATAACGGTGAATACGAACGGTTCTTTTAGGTAGGTTGAGTAAGTAGGCAGCAGTAAAATTGAAGCCTGCTAGTGGCAAAACGTATGTCACTACTCCTGCCATCCAGTAAAAATTCTCATATGTCGTGGTACTGTAAAGACATAGGCACAGAGTGGTTGCAAGACTTAATGTATATGCTTTAATCCCAGGATTTGAGAATCTAAGTATGACGAAGATACGCGACATAAGTATGGCTAGTGAAAGAGCTAATATTCCCACTGAAAAAATGAGCGTAAATGATTCGAGAAATTCACCTGACGTAAGGGCGAATATCACATTCAGTGAAAAGACATTGCTTAATCTAGCCGTCCATGTCATGTAATTTTCGATTGGCGCGCTAAAGAGCGTGGCTAAAGTAGTATATGAACGATCGAAGACCATATCGTCACCCGATAAAACATTTAGGCTCGTCGTCCCGCAGAGCCATACCCCAAGCGTACTGAGTGTTGCAGCAACAATCCATACAGGCATGGAATGTGATTGTATGCGCCGCGCAATATACTTCAAATGAAAATGCTTCACTAAAGATTATTATAAAGGTTTGATGACAGGACGTATATTCTTAGCTTAACGTACTGAATACGTTCGATAACCGTGATCTTCGTATTCTCGGGTAGCGTACCCGGGTACCCAACCGGGTCCACTTGGATAGTTGCCGCATGCGGTGAGTTCGAGCTTGCCAGCTTCACTGGGTGTATAAGGCATACTCACTCGTAAAGTTTCATTTGGAGCGAGTATTTTTTGAGTTGATCCAGAGCCAAAGGGTTTACCGTTTAGTGCTGTGCAGATCCATAGTACGCCTGTGTCTATCGGTTGAGAACTTCGATTCTGCACGTGGTAGTACAGTGTCGTAGGCACGCCTACTGTTGGCTGGGAGCTTGAACTAATTGCGAGTGAAATCGTTATAGGGCTTTTTGCTACGCGATATGTTCGATACCCGTGGTCATAGTAGTCTCGTGTTGGGTATCCTGGTACCCAACCCGGCCCGCCTGGCGGGTTGCCGCAGGCGACAAGCTCAAGATTGCCCGTTTGGCTCGGCGTGTAGGGCATGCTAATTGTCAATTTCTCCTGAGGTGCAAGTACCTTCTGTGTGGCACCGGATCCATAAGGTTTTCCGTCTAATGAGCTGCAAATCCATAAGGTTCCAATATCGATGGAGGTATTACTTCGGTTTTGCACTTGGTATCGAACTGTTGTAGGTACGCCAGCCATCGGTTTTGTGTCCGTAGCGATAGCGGCAGTGATAGCAACCGGATTATTGACGACAGTATATGATCGGTAGCCGTGGTCAGCATAATCGCGTAGTGGATAGTCGGGCACCCAACCCGGCCCGCCTGGCGGGTTACCGCAGGCGGTTACGTTTAGCTGGCCATTCTGGCTTGGAGTGTAAGGCATACTGACAGTCATTGTTTCGTTTACGCCTAGTGTTCGACTTGTGGCTGGACCGCCGAGCGGTTTGCCGTCAATGTCGCTACATACCCATAGCGCACCCGTATCGGTAGCTGTTGTGCCACGGTTTTGAACGCTAAACGATATAGTGTTTGGTATTCCTTTATATGGCGTGGTAGCGGTGGATATGGCTGTCGATATGGTAACTCTATTTGGGTTGACCTTGAATGATTGCTTCCTGTATCCAGATTGGGCCTCGTTCGGATAACCCTCGGTATATCCATTTCCATTTGGAGTATTACCACAGGCCTTCGCCGTCAAAGTTCCGCTCGCTACTGGGGTATAGGGCATGCTCACGACTAATGCTTCTTGAGGCGCGAGTGTTTTGCGTATTGACCCCGATCCATAGGTTTGCCCGTTCAGCTCGGTACAGATCCAGAGCACGCCCGTGTCCATGTTAGCATTGCTTTTATTCTGTACGGTGTACGAGAGAGTAATGGATTCGCCTTTTACTACCGGATTTCGACTACTTGAAATCGGTGATGTCACGTAGAGTTGATTATTTTCAATAAAGGTTCCTCGTCCAAACCAGTCGTTGTAGAGACGCCAGAAGTTCCTGTTACCGTATGCACTGCAGGCATCTCCGGTGCCATAAAGGCTATTCAGCGCTGCTTGGTTCGGCTGGTAGGGGGTGTAGTTATATAGCCCGGCGGTTGCATAGTTTTCTACATATACGTTCGAGGCTCCACAGTTATAGTTAGGGTTGAAATAAATACTGTTCGCTTGGAAGGGTTTATAACGGTAGCTGTTTGAATACTTTCGGTAAAGGTCGAACTGGCGAGCTGCGTTATGCATTTGATTATAGAAACCAGCATACTGCGGATCGCACGGAGCCGTATCTGGACATGCGTAGCCCATAGCGTTTTTATACTGGGACAGCATTGGCCAGCTGTCATAAATTAGGTTAAGCGATTCTTTCTGTAACGTCGCAAGTAGCGCTTTCGGGCTAATATTATAGGTGTCGGCTGCCCGTTTAATTATTTGTGCAGCACTTATTGCGCCGCTGGGGGTGGAACCTTGAAAATTGCTAATAATACGAGTTGAGTCAGGGACCTGATAGTAATCACGAAGGCATATGTATGGTGGCCCAGCCCAACCTTGCATAGCTGCATACTGGGCATGTGTCATATTAGGATATCCAAGGTCTGCAGCAGATTGAGATCCGTTTGTGTCGCAGACAGTCACTCGCGAATTTAAAAATGCTTGAATCTGGTCTACTGTCATTGAGGAGTTGTCGTAAAATAATGAATCATCAATTATATTGCCCGCTTTCCAGTCAGAAGCGGCGACGGCATGAGTGGACTGGGGGGCGTAGATTGGTATAAGCGACATCACTATTAGGGCGAGGGAAAAAATCTTGATGTTAATAAATCTTACCTTCATCGAATGGTAACCTCTCGCTTATCTGTAGCCTGTTGGTTATCAGTAAAGTACCGGGTATCAAGGTTCCATATGCCTGTCGCAGTGAACTCTAGCTCAGGAATCTCTACGCTACAAACTCCACTTTTATGCAAGGATGTTCGAACTACTGGTTTCATGTTCTCTTTCGTAAAAGTGAAGCTACATGTCCCTTCATTCGAACTAGAGTCACTCGTATTGGCAGTAACTTTCACCGCTCCATCTTGCTGCGTGATTTTATCAATTGAAATCGTAAAGCTATGCGCAATAGGGATTTGTGACGTGTCCTTAGAGGTGTCGACGCCGTCTTGTGCATTTTTGATATCGCCCTTATTCCCAAGTGATTTATCATTTAGGTTTACTCTGTCGATGCGCTGCTGTTCAAGTTCTGCAGCACTTGGTGCATAAAATGGATCCTTAATAAAGTTAGTCGTACGGGTTTTTTCCAGAGCGAATATGATGGCAGTGATAACCACTAGAATCAGCAGAGTGATTATGATAATTTTTGATTTATTTTTTGATTCTATGTGTTTCATTTCTAAATACGCTTACGTTAATATTTTGACAGAATATCAACGAAATAGCAATGCGTTTGACCAGCAAGTCGTTGTGAAAAGGTTCTTAACCTGCGAAGAAATTGTTAGCAAATAGGAACAGTAAGATTGCTTGGATGGTTACACTTACGTACATACAGCAGTAGAAGAGTGGCAAAGAGATCCAATGTTTTGAGCCGTAAAGAGCAAGCAGTGCAACGTGAATAGTCAGTCCTGCTAGCATGTACCGATGAACTGACACGACATTGCTATTTAAAGAAAAAAAACACCGCCGCAACGAAACCATATACTCCTAGTGGTATACTCACCCTTCTTATAACGAGATAAAGTGATGATATGCAAATCAAAATAATTGATAAAAAAGGAAGCAGATGACTGACTACTACGACATAGCCAATAGAATTAGCATGCAACAAATTATCTGAAATTGCTTGAACCGTCTTACTATAAGTTGCAAATATATTTAGATCAAAATGATGATATGACCAAAGACGCTGACTATGTATCATAGCGAGGAAGTCACCCCTTACAAGATGAAGATATGCTGCGTAGCCGACTATTCCTATGGGGGTAATACTGAACCAGAGGAAGTTGTAATTTGAAAATGCCGACTTGAGCGACCATCCATGTGCCCGAAGGTATTCTAATCCGCATAAACCAACAATGAGTAAGCCTGGAAGTCGTGTTGCCGTGACTAGCACGAGTAAGATAGCCATTGCTGGCCATTTGCGCCGTAGGGCGAAAAAATAAGCCGAGAATGATAACGCACAAAAGAGAGCCTCGGTGTAGAAGAAATTCTGAAATATTGCGACTGGTGACAAGATGAAGATTATAGGAAGAACCCATGTATTTATTTTAGGTAATAATAACGCGGAAATTTTCGAAAGCATGTAAAGGCTAATTGTCAAAAGAAGGGTATTAAAAAATAATGCAAGAAGAGTTAAATCAACTAGGCCAAAGGTAATTGATTTAAGAAACCACATACATAAAGGATAGAGAGGAAAGAAAGCTGGCGAAAAACTATTGGGATCAAGATACGACCCATTGATGATTGCTAGGTACCACTGTCCGTCCCAGTGCACCATGTAGTCAAATAAATACTGTGGCTGCGCTACCTTAGTTGCTGCAGGAAAGCTATGTGAAACGATTGACGCTACGACCGTAGTGAATAATTGCCACATCAGGGCAAGTGCAAAATATGGCATGACAGCGCGTATATGATTATTTCGAAAGATATTTGTCAACATTGCAACGTATTATAAGGCCAGACAATGTAAAGTGCTATATAAAGAGGGGTATGTGGAAGAGATTATGCACATCATTCTTCTTGCGCTATAATAAGTAGCCAAAGGCAGGGACACAAACAGAAGTTAGTATGCAGGCATTTATAGGAAGAAATAAAGCATTATTTTTGATACTGACGGCATTCTTTTTAGTGTCTTGCTGTCTAGCAGCAACTAAAGATTTTCCGGCGGTGTTTGATGAGGGCTACCACTTTGCGCTAATCGATTTTTACTCCGGCAAAGTATCGCCATTTATTTCGACGCAACCTGAAGAATTAGCGATGGTTGGTGACGCCACACGATTATCATCATATTTATCGCATTTTTTCTTAGGGGTTCCTCTGTGGCTCACGAAAATTTTCACCGATGATATGTTCACGCAGATAGTCGTGTTGCGATTTATTAACGTTGCAGCGGTAATGGTTGCGCTGCTTTTGTTTTATAGATTCCTCGTGAGGCTTGTCGGGTCTAACAAGATAGCCAGTGTTGCAATTGGAATCTACTGTTTAATACCCGTTACGTCTCAGTTGTCTTCAACAATAAATTACGACAATTGGATACTATTATGTTTTTCAGTAACGTGTCTCATTGTGCAGAGACTATATACTCAAGTCTTGAGAGATAACAAAATTTCTTTTAATTTGGTCGTATTATTGGTAAGCGTGCTTGGAGTATCATCACTGGTTAAGTATACATTTTTACCGATTGCCGTTGCGATTATCGCGGTAATTTTATTCTTTGTAGTAGTCCGATTCATAAAGCGCCGACCAATAAAATGGTCTGTCGCACCAGTCCGCCGCATAATTTTACCAATTCTTGTATTGCTTGCGGTTACTGGATTAGTAGCTGAGCGATATGGATATAATTTATACGCTTATGGTAGTCCTCAGCCTGATTGCGCTGCAGTTCAGCCACTAGAGGTATGCTTACAGTACGGCCCATGGGCACGTAACTACGCCTTGGCAACTATTGCTGAAACAAAAGAATTTACTGGTGTATCACTGCCTAGCTATGTTGTTCATCTCTGGCTGCCAATATCTACGCAGGGACTAAGCTACTTCGGAAGTAACGACACAATGGTGAGCTTATCCCTAATGGTTCGTGACAGTATAGGGGTGGTTATTAGTGTTTTAGTGCTCGGAGTCTTTGTGGCATTTCTAAGAAATAATCGGCAGTTTATGTATATAATGCTGATCTCGGTATCTGGTGTCTTCATCATAACTCTAGTCAATTATAACTATGCGGAGTACATGAGATTCCATGAGCCAATAGCGATCCAGGGCCGGTACCTACTACCGCTCCTGATACCAGTAATGGCACTCGGCTTGGTTGGTCTTCGCACTCTTTATAGGTCGATAGTGCAGACCTATAACATCTCACGTTATCTTTGGATTAGTGTTGATGAAATGAATCTTTATCAGGCGTATTTGTTTAGTAAGCAGTTATGGTTAACTGATTCGCCTAGGGTTCGTTAGCTCTCTGACATACGTTTAGTATCATATTTAAAGATGAAACTCTGTATAATCACCTGCTATAACCAACCTGATTACATACGGGCCCGCACGTTGCGTGCGGCTGCCGCTGAAATAGAAGGCGTTGAGGCATTGGTGGTGAAGAATAGCCGGACAGGGTTGCTGCGCTATCCAGAGGTGTTTTGGAGGCTACTAAAGACGCGACTGAAGGATCGCCCTGACGCATACCTGTTGACATTCCGGGGGTATGAGATGCTGCTGCCCGTGCGGCTTTTAAGCATTGGTAAGCCGCTCATTTACGACGAATTCATCAATCCGATTGAATGGGTGTCGTATGAGCATAAAAAAATTGGTAAATACAACCCGCTGACCGGATTGCTATGGCTGTACTACCGGCTGCTCCTGGCTTGCACTAGCCTGATACTGACCGATACGGAGTCGCACGCCGACTTGTCGGCCGGTATGATGAAAGTCCGCCGCGATAAATTCCTGACTCTACCGGTTGG
>JALOBC010000090.1 GCA_023228465.1 Dokdonella sp. | reverse complement strand
CGGGGCGTCATGCGGACCGTGCTGGTGCATGGTGAGGAGCATCACGAACAGCGGCCGGTCCGGGTCGCCGGCAAGTTGCGGATGGAGCGCTTCGAAGCGCGCGATGAGGTCATCGTCGGTGCTCGCCCAGCCAAGGCCGAGCTCGTCGGCATCATGGAATTCATCGAAGCCGTATTCGGCGTAGGCGTCGGCCGCGTGGACGAAGCCGCCCGGCATCGGATAGAGCGCCACGGTGTGGTAGCCAAGTGCCTTGAGCTGCCGCGGCAGGCTGTATCGGATCCGCGCAGCCAGGTTGTAGGGCGCGTAGACACCGGCCGGGCCGAACAGCGTGTGCGGCAGGCCGGTCAGGAAGGTGAACTCGCTGGTCCAGGTCGCGCCGCCCCAGGTGTGCACCAGCAGCGTCCCGAGCGCACGCGTCGCCGCATCGCCGTCGAAGAGGTCGAGATGGCATTGCGGGGCACTGCATGCCTGCCAATCGCGCGGATCGAGGGTGCTCTCCTCCAGCACGACCACGATGTCGGGGCGCTGAGCGGGCGGATGCGCCATGCCCGAGCCCCAGTCGAACCGCTCCGCCATGGCCGGGGAATAGGAGGGCAGGGTGATGCTCATGCGCGCAATGGAGTCGAGGAACGCGGTGGTCGGGTTGGCGGCGGCATGCGTGAGGAAGGCCCAGGTGCCGGGCTCGACCCGGGCACCCAGCGGCGCGCCCGGCCAGCTCGCGATCACCAGCAGCGCGGCCAGCAGGCTCCAGGCGGCATGCGCGAGCCGGCGCCCGCGCCAGCCGCTCGGCGCCTCCATCCGCCACAGGAGGGCGCAGAGCAGGATCCCGCCGGTGAAGGCGCCGAGCAGCTTGGGCCACATGCCCGGGTAATGGGCGATCACGTCCGCGGTGGTTGGGGAAAGGAAGTAGCGGAGGTCCGGAGCGAGCAGTGGCTGGTTGAGATAGGCCAGTTTCAGGCTGCCCGCCAGCCAGATCGCGCCGAGCACGCCGCCGGCGAGCAGGAGGCCGAATCCGCGCCTTCCGCTCAGCGTCACCAGCAGCAGCGCCAGCGCGGCGCCGAGCAATGCCAGGTGCAGCTGCTCGTCGCCCCCGCTTTCCGCTCCCACCACGCGCAGCAGGGCCTGGCCGAACGCCGCGGTGCCGATGGCGGTGGCGCCAAGCACGCGCCAGGAGGGTCGAAAGGTCCGCATCCGTGATGATTCCGATACCAAAGGTGATGCAGGTCGCCGCGCCCGCTTCAGAAGAGCTCCGGCGCGAGCAGTCGTTGCACCGGGGCGAAGCCCCGGCGGTGGATGGCGCACGGACCCAGCCGGTCGAGGGCGGCCAGGTGCTCGGGCGTGCCGTAGCCCTTGTGCTGGGCAAAGCCGTAACCGGGGTGGCAGGCGTCCAGATCCCGCATGAGTGCGTCCCGGGCGGTCTTGGCGAGAATGGAGGCGGCGCCGATGCAGACGTGGCTGCCATCGCCGCCGATGATGGCACGTGCCGCGCAGGGCAGGTCCTGCGGCAGGCGGTTGCCGTCGATCAATGCCAGCGTGGGCGCGCGGGCGAGCGCCGCCAGCGCCCGCTGCATGCCGATGAGCGTTGCGCCAAGGATGTTGAGCCGCTCGATCTCGTGGACATCCATCACCACCACCGACCACGCCAGCGCCCGTTCCCGGATGCGTGGAGCGAGCCGTTCGCGCTCCCGCTCGGTGAGCTTCTTGGAATCGTCGATGCCGCGGATGCGGCGGGCCGGATCGAGGATGACTGCGGCGACCACGACGGGCCCGGCCAACGGTCCGCGGCCGGCTTCATCGACGCCGGCGACCACCTCGCCTGGTGCCGGGCGCCAGCGTTTCATGGCAGCGCTGCCGGCGGGGGGGCAGGGGCGCCTGGCGGATCCGTACCCTCCACCAGACCGGCAATGGCTGCGGCGGCGCTCCGGCTGGCATCGCGGGCAAGCAGCTGGTGCTGGTGCCGGTATTCGGCCAGCAGCGCCGGATCGATGGAGCGCGCGCGAAGCGCAGGCTCCAGGGCGGCGGCGAGGGCCTCGGGCGTGCAGTCATCCTGCATCAGCTCCGGCACCAGGGCGCGACCGGCCAGCACGTTCGGCAGGCTGTATCGATCGACCTTGAGCAGCCCCAGTCCCTTCACCAGCCGGTAGGTCAGGGGGGCCAGGCGGTAGGCCACCACCATCGGCCGCTTGGCCAGCATCGCTTCCAGCGCCGCCGTACCTGAAGCGAGCAGGACTGCGTCTGCGGCGATCATGGCCTGGTGGGCGCGGCCCACGGGAACCCGCAAGCGCGCATCCGCCAGCGGCGCGGCCGGCGCCTGGCCCGGGTTTGCCGTGACTGCACGCAGGGCGATGAAGGCATCCCGGCAGGCTTCGTTGGCCATCGGTGCGACGACGTGGAGATCGTCCATGCGGACCGCAAGCAGGCGCGCCGCGGCCAGGAAGTCACCACCCAGGCGGCTGATTTCCCCCAGCCGGCTGCCGGGCAGCAGGGCCAATACCGGCACGTCCGGTGGGAGCCCAAGCGCGCGCCGGGCGGCGGCCTGATCCGGTTCCAGGTCGAAGGCGTCGGCGAGCGGGTGGCCGACGAAGCGCGCATCCACGCCGTGGCGGGCATAGATCGGCGGTTCCATCGGAAACAGGCACAGCACGCGATCGGCGCTGCGGCCGATCGTCGCCGCGCGCCTTTCCTTCCACGCCCACACGGACGGGCTGACGTAGTGCACGGTGCGGATGCCGGCCTGCTTGAGCCGACGTTCCAGGCCAAGGTTGAAGTCCGGCGCGTCGATGCCGATGAAGGCATCCGGCCGCCAGGCACGCGCCCGCCGGGCGGTAGCGCGGCGCAGGGCAAGCAGGCGCGGCAGGTGGCGCAGCACCTCGACATAGCCCATCACCGCCAGCGCCTCGCTGCGGTGCCAGCATTCCAGCCCGGCCGCCAGCATGCCGGGGCCGCCGATGCCGGCAAAGCGGGCCTGCGGGAAGCGCTCGCTCAGGGCCGCGATCAGGCCCGCGCCGAGCAGGTCGCCGGAGGCCTCGCCGGCGACCAGCACGAAACGCTGCGGGTCGGGAATGGTGGATGGGGAATGGGTAATTGCGGATGCTCCAGTCTCGCCCTGCAGCACACCTTACCGTCCCGACGATGCAGGGACCTCGCGGCGGGACCTGCCCTTCAACGATTCGCCTTTCCCCACTGCCCGCCTTCAGCGCGCCAGCGCGCGCCCGCTGCGCTCGAGAAAGTCGAGCATGGCGGCCACGTCGGCGCTCTTGCGTGCCTGCTCGGCGAGCTGGCTGCGCGCTTGCGCCAGCGGTGTGCCGGCCACGTAGAGCGTGCGGTAGGCGCGCTTGATCGCGCCGATGCGTTCGGCGTCGAAACCGCGGCGCCTGAGGCCCTCGCCATTGATGCCACGCGGCCGCGCGTAGGGACCGGCCACGACCACGAAGGGCGGGACGTCGCCGTTGATCAGGCTGCCCATGCCGGTGAACGCGTGGGCGCCGATCTTGCAGAACTGATGCACGCCGGTGAAGCCGCCGAGGATGGCATGGTCGCCGACCTCGACGTGGCCGGCCAGCGTGGCGTTGTTGGCGAAGATGACATGGCTGCCGATCTGGCAGTCGTGCGCGATGTGCACGTAGGCCATGATCCAGTTGTCGTCGCCGATGCGGGTCGCGCCGCCGCCCTCGGCGGTGCCCCGGTTGAAGGTGGCGAATTCGCGGATGAGATTGCGGTCGCCGATGATGAGCTCGCTTGCCTCGCCGTGGAACTTCTTGTCCTGCGGTTCGGCACCCAGCGAGGCGAACTGGAAGATGCGGTTGGCCTTGCCGATGCGCGTGCGCCCCTCGATGACCACGTGCGGCCCGATCTGCGTGGCCTCGCCGATTTCGACCTGCGGGCCGATGATGCTGTAGGCGCCGACGCTGACGTCCTTGCCCAGACGTGCAGCGGGATCGACCAGGGCGGTCGGGTGGATCATGCGGGCCCGACC
>JALOBC010000026.1 GCA_023228465.1 Dokdonella sp. | reverse complement strand
CACAGGATCTCCGCCTCGGCGACCACGGTGTCTTCCACCAGCGCCCGGCACTGGAACTGGCTCATGTTGCGCAGCGAGCGCTTGTAGTCGACCTCGAGGCGCAACTGGTCGCCGGGTACCACCGGTCGGTTGAAGCGCGCCTTGTCCACGCGCACCAGGTAGAACACCAGCGAATCGGCCGCATCCAAGGAACGTGAAAGCATGGTCAGCACGCCGCCGGCCTGCGCCATCGACTCGATGAGCAGGACCCCAGGCATGACCCGATGGCTGGGAAAATGGCCCTGGAAGAAGGGCTCGTTGACGGTGACGTTCTTGATCGCCGTGATCTGCTTGCCCGGTTCGCAGGCGATGATGCGGTCGAGCAGCAGGAAGGGATAGCGGTGCGGCAGCATCGCGGCGATCTGCTCGACGTTCATCGGCAGTTCGAAGGCGGGGGCGAGCTTGTTCATGATTCGGGTTCCTTGGGGGCGGCGCCGATGCGCCGCGCGATCTCGTCCAGGTGCCTGAAGCGGGCCGCGTTGCGCCGCCATTGCCGGTTGGGCTGGATCGGCGTGCCCGAGGAATATTCGCCGGCTTCACGCAGGGAATGGGTGACCAGGCTCATGGCGGTGACGGTGACGCGATCGGCGAGGCTCAAATGACCGAGTATGCCAGCGCCGCCGCCGATCAGGCAGTAGCGGCCGAGGGTGGCGCTGCCGGCGACTGCCGCGCAGCCGGCCAGTGCGCTGTGCGCGCCGATGCGCACGTTGTGGGCGATCTGGATCTGGTTGTCCAGCCGCACGTCAT
Source organism: Dokdonella sp. (assembly GCA_023228465.1). Lineage (GTDB taxonomy): Bacteria > Pseudomonadota > Gammaproteobacteria > Xanthomonadales > Rhodanobacteraceae > Dokdonella_A. The sequence continues at coordinate 39,793 of JALOBC010000026.1, read as the reverse complement.
GTTCGAGCACGGTGTCCGTGAGGGCGCCACGGTCGATGGTGGTGTTGGCGCCGATCTCGCAATCGTCGCCGATCTCGACGCCGCCGAGTTGCGGGACCTTCTGCCAGTGCCCCTCGCCTGCGCCGCGGTCGAAGGCCAGCCCGAAGCCGTCGGCACCCAGCACGGCGCCCGGATGCACCAGCACGCGCTTGCCGAGGCGCACATCCTGCACCAGGGTCACGCGGGCGACCAGGCGTGCCTGCGCGCCCACGCGGCAGCGCGGGCCGATCACGCAGTGCGGGCCAAGCACCACGCCGGCTTCGATCACGGCGTCTTCGGCGATGCAGCAGAACGGTCCGATGGCGGCGCCCGCGGCCACCTGCGCGCGCGCATCGACGATGGCGCTCGGGTGGATGCCCGGCTGCGTCGCCGGCAGGCGTTCGAACAGTGTGGCGATGCGCGCGAAGGCCAGATAGGGATCGTCCGCCAGCAGGCCGTTGCCGGACCAGTCGGCGGCATCGGCGGCGCGCAGCACGACCGCGCCGGCGCGCGTGGCGGCGAGCTGGGCGCGGTAGCGCGGGTTGGCGAGAAAACCCAGCTCAGCCGGGCCGGCGGCGGCGAGCGTGGCGACACCGGTGACGGTGCAGGCCGGATCGCCATGCACGCCCAGGCCGAAGCGCGCGGCCAGCTCGGCCAGGCTGAAGCTGGGCGCGGTCACGGCTGGGCCTTCCCCGCGGTCCGCCGCAGGCGCTCGAGGATGCGCTCGGTCACATCGACCCTGGGGCTGGCGAAGATGACCGGGCTGGGTACGATGAGGTCGTAGCCCTGCTCGCGGGCGAATTCGACCACGGCATCGTTGATCTGGCGCCAGCTCTGGTCGAGCTCCTGGTCGCTGCGTGCCTTCAGTTCGGTGCGCAGGTTCTCGCGGCTGCGGCGGATCGAGCGCTCCAGCGCATCCAGTTCGCGCTGCAGCGTTTCGGCCTCCGCGCCCGTTGCGGCCGCCTGGCGCAGACGCAGGGCCGCGGCGCGCTTCTCTTCGTCCTGCAGCGCCGTATCGCGCGCGGCGAATTCGCGTTCCAGCTTGCGCCGGCTCGCCACCACCTGGGGTGCATTGTCGAGCAGGCGCTTCATGTCCACGTAGCCGATGCGCACGGATTCCGGTGGCGCAGCGCGGAGCGGCCCGCCCAGGGCCAGCGCGATGGCAAGCAGCGAGGCCAGGATTGCTGCCGGATGTGCATGCTGCGCCAAGAGCCTTCCTCGCACCGTGCCGCCGGGTGCCCGTCAGCAGCCTGCTGGCGGGCGAGGGGCGAACTGGTGGCGTATCGCTTGCGATTGCATGGTTCGGACGGGCTCCTAGAACATGTTGCCGAAGGTGAACTGGATCATCTCGGTATCATCGCCCGGCTGCTTGCGTAGTGGCTTGGCGAGATTGATCACGATCGGCCCGACCGGTGCGCGCCATTGGAATGAAATGCCCACCGAGGCACGCAGCTCGTCGGCGCTCCAGCTCGAATAGCGATTGCAATCGGGTACCAGCGCGGCATTGCAGAGGTTGTTCTTGAACACGTTGCCGACGTCGAGGAACAGCGAGAAACGCGTGCTCTCGTCGTCGCCCTTGGAGAACGGCGAGGGGAAGATGACCTCCGCCGAGGCGACGGTCTTGAACGAGCCGCCCAGCGGCAGGCGGCAATTCTTGTTCGAGGGCGGGCACAGCGTCGGGTCATACACCGTGTACGGGCCGAGCGTGTTGTCACGGAAGCCGCGCACGTCGGAAACGCCGCCGGCGTAGAAGTTCTCGTAGAAGGGCAGGCCGGACATGTCGGCCATGTAGCGCGGATCTTCCGGCGACATGACGCTCTTGGGCGCCTTCCAGGTATCACCGTAGCCGACGTTGAAGTGACCGTAGAAGGTCAGCGCGTCGGTCATGCGCAGGTACTGCGCGAAGCGGTAGTTGAGCTTGTAGTACTCCACCGTGGAGCCGGGCAGGGTGGCCAGCAGCGATACCGCCTGCAGCGAGCCGCGGGTCGGGTTCCAGTAGCGATTGCGGGTGTCGCGCGCCCATGACAACTGCGTTGACCAGGTGTGGAAGGTCCGATTGCCCAGGTTGTCGATGTAGTCGATGATCGACTGCGGGGTCATGCCCTGCAGGGTCAGGATGTTGGTCTTGTTGATGCCGAGCTGGGCGTTCAGCGTATCCGTCTCGGTGAGCGGCAGCGACATGAAGATGTTGAAGGCGTCGGTGTTCGAGTAGTAGCTGGCGATGTTCTGCTGGCCGGTGTCGAGCTCGGTGTGCAGGAAGTCGTAGCCGATGCCGACGCCGTCGTCGGTGAGGTAGGGTTCGAAGTAGGAAAGCTGGTACTGCTCGAGTACCTGGCTGCGCGTGGCCGAAATGGACAGGCGGTCGCCGGTGCCGAGGAAGTTGGTCTGCGACAGGCCGATGCTGCCGATGAGGCCCTGCACCTGCGAGTAGCCCAGGCCGAAGCTGAACTGGCCGGAGTTCTGTTCCTCGACCGTCACCACCACGTTCACCTGGTCTTCGGTGCCGGGCACCTTGGGCGTGTCGATGGAAACGCTCTTGAAGTAGCCCAGGCGCTGCAGGCGGACCTTGGAACGGTCGATGGCTGCCTGCGAATACCAGGAACCCTCCAGCTGGCGCATCTCGCGCCGCAGCACGTCGTCGGCGGTGCTCTGGTTGCCCTTGAACTGGATCTGGTCGACGTAGATGCGCTGGCCCGGCACCACGAACAGGTTGATGCCGACCTCGCGCTTGTCCTTGTCGATGGACGGGATCGGCTGCACTTCGGCGAAGGCATAGCCGATGTTGGCGAGTGCGGCGGTGATGGCATCGACCGACTGCTCGATCTTCTTGCGCGAGAACGCCTCGCCGGGTTTGACCTGCACCAGCTTGCGCAGGTCCGCCTCGTCCAGCACCAGGCTGCCGGTCAGCTTGACGTCGGTAACGGTATAGACGTCGCCTTCGGCGATGTTCGCCACGACGTACATCTTGCGCTTGTCGGGGCTGATCGAAACCTGGGTCGATTCCACCTTGAAGTCGGCATAGCCGCGGTCCATGTAGAAGGACTGCAGCTTCTCCAGGTCACCCGAGAGCTTCTCGCGCGAGTACTGGTCGTCCTTGCTGTACCAGGAGGTCCAGTTGCTGGTGTCGGACTGGAATTCGTTCTGGATCTGCGCGTCGGTATAGGTGGTGTTGCCGACGATGTTGATGTGCTTGATCTTCGCCGCCTTGCCCTCGGCGATGGTGATGGCGACCTCGACGCGGTTGCGGTCGAGGTTGACGCTGGCGGTCTTCACCGAGACGTTGTACTTGCCGCGGTTGTAGTACTGGTGCACGAGCTCGCCCTGCACTTCAGACAGCTTGAGCGCGTCGAACGGTTCGCCCTCGGTCAGGCCGATCCCCTTGAGCGCACGCAGCAGGTCGTCGGTCTTGATGTCCTTGTTGCCGCGGATCGCGATCTTGCTGATCTGCGGGCGTTCCTTGACCGTCACCACCAGGATGTCGCCCTGGCGGGCGAGCTCGACGTCGCTGAAGAAGCCGGTCTTGTAGAGCGCGCGGATGGCCTGGTCGGCGCGGTCGCGGGTCAGCGTGTCGCCCTTCTCCACCGGCAGGTAGGTGAACACCGTGCCCGGGGCGATGCGCGTGAGCCCCTCGACGCGGATGTCGGAGATGGTGAAGGCATCGAAGCCGAAGGCATTGCCGGCGGCGAGGAGGGCGGCCAGCGCCACGGCGAGCCGACGGCGGTTGCCACCGCGCCTGGCTGCGGCGGTGCCGCGCATGCGGGGGTTGCAGTCAGCAGTCTCACAAGGCTTCATCGTCGCTTCCATCCGGACGTCGTTGGGCGGCGCGACGGGGGACGTCGCGTGGCAGGGTGTTGGCATTGGGATCGCCGGCGGATCAGGACGCGATCCGCAGGATGTCGTTGTAGAGCGCAAGGCCCATCAAGGCCATGAGCAAGGTGAGTCCGACATACTGACCGGCGATTTGCACGCGTTCACTGACCGGGCTGCCCTTGACCAGTTCGATAAGGTAATACAGCAGGTGGCCGCCGTCCAAGATCGGGATCGGCAGCAGGTTGAGGATCGCCAGGCTGAGCGAAATGATGGCGAGAAAATTGAGGAACCAGGCGGCCCCGAGGTCGGCCGAGCTGTTGGCCACCTGGGCGATGGTGATGACGCCCGACAGGTTCTTCAGCGAGGCGTTGCCGGTCACCATGTTCCACAGCATGTCCAGCGTTTGCCGCGTCACCTGCCAGGTCTGCGCGAAGGCTTGCGGCACGGCGGCCAGCGGCCCGTACTGCAGCAGTGCATCGTAGTGCGCCTCGCCGGGTCTGGGCGCGATGCCCAGCACCCAGCCGGGGGCCGTGCCCGCCTCGCCATCGGGCCTGGGGCTGGCGGCCAGGGTCAGGGTCTGCTCGCCGCGGCGCAGCTCGATCGACAGCGTGTGGCCTGGCGCTGCGTGCGCCTGGATGGCCGGCGACACATCGCGCCAGTCCCTGATCGGCGTCCCGTCGATCGCCAGCAGCCGGTCGCCGGGCTCGAGGCCCGCCGCCGCCGCGGCGCTGTCCGCCTGTACCGTGCCGATCACCGGCGCCAGTGCCCACTGTCTGGGCAGCAGGCCGACCTGGCGGTAGGCCGCTTCCTCACCCAGTCCGGCCGGCAGCTCGGACAAGGGCAGTTTGCGCACGCGCTCGCTGCCGCCGGCATCGATCACCGTCACGCGCAGGTCATGGCGCTCGATCGCTGCCTGGATCAGCCCCATGCTGGCATCGCTCCAGGTCGCCACCGGCTCGTCACCGATGCGCGTGATGCGGTCGCCGGGCTCGAACCCCGCGCTTGCGGCGATGTGATCGACATGGCCGATCACCGGCTGGTAGTCCGGCTTGCCGATGACGAACATCAGCCAGAAGGCGAGCACGGTGAAGATCAGGTTGAAGGCCGGTCCGGCCGCCGCGATCGCCATGCGCACGCCGACGCTCTTGCGGTTGAACGTTTGCGCCAGATCTTCCGGCGCCACTTCGCCCTCGCGCTCGTCGAGCATCTTCACGTAGCCGCCGAGCGGGATCGCGGCAATGGCGAACTCGGTGCCATGGCGGTCGACGCGCGACCACAACGGCTTGCCGAAGCCGACCGAGAAGCGCAGGACCTTCACTCCGAAGCGTCGCGCGACGACGAAATGCCCGTACTCGTGGAAGGTTACCAGCAGGCCGAGGGTGACGATCAGCCACCAGATGGAACCGAAGAATTGCTGCATGAGGGCTAGGGACTGGGGCTCGAGGTTGGGGATTGCGAAGGCTTGGGGCTGGGTGGGGCAGGCGCCAGGTCCGCCGGGTTGGCGTTTGGCCGGGACGCGCGTGGCGGTGACGTGGCTTTCAGCCCCTGGCCGCTAGCCGCTGGCTCGCGCCGCAATGATACTTTGCGCTTCGCGGCGCGCAGTTAAATCCATGTCAATCACCGCCTGCAGGGTGGGGCAGGGCGTACTTGGGAGGCGTTCCAGGCAGGCTTCGATCACCTGGGCAATGGCGAGGAAGGGCAGGCCGCCAGCGAGAAACGCCGCCACCGCCACCTCGTTGGCGGCGTTGAGGACCACGCTGGCGCCGCCACCGAGCGCGAGCGCCTGCCAGGCGAGGTCGAGGCAGCGGAAGGTGTCGCGGTCGGGCGCCTCGAAATCGAGCCGTCCGGCCTGCACCAGATCCAGTGGTGCCACGCCGGCATCGATGCGCTGCGGCCAGGCCAGCGCGTGCGCGATCGCAGTGCGCATGTCCGGGTGGCCCAGTTGGGCCAGTGTGGAGCCGTCCAGGTACTCCACCAGCGAGTGTACGATGCTTTGCGGATGCACCACCACCTCGATCTGTGCCGGCGGTACCCCGAACAGGTGGTGGGCTTCGATGACCTCCAGGCCCTTGTTCATCAGGGTGGCCGAATCGACCGAGATCTTGCGGCCCATCCGCCAGTTGGGATGCGCGCAGGCCTGGTCCGGCGTCACCGTCGTGAGCGCAGCGGCGTCGCGGCCGCGGAACGGCCCCCCCGAAGCGGTCAGCACGATGCGCCGCACGCCGGCAGCCGTGGCGGATGGGCGGCCGGCCGGCAGGCACTGGAACACGGCATTGTGCTCGGAATCGAGCGGCAGCAGTTCCCCCCCGCTCGTCGCCAGTGCGTCCAGCAGCAGCGGGCCGGCCATCACCACGGCTTCCTTGTTGGCCAGCAGCAGGCGTTTGCCGGCGCGGGCAGCGGCGAGGGTGGATTCCAGCCCTGCCGCGCCGACGATGGCGGCGACCACGGTGTCGCATTCGGCCAGGCTGGCCGCTTCCACGAGCGCCTCGGGACCGGCGAGGAGGCGTCCGCTGAAGCCGCCCTCGGCCAGGCGGGCGGCCAGTTCGGCGGCGCCCGCCGCGTCGGCGATGACCGCCAGTTGCGGGCGAAAGCGCAGACACAGGGCGGCCAGCGCCGCGACATTGCGATGCGCCGCCAGCGCGCCGATGCGGAAGCGCTCGGGGTGGCGTGCGACCACATCCAGCGTGCTGGTTCCGATCGAGCCGGTCGCGCCGAGGACCGCCAGCGTGCGCATGCTCAGGTCGCGAGGTCGATCAGCGCCTTGCCGGCGGCGAACACGGGCAGGGCCGCCAGCAGGCTGTCCATGCGGTCGAGCAGGCCGCCGTGGCCGGGCATGAAGGTGCCTGAATCCTTCACATTGGCCTGGCGTTTGAGCAGGCTTTCGATCAGGTCGCCGACGATCGACGCCAGCACGGTCAGCAGGGACAGGCCGAACAGCAGTGCCAGGGCGAAGCCGCGTGCGCCGAGCAGCCAGCCCCCGACCAGGGCCACGAGTGCGCCGCCGGCAAGTGCGCCCCAGGCGCCGGCGGTGGTCTTGTTCGGGCTGATGCGCGGGGCCAGCTTGCGCTTGCCGTAGCGCCTGCCTGCAAAGTAGGCAAAGGTGTCCGCGGCCCACACCAGCAGCAGCACGAACAGCAGCCACCAATGGCCGTGGTCGGCATTGCCGTGGATGGTGACCACGGCCAGCCAGGCCGGCGCAATGGCCAGCTCACCGGCGACGAGCTTGATCAGGCCATTTTCCCGCGTGGGCGCCGCGGCCCACGAGAAATTGCCGAGCCAGACCAGGGCCAGGAGCCACCAGGCAATGCCGGCGCCAATCACGTACCAGGCGGCAGGAAGTGCACTCACGGGCCACAGGAAGACCAGGATCGCCGCCTGGATGACGACCAGGATGGCGCGAGAGGAGGGCTCAGCGTAGCCGGCCAGGCGCGCCCATTCCCATGCCCCCAGCAGGAACAACCCGCCGGCGACGGCTGCCATGATCGTCGTCGGCAGCAACAGGATGAGCGCGACCGCGATCGGTGCCAGCGCCAGGGCCGTCAGGGTGCGTTGCTTGAGCATCGGGAACTCAACTGGTGGTGCGCACTTGCGCGGAAGTCAGGCCGTAGCGCCGCTCGCGGCCGGCGAAGTCGGTGAGGGCCGCGTCCAGGACGTGCGCATCGACATCGGGCCACAGGGTATCGGTGAAGTAGAGCTCGGCATAGGCGATCTGCCAGAGCAGGAAGTTGCTGACGCGGCGCTCGCCGCCGGTGCGGATGAACAGATCCACCGGCGGCTGGTCGGCCAGACAGGTGGCAGCATCGAATGCCGCCTCGTCGATGGTCGCCGGGTCGAGCCGGCCGTGCGCGGCAGCATCGGCAAGCTGGCGCGCGGCCTCGACGATGTCCCAGCGACCACCGTAATTGACCGCCACATTGACGTTTAGGGCGGTATTGCGGGCCGTGCGCTGCACGGCCAGCTGCATGCGCGCGCACAGTTCCGGAGAAAACGCGCCCAGCTCGCCGATGAAGCGGATGCGGATGCCGTTGGCGGCCAGCTCATCGACCTCACGGTCGAGGGCGCGCAGGAACAGCTGCATCAGGGCGCCGACCTCGCCTTCCGGGCGCTTCCAGTTCTCGCTGGAGAAGGCAAACAGGGTCAACGTGCCGATGCCGCGGCGGCGGCAGTATTCGATCGTGGCACGCACTGCGTTCTGGCCCTGGCGATGGCCGAAGGTCCGGGGCCGCCGGCGGCGTTCGGCCCAGCGTCCATTGCCGTCCATGACGATCGCGACATGGCGGGGAATGCGGGGCGCGGTCGCAGGGTCGGTGGCCATGGGCGTCGGGCAGGGGTGTGTGGGGTGGCGCGGAGCGCTGGCCGGCGCCTGGCGTTGCGACGATCCAGCCCGTGCGGGCGGTGGATCCGCGACCGCCCTGCTCCGGACCGGGCCCCGGTCAGACGGCCATCAGTTCCTGTTCCTTGGCCTTGACCACGCCGTCCACTTCCTTGATGTAGCGATCGGTGAGCTTCTGCATCTCCTCCTCGAAGCGGCGTTCGTCATCCTCGCTGATCTGCTTGTCCTTTTGCAGTTCCTTGACCTGGTGCAGCGCGTCGCGGCGCACGTTGCGCACGGCAATCTTGGCGTTCTCGCCCTCATGACCGACGTGTTTGGAGAGCTCGCGCCGGCGCTCCTCGGTCAGGGCCGGCAGGTTGATGCGGATGACCGTGCCGACCGTGGTCGGCGTGAGGCCAAGGTCGGAAGCGAGGATCGCCTTCTCGACCGCGCCGACCATGTTCTTCTCGAACGGCGTGATGGTGATCGAGCGCGCGTCGGCAACGGCGACGTTGGCCACCTGCGCGATCGGCGTGTCGGTGCCGTAGTAGGGCACCTTGAGCGGTTCGATGATGGCCGTGCTGGCGCGGCCGGTGCGCAGGCGCTGCAGCTCCCTGGCCAGCGCCTCGACACTCTTCTGCATGCGTGCTTGTGCGTCTTTCCTGATTTCTTCGAGCATGGAGCGGAATCATCCGTCGGCCGAGTCGGTCGGCGAGTATAGCTCAGCTGCGGCCAGGCTCCCGAACAACGCGGTCCTGGTGCCGCCTGCCGGTGTGGCCGGGGGGCGTCACTTGCGCGCGCCCACCAGGGTGCCGATGGCTTCGCCGCGCACGATGCGCATCAGGTCGCCCGGGCGCGACAGGTCGTAGATGCGCAGCGGGATGCCGTGATCGCGGCACAGGGCGATGGCGCTGGTGTCCATCACCTGGAGATTGCGCTGGATGACCTCCTCGTAGCTGAGGCGCTCGTAGCGCGTGGCATTGGCGTCCGTGGCCGGGTCGGCGCTGTACACGCCATCGACCTTGGTCGCCTTGAGGAGCAGGTCGGCGCCGATCTCGATCGCGCGCAGGGCGGCCGCCGAATCGGTGGTGAAGAAGGGGTTGCCGGTACCGGCGGCGAACAGTGCGATGCGGCCCTTCTGGATGTGGCGAATGGCGCGGCGGCGGATGAAGTCCTCGCATACCTCGTTGATCTTGATGGCGCTCATGGTGCGCGCGTAGCCGCCGGCCTTTTCGATGGCGTCCTGCATCGCCAGGGCATTCATCACCGTGGCCAGCATGCCCATGTGGTCGGCGGTGACGCGATCCATGCCGGCCGCCGCCAGCCCGGCGCCGCGGAAGATGTTGCCGCCGCCGATCACCACGCCGATCTGCACGCCGGCTCGCTGCACCTCGATGATCTCGCGGGCCAGGCGGTTCAGCACCTTGGGGTCGATGCCGTAGTCCGCCTCGCCCATGAGGGCCTCGCCGGAGAGCTTGAGGAGGATGCGCTTGTACTTGATATCGGCGGACATGGCAGGCTCGGGTAGGCAAAACCGCAGCATTGTACCCGTGCGGCTTCCCGACGTGGGCGTCAGCCGGTGAAGCGTCTCACCCAGGCTACGTAGCGATCGACGAAGCCCTGCAGGAACTTGCGCGTGTCCTCGCGCGCGATGTCGCCTTCGGCGCTGATCAGCTCATCCTTGAACTGGAGATAGACCTCGGGCTGACCGAGCATGGGCACGTCGATGAAGCCGGCCACGCCGCGCAGGTGCTGCTGGGCGATGGCGGTGCCGACGGCACCGATGGAACAGCCGATCACGGCGCCCGGCTTGCCGGCAAAGGAATTGGTGCCCCATGGCCGCGAGGCGATGTCGATGGCGTTCTTGAGCACGCCCGGCAGCGAGCGGTTGTACTCGGGGGTCACGAACAGCAAGGCATCGGCGGCCTCGATGTCGGCCTTGAGACGGCGTGCGGTGGCCGGGTAGTCGGCGTCGAAGTCCTGCGAGTAGAGCGGCAGGTCGTCGATACGGACGTGAATGAATGAGAACTCGGGCGGCGCGAGCTTTTCCACGGCGCGCGCGAGGCGGCGGTTGTAGGATTCCTTGCGCAGGCTGCCAACCAGCAGCGCGATATTGACAGGCTTCATTGCATGCTCCCGCGGGAGGGGCTGCACACGGTACCAGACATCTAGCAGCCTGTCGCACCCGTGAAGAATCGGCCGGAGAATCGACGCTGTCCATCCGCGTACAGCCAGGAACTGCATTTCGATTTCACAAGCCCGCCCACCCCAGGCATTCTCAGCAGCTGCTCCAAGCCTGCCCATCCCGGGCGCTTTCAGCAGCTACCCCAGGCCTGCCTACTCCAGGCGCTTTCAGCAGCTGATCCTGCCCCCACCCGAAGCCGTGCTTCACCTTGAAAGTCCGCGCATGGATGCCGGTCGTGGATCATCCGACCGGCATCATCCTGTCCGTCATCCAACCACTTCAAAAGCACAGCGATCCCGGACGGATCGCACAAGTTACGCCAGGCCGGCCTGCTTCATCACCTCGGAGGCGAAATCCTCCTCCTTCTTCTCGATCCCTTCGCCGACCGCGAGACGGTGCATGGAGAGCACTTGCGCGCCCTCCTTCTTCAGCACCGCGCCGACCGTCTCGTTGGTATCCATGACGAACGCCTGGCCGGTGAGGGTCATCTCGGTAATGATCTTGTTGACCTTGCTGGAAGTGATCTTCTCGAGGATCTCGGCCGGCTTGGCCTTGTCCTTCTCCGACACCTGCGCCAGGGCAATCTCGCGTTCCTTGGCGACGATCTCGGCTGGCACGTCGGCAGGCGCAATATAGGGCGGGTTCATCGCCGCGACATGCATGGCGAGACTGCGCGCGAACTCGGCCGAACCGCCCTTGACCTCGACCAGCACGCCGATGCGGCTGCCGTGTACGTAGGCACCGATCGTGTGGTTGCTCTCCACCCGCACCAGGCGGCGGATCTGGATGTTTTCGCCGATCTTGGCGACCAGCGCCTGGCGCGCCTGGTCCACGGTGCCACCGTCCGGCCACGCGGCCCCTGCCAGCGCGGCGACGTCCGCCGCACCGCTGCTGGCCAGCGCCACCTTGCCGACCTGCTCGGAGAAGGCGAGAAAGCTCGCGTCCTTGCCGACGAAGTCGGTTTCGCAGTTGATCTCGACCAGTACCGCCTTGCCGCCGTCCTGGGCCAGCACGATGCGGCCCTCGGCAGCGACGCGATCAGCCTTCTTGTCGGCCTTGGCCAGGCCCTGCTTGCGCAGCCACTCGATGGCGGCCTCGATGTCGCCGCCGTTCTGGGTCAGCGCCTTCTTGCATTCCATCATGCCGGCGCCGGAACGCTCGCGCAGCTCCTTGACCAGTTGTGCAGTGATTTCCATGGTGTCCTCGACAAAATCGTGGGGTGGCGCCGGTGGCGCCACCCGTCATCAACGGGAGGCTGGCGGCGCGCATGCAAGGCGCCGGATCGCCTTATTCGGCTGCGGCCGCCTCGTCAGCGGCAGGCTTGGCGGCCTGCTCGGTTGCGGCCGTCTCGTCAGCGGCAGGCTTGACGGCCTGCTTGGCTTCGGCGGCCTCGTCAGCAGCAGGCTTGGCAGGCTGCTTGGCTTCGGCGGCCTCGTCAGCAGCAGGCTTGGCGGCCTGCTTGGCTGCCGGTGCTTCGTCAGTTGCGGGCCTGGCGGCCTGCGCCGCGTCGTCAGCTGCGGGCTTGCCGCGTTGCGGTGCCGGGCCGCGGCGGTCGCCCGAGGCGCGCTTGCCCGGCGCGCCCTTGCGTGGGCCCGGCTTGCGGCGATCGTCGCGCTCGCGCTTGTCCTTGGCCGGCACGGGATTGCCTTCGGCATCGAGTTCGACGAACTCGTCGGTGCTGCCGGGCACGATGTCCGGCGCGGCGGCGCGGCCCTCCAGCACGGCGTCGGCGGCGGCGGCGGCATACAGCTGCACCGCGCGGATGGCGTCGTCGTTGCCCGGGATGGCGTAATCGACCAGGGCCGGATCGTAGTTGGTGTCCACCACGGCGACGACCGGGATGCCCAGCTTGGCGGCTTCCTTGACCGCGATGTCCTCGTGGCCGATGTCGATCACGAACAGGGCGTCCGGCAGGCGATTCATCTCCTTGATGCCGCCGAGCGAGTTCATCAGCTTCTCACGCTCGCGCAGCAGGCCGAGCACCTCGTGCTTGACCAGGCGATCGAAGCTGCCGTCGGTTTCCATGGTCTCCAGTTCCTTGAGACGCGCCACCGACTGCTTGACGGTGCGGAAGTTGGTCAGCATGCCGCCCAGCCAGCGCTGGCTGATGAAAGGCATGCCGCAGCGGCTGGCTTCTTCCCTGATCGCCTCGCGCGCAGAACGCTTGGTGCCGACGAACAGGATGGTGCCGCGCTTCTGGGCCAGGCCCGAGATGAAGTTCATCGCGTCGTTGAAGAGCGGCAGCGTCTTCTCGAGGTTGATGATGTGGATCTTGCCGCGCGCGCCGAAGATGTACGGCGCCATGCGCGGATTCCAGTAGCGGGTCTGGTGGCCGAAATGCACGCCAGCCTCGAGCATCTGGCGCATGGTGACTTGTGGCATTGCAGGTATTCCTTCGCGGGAGGAGTTGCGGCCCGTCACCTGCATGCGGCCACGCGGGGAGGCGTGGGGCGGGGCGGACGTGCGTGCAACTCCGGGGTTGGGCCTCCACGCATCCGCCGCGGACGACCCCTTGCGAGGCACCCCGAACGCGGTGACGATGCGTGTGCGGATTCGGCCGACATGGCCGTCTGTTTCGCCGCCGGCCTTGAAGCGACCCGCCATGAGGCCTATCTGCCTGTGGCGGGCGACCGCGCAACCGGGTGGACGAAACGGCGGAATTGTAACCCGGTGCGCCACGCCGTCACAATACGCCGTTGGCCGGGCGCCATGCCGGCCAGTCCGTCATTCGCGAGGAACCATGTCCGTCACCGTCAAGACCCCCGAAGAAATCGAGAAGATGCGCGTTGCCGGGCGCCTGGCCGCCGAGGTGCTGGAACTCCTCGCGGCGCACGTGCGCCCGGGCATCAGCACCGAAGAACTGGATCGCATCGCCTATCGGCACATCACCGAGGTGCAGGGTGCGATTCCCGCCAATGTCGGCTACAAGGGCTTCCCCAAGACCCTGTGCACCTCGGTCAACCACGTCATCTGCCATGGCATTCCCACGCCGGGCAAGATCCTCAAGGATGGCGACATCCTCAACATCGACGTGACCGTCATCAAGGATGGCTGGCACGGTGACACCAGCCGCATGTACTTCGTTGGCGAACCGTCCGTCCTGGCGCGGCGCCTGGTGGAGACGACCTTCGAGGCGATGATGCTCGGCATCGGCCAGGTGCGCCCGGGGGCGACCCTGGGCGACATCGGTCATGCCATCCAGAGCCACGTCGAGGCGCGCGGCTATTCGGTGGTGCGCGAGTATTGCGGGCACGGCATCGGCCGCGTGTACCACGAGGATCCGCAGGTGCTGCATTACGGCCAGCCCGGCGCCGGCCTCAGGTTGCGCAAGGGCATGACCTTCACCGTCGAGCCGATGGTCAACGCCGGCAAGCAGCACACGCGGCAGTTGCCGGATGGCTGGACGGTGGTCACCAAGGATCATTCACTATCGGCGCAGTGGGAGCACACCCTTGCGGTGACCGACGATGGCTACGAGATCCTGACCCCCTGGCCCAGGGCGGCCTGAGGCGCCGGTCGGGATGCCGACGTGGCATCCCGTGAAGACGCCGCGCACATCGTTCCCGGCGACGGCCAGGGGATGGCGCGGGTCGCGTCACCCTGTGCGGCCGCGGCAGGCGCGGGATCGGAGGGAAGAGCGGCCGCAGGCCACCGACGGGTGCGCTGCGGGTTGACATTTCCCATGCCAGGCGCGTCCATCCACTGCATGCCCTCCGCCGTGTCCATGCTTCCCACCCTGCCGCGCCTGCCTGCAGCGATGCCGCGCAGCGGGGTTTCGGCCGAGGCGCGGCGCGCCTTGCGTCAGGTGCTCAACGATGCCGACCGCAGCCTGGCGGGCGCATTTCATGCCGGAGCCGAGGCGACCGCCCTGGTGCGCGTGCGCGCGCAAGCCGTCGAAGGGGTGCTCCGCCACGTCTGGCAGGCCTGCATCGGCGACGCGGCGGACAGCGCCCTGTTCGCGATCGGTGGCTTCGGCCGCGGCCTGCTGTTTCCGCATTCGGACGTGGACCTGCTCATCCTGGGCGAAGCCGCTTCGCTGGCGCACCAGGCGCGTGCCATCGAGGCCTTCCTCGCCTGCCTGTGGGACATCGGCCTGCAGCCCGGACATGCCGTGCGTACCCCGTCCCAATGCCGCGAGATCGCCGCGGCCGACGTCAGCGTCTTCACCAGCCTGCTCGATGCGCGACGCCTCGCCGGTGGGACGGCGCTGGCCGACGCGCTGACCGGCCTCGTCGGCGATCCGGCACTGTGGCCGGCGCAGGCCTTCCTCGCCGCCAAATGCGCCGAGCAGGCGGCGCGCCACGCACGTTTCGGCGACACGGCCTACAACCTCGAACCGAATCTGAAGGAGGGCCCGGGCGGACTGCGCACCCTGGATCTCATGCGCTGGCTCGGTCGCCGCATCGCCGGCGCCGCGGACTTCGCGGCGATGGCCGCATGCGACCTCATCGACCCCACCGAGCATGCCGCGCTGGAACGCTCCGAGGCGCTGCTGGTGCGCTACCGCTTCGCCCTGCACCTGGTCGCCGGGCGTGCCGAGGAGCGTCTGCTGTTCGATCACCAGCGACGCCTCGCGGCGGAACTGGGCTATCGCGACGAACATGCCGGCAATCTCGCCGTCGAGCAGTTCATGCAGGGCTATTACCGTGCCGCGACGGTGGCCGAACGGCTCGGCGTGCAATGCATCGAGCGCCTGACCGAGCTGCTCGAGCCGCCGGCATCGGCGCCACGCGTGCTGGATCGTGATTTCGTGGCCCTTGGCCTGCGCATCGAGACGCGCTCGCCCGACCTGTTCCTGCGCCGCCCGCGCGCCATGATCGACGTGTTCCGGGTGCAGCTCGAACACCCCGAATTGCGTGGCCTGTCGGCGCAGACCATGCGCCTGGTGCAGCAGGCGCTGGCCCGTCACGACGAAGCCTTCGTGACCGACCCGCATGCGCTGGCCGCCTTCCTCGACCTGCTGCGCCGCGGCACGCCGGCGGTCGAGGCGCTGGTGCGCATGAACCGGCATGGGGTGCTGGCGGCATTGCTGCCGCCCTTCCGGCGCGTGGTCGGGCGCATGCAGTACGACCTCTTCCATGCCTACACGGTGGACGAGCACACGATGCGCGTGTTGCGCAACGTCGCGCGCTTCGCCGATCCGGCGGCGAGCGGCGAATTCCCGCTCGCCGGCCCGATCCTCGCGGCACTCGACAAGCCCGAGCTGCTGCTGCTCGCGGCGCTGTTCCACGATATCGCCAAGGGGCGCGGAGGCGACCACGCCACCCTGGGCGAGGCGGAGGCGCGCGCGTTCGGAGCGCGCCTGGGCCTGCCGGAAGGCGACACCGAACTGGTCGCCTGGCTGGTGCGCTGGCATCTGCTGATGAGCGTCACCGCGCAGCGCCAGGACATCGCCGACCCCGAGGTGGTGCATCGCTTCGCCGTGCAGGTCGGTGACCGCGAGCGGCTCGATTACCTTTATCTCCTGACCATCGCCGACATCGCCGGCACCCACCCCAAGCTCTGGAATGGCTGGAAGGCGCGGTTGCTGGCCGACCTGCACACCGCCACGCGCTACATGCTGCGCGCCGGCCTCGGCCGACCGCCGCAGGCCGAGGCACGCATCGAGCAGTGTCGCGCCGAAACGCTCGCCCTGCTCGTCGCCGAGGGCTACGGCCGCGATCGCGCGGTCGGCCTGCTGGCACGCTTTCCGCGCGGCAGTTTCCTGCGCCACAAGCCGGCCCGCATTGCCTGGCAGGCAGCGGTCGTTGCCCGCGCCGGAACCCGGGCGGTGGTGGCGGTGCGTGCGCAATCGCTGCGCGGCGGCAGCAGCGAACTGTTCATCTGCGCGCCCGACCGCGATGGCCTGTTTGCCGCCATCGCCGCCACCCTCGACCGCTTTGGCTGCAACGTCCTGGTGGCGCGCCTGTTCGTGACGCCGGAACGCCAGGTGTTCGACACCTTCGACCTGCTCGATGCGGAAACCCAGGCCCCGATCGACGCGGCGCGTGCAGCATCGCTGGAAGCGGCCCTGCAGCGCGTGCTGGGCGCGCGCGATCCCAGCCCGCGCATTGCCCGCCGCAATCTCTCGCGCCGCCAGCGTCATTTCCAGCGTGCGCCGCAGCTCGCCTTTGCCGAGGTGCAGGGCCGCACCCAGCTGGCCCTGGTCTGCAGCGATCGTCCGGGCCTGCTGGCCGAGGTCGCCTTGGCGCTGCGCGAGGCGCGCGTGCGCGTGCACGATGCCCGCATCGCGACCTTCGGCGAGCGGGCGGAGGACTTTTTCATCGTGAGTGACGAGAATGACGCTCCGCTGGATGCCGACGCACAGGCGCGCGTGCGCGCCGTCCTGTTGCGCCGCCTGGGCGCCAGCCCCGTGACCCGCGAGGTTCCGCATGCCGATTGAAGACCTGATCGACGACGCCTGGACGCGTCGCGCCGCCCTCTCCGACCACGACATCGCGACCCTGCGCCCGGCGGTTGACGAGGTGCTCGATGCCCTGGAAGCCGGTGCCCTGCGCATTGCCGAGCCTGATGGCGCGGGTGGCTGGCGCACCCACCAGTGGCTGAAGAAGGCGGTGCTGCTGTACTTCCGCCTGCATCCGAACCGCCTCATGGATGGCGGCCCCATGGCCGCCTTCGACAAGGTGCCGCTGCGTTTCGTCGGTGCCGATGAAGAAACTTTCCGCGCCACCGGCGCGCGCGTGGTGCCCGGGGCCCTGGTGCGTCGCGGTGCGCACGTGGCAAATGACGCGGTGCTGATGCCGAGCTACATCAACATCGGCGCGCGCGTCGGCGCCGGCAGCATGGTCGATACCTGGGCCACGGTCGGTTCCTGTGCGCAGATCGGCGCCAACGTGCACCTTTCCGGCGGGGTCGGTATCGGCGGTGTGCTCGAACCCCTGCAGGCCAACCCCACCATCATCGAGGACGACTGCTTCATCGGCGCGCGCTCGGAAGTGGTCGAGGGCGTCATCGTCGGCCAGGGCAGCGTGATCGGCATGGGCGTGTTCCTTGGCCAATCGACGAAGATCTACGACCGCGCCAGCGGCGCAGTCAGCTACGGGCACGTACCGCCCGGCAGCGTGGTCGTCGCCGGCGCACTGCCCGCCGCCGACGCCAGCCACAGCCTGTATGCGGCGGTGATCGTCAAGCAGGTGGATGCGAAGACACGCGCGAAGACTTCCATCAATGAGTTGTTGCGGGAGTAGGTTCCGCGGTGACTTGCTCCGGCATCGCAGCGTCGTTCCGATGACCGGCGCGCGCCGTGACCTGGTCGTGGCTCGGGACTGCGCCCGCGACGCTGCCGTGGCGCGGTACATTCTCCACCGATGGATTCCCGTTCGCATTCTTCGTTCCCAGCTCTCCAAGCCATGACCATCCTCTACGGCCTCCCCACCTGTGATACCTGCCGCAAGGCGCGCAACTGGCTGGCGCGCTTCGATGTCGCGCACACCTTCGTCGATTACCGCGCCCAGCCGGTGGCGGCGGACACCTTGAAGGCTTGGGCCGGGCGTCTGGGCGGCTGGGAGAAGCTGGTCAACAAGTCGTCCACCACCTGGCGCAATCTCCTGCCGCAGCGCAGGAATCCCGCTTCGGATGCCGAATGGCTGCTGCTGCTCAAGGAATATCCGGCCTTGATCCGCCGCCCGGTGCTGGTGACCGATGACGGCGAAGTGTCGGTGGGCTTCAGCGACAATGCCTTCAAGCGGCGCTTCGGGCGATGAAGCAGGGTGGCGCGCCCACTGGTAAGGCCAGCCGCGCGCACCGGCCGGCGCTGAACGAGCAGGCGGCCTGCCGCTGCCACAGCAACCTGCGCATCGAGCGCGACAACGCCGTGCTTTACGGCCGGCTGGCCGAGCTGGCGCGCGATCCGCGCCTGGCGCGGGCCTACCGGCGCATCGCCGAGGGCGAGGCGGCCAATGCGGCCTTCTGGGAAGCGCGCCTGCGTGACGCGGAACTGCCGGTGCCGCCGCTGCGCGTGGGCCTGCGCGTGCGCGTGCTGGCGACCCTGGCGCGCCTGTTCGGTACCGAGTTCGTGATGCCGACCGTGGTGCGGCTCGAGCATGCCGATTTTGCCGCCACGCCCGTGGACCGGGTCGCCCACCGCGATCACTTCCCTCTGCCGACGCGCACGCCGGTACCGCACCGCCATCGCGCGGGCAGTGGCAATACCCTGCGCGCCGCGGTGCTCGGCGCGAACGATGGCCTGGTGTCCAACGCCAGCCTGGTGATGGGCATGGCGGGCGCCGCGGCGGGCGAGCCTACCATCGTGCTGGCCGGCCTGGCCGGTCTCGTCGCCGGCGCCTGTTCGATGGCGCTGGGCGAATGGCTGAGCGTCAACACCTCGCGCGAGTTCTACCAGGCGCAGATCACCGAGCATGCCGAGCGCCTGGCGGTCGCGCCCGAGGACGGACGCCGGCGCATCGCCGGCATCTACCGCGAGCGCGGCTTCGAGGACGAGGAAGCCGAGCACCTGGCCGAACACCTCACCGAGTCCCCGCGCGCCACGCTGGATGCGCTGGTGCGCGAGGATCTGGGCATCGATCCGCAGGAACTCGGCGGCTCGGCGTGGGGCGCGGCAATTTCCTCGTTCTGCCTGTTTGCCTTCGGCGCACTGTTCCCGGTGGCGCCCTACCTGGCTTTCAGCGGCAAGACTGCGTTCGCCGGCAGCCTGGTCGCCACCGGCGTGGGCCTGGCCATCATCGGTACCGGCACCGCGCTGGTCACCGGCCGCGGCGTGCTGTTCTCGATCGCGCGCCAGTTCGTCATCACCGCCGCGGCCATCGCGGTCACCTTCGGCATCGGCCACCTGCTGGGTGTGGCGCTGACCGGGTGAGGCGCGGCGGTTTGCGGCAAGATGAGCGTCCTGCGCATACCTGGATGGCCATGTCTGCCGTGCTCGACCTCACCTGCGAACTCATCCGCCGCCGTTCGCTGACGCCGGATGATGCCGGCTGCCAGGCGCTGATCGGGGCCCGCCTCGCCGCTGCCGGGTTCAGCATCGAACAGCTGCGCTTCGGCGCCGTGGACAACCTCTGGGCCACGCACGGGCAGGGCAGTCCCGTGCTGGTGTTCCTCGGCCACACCGACGTGGTGCCGGCCGGACCACCGGCGGCCTGGACGACGCCGCCGTTCGAGCCGACGCTGCGCGATGGACACCTGTATGGCCGCGGCGCCGCGGACATGAAATCCGGCGTGGCGGCGATGGTGGTCGCGCTGAAAGAATTCGTGCGCGCGCATGCCGATCATGCCGGTACGCTCGCCCTGCTGCTGACTTCCGACGAGGAGGGCGAGGCCATCGACGGTGTGCGCCGGGTGGCGCGGCTATTTGGCGAACGCGGCCAGCGCATCGATGCCTGCCTGGTCGGCGAGCCTTCCTCGAAGGCGCGCCTGGGCGACCTGATCCGCGTGGGCCGGCGCGGATCGCTCACCGGGCGCCTGACGGTGCACGGCGTGCAGGGACATGTGGCCTATCCCGACCAGGCGCTGAATCCGGTGCATGCCTTCGCGCCGGCACTGGCCGAACTGGCCGCGACGCACTGGGACGACGGCAACCAGGCGTTTCCGCCGACCTCGTTCCAGGTCTCGAACCTCGGTGCCGGCACCGGCGCCGACAACGTGATTCCGGGCGAATTGCGCGCGGTCTTCAACTTCCGCTACGGCACCGCGAGCACGGCGGCCTCCCTGCGCGAGCGTACCGAGGTCATCCTGCGCGGCCACGATCTCGATTACACGCTCGACTGGTGGCTCTCGGGCGAGCCCTTCGCCACCGGCCCCGGTCCGCTGCGCGCTGCAGTGGTTGCGGCCATCGGCGAACACTGTGGCCTGCAGCCCGAGCAGAGCACGGGCGGTGGCACCTCGGACGGACGCTTCATCGCCCCGCTCGGTGCCGAGGTGGTGGAGTTCGGGCCGATCAACGCGACCATCCACAAGGTCGACGAATGCGTGGCGCTCGATGATCTGGCACGTCTGCCCCGGATCTATCTCGACGTGGCCCGCCGCGTGCTGGCCGGCGCCGACCAGGCGCGTGTCTGACGCCACGCGCAAGCCATGGCGTGCAAGGCCTCTGCAGAGACGACGTGCGCTTGGCGTTGCCGCGATCGAGTCCAACGCCTTGATCGGTGGGCGTAGGGCTTGATTCGCAAGACCGCTCGCCATTGACGACCGGGGCAGCGGCGCTTTCCCCGCCGATGCGGTGTTGACCTGCTGGCATCGCGATCCCCGAGTTCAGCTGCGACGCAGCCGGGATCCAGGTTCGGCCGGAACGCGGCACGATAGGCTGGCCAACGCCTTGGAAAGGCGGCGCGCGCCGACCATCGCGGCCAGGTCCGGGGTCCCGTCCCGCTGTGCAACAATGGCGCGCAAGGGTTCGGATGCGGCGCGGGAATCGGCGCTGCGCGCAAGAGGGCTTGGCGCATGATCGACGAAACGGTTGTCCTGCTTTCGAGATGGCAGTTCGCGGCCACTGCGCTGTACCACTACCTGTTCGTACCGCTGACGCTGGGACTGTCGTTCATCCTCGCCGCGATGGAGACGGTGTACGTCACCACCGGCCGGCCCATCTACAAGCAGATGACCCAGTTCTGGGGCAAGCTGTTCCTGATCAATTTTGCGCTCGGTGTTGCCACGGGACTCACCATGGAGTTCCAGTTCGGCACCAACTGGTCGTTCTATTCCAGTTTCGTCGGCGATATCTTCGGTGCGCCGCTGGCCATCGAGGGACTGATGGCGTTTTTCATGGAGGCGACCTTCGTCGGCCTGATGGTGTTCGGCTGGGAACGCCTGAGCCGCGGGCAACACCTTGCGGTCACCTACCTGGTGGCCCTGGGTTCGAACCTGTCGGCGCTGTGGATCCTGATTGCCAACAGCTTCATGCAGGCGCCCAGCGGCGCAGTGTTCAATCCGCTGACGATGCGCATGGAACTGTCCAGCTTCGCCGAGCTGATCTTCAGCCATGATGCCCAGGCCAAGTTCGTCCACACCAGCATCGCCGGCTACGTCACCGGCGCGATCTTCGTGTGCGGCATCAGCGCCTGGTATCTGCTCCGGAACCGTCATGTCGAGCTGGCGCGCCGCTCGTTCCGCATTGCGGCGCTGTTCGGCGTGCTGGCCTCGCTCGGCGTGATCACGCTCGGCGATGCGCTGGGCTTTGTCGGCGGCCAGGCCCAGCCGACCAAGCTGGCGGCGATGGAAGCCTTGTGGAAGAGCGAACCGGGGCCACTGCCGTTCAACCTGGTGGCATTCCCCTCGCAGTCCGAGCAGACCAATTACGGCGAGGTGCAGGTGCCCTATGCGCTGTCGCTGCTGGTGACCCACTCGCTGGATGGCAGCGTGCCCGGCATCGATGAACTGGAGCAGCGTGCGGAGCAACGCATCCGCAACGGCATCCCGGCGGTGCAGGCGCTCAAGGCCCTGTCGTCCAACCCGGATGACGCGGCGGCGCTGGCCACCTTCCGCGCCCATGAGGACGATCTGGGCTACGGCTTCCTGGTGCAGCGTTACGTCGCCGATCCCGCCCATGTCACCGAGGCCGACATCGCGCGCGCCGCGCGCGACACCATCCCGCCAGTGGCGCTGGTGTTCTGGTCGTTCCGTGTGATGGTGGCCCTTGGCCTGGCGATGCTGGCGTTTTTCGTGCTGGCGGTGCTCTACACGTTGCGCAACACGGTCGAAAGGCAGCGCTGGTTCCTGTGGCTGGCGGTGTGGATGATCCCGATCCCCTTCCTGGCCAACGAGGCCGGCTGGCTGGTTGCCGAGATGGGCCGCCAGCCCTGGACGGTGTTCGGCATGCTGCCGACCTGGATGTCGGCCTCGACCCACGGCGTGGCGTACATGGCATTCTCGCTGGCGGGCTTCGTGCTGCTGTACGGCATCTTCGTGGTGGTGGAGATGTACCTGATGGTGCGCGCCATCCGCCAGGGGCCGGACGGGCCGGATGTCGAGGCACCCTTCACACCGGATCACGCGCCGGCAACGGTGCTGCCGGCCGGCAACAGGGGACCCTGAGTCATGGAAACGTATCTGATCCTGCAGATCACCTGGTGGCTGCTGCTGGGCGTGCTGCTGATCGGCCTTGCGGTGATGGTCGGCATGGACATGGGCGTGGGCACCATCCTGCGCTACGTGGGCCGCACCGACATGGAGCGCCGCGTGGCGCTCAATATCATCGGCCCGCACTGGGACGGCAACCAGGTCTGGTTCGTGCTCGGCGGCGGCGCCATCTTCGCTGCCTTCCCGCTGATCTACGCCACCGCGTTTTCCGGCTTCTACGTGGTGATGCTGGTGCTGCTGTGGTCGATGATCGTGCGCCCGCTCGGCTTCGAATACCGCGGGCACCTGGATTCGCCGCGCTGGCGCGCGATCTGGGACTGGGCCCTGTTCGTCAGCGGTTGCGTGCCGATGCTGGTGTTCGGCGCGGCCGTGGGCAACATCCTGCAGGGCGTTCCGTTCCATTTCGACTGGAAGCTGACTTCGTCCTACACCGGCAGTTTCCTGGCCCTGTTCAACCCGTTCGCAATCCTGTGCGGGCTGCTGTCGGTGGCGCTGTCGGTCTACATGGGTGCAAGCCGGATCATGGTCGGCGCCGAGGGCGCGATCCGCGCACGCGCCCAGCGCGCGGCCACGGTTGGCGCCAGCGCGGCCCTGGTGCTGTACGCCGTGGGCGGCGTGTGGCTGCGGATGATCAGCGGCTACACCCTGGTTGCCTCGCCGGCTCCCGGCACGCCGCAGACGCCGCTGCAACAGACGGTCACCCAGGCCGCCGGCGCCTGGTACGCCAATTTCTCGGCACACCCCGCGCTGTGGCTGCTCCCGGCACTGGTGTTCGTGGCTCTGGTGGCCGGGTTGCTGGCCCTGCGCAATGGCCGCGCCCTGCTCGGCTGGTGGCTGGGCGCACTGGGCTGGACCGGGGTCATCGGCAGTGTCGGGGCCGCGATGTTTCCGTTCATGCTGCCCTCGAGCAGCGTGCCGGCGCAGAGCCTGACGCTGTGGAATGCCTCCTCCAGCAGCCTGACCCTGGTCTGGATGCTGGGCTTCACGGTGGTGTTCATTCCCCTGATCGTCTGGTACACCAGTTGGGCGTTCTACGTGATGCGCGGCAAGGTCAGCGAGGAACAGGTCGCCGCCGACAAGCATGCCTACTAGCGTCAACAGGCCCCAAGGAGCGCACGCATGAAGATGTTCCTGCTGTTCGTGTTGTTCATGGTGCTGGCGATGCTGATGATCCTGCTCGGCATCATCCTCGGCGAGGCCGGCGCGTGGTATTTCGCCTGGCTGCTCGGCACCGGCGTGATCGTGCTGGTCGCAGCGTCAGGAGGCATCCTGCTGGATGCCCAGGATGAACAGCGGGCGAGCCGCGAGGATCCTACCCAATCGGTTCGCCAAGGCTGACGCGCATGTGTCCGCGCCGCCCGGCATGACGGGTTCGGGCACGCCCGGAGGGCCGCCCTTCGCGAGTGGGGCGCTGCCCGGGCCAGGTAGGTCGCCGGCAGCAGGCAGCGGCGCATCGGCGTGGCTGAAGATGCACGCACGCGACGTGCGGCGCTGGCTGGGTTGGTCGATCGCCAGCGGCGTGGCGCAGACGGCGCTGCTGTGCCTCCAGGCAGCACTGCTGGCCTGGGGCCTGCACGCGGCGATCTTCGAGCAGCAGCCCGCCGCGGCTCTGGTGCCCGCCGTCAGCGCCTACCTGCTGCTGGCTCTGCTGCGTGCAGGGCTCGTCGTTGCCGGACGGCAGTTCGGCTTTCGCGCCGGCCGCGAGGTCGTGGCCGCGGTGCGCGGCGAGCTGACCGGACACCTGCAGGCGCTCGGCCCGCTGTGGCTGGCCGGGCGTGCCCGCGGCGAGCTGGTGACGCGCCTGATCGACGGGGTGGAGGCGCTTGAGCCCTACTTTGCGCGCTACCTGCCGCGGCTTGCGGCGGCGGTGGCGCTGCCCCTGGTGGTGCTGGCCGTGGCCTTCCCGGCCGACTGGGTCGGCGCGCTGGTGCTGCTCCTGACCGCGCCGCTGGTGCCGCTGTTCATGGTGTTGCTGGGCGATCGTGCCGCGCGCGCCAGCGAGCGGCGCTGGGAGGTGCTGACGCGCCTGGGCGAGCAGTTCTTCGACGCGCTGCAGGGGCTTGCGACCCTGCGCCTGTTCGGTGCCGGTGCACGCGAGCGTGCACGCCTGGCCGCCGGCAGCGAGCGTTATCGCCGCGAAACCATGGCGGTGCTGCGCGTGGCCTTCCTGTCCTCGCTGGTGCTGGAGTTCTTCGCCACCCTCAGCATCGCGGTGGTGGCGGTGCTGGTCGGATTTCGCCTGCTATGGGGGGACGTGGCGTTTTCGCGCGGCATGTTCGTGCTGCTGCTGGCTCCGGAGTTCTACATCCCCCTGCGAGCGCTGGGCGCACTGCGGCACGCACGCATGGATGCCCTGGCGGTTGCGGGCGACCTCGACAAGCTGTTGGCGCAGCCCCTGCCGCAACGCCGGCAAACCGCGCGCCGCGCACCACCGGATACACCGCCGGCACTCGCTTTCGAGGATGTCTCCTTCGCCTACGAACCGGGGCGTCACGGCCTGGACCGGTGCACGCTCGAACTGCCGGCCGGGGCGACGCTGATGGTGGTCGGCGCGACCGGCGCCGGCAAGAGCAGCCTGCTGCAGGTGCTGCTCGGGTTCGCGCTGCCGCAGCAGGGCCGGGTGCGAATCGACGACAGGGACCTGGACACGCTGGATCTCGACGCCTGGCGCCGGCAGATCGCCTGGCTGCCGCAGCGTCCGCACCTGTTCGCCGGCAGCGTGCGCGACAACCTGCTGCTGGCCCGCCCGCAGACGGATGCGAAGGCCCTGCAGCACGCGGCCGCGGCCGCCGGCCTGGACGCGGTGATCGAGGTGTTGCCGGCTGGCTGGGACACGCGTATCGGCGAGGATGGCTACGGTCTTTCCGGCGGCCAGGCCCAACGCATCGGCCTGGCGCGCCTGCTGCTGCGCGATGCACCGCTGTGGCTGCTGGACGAACCCACCCGGCACCTCGACCCCGCCGGCGCCGAGGCCATCGAACGCACGCTGCTGCGTTGCGGCGCGGGCCGCAGCGTGGTGTGGATCGCGCATCGCCTGGGCGCGGCGCCGCACGCCGACGCGATCGCGCTCATGCAGCGCGGCCGGGTCATCGAGCACGGCCGGCACGCGGCGCTGGTCGCGCAGGGCGGTGCCTACGCGCACCTGTGGCAGGCGCAGGGGGCAGCGTGATGGCTGTGCAGGTGCCTGCACCGGCCACGCCCGCGCTGCTCTGGCGGCTGCTGGCGGTGATGCGCACGCATTGGGGCTGGATGGCCCTGGGGATTGCCCTGTCGCTGGTCAGCACCCTGGCCGGCATCGGTCTGCTGGCGGTCGCCGGCTGGTTCATCGCCAGCATGGGCCTGGCCGGGATCAGCGGCGCGGCGATCAACTACTTCACGCCATCGGCACTGATCCGCGCCTTCGCCCTGCTGCGCATCGGCGGGCGCTACCTGGACCGGCTGATCAACCACGAAGCGACCTTGCGCGCGCTCAGCCAGCTGCGCATGTGGCTGTTCGGGCGCATCCTGCCGCTGGCGCCGGCGCGGACCGGGTTTCTCGGCGATGCGGAGCTGTTTTCGCGGCTGCGTGCCGATATCGACCGCCTGGAGCACGCCTTTCTCGCTGTACTGGTGCCGGTCGCGGTCGCGGCACTGGCGATGCCGGTGATCGTGCTGGTGCAGGCCATGTACGCGCCGCTGCTGGCGGGGCTGACGCTGGTCGCTGCGCTGCTGGTCGCGGTGGTGTTGCCGCTGTGGCTGCTCCGCCGCAGCCGGGGTCCCGGGGCCGCGATCGTCGCGCTGGAGAGCGAGCAGCGGGCGCTGGCCAGCGACAGCCTGCGCGGCGCGGCGGAACTCGCCCTGTACGGGGCGGGCCGCGAACGTGCCCAGCGTCTGGAGGCGCTCACCGGCGAGGCCACGCCGGCGCCGGCGACGCCGGATCGCCTCCAGTCCCTTGGCGCCGTCGCGGTGCCCTTGGCAGCGCAAGGGCTGGCCGCGGCCAGCCTGCTGCTCGCCACCGGCGCGCTGCAGCGCGGCGCGCTCGCCGCGCCGGACGTGGCGATGCTGGTGCTGTTGGCGCTGGCGGCCTTCGAGGTGCTGGCGCCCCTCCCGGAAGCGTTTGCCCAGGGTGCGGTCACCGGCGAGGCGGCGCGGCGGGTGTTCGCGCTGGCCGACACGCCGCCGGCAGTCCACGATCCGGCCCACCCGGCCCCGCCTCCGACGCGTTTCGACCTGCATTGGCGCGACGTGCGGCTGCGTTACGCGGACGCGGGGCCGTGGGCGCTGGACGGGCTGGACCTGGACCTGCCATACGGGTCACGTGTTGCGATCAGCGGCCCGTCGGGCGCGGGCAAGAGCAGCCTGGTTCATGCCCTGCTGCGCTTCCATCCGATCCAGCGCGGCGCGATCGCGCTGGGCGGGCGGGCGATCGATGAGTACGCCGCCGCCGACGTGCGCGCCGCGATCGCGGTGGCCGAGCAGCAGCCGCACATCTTCAATGCCAGCCTGCGTGAGAACCTGTGCATCGCGCGTCCCGCAGCGGATGCGGCGGCCATCGATGCCGCGCTCGCCTGCGCGCAGTTGCAGTCCTTCGTGGCCGCGCTTCCCGACGGACTCGACACCTGGCTGGGCGAAGGCGGCGTGCGCATCTCCGGCGGCGAGGCGCGGCGCGTTGCGATCGCACGGGCACTGCTGGCCGAGCGTCCGATCCTGATCCTGGACGAGCCCCTGGAAGGACTCGATGCCGTCACCGCGCGAGCCCTGCTGGCCGCGCTGGCGCACGCGACGCGCGGGCGCAGCGTGCTGGTGATCAGCCACCGCGCGGAAGGCCTGGCCTCGCTGGTGGACCGCCAGGTATCCATGCAAGCCGGGCGGCTGATCGCCGCGCCGTCGCCGGTTCCCGACGCTGGCCCGGCGTGACGCGTGGCGTGCGGGCAAATCCCGCGCCAGCGGCTCCGCCGGGGCGCGCCGCCGGAGGAGCGGTCAGGCGTGCCGGCGTCGCAGGGAGCGTGCGGCGCCTTCCGCATGGGGCGGCTTGACATCGGCGCCGTGCGTGGCGAGGGTTGCAGGACGATCCCGCATCACAAGGAGCAACTCATGCGTTCGATCCTGCTGGGTGGCCTGGCCGCCCTCGTTCTCGCCACGGGCGCGCAGGCCGCGGTCCCAAATGAGGTCCCTGCGACCGTCAACACCACATGGAGAGTCACATTGGACGCGGGCGGCCACGTGACCGCGCTCGAGCAGCACAGCAAGGTCAAGTCGGCCGTGGCCGGCCCGCTCGAGGCTGCCATCCGTGGCTGGACGTTCGAGCCGGGCAAGCTCGATGGCGTGCCTGCCGTCACCGAAACCACCCTCGATGTCAGCGTGGCACTGGAGCCGCAAGGCGAAGGCTTTGCCGTGCGCGTGGAAGACGTGCGCACGGGTGGCGGCATCGAGAAGACCGTCGCTCCGCAATTTCCGCGCGAGCAGTTGCGGAAAAATGTAGCCGCGCAGGTCGTCCTCGAGGTCCGGTACGACGCCAGCGGCAAGGTGACGTCGGTTGAACCTGCACCGGACGCGCCAGCCGTCGCGCGCGACTTCACGCGTTCCGCCATCAAGGCCGTGCGCCGCTGGCAGTTCTGGCCCGAGCGCGTCGCTGGCCACGGCATCCCCGCCACGGTGAAGGTGCCGATCTGTTATTCGACCGGAGGCAGGCACGCACCTGCGCCGCGGTGCGAAGCGCCGACGACGGGCGGCGCCCGTGCCGCAACCGAGAGTCCGGTCACCGACAACCCCGAGGCTACCATCAAGGTAGACGTGATCGGGCGCAAGCTCTGAGATCGAGCGAACAGTCGTACGACCTGACGCCCGATCCGCAACTGAGCATCGAGCGCCGCGACCTGGCATTGACGGTCACGGGCTTCGACCGGGCAGCCACTGCGCGGAACGCACCGGTGCACAGGTCGGTCGGTTTGAGTTCGATGTCGTCCACCACGTCAATCCGGGGGGCAGACAGGAGCCCACATGTGGGCCGCTGCGAGAGCCGGCATCCCGAACCTTGCAGTTCCTCCGGCGATCTCAGCGCTGCGCCGCGAGCTGCTGCAACTGGTCGGCCTGGTCCTCGCGTGCCAGCGCGTCGATGAGTTCGTCCAGGTCGCCGGCGATGATCTCGGGCAGGCGGTAAAGGGTCAGGTTGATGCGGTGGTCGGTGATGCGCCCCTGCGGGAAGTTGTAGGTGCGGATGCGCTGGCTGCGGTCGCCCGAACCAACCTGCAGCCGGCGCGATTCGGCCTGGGTGGCCGCCTGTTTCGATTGCGCCTCGTCGAGCAGGCGCGCCTTCAGCAGCGACAGGGCGCGGGCGCGGTTCTTGTGCTGGCTGCGCTCGTCCTGGCATTCCACCACGATGCCGCTCGGCAGGTGGGTGATGCGGATGGCCGAATTGGTCTTGTTGACGTGCTGGCCGCCTGCCCCCGAGGCGCGAAAGGTGTCGGTGCGCAGGTCCGCCGGGTTGATCTCGATGTCGTCCACCTCGTCCAGCTCCGGCAGGATGGCGACGGTGGCAGCCGAGGTGTGGATGCGGCCCTGCGATTCGGTTTCCGGCACGCGCTGGACGCGGTGGGTGCCTGATTCGTACTTCAGGCGTGAAAATGCACCCTCACCCTCGATGCGCGCGATCACTTCCTTGTAGCCGCCGTGCTCGCCCTCGTGGGCAGAGAGGATTTCCGCGCGCCAGCCACGCGGCTCGGCGTAGCGCAGGTACATGCGCAGCAGGTCGCCGGCAAAAATGGCCGCCTCGTCGCCGCCGGTGCCGGCGCGAATTTCCAGGAACAGGTTGCCGGCGTCGCGCGGATCGCGCGGCACCAGCAGGGCGCGCAGCTGGTGCTCGAGTTCCGCGCGGCGTGCCTGGAGCGTGTCGATCTCCTGTTCGGCAAGCTCGCGCAGTTCCGCATCCGCCAGCATCGCCTGCGCCGATTCCAGCGCAGCGCCGGCCTCGTCCCAGGCGTGCAGCGAAGCCGCCAGCGGCGCGAGGTGGGCGTGCTCGCGCGAGACTTCGCGCAGGCGCTTGGCGTCGGCCAGTACCTCGGGGCTGGCGAGCAGGTGCTCGAGTTCCTCATGGCGCTCGGCGAGTTGTTCCAGTTTGCGGCGAATCGTGGGGAGCATGGGGACCGGGTGTGGAAGGGGCGGGAGCGGGGCGCGGAATGACAGGTGGCCATGGCGTACCGGGCGCGGGTTGCGACACCCGGTTCCACGGGCCCGATCCAGCAGCCACGCACCCAGGCGCCGACAGGTCGGATGGCGCGCTAACGATCGCGCCTGGTTGCCTCGTCGGGCAGGTCGAACAGCTCGCTTGCGGCCTGCAACAGTTCGCTGTCGCCGCGCAGTGCGGCGCTGCGCAGGTTGGCGCTGGGCGCGTGCAACAGCTTGTTGGTGAGGGTCTGGGCGAGAAAGGCCAGCGCCTCGTCGGGGCTGTGGCCGTGGGCGAGCAGGCGGCGCGCCTTGGCCAGCACCTCGTCGCGATTGGCTTCGGCGGCACGCCGCAGGTTCACCACCGGGTTGGGCGAATTGAGCATGCGCCACCAGCCCATGAAGTGGCCGACCGACAGTTCGATCATGGCCTCGGCCTCGCGTGCCGCCTCCTGGCGCGAGCGCAGGTTGTCGTCGATCACCTGGTGCAGGTCGTCGATGCTGTAGAGATAGACGTCGTCGAGCGCGCTGACCGCAGGGTCGATGTCCCGTGGTACGGCAAGATCGACCAGGAACATGGGCCTGCGCCGGCGTGCCTCGAGCGCCGCGGCGACGGTTTCGCGCCCAAGCACCGGATCGCGGCTGGCGGTGGAGGCGATCACGATGTCCGCCTCGGCCAGATGGCGCGGCAGATCGGCCAGGGAAATGGCGTAACCGCCGAAGCGGCCGGCCAGCAACTGGGCGTTCTCGAGCGTGCGATTGGCGATGATGAGTCGGCGCACGCCGGTTTCCGCCAGGTGGCGCGCGGCCAGCTCGATGGTGTCGCCGGCGCCGATCAGCAGCACGCAGGCGTCTTCGAGGTCGGCGAACAGGCGTCGCGCCAGGTGTACGGCGGTAAACGCCACGGAAACCGGATTGGTGCCGATGCGGGTGTCCGATCGCACCCGCTTGGCCACCGCGAAGGTGTTCTGGAACAGGCGCTCCAGCGGCGCCTTCAATGTGTGGGCCTCGCGGGCAAGCGCATAGGCGTCCTTTACCTGACCAAGGATCTGCGGCTCGCCCAGCACCATCGATTCCAGCCCGGTGGCGACCCGGAACAGGTGGCGCACCGCGTCGGCATCGTGGTGGCGGTAGAGGAACTCGTCGAGCCGCAGCGGGGTCACTTCCTGATGGCGGCCAAGCCAGATTGCGGGCACCGTTTCGGCGCCCGGTTCGACCGTGCAGTAGAGCTCGGTGCGGTTGCAGGTGGAAAGGATGGCTGCCTCGTGGATACCCGGCTCGGCGCACAGGCCGGCCAGCGCCGGCGTCGTCGCATCGGCCGGGAAGGCGATGCGTTCGCGCAGGGCGATGGGTGCGGTCAGGTGGTTGAGTCCGAGGGCAATCAGCGTCATGTGGTAAATCCAACGCGGCCCGATGCCGCCCGGCGTG
Source organism: Dokdonella sp. (assembly GCA_023228465.1). GTDB lineage: Bacteria > Pseudomonadota > Gammaproteobacteria > Xanthomonadales > Rhodanobacteraceae > Dokdonella_A. The sequence goes on along the minus strand of JALOBC010000026.1, from coordinate 8,870 downwards.
GAACCCCTTGCACGCGTGCCGGTTCAGCCGCGCGTAGTGTATCGCCGGCCGGGCCCATCAGGCCAATGTGCCGGCCAGCGGCCGGGCGCCCAAACGCAGCGCCCTCAAGGGTTTGGGCGACTCCCGCGCCGCGCATGTCGCGACTGCCGCGGCACTGGAACAGATCGGCTAAGCTTGCCGCCTCGCCCGCCGTCACCCGAAATCCAAGGTAGCTCATGCTCTGCGCCCGCGTGAATCCTCCCCGCGGTACGTCCGTGCCGACGCTGGCCCGCGCATTGGGCATTCTCCTGGCCTGCGTCCTGCTGGGCGCATGTGCCGGCTTGCAGCGGCAGCCGCCGGCGGCCAGCGCGCCTGACGCCGCGTCCTTCGACTACGAGCGTGACGGCATGCTGCAACTGCTGGCTGGACAATTCGCCCTGCAGGCCAATGACGTGGGGTCGGCTGCGCGCCATTTCACCCTGGCTGCAGCACAATCGGGCGATCCGGCGGTCGCCGAGGAGGCAACCCGTCTGGCCCTGGCCACGCGGGATTGGCCCCTGGCGCGGCAGGCGCTGAGCCGTTGGCAGGCGTTGGCGCCGGCGGATCGGGGCATCCTGCAGGCGCGCGCCTGGATCGCCCTGGGCGAGCAGGATTCGGCGGCCGCCGAGGCGGACCTCACCAGTCTCGTGCAGGCTGGTGATGAAACCGGCTGGCGGTTGGCGGCGCAGGCCCTGCTGGGCGCCGGCGATCCGCGCCTGGCGACCGGGCTGCTCGACCGCATCGCCACCGACAGCCACCTTGGAAAGAAGGAGGCGAGCTGGATCGCCGTCAGCCAACTGGCCTTCAAGCTGGATGACAAGGCCCTGGCCGAGCGCCTGGCCAGGCGCGCGCTTGCACGTTTCCACGGCAGCGAAAGCTATGCCTGGAGTGCGCGCCTCGCGCTCGACCGGGGTGACCGCAAGTCGGCCGTGGCCCTGTACGGCGAAGCGCTCAAGCGCGACCCGGCCAACCGGCGCTTGCGCGGCGCCTATGCCGCCTTGCTGGCCGAAGACGGCGACGACAGCGGCGCCGCGCGGGTGTTGGGCCAGGGGCCGCAGGACGACGTGAGCTGGTCGGCGCGCGCAGCCTACCTGGCGCGCGCCGGCGACGACAAGGCGCTGGCACGCCTGTACGACGAAATCGCCGCGGCGCCGGCACCCCGCAGCGGGCGGAGCCTCTATCTGCTCGGACAGCTGGCCGAAATGCTGGACCAGCGCAAGGCGGCGCTCGATTGGTACGCGATGATCCCGCAGTACGACGAGCGCTGGTTCGACGCACAGATCCGCCGTGCCGTCGTGCTCGGCCAGACACAGGAGACGGAACAGGCCCTGGTGCTGGTACGGCGGCTGGAGCAGTTGGCCGTGGGCGATCGCGAGCGCCTGGCTGGCACCTACCTGCTGGAAGCCGAACTGCTCACGCAGCGCGATCGATTCGGCGAGGCACGCGCGGTGTATAGCCGCGCGCTGCAGGCGCTGCCGGAGGACGCCGACATCATCTACGCGCGCGCCCTGTTCGAGATCACCCATGGCGACCTGGCGGCCGGGGTGCGCGACCTGCGCCAGCTGGTTGCGCTCAAGCCGGACAATGCCGAAGCGCTCAATGCGCTGGGCTACACCCTGGCCGACCATGCCCGCAGCGGCGATCCCGCGCTCGAAGAAGCCGGCAAGCTGATCGGCCGGGCGATCGAACTCAAGCCGGACGAGCCGGCGATCATGGATTCGATGGGCTGGTGGCATTACCGCATGGGCGATATCGATGCCGCGCTGCCGCTGCTGCGTGCAGCCTGGAAGCAGCAGCCCGACGCCGAGATCGCGGCCCACCTGGGTGAAGTGTTGTGGCGCAAGGGCGAGCATGCCGAGGCGCGCCGTATCTGGCAGCAGGGACGCGACCAGGATGCCGACAACCCGGTGCTGCTGGAGACCGTCAAGCGGTTGGCGCCATGAACGGTGCCGGTCTGCGCGCCATCGCGGCCGGACTGGCGGCGCTGCTGCTGGCCGCCTGCGCGGGCCCGCGCGTGAAGCCGGTGCTGCCCACAGCGTCCCTGCTGGCCGCCCAGGACGCCCGTGAAGCGGCGTTGCGCAGCAAGGATGCCTCCTGGCAGCTGGAAGCGCGCCTGGCGGTTTCCGACGGCCGCGAGAGTGGCAGTGGCTCGCTGGCGTGGCGCCAGAGCGGCGCGACATTCCGCTTCACGGTGCATGCGCCGGTGACCGGCAAGACCTGGGTGCTGGCGGGCGATGCGTCGCACGCGCGCCTGGAAGGCCTGCCCGGGGGAACCGTGGAGGGCCCGGATGCGGCCTGGCTGCTCGAGCGCGAGCTGGGCTGGCACGTGCCCCTTGCGGAACTTTCCGACTGGGTGCGCGGCATGCGCGCGCCGGGGCCGGCCGCGATCACCTTCCGCGCCGACGGTCTGCCGGCAACCATCGACCAGGGCGGCTGGCATATCGAGTATCGGGATTACGCCCAGGGCCATGCGCCGGCCCTGCCGCGGCGCGTGTATGCGAGCAGGGATTCCTACAGCGTGCGACTGGCCATCCGGGCCTGGGACATGCCATGAACAGTACGGGCGCAGATGGCTGGAGCGAGTGGCCGGCTCCGGCCAAGCTGAACCTGTTCCTGCATGTCACGGGTCGCCGCGCGGACGGCTACCACCTGCTGCAGACCGTGTATCAGCTGCTCGATTTCGGCGATACCGTCCACCTGCGCCTGCGCGAAGATGGTCGCATCGTGCGCCACGGCAGCCTGCCGGGCGTGGCCGCCGCGGATGATCTCGCCGTGCGCGCCGCGCACGCCCTGCAGGCCGCTGCCGCCTGTCCGGCCGGGGTGGATATCGCGGTCAGCAAGCGCATACCGCAAGGGGGCCTGGGCGGTGGCAGTTCCGATGCCGCCACGGTGCTGCGTGCACTCAACGTGTTGTGGCAGGCAGGCGCCAGCGAGGATGAGCTGGCTGCGCTGGGCCTGCAGCTTGGCGCCGACGTGCCGGTGTTCGTGCGCGGGCACAGTGCCTGGGCCGAAGGCGTGGGCGAGTGCCTGACCCCGCTGGCCCTGGCGCCGGCCTGGTTCGTGGTGATCGACCCGGGTGCGCGCGTGGCGACCGCCGACCTGTTTGCCGCGCCGGAATTGACACGCGATGTGCCGCAGATGACAATTCCGCTCTTTGTTTCCGGCGGCAGCATGCGCAACGTGTTCGAACCGGTTGCGCGGGCGCGCCATTCCGAGGTCGCTGCGGCGCTCGACTGGCTGGGCGCCTTTGGAAGGGCACGGCTGTCAGGATCGGGCGGCTGCGTATTTGCAGGGTTCGATTCGCGCGCGCCGGCCGAGGCGATCGCTGCGCAGTCCCCGCCGGGCATGCGCGCGTTCGTGGCCCGCGGTGTAGATGAATCGCCCCTGCTCGAGCGCCTGCGCGCGAGGGTCGGGGCCTGAGGCTGGTAGCCGGGCGGTGCAGGACGCACCGCCCGCGCGATGCGGAAGCATCGCGGCGTGGGAAAGGTGGCGCGGCTTTGCCGCGGCCCGGCTCCAATGGATGTGTGCATGCAGGCTGGGCAGGATGCCCGGACTGCGCGGTTTTGAGCGGTGCAGGACGCACCGCCCGCGCGATGCGGAAGCATCGCGGCGTGGGAAAGGTGGCGCGGCCTTGCCGCGGCCCTTTCCATGCAGGCTGGGCAGGATGCCCGGACTGCTCCAGATGGGGCGTCGCCAAGCGGTAAGGCACCGGGTTTTGATCCCGGCATTCGCAGGTTCGAATCCTGCCGCCCCAGCCAAACGAAGCGAACCTGCCGGGCACAGCGCGCCGCGATGGCCCGCCTGGTTCGCAGACCGCCAGTCGGCAGGCATGACGTGGCAGGCGCCAGACCGGCGCAACCGGACCAGGTGACAGAGCATGAGCGTCGAGACCACCATGAACAACGCCGGCATGCTGGTGTTCACCGGGAATGCCAATCGCCCGCTCGCCACGGCCATCTGCGAGAAGCTCAACCTGCCGCTCGGCAAGGCCCTGGTGGGCCGCTTCAGCGATGGCGAGGTGCAGGTGGAGATCGAGGAGAACGTGCGCCGCCAGGAGGTGTTCGTGATCCAGCCGACCTGTGCGCCCACGGCGGACAATTTCATGGAGATGCTGGCGCTGATCGATGCGCTCAAGCGCGCCTCGGCGGCCAGCGTCACGGCCGTGATGCCGTATTTCGGCTATGCGCGGCAGGATCGCCGGCCGCGTTCGGCGCGGGTGCCGATCACGGCGCGGGTGGCTGCAGAGATGATTGGCGTGGTCGGTACCGATCGCGTGCTGACGGTGGACCTGCACGCCGACCAGATCCAGGGCTTCTTCGACATTCCGCTGGACAATGTGTACTCCTCGCCGGTCCTGCTGGCCGACATCTGGCGCATGCACGGCAAGGACAACCTGATCGTCGTTTCGCCGGACGTGGGCGGGGTGGTGCGCGCACGTGCGATCGCCAAGCGCCTGGACGATGCGGACCTGGCCATCATCGACAAGCGCCGCCCGCGCCCGAACGAGGCGACGGTGATGAACATCATCGGCGAGGTCAAGGACAAGGTCTGCGTACTGGTCGATGACATCGTCGATACGGCCGGCACCCTGTGCGCGGCAGCGGCAGCGCTCAAGCGCAACGGCGCGCGCCGGGTGGCGGCCTACTGTACCCATCCGGTCCTGTCCGGACCGGCCATCCAGAACATCAACGGTTCCGCGCTGGATGAGCTGGTGGTGACCGACACGATCCCGCTGTCGCCCGCCGCCGCAGCCTGCGACAAGATCCGCCAGCTTTCCGTGGCGGACCTGCTCGCGGAAACCATTCGCCGCATCGCCCATGGCGAATCGGTGAGTTCGCTCTACGTCGATTGACGCGAGAATGGGGAATCGGGCCTAGGAAATCGCAACGGCAGGCAGTGGCATCCCAAGGCAGCGACCTTGCTGGTGTCGCCGGCGTACCGCGATTTCCGCGTCCCGATTCCCGACTGCAGCCCTCCTGGTCGCGGGAGGGCACCCTGCCGCCGCAAGGTGGCCCAACAGCAAGAAGGCAAAGCAACATGGCAACGAAACACGAAATCAAGGTCGAACGGCGCGACGTCGAGGGCAAGGGTGCGAGCCGCCGCCTGCGTCGTGCCGGCATGGTGCCGGCCATCGTCTATGGCGGTGACCTGGGTCCGGTCAGCATCCAGATGGCGCACAAGGACGTCTGGCACGCCAGCCAGAACGACTGGTTCTATTCCTCGATCCTCGACCTCAACCTCGGCGGTGACGTGCAGCCCGTACTGCTGCGCGACATGCAGCGCCACCCGTTCAAGCAGGTCGTGCTGCACCTCGACTTCCAGCGCATCAACGAGAACGAGCCCATCCGCCTGCGCGTGCCGTTCCAGTTCGTGAATGGAGAGATCTCGGTGGCCGGCAAGACGGCCGGCGTGGTCATCATGCACGAGCTGACCGACGTGGAAATTTCCTGCCTGCCGCGCAACCTCCCCGAGGGCATCCGCGTGGACCTGGCGGCGCTGCAGCCCGGTGCCATCATCCACCTTTCGGAGATCACCCTGCCCGAAGGTGTCGAGATTGCGGACCTGCGCTTTGGCAAGGAATACGACCGCGCCGTGGTCGTGGCCAAGGAAGTGCGCGCCGAGCCGGAACCCGAGGTGGAAGAGGAGGGCGAAGGCGAAGAGGAAGCCGCCACGCCGGCGCCGGCCGCCACCGCTGCCAAGCCCGAGAAGAAGTGATCGCGTGCCGCGCATGCAGCCGTTGCTTCGGCGGCAACTGCGTGCGCGGCATCGTCCTGCATGGCGGGCCTGCACCTCATCGTTGGACTCGGCAACCCCGGCGCCGAACACCTGAGAACCCGCCACAATGCGGGGTTCTGGTTCGTTGATGCGCTGGCCCAGCGCGAGGGCGCGCGCTTCGGCGTCGAATCGAAGCTGCGTGGCCAGGTCGCCAGGATCACGCTGGATGGCAACCCGCTGTGGTTGCTCAAGCCGCTCACCTACATGAATGCGAGTGGCGATTCGGTGGGTGCGGCGCTGCGCTACTGGAAGATCGAGCCCGAGCAGGTGCTGGTCGTGCACGACGATCTGGATCTGCCTCCCGGGACGGCGCGACTCAAGTTCGATGGTGGCCACGGCGGCCAGAACGGCCTGCGCGACCTGCTTGCCAAGCTCGGTCACGGGCGCTTCCATCGCCTGCGCATCGGCATCGGTCACCCCGGGCACCGCGATCGCGTGCTGGGCTGGGTACTCGGTCGGCCCTCGCTGGCCGACGAAGCGGCCATGATCGATGCGATCGGGCGGGCGCTCGACGTACTGCCGCTGGCGGTGGCCGGCGACTTCAACGAGGCGATGAAGCGCCTGCACTCGGTCGAGAGTCGGGAATAGGGAGTGCTTCAGGCAGGCTGCATGCGAGCGACCTGCATACACCTGGCCGAGGGCAGGGCAAAGTCCAGAATCCGATCATTCCGAGCTCGCTCCCGGTTCCGCAGCCCCTGCTTCCGACGCTTCCCGATTCTCCATTTCCGGATCACAGCCATGAGTATCCAATGCGGCATCGTCGGCCTGCCCAATGTAGGCAAGTCGACCCTCTTCAATGCCTTGACCAAGGCCGGCATCGCGGCGGCGAACTTCCCGTTCTGCACCATCGACCCGAACGTGGGCGTGGTGCCGGTCCCTGATCCGCGCCTGGCGCAGTTGGCGGGGATCGCCAGGCCGCTCAAGGTGATTCCGACCTCGATCGAGTTCGTGGATATCGCCGGCCTGGTCGCCGGGGCGTCGAAGGGCGAGGGGCTGGGCAACAAGTTCCTTGCCCATATCCGGGAGGTCGATGCGATCGCGCACGTCGTGCGCTGCTTCGAGCATTCCGACATCGTGCACGTGGCCGGCCGCATCGACCCGATTTCCGACATCGAGACGATCGACACGGAACTGGCCCTGGCCGACCTGGAATCGGTCGACAAGGCGCTCGCCCGCGTCGAGCGTGCGGCCAAGGCGAACGACAAGGAGGCCATCGCGCGCCGACCTGTGCTGCAGAAGCTGGCGGCCGGGTTGAATGAAGGCCGGCCTGCACGCGGCCTGGGCCTCGACGACGAGGAAAAGACCCTGGTGCGGGACCTGTTCCTGCTGACCCTCAAGCCGCTGATGTATATCGCGAACGTGCTGGAGGACGGCTTCGAAGGCAATCCGCACCTGGATCGCCTGCGCGAGCGCGCCGCCCTGGAAGGCGCCGAGGTCGTGCCGGTCTGTGCGGCGATCGAGGAGGAACTGGCCCAGCTCGACGAAGCCGACCGGGGTGAATTCCTTGCCGATCTGGGGCTCGAGGAACCGGGGCTGGATCGGGTGATCCGTGCCGGCTACCGGCTGCTCGGCCTGCTGACCTATTTCACCGCCGGTGAGAAGGAGGTGCGTGCCTGGACCGTCAGGAAGGGTGCCACCGCGCCGCAGGCGGCGGCCGTCATCCACACCGATTTCGAACGCGGCTTCATCCGCGCCGAAACCATCGCCTTCGACGACTACATCCGCTACAAGGGCGAGGCCGGTGCGCGCGAAGCCGGACGCCTGCGCCTGGAAGGCAAGGAGTACGTGGTGCAGGAAGGTGACGTGCTGCACTTCAGGTTCAACGTCTGAATGGATTCGGGCCACTGCAGCGACCGCGCGCCCGTATGTGACGAGGAAATCCACCCGTGACCGGCAAGCAGCGTGAATCCGAATTCAGGTTCCTGGCTGAACCTGCCGACGTGAACTTCGGCGGCAAGGTGCACGGCGGCATGGTGATGAAGTGGATCGACCAGGCGGGCTACGCCGCCGCGGTGGGCTGGAGCGGTCGCTACTGCGTGACGGTGGCGGTGGGTGGCATCCAGTTCGTCACGCCGATCCTCATCGGCGACCTGGTCATCGTGCGCTGCAAGCTGATCCGCACTGGCCGCACCAGCATGCATTTCGCGGTGGACGTGGTTGCACGCGATCTCAGAACCGCCGAGGAGCGCCTGGCGACGAGCTGCGTGATCGTCTTCGTGGCCATGGAGGAGGGCACGCCCGCCGCGGTCCCGGCGTGGCGGCCCACGACGGATGCCGACCGGCGCCTTGCCGAGCGAGCGCAGAAGTTGCAGGAACTTTCGCGTGCCATGGAGGATCAGGTTGCACACTTCGGTGAGCCGACCGACCCGTCGTCGGGGTCCGTGGCCCAGGCGCAGCGCGGTCTGACGGCATGCAGGCCGAAATCCGCCGCACCCAAGCCTTGACAGGCGGACCCCTCGGGTCGGAGAATGCGCGGCTCCGTGAACTGGAGGGATACCCAAGCGGCCAACGGGGGCAGACTGTAAATCTGCTGGCTCACGCCTTCGGTGGTTCGACCAAGTTCGCTGGGAGCGAACTTGAACGCGACGCGAAAGCGGCGCGGCCCGAAGGGCGAAGGGCAGGATGCCCGGAGTCATCCACCTCCCTTGCAGCGCGGAGCGCTGCTGTGAAGGGAGCATAAGGCGGTTCGGCAAGAGAGAAGATTTCGGAGGGATACCCAAGCGGCCAACGGGGGCAGACTGTAAATCTGCTGGCTCACGCCTTCGGTGGTTCGAATCCACCTCCCTCCACCAGCAGCACGTGGCAAGGCATTGCGCGAGGTGGATGAGAACCACCGCAATGGAATGCCGGTTCGACCGATCCGCCGGGAGCGGATCGGAACGCGACGCGAAGCGGCGCGGCCCCGGAGGGGCGGAGGGCAGGAAGCCCGGAGTAGTCCACCTCCCTCCAACAGCAGCACGTGGCAAGGCATTGCGCGAGGTGGATGAGAACCACCGCAATGGAATGCCGGTTCGACCGATCCGCCGGGAGCGGATCGGAACGCGACGCGAAGCGGCGCGGCCCCGGAGGGGCGGAGG